>DASYBB010000227.1:0-6380 GCA_036501025.1 Streptosporangiaceae bacterium
GCGTCGCCGGCGTGCAGGATGAGGTCGGCGCCGCGCAGGCGCAGGGCCACCGCGGGCGGGCAGGACTTCCACCGCCGCGGTGCATGAGTATCGGACACCACGACAACCCGCACGCCCCCATCCTGCCGGTCGTGGCAGCCGCGCGCAGTCCCGAGCCGGCAGTATGCACGTTGCATCGGGCGAGCTACGGCCGCGGCACCGGGCTGGGTCGCCGAAACCCGCCGCTCGCTCCGGCGGAGGACACTCTCAGCGCTGGCCGCATTCAGCCGGGCGGACGTGAGCCAGGCGGCCGCCATTGTGGAACGGTACGCGGACGTGCGCATCGGCATCGCCGATGCCTCGATCGTTGTCCTGGCCGGCAGGTACCGCACGACGCGGCTGCTGACGCTCGACGAGCGGCACTTCCGGGTCGTTGCGCCGCTGCACGCCGACGCGTTCACGATCCTGCCCGCCGGCCGGAGCTAGTCCGGCGCCGGGCCGGCGCCGAGCCGAAGCAGCGGCGCCGGCCCGGCGCGGTTACAGGCTGCGGCGGCGGGACCGGCACTCCGTCAGATCTCGTCCTGGATCTGCTCGCGCTGGGCCGCGAACTGCTCCGGGGTGATCTGGCCCCGGTCGCGCTGGTCCTCCAGCCGCGCGATCCGGTCGGACTTGGTCTCGCCGAAGTCGCCGAATGAGCCGAAGGCGCCTGACCCGGTGGAGCTGCCCGCCCCGAACGAGCCGGTGCTGGCGGGCGAGCTGAACGTGGTGACCGGGGCCACCGGGCTGAAGCCGGGCTGGCCGAAGGCCGGCCCGGCCTGGCCCACGGACGGGTCGGGCGAGCTGAAGGTGGTCGGCGGCGGGGCCGACGGCGGGGTCACGGTGTCGAACGTGCTCGGCTCCGGCGAGCTGAAGCCCGCCGGCCCGGCCGGGGAGGTCAGGCCCGCCTGGGCCTGCAGGTCCGCCTTGAGGTGCCGGATCCGCTCCCGCGCGGCGGCCTGGTCGCCGCCGCTCATCAGGTCCTGCACGGCCGCCATGACCTCGGCCGCCTGGGCTCCGCCCACCACGCGCACCTCGGAGCCGCCGATGACGCGCACCTCCGGATTCCCGGTCACGTGAGCTCGGGGCCCGCCGGGCTGGCCGAGACTGCCCAGGGCGGCGGCGACGGCCGCGGCGCGGTCACCCGCTCCGCCCATTTGCACGGTCAGGCGCATGGCCTCGCGCGCCCCAGGTCCGCCGGCGCCCAGGACCTGGCCGGGCACGAGGCGGGCCTCGCCCGACTTGAGGTCGACCTCGAGCTGCACCTGGGTGCCGATCCGCAGCTCAATGTCCTGGTCCGGCAGGGCCGGGACGGTGACCCGGAACGTGCCGCCCTCGGCCCGGCGGTAATCGACGACATAAGTCCAGGTGCGATGGTGCTGGCGCGAGTCGGCAACAATCCCCCCGAAGTGCGTCCACTCCCGGTCATGCTCATGCTTATGCCCGAACACAATGCCCTCCCCAATCGGGTCCCCGTGCCGCCCGACCCCGGGCGTATCCCGCAACTATGACATGTCCGCCCGGTCCCGGCTTTCCTGATCAGCCGCCATTCCACAGCACGTGCAGGGCGGGCGGCTTGCGGAAGACCAGGCCGCGGGGCGCCGCGGGCCGGGCCGGGTCCAGCCGGAGCCCGGGCAGCCGGTCCAGCACGGCCGTGACGGCCGCCTCGGTCTCCAGCTGAGCCAGCTGGGCGCCCACGCAGAAGTGCGGGCCGAGCGCGAAGGCCAGGTTCTGCCGGGCGTTGGGCCGGCGCAGGTCGAACCGGTCCGGCCGCGGGAAGAACGCCGGGTCCCGGTTAGCGCCGGCCAGCGAGACGGTGACCAGGTCGCCGGCCCGGACCGCCGCCCCGCCGAGCGTGGCATCCGCGGTGGCGTACCGGTCCACGACCGCGGCGGCCGGCTCCAGCCGCAGCGACTCGTCGATCACGGCGCAAGTCAGTGACCGGTCCGCGGTGACGGCCGCCGCGGCGGCCGGATCGCCGAGGAGATGCCAGAGGGCGTTCACGATCATGCCCTCGGTCGTCTCCACGCCGCCGAACAGCATGACCGCAGCGTTCGACTTGATCTCGGCGATGCTCAGCCCGGCCGAGGCGGCCGCGACGGCCAGCAGGGACGTCGCGCCCGGCGCGCGGATGGCGGCCTCCAGCGACTCCCCCAGGTCGGCCACGGCCGCCGCCGCCGGGCCGGGCACCGGGGCCGACGGCCCGGCCTCGGTGAGGACCGACACCCCGGCCACGATGGCGTCGTACCAGGACAGCAGCGTGGCCGGGTCGACGTCCCGCAGGCCGAGCACCTCGGCCATGACCGCCACCGCCAGCGGCCCGGCCAGCCCGCGCCGCAGCTCCGCCCCGCGGGCACGCCCCGGATCCCCGGCCAGCCCCGCCACCAGCCGCCGGGCCTCTTCCCCGGCGAACGCGGCCAGCCCGGCACTGACGTCCCCCCGGCGCACGGCCTTCGCGAACGGGTCCCGGTGCCGCCGGTGCTCGCCGCCGTCCAGCGACAGCATGCTCGGCCCCACCACCCGGGCCGTGGTGAAGCGCGGGTCGTCGACGGTGAAGCCGCGGGCGTCGCGCAGCACCTGCTCGGCGAGGTCCCGCCGGGTCACCAGCCAGCCGCCCAGGGCCGGCAGCCAGGACACCGGCTCGGCCGCGCGGAGCCGGCCCAGCACCGGGTGCGGGTCCGCGGTCAGCTCGGCGATGGTGACGGCCGCGCCCAGGGGAAAGGCCGCGCCGAGGGGAACCGCCCCGCCGGCCGGAAGCGTCACGCGTCCAGCTGGCCGGTCAGCCAGCGCGGCCCGGTGACGTGCGCGCCGGCCGCCTCGCACCGCGCGCGCAGCTCCCGGTCGGCCGTCACCACCAGCCGGTCACCCGTCGCCTGCGCCGCCGTCGCGGCGATCGTGTCGTCGCCCGAACCGGGCGCGTTGCTGATCCGCACCCCGGTCTCAGCGGCCACGGCGCCGCGCGCCTGGCCCTCCAGCACCACGACGATCTCGGGAAACCAGCGGGCCGGGGCCGGGAGCCCGAGCTCGGGGGGGACGTCGGCCACGCCGCGGACCGCCAGCTGGCCCAGCGCGGACACCAGCCGCCGCGCCGCGCCGGCCCGGTCCCGCCACCACCCGTCCGGCCGCGAGCCGATCACGTTGGCCGCGTCCACGATCACGGTCAGCGGGGCGAGCCCGCCGCGCAGCTCCGCCCAGTGGGCGGCCAGGCCGGGGTGCAGCTTGAGCCGGTCCACCTCGCCGGCCGGGACCCAGGTCACCTCGGCGGTCTCGTCGCTGTCGGGGGACACGCGGAACGGCGCGGGCGCGCTGGCGAAGACCGTGCGGTACGCCCAGCCGCCGTGGTCGTCGTCGAAGATCCCGCGCACCGTGACGGCGTCGGCCGGGACCTCGCACTCCTCCGCGGCCTCGCGGAGTGCCGCGGCGACCGGGGACTCGTGGCTGTCGGCGGCACCGCCCGGCAGGCCCCAGGTGCCGCCGTGGTGACTCCACCAGGCCCGGCGCTGCAGCAGGACCTGAAGGTCACCGGGCGGGCCGGCATAGGCCAGGAGCCCGGCCGCGCCGAACCGGCCCCAGTGCCGGTGCCCCAGGGAACAGCGAACCCACCCGTTGCCATCGCGACTTGCCATCTCCGCCGACGATAGCCTGAACGCATGCCGGAGCCGATAATCGCCGCCCGCCTGGCCCACCTGCGCCAGCAGCGGACCGCGCCGCTGATCCTGGAACTCGACCTGACCGACGGGATCGCCGAGTCCCGGCCCGCCGACCCCGTCTCGGCCGTGCTGGCCCGCCGCCGGCTGGTCCTGGCCGACGTGCTGGACGGCCTGCGCCGGGCGGCCGGCGACGACCGGGTCAAGGCGCTGGTGGTCCGGATCGGCGGCCGCCCCATCGGGCTGGCCGCGGTGCAGGAGCTGCGGCGCGCGGTCCAGGCCGTCAGCGACGCGGGGAAGCTGACCGTGGCCTGGGCCGAGACGTTCGGCGAGTTCTCGGCCGGCAACGTGGCCTATTACCTGGCCACCGCGTTCGACACGATCTCGCTGCAGCCCTCCGGCGACCTCGGCCTGACCGGGATCGCCGTCGAGCGGGTGTTCCTGCGCGACGCGCTGGACAAGCTCGGCGCGCAGTTCCAGGTGGCCAAGCGGCACGAGTACAAGAGCGCGGCCGAGCAGGTGACCGAGCGCGGCTTCTCCGCGCCCGCCCGCGAGGAGACCGAGCGGCTCACCGCGTCGGTCACCGAGCAGCTGGCCGATGCCATCGCGCACCGCCGGCAGCTGAGCCGCGAGCGGGTCAGCGAGCTGATCGACGCCGGGCCGTTCCTGGCCTCGGCCGCGCTGGCCGCGGGCCTGGTCGACTCGCTCGGCTACCGCGACGAGGTCTACGCCGGCGCCCGCCGCCACGCCGGCGAGGGCGCGGTGCTGCTGTACCTGGCCCGCTACCAGCGCTCGCGGGCGCTGGCCGAGCGGGTCCGCCGGCTGCCCGCCCGCGGCAGCGGCGAGGCCGCGGTCGGCCTCATCTACGCCACCGGGCCGATCCGGCGCGGCCGCAGCGGCCGCGGGCCGCTGGCCGGCGGCGCCATGGGCTCGGACACCATCGCGGCCGCGATCCGGGCGGCCGCCGCCGACGACTCGGTGGCGGCCATCGTGCTGCGGGTCAACAGCCCCGGCGGCTCCTAAGTCGCCTCCGACACGATCTGGCGCGAGGTCGTCCGGGCCCGGGCGGCCGGCAAGCCGGTGGTCGCCTCGATGGGCGACGTGGCCGCGTCCGGCGGCTACTACATCGCCATGGCGGCCGACATGATCGTGGCCGAGCCGGGCACCGTCACCGGCTCTATCGGGGTCCTGTCGGGCAAGGCCGTACTGGGCGAGGCCCTGGACCGCGTCGGGGTGACCACCGACAAGGTCACCCAGGGCGACCACTCGGCCATGTTCTCGCAGATGCGGCCGTTCGCCCCGGATGAGTGGACGCTCGTCAACGACTGGCTCGACCACATCTACGCCGACTTCACCGGCAAGGTGGCCGAGGGCCGCGGCATGACCCAGGAGCGCGTCCACGAGCTGGCCCGGGGCCGGGTCTGGACCGGCGCCGACGCGGTCGCCAACGGCCTGGTCGACGAGCTCGGCGGCCTCGAGCACGCGGCCGCGGTGGCCCGCCGCCGGGCCGGCCTGCCGGCATCGGCGCCGCTGCGCGCCTACCCCAGGGTCCGGCCCATCGACCGGATCCGCCCGCCCGCCTCCAGCGACGCCCCCGGCGCCGCCGCCGCCAGCCTGCTCGCCGAGAGCTGGGGCCCGGCCTGGCGCCTGGCCGCCCGGGCCGGACTCCCGGCGCACGGCCCGCTGGCCCTGCCGGGCAGCTGGACATTTGAATGACGAAACGGATCGCTCCCGCCGACGGCACCTTCTCCCTGGCTGATGCCCTGACCGCGTGGGCCGCGGGCGTCACCCTCATCACCCTCGCGGACGGGCGCGACGACATCGGCACCACGGTCAGCGCGTTCTGCCCGGTCTCGGCCGATCCTCCGCTGGTCGCCGTCGCGCTGATGGCCGAGTCGTACCCGGCCGAGGTGCTGGCCCGGCTGGACACCTTCGCCGTCACCCTGCTCGGCTCGGCCCAGCGGGCGCTCGCGGGCCGGTTCGCCGCGGCCGGCCGCCCGGGCGCCCGGCTGCTGCTGGCCAGCGTCCCCCACCACCGCGGCGAACTGTCGGGCGCGCTGATCCCGGACGACAGCCTGGCCGCCCTGGAATGCTCGGCCACCCAGCGCATCCCGGCCGGCGACCACCTGCTGCTCATCGCCCGGGTGCTGGCCGTCCCGCACGTCGCCCCGGCCGGCGCCCCGCTGATCCGCTTCCGCGGCGGCTATCCCGCCCTGGCCGCCGGCGCCTGAGCCGCCCGCCAGGGTAGACCTACACCTACCCACCGGTGGGCCTGCGCCGATGGTGACTCGGTGCCCGGCAATGCCAGGCTAGGCGGCAGCCGCGGCCGGACGCACCGCGGGGACAGGAGCCGGACATGGCGCTGCCGACACTGGTCGGTGCTGGCGTGCCTGAGCGGCTGACCGGAAGGCACGCGGGGTGACCTATGGAAGGCGGCCCGATGTGACCATGGGGACGGCGGCTGCGCGACAGCGAGAAGGCCCTCTCCTACCTGCGCCAGTCCGTGGTGAACCGGTCCCGGTCGGTGCTGCGGCACCGGATCGTCGTGGAGCGCAACGCGCCCAAGCCACCGCCGGGCATGCCGAGCGCCGAGCATGGCGCGATCACGCTGCTGGAGCGGTCGGCGGTCGTGGCCGCTCTGCGGACGCTGCCGCCCCGGCAGCGCGAGGCGCTGGTCCTGCGCTACTACGGGGATATGTCCGAGGCCCAGATCGCGGG
>DASYBB010000228.1:0-20325 GCA_036501025.1 Streptosporangiaceae bacterium
GACTGCGCGGCGAAGATGACCAGCGCGTAGGTGACCAGCAGGATCAGGGTGGACAGGATGGCGGCCCGGCCCGGCGTCTTGGCCGGGTCCTTGGTCTCCTCGTTGACCGACAGCGCGGTGTCCCAGCCCCAGTAGATGAACACCATGAGGACGACGCCGCCGGCGAACGCGCCGAACGGCAGGCCGAACGGATTCAGCCAGGCGAAGGTCGGGTGCAGCGACTCGGCCGGGTGGTGGCCGGAGCCGACCCGGACCAGCGCGGTCACCGACAGGACCACCAGCATGACGATCTCGATGCCGAGCAGCGCCTTCTGGAAGTTGGCCGAGACCTCGATGCCGCGGTAGCAGATGTAGGTCATCACCACGATCCAGGCGATGCCCAGCAGCAGCACGTAGCCGCTGGCCGGGTTGGTCCCGATCCCCCGGGCGTTGAACAGCAGGAAGATGTACTGCCCGGCGACCTGGGCCAGGCTGGCCATGACCAGCACGTCGGCGACCACGATGGCCCAGCCGCCGGCCCAGCCCGCGGCCGGGCTGAAGGCCCGGGTGGCCCAGGTGAACGTGGTGCCGCAGTCGGGGTCGGCCTTGTTCAGCTCGCTGTAGCCGATCGAGCTGAGGATCATCGGCACGAACGCCAGCACGGCTACGGCCGGCGCCTTCAGCCCGACGGCCAGCACCACGAAGCCGAGCGTGGCCGCGATGCTGTAGGCCGGGGCGACCGACGCGGTCGCGATCACGGTGCTGGAGATCAGGCCGAGCGCGCCACCCTTGAGCCCCTTGTCAACGGACTGCTCCATCGGCTGCAGTACCGGCTCGGTCGTCGCCATGCCCTGGTCCTTCCCGCAACGGATTCTTTATACTGGTGCAACGGTTCTAGCACCCATCATGGCAGCTAGCAACGATTTCAGTCGTAACATGTAGGTATCGCGACTAGACCCGTCGGTCGCGACCCCGTCAGGGGTCTAAGATCGCCGCTATGCGCATACTCCTGGTAGGCGCCGGCGGCGTCGGCACCGCATTCGCCCGGATCGCGGCCCGGCGCCCGTTTGCCGAGCTCGTGATCGCCGACTACGACCTGGGCCGGGCCCAGCAGGCGGCCCGGGCCAAGGACTCCTATACCGCCGTGCGGCTGGACGCCCGCAATGAGGAGGCCACGGCCGGTCTCCTGCAGCAGCACTCCTGTGACGTGCTCATGAACGCGACCGATCCCCGTTTCGTCATGCCGCTGTTCCGCGCGGCCCTGCGGTCGCGCGTCCACTACCTGGACATGGCCATGTCGCTGTCGCGCCCGGATCCGCAGGATCCCTACGCCCGGACCGGCGTGAAGCTCGGCGACGAGCAGTTCGAGCTGACCCCGCAGTGGGAGGAGTCCGGGAAGCTGGCCCTGGCCGGGATCGGGGTCGAGCCGGGGCTGTCGGACGTGTTCGCCCGCTACGCGGCCGACAAGCTGTTCAGCCAGATCGTCGAGCTGGGCGTCCGGGACGGGGCCGACCTCGAGGTGGCCGGCTACGACTTCGCGCCCACGTTCTCGATCTGGACCACCATCGAGGAGTGCCTCAATCCCCCGGTGATCTGGGAGGACGGGCGCGGCTGGTACACCACGCCGCCGTTCTCCGAGCCGGAGACCTTCACCTTCCCGGCCGGGATCGGCCCGGTCGAGTGCGTGAACGTCGAGCACGAGGAAGTGCTGCTGATGCCGCGCTGGCTCAACGCCAAGCGGGTCACCTTCAAGTACGGCCTGGGCGAGGAGTTCATCAGCGTGCTGCGGGTCCTGCACAAGCTCGGCCTGGACCGCACCGAGCCGGTCAGCGCGAGCGGCGCGAGCGTGTCGCCCCGCGACGTGGTCGCCGCGTGCCTGCCCGACCCGGCCTCGCTGGGCGACAAGATGACCGGCGTGACCTGCGCGGGCACCTGGGTCACCGGCACCGGGACCGACGGCGCGCCGCGCGAGGTCTACCTGCACCACGTCGTGGACAACGCCTGGTCGATGGCCGAGTACGGCTCCCAGGCGGTGGTCTGGCAGACGGCCGTCAACCCGGTCGTCGCCCTGGAGCTGATCGACTCCGGGGCCTGGTCGGGGATTGGCGTGCTCGGCCCCGAGGCCCTGCCGCCCGAGCCATTCCTTGACCTGCTGACCGACTACGGATCACCGTGGGCGTGCGAGGAACGCGTCCCCGCGGGCAACTAATTCCTGACGAAACGAGGCCTTTTCCGTGGATGACCTTCGGAACTTCATCAACGGCCAGTGGACCGACATGTCCTACGACGCCAAGGCCGAGCTGATCGACCCGAGCACCGGTGAGGCCTTCGCCACCGCCCCGGTGTCCGGCGACGAGGAGGTCGACGCCGCGTTCGCGGCCGCGTCCGAGGCCTTCGGGGGCTGGCGGGACGCGACGCCGGGCGAGCGCAGCCTGGCCCTGCTGCGGATCGCGGACGCGATCGAGGCCAACGCCGAGCAGCTGGTCGCCGCGGAGTCGCAGAACACCGGCAAGCCGATCGCGCTCACCTTGTCGGAGGAGATCCCGCCGATGGTGGACCAGATCCGGTTCTTCGCCGGCGCCGCCCGGATCCTGGAGGGCCGCTCGGCCGGGGAGTACATGTCCGGGTTCACCTCGTTCGTCCGGCGCGAGCCGATCGGGGTGTGCGCGGCGGTGACGCCGTGGAACTACCCGATGATGATGGCCGTCTGGAAGTGGGCGCCCGCGCTGGCCGCCGGGAACACGATGGTGCTGAAGCCGTCGGACACCACGCCGGCCTCGACGCTGCTGATGGCCGACATCATGGGCCAGTTCCTGCCGCCGGGCGTGTTCAACGTCATCTGCGGCGACCGGGACACCGGCCGCAAGCTGGTCACCCACCCGGTGCCGCAGATGGTCTCCATCACCGGCAGCGTCCGGGCGGGCAAGGAGGTGGCGGCGGCCGCGGCGGCCGGCCTCAAGCGGGTCCACCTGGAGCTGGGCGGCAAGGCGCCGGTCGTCGTGTTCGACGACGCCGACCCGGCCAAGGCGGCCGAGGCGATCGCCATCGCGGGCTACTTCAACGCGGGCCAGGACTGCACGGCGGCGACCCGGGTGCTGGCCGGCCCGCGGGTGCACGACGACTTCGTCGCCGCCCTGACCGAGCAGGCCAAGGCCCAGACCGTGGGCGGCCCCGACGTGCTGGACGCGGACTTCGGGCCGCTGAACAACGCGAACCAGCTGGACAAGGTGTCCGGGTTCATCCAGCGGCTGCCCGACCATGCCCGGGTCCTGGCCGGCGGGCACCGCAGCGGCGACCGGGGCTACTTCTACGAGGCCAGCGTGGTCGACGGCCTGCACCAGGACGACGAGATCATCCAGAACGAGGTGTTCGGCCCGGTCATCACCGTCCAGCGGTTCAGCGACGAGGACGAGGCGGTGGCCTGGGCCAACGGCACGGAATACGGCCTGGCCTCGTCGATCTGGACGTCCGACCACGGCCGGGCCATGCGGGTGTCGCGCCGCCTGGACTTCGGCTGCGTGTGGATCAACACCCACATCCCGCTGGTGGCCGAGATGCCGCACGGCGGCTTCAAGCAGTCCGGCTACGGCAAGGACCTGTCGATGTACGGCTTCGAGGACTACACCCGCGTCAAGCACGTCATGTCAGCCCTCGACTGAGCGTTTCCATGACACTCGCGAGCTGGTCGGGGATCTGGCCGACGCCGCGCTGGCCGGGGAGGCGCTGGCCGAGCCGGGCGAGTCCATGCCGTGGGAGCAGGGCAAGGCCGAGGCCGGATTCTGGCCACGGTGACGCAGCCTGGGGCTCGCGGGCCGGGGAGTTGCGGCACGTAGGATCGGCTGCGTGCCAGAAACTGAGCGGGCCGACAACGTGGGCGCGCAGACGGACGGAATTGACCGGATCCTGGTGATTGTCGCGCACCCGGATGATGTCGACTTCGGGGCGGCGGGGACGGTCGCGGTGTGGACCGACGCCGGGATCGAGGTCACGTACTGCCTGGTGACCAGCGGCGACGCGGGGGGCGGTGACCGGTCGGTGAGCCGGCCGGACATGGTCCGGCTGCGGCAGGCCGAGCAGACGGCCGCGGCCAAGCAGGTCGGGGTGTCGGAGCTGATCTGGCTCGGCTACCCCGACGGGCGGGTCGAGGCCACGCTGGAGCTGCGCCGGGACCTGGCCCGGGTCATCCGGACGGTCCGGCCGGGACGGGTCATGCTGCCGTCCCCGGAGCGCAACTACACAAGGATCGGCGGCAGCCACCCCGACCACCGGGCCGTGGGCGCGGCCGCGCTGGACGCGGTCTACCCCGACTCGCGGAACCCGTTCGCGTTCCCCGAGCTGCTGAACGACGAGCGGCTCGAGCCGTGGACGGTGCCGCAGGTGTGGATCCCGATGGGGCCGGACGCCGACCATTACGTGGACATCACCGCGACGTTCGCCCGCAAGATCGCGGCGCTGACCAGCCACGCCAGCCAGATGTCCGACGCCGGGCGAACCGCGGACCGGCTGCACGAGTGGAACACGCGCAACGCCGAGGCGGGCGGGCTGCCGGCCGGCTCGCTGGCTGAGGTGTTCCGGGTCCTCGACACCGCCTGACGGCGGGCGGCGGGAAGGGCCACGTTTCGCCAGGTAGTCACCTAAGTTCCTACGATGGTGCGGCGGGGCTGCCAGTTCTAGGTTGGGCTCCAAGGTGTGACCTTGGACACGACCCGGGACATGGGAGTCAGCGTATGACGCAAATCAACGTAACGGTCGACGGAGTCGGTTACGTCGATCAGGTGGAGCCCCGGCGGCTGCTGGTGCACTACCTGCGGGAGAACCTGGGGAAGACCGGGACTCCGATTGGCTGCGATACCTCTAACTGCGGTGCCTGCACAGTCCTGATGAACGGCTCCTCGGTCAAGAGCTGCGCCGTGCTGGCGGTCCAGGCGGACGGGGCCGAGATCACCACCATCGAGGGCCTGGGCGCCGGCGGGCTGCACCCGCTCCAGGCCGCGTTCCACGGGGAGCACGCCCTGCAGTGCGGGTACTGCACGCCGGGGATGATCCTGGCCGCGGTCGACCTCTTGCGCGACAACCCGGACCCGAGTGACACCGAGATCCGCGAGGGGCTCGAGGGCAACCTGTGCCGCTGCACGGGATACGAGAACATCGTCCGCGCGGTGCGGCGCGCGGCCGCCGCGCAGGCCGAGGGGGCGCGGGCATGACGGCCGTCGACGAGACCCAGGCCGCAGGCCCGCAGATCGGGCGGGCGCGGCTGCGCAAGGAGGACGCGCGGCTGATCACCGGCCAGACGACGTGGACCGACAACATCGTGCTGCCCGGCCTGCTGCACCTGGCCTTCGCACGCAGCCCGTTCGCGCACGCGAAGATCAGGAGCGTTGACGTCAGCGCCGCGCTCAAGCTGCCCGGCGTGGTGGCCGCGTTCAGCGGGGCGGACTTCGCCGCCGAGCAGGGCAGCCTGCCGTGCGCGTGGCCGGTCACCGAGGACATCGTGATCCCGGCCCACCCGGCCATGGCGGTCGACGAGGTCCGGTACGTCGGCGAGGCGGTGGCCGTGGTCGTCTGCCGGGACCGCTACACCGCCGCGGACGCGGTGGCCGCGATCGACGTGGACTACGACCCCTTGCCGCCGGTGCTGGACATCCGCACCGCGCTGGACGAGGGCTCCCCCCGGGTGCACGAGGCGGGCAACAAGAGCTTCGAGTGGAAGTTCGCCAACGGCGACCTGGACGCGGCGTTCCGCGACGCGCCCGTGGTGCTGGAGCGCAACTACCGCCAGCAGCGCCTCATCCCCTGTGCCATGGAGCCCCGGTCGGTGGTGTGCTCCCCGCTCGGCGACGAGTACACCCTGTGGTCGGCGACCCAGATCCCGCACGTGCTGCGGTTCCTGCTGGCCGCCATCACCGGCATCCCGGAGCAGAACCTCCGGGTCATCGCGCCCGACGTGGGCGGCGGGTTCGGCTCCAAGCTCCAGGTCACGGCCGAGGAGGAACTGGCCCTGCTGATCGCCCGCAAGCTGGGCAAGCCGGTCAAGTGGACCGAGTCGCGGTCGGAGGGCAACCTGACCGTGCACCACGGCCGGGACCAGTGGCAGCGGATCAAGATCGCGGCCGACCGCGACGGGCGGATCCGCGGCCTGTCGGTGGACCTGCTGGCCGACATGGGCGCGTACCTGATGCTGGTTACGCCGGGGGTCCCGCTGCTGGGCGCGTTCATGTTCCCCGCGATTTACAAGATGGACGCCTACTCGTTCAACTGCACCGGGGTGTTCACGACCAAGATGCCGACCGACGCCTACCGGGGCGCGGGGCGCCCAGAGGCCACGTTCGCCATCGAGCGGATCGTGGACGACCTGGCCGACGAGCTCGGCATCGAGCCGCTGGAGCTGCGCGAGCGGAACTGGATCACCCACGAGGAGTTCCCGTACACGACGATCTGCGGGCTGACCTACGACTCGGGCAACTACGAGGCGGCGACCGCGCGGGCCAAGGAGCTGTTCGACTACGACGGGCTCCGGGCCGAGCAGGCCGCGCGCGTCGAGCGGGGCGACCCGGTCCGGCTGGGCATCGGCATCTCGACGTTCACCGAGATGTGCGGGCTGGCGCCGTCGCGGGTGCTCGGCTCGCTGGCCTACGGGGCCGGCGGCTGGGAGCACGCCGCGATCCGGATGCTGCCGACCGGCAAGGTCGAGGTGGTGACGGGGTCCAGCGCGCACGGGCAGGGTCACGAGACGGCGTGGAGCCAGATCGTGTCCGACCAGCTCGGGGTGCCGTTCGAGGACATCCGGGTGCTGCACGGCGACACCCAGATCTCGCCCAAGGGCATGGACACCTACGGGTCGCGCTCGCTGGCGGTGGGCGGCCTGGCCCTGGTCCAGGCGTGCGACAAGGTCGTCGACAAGGCGCGTGTCATCGCCTCGGCGATGCTGGAGGCGCCGCCGTCTGAGGTCACCTTCGCCAACGGGGCGTTCTCGGCCGGGAACGCCAGCAAGTCGATCCAGGAGATCGCGCTGGCCACGTTCGCGGCCCACGACCTGCCTGACGGGGTCGAGCCGTCGCTGGACTCCGACGCGACCTACGACCCGGACAACTTCTCGTTCCCGCACGGGACGCACCTGTGCGCGACCGAGGTCGATACCGAGACCGGGTTCGTGAAGATCCGTTCCTACGTGGCCGTGGATGACGTCGGGGTGGTGGTCAACCCGCTGATCGTCGAGGGCCAGGTGCACGGCGGGCTGGCCCAGGGCATCGCCCAGGCGCTGTACGAGGAGGGCGTCTACGACGACGACGGCAACCTGGTGACCACGACGCTGGCCGACTACCTGCTGCCGTCCGCGTCGGACCTGCCGTCGTATGTCACCGACCGGACCGAGAGCCGGGCCGCCAACCGGCTCGGGGTCAAGGGCGTCGGCGAGGCGGGCACCATCGCCTCCACGCCCGCCGTGGTCAACGCCATCCTCGACGCGCTGCGGCCGCTCGGGGTCAAGGACGTCGTCATGCCGTGCACGCCCGAGCGGGTGTGGCGGGCCATCGAGGTGGCGCGCGGCGTACCGCAGGACGCCGAGGCGCAGCACGCGGCCCGGCAGAGCGACCAGACGCAGGGCAACTCGCCGTCTGCGGTCATCGACGGGAGTGGCGCATGATCCCGACCAGCTTCGACTACGTGCGGCCGGCGTCGCTGCCCGAGGCCATCTCGGCCCTGGCTGAGGGCGGGGAGGACGCGAAGGTCATCGCCGGCGGGCAGAGCCTGCTGCCGCTGCTCCGGCTGCGGCTGGCCTATCCCTCGCTGCTGGTCGACACCGGCGGCCTGGCCGAGCTGCGGGGGGTCAGCGACGCCGGGGACGCCCTGGTCATCGGGGCCGGCACCACGCACTACCAGGTCACCCGCGACCCGCTGATCGCCGCGCACTGCGGCCTGCTGGCGCAGGCCACGGGCATGGTGGCCGACCCGGCGATCCGGCACCGGGGCACGCTGGGCGGCTCCCTGGTCCACGGCGACCCGGCCGGCGATCTGCCGGCCGTGGTCCTCGCGCTGGACGCGGTGCTGCTCGCCACGGGGCCGGCGGGCGCGCGCGAGATCCCGGCCGGGGAGTTCTTCGTGGACTACCTGACGACGGCCCTTTTGCCGGGCGAGATCCTGACCGGGGTGCGGGTGCCCAAGCTCGGCCCTGGTTGGGGCTATCGTTACGAGAAGTTTCACCGAACGGCGCAGGCGTGGGCCACTGTGGGCGTCGCCGCGCTGGCGAGGCGTTCCGATGGCCACGTGGCCGAGGCGCGGATCGGGCTGACCAACATGGGGTCGGTTCCAGTCCGCGCGGCGGCCGCTGAGTCGGCCGTCGCAGGAGCGGAGGCCAGCGTGGCCGCACTGCGGGCGGCCGCCGCCAGCGCCGCCGATGGAACGCAGCCACCGGCCGACCTGCACGGCGCGCCCGACTACCGTCGCCACCTCGCGCGGGTCCTGACCGGCCGAGCACTCGCAGCGGCAGTGGGAGCATGACATATGGAGCTAAAGCACTCATTCACCGTTCCGGTTTCGCTTGACCGAGCGTGGGATGTGCTGCTGGACGTCGAGCGGGTGGCGACCTGCATGCCAGGCGCCTCCCTCGACTCCGTGGACGGGGACGACATCGCCGGGAAGATCAAGGTGAAGGTCGGCCCGATCACCCAGGTCTACGCGGGCAAGGCTCATTTCACCGAGCGGAACCGCGAGGCCCATGTCGTCACGCTGGAGGCGTCGGGCAAGGAGACCCGCGGCTCGGGGACCGCGTCGGCCACGGTCCGCTCCGAGCTCGTGCCCGACGGGGACCAGACCCAGGTCACCGTGCTCACCAACCTGAACGTGACGGGCAAGGCGGCGCAGTTCGGCCGCGGGGTGCTGTCCGAGGTCAGCGGCAAGCTGGTCGGCATCTTCGCCGACAACATGGCCAAGATGCTGGCCGCCGACCAGGCCGGGGCCACGACCGAGTCGGAGGCGGCGGCCGCGGCCGCGACGGCCGACCAGGTCGCGGCCGCGACCGAGCCGACCGGCGCGGACCCGGCCGGCCGGGCCGGCTTGGATGCTCCGGGCGGGGACGACGACCTGGCTGACCTGGCCAGCGACGACCTGGCCCAGCCCATCGAGGAGCTCAGCCTGCCGCTGCGCGCCCACAACAGCCTGCGCCGCGAGGGCGTCCACACGGTGGCCGACCTGGTCGCGAAGACGCCCGCGCAGCTGCTGGCCATCGAGAACATCGGCCCGGCATCGGTCGAGGACATCCGGCAGCGCCTGGCCGACCGCGGGCTGTCCCTGGCCCCGGCCACCGAGGCAGAGTCGGCCGCGGCCGGGGTGGCCCAGGCCGCCACTGTCGCCGAGGCTGTGGCCAGCGCCAACGGGTCCGGCGGGCCGGAGACGGCGTTGCCGGCCCACGCGGACGCGGAGGCGCGCGGCGGGGACGGCGCGCCGGCCGGCCCGGCCAGCGCCGGGGCGGGCACCGCGCCGCTGCGGCCGGTTCCGGCGCCGGCGCCGGAGTCGTGGCAGCCCGACAACGAGGCGGTCGACCTGCTCAGCGTGGCCGGGCTGCCGGTACTCAAGCGGGCGCTGCCGGTCGCGGGGGGCGTGGTCGCCGTGGTGGCGCTGGCCCTGGCGTACCGCCGCCTGCGCCGCCGCCGGGCTGGTTAGCCGCCGGGCCGGTTAGCCGCCGGGCCGGTTAGCGCCGCGCCCGGTCGGCCCGCTAGCGCTGGCCCCGGTAAAGACCATGATCGCGGGAAGGCCGCTCACACTATGAGGTGCGCAGTCTTCCCACGATCATGAAATTCTGGGCCGCTAACTGTGGTGCCGGCCAGTCGCGCGCAGGAGGTTCGGCTGGCGGTGGGTGTCGGCCGGCCGGAGCGCGATCTCGTACACCACGGTGTCGGCCTCGCGCCGGACAAACTCGGCGTTCAGGCGGCGCAGCAGCCTGATGCCGGCGTCGTTCTCGGTCGAGACCAGCGCCGTGAAGCGGTGGATGCCGGCCTCCCGCGCCCGGTCCGCCAGCTGGGTCAGCAGCACCGTGCCGAGGCCCAGGCGCTGCCAGTCGTCGACCACGGTCACGGCGATCTCGGCCGCCTGCGGGTCGGCCGCGTGGCGGACATAGCGGGCGATGCCCACGCCCCGCCCGCTGGCCTGATCCAGGGCGCCGAGCGCCTCGCGGTCGTAGTGATCGACCTCGGTGAGGGAGCGCAGCTCCGCCGGGGACAGCTCTTTCTTGCCCCCCAGGAACCGCATCCAGCGGGACCTTGCGCTCAGCCGGGCAAAGCCGTC
Organism: Streptosporangiaceae bacterium; assembly: GCA_036501025.1. Taxonomy (GTDB): domain Bacteria; phylum Actinomycetota; class Actinomycetes; order Streptosporangiales; family Streptosporangiaceae; genus DASUBV01. The sequence goes on from DASYBB010000228.1 coordinate 10,258, forward strand.
AGCGAGGAGCGGGGCGTCGGTGCCCCGGACCGGGCGGATCAGCGCCTCTGAGCCGTCGCGCAGGATGACCCGGCGCCCCGGGCCGGCGGGTGCCCGCCGGGCCTGCTGGGCCCGCCGGGCCTGCTCGGCCGCGGCCAGCCACGCTTTCTGGCGCTCGCGCGCCGCGGCCGCGGTGATGTCGTGGTGAAACATGGTGAATCGCCCCCGTGTCATTGGTCAGCCCCTGGCCAAGTGGTATGAGCTCAGTCTCCGGCTGCGGGGGCCTGCGGCTCATCGGGCAGATGCCCTATTTCACGGGTGGCCGATACTTACTTTGGGGGGTGGGGATACCGATGGCGGCTCGCGGCGTGGTCCAGTCGCCGGTCCTGGTCGGCCGGGAGGAGTTCCTGGCCCTCGCCCGGCGCCGCCTCGCTCAGGCTGCGGACGGCTCCGGGCAGCTGCTGTTCGTCGCGGGCGAGGCCGGCATCGGCAAATCCCGGCTGCTGGCCGCGATCGAGCGCCAGGCCCGCGCCGATGGCTTCGCCGTCGGCCGGGCGGCCGCCTTCCCCGATGACGTGGAGTCGATCGCCGGGATGCTGCTGGACCTGGCCAGCGGCCTGTCAGCCGCCGACGAGCCGAGCCTGCACGAGCTCGGCCACCGGCTGGCCGAGCGGGTGCGGGCCAGCCCGGCTGAGCCGGGCGACGCGCACCGCCGACGCCGCCTGCTGGTCCAGGACGTCGCTGACCTGCTGGCGGGCGCCGGCGCCGGCCGCCCCCTGCTGATCATCCTCGAGGACCTGCACTGGGCCGATGAGCTGAGCCTGGACGTGCTCAGCCACCTGGCCGGGCGGCTCGCGGCGCGGCCGGTCCTGATCGCCGCCGCGTTCCGCAGCGACGAGCTCTACCCGCGGCTGCCCATGCGCGACCTGCGGGCCCGCCTGATCGGCCAGCGGCTCGCGGAGGAGATCCGGCTGCCCCGCCTGAGCCCGGCGCAGACCGCGGCCATGATCAGCGCCGCCCTGGGAGGGCTGGCCCCGGCCCAGGTCGCGAACGCCGTCCACGAGCGCAGCGACGGCATCCCGCTGCACGTCGAGGAACTCCTGGCGGTCATCGACGATGACGCCATGACCCCGCAGTCGGGCGCGGCGGTCGGCGCGGCCGCGGTGCCCGACACGCTGGCCGACGCCATCTTGAGCCGGACCCGGCGGCTGACCGCCCCGACGCGCGAGCTGGGCGCGGCCGCCGCCGTCATCGGGCGGTCCTTCGACTTCGACCTGCTGGCCGCCGTCACCGGTGCCGGCCCGGAGGCGGTGGCCAGCGCCCTGCGGGAACTCCAGGAGGCCTACGTCGTCGTGCCCGGCGCCGACGCCGTCACCTTCGGCTTCCGGCACGCGCTTATCCGCGACGCCCTGTACGCCGACGCCGACCTGCCGCGACGCCGTCGCTTGCACGAGCGCGTCGCCCGCGCCGCGGCCGAGCGCGGCTACCGGGATGCGTTCCTGTCCGCGCACTACGAGCAGGCCGGGTGCCACGAGCTCGCCCTCCGGCATGCCGTGGTCGCGGCGGGCGAGGCCGCCGCGCTGTCGGTCCACGGCGAGGCGCTCGAGCTGTACCGGCGGGCGGTCCGCAACCTGCCCGCCGACGCGCCGGGGCGGGAGCGGGCCGAGCTGTTCGCGGCAGTCGGCGACGAGGCCGCGGCCGTCGACGACAACGCGGCCGCGGCGCAGGCCTACCAGGCCGCCCACGAGCTGGCCGTCAGGTCCGGCGACGCGCGCGCGGCCGCGGCACTGACGCCGCGCATGGTGGCGGTCGCGCACGTGCTCGGCGTGCGGCTCGACACCCGGGTCATCATGCTGCAGTCCGCGCTGGACAGCCTGGACGGGCTCGCCGGCGCCGATCGTGCCCGGGCCCGGCTGGCGTCGGCGATGGCCGACACCTACCTGTCCGGGCGGCACCTCGACACCGCCATCGACTACGGCTACCGTGCCCGCGCCGCCGAGTTGCTCGGCGACGACAAGACCAGCCTGAACACCGCCGTGACCCTGGGATCGGCGCTCGTGTTCGCGGGCCGGATGACCGAAGGCTGGACGCTGCTCGAGGAGACGGTGGCGCGGGCCCGTGATCTGGAGCAGGAGGCCGAGGCGGCCCGCGGGTACCGGCTGATCGGGTCGTTCGCGTCAGCCCTGGCCGAGTATGACCGTGCCGAGCGCTGGCTCACCGGCGGCATCCGCTACGCCGAGCAGATCGGGCTCTGGAATCACCGGCACTACATGGCCGCTCACCTGGCCCACGTCCAGTGGGCCACCGGGCAGTGGGTCGCGGCCACCCAGACCGCGCAGCAGGCGCTGGCCGACGGGCGGGGCGGAGTCACGACCCAGATCACCGCGCACTACGTCCTGGGCTACCTGGCCCTGGGCCGCGGCGACACTGACGCCGCCACCGGCCTGCTGCGGCAGGCGCTCGCCCACGGTGAGCCGATGGCCGAGCTGCAGCGGCTGACCCCGCCGTTGTGGGGCCTGGCCGAGGTCGCCCGGGACCAGGGTGATCACGACACCGCGATCGCCCTGTGCGAGCGCGCGTACCGGGCCTGCGCCGAGGTCACGGACGCCGCTTACCTGTTTCCGGGCCTGGTGATCGGCGTCCGGGCGCACCTGGCCCGCGGCGACGTCGATGCCGCGCAGGCGTGGTCGGACCGGGTCGGCGCTGTCCTCACCGCCCGGGCGATCGAGGGCACGCTGGCCGCGATCGACCACGGGCGGGGCCTCATCCTGCTGGCTCGCGGCCAGGAGGCCGCGGCATACGAGGCCCTGACGGAGGCGAGCGCGCAGTGGCGGATCCGGCGGCGATTCTGGGAGGGCACCTGGGCCCGGCTCGACCTCGCGGCCGCCGCCGCCCTGGCCCGCCGCCGGGGCGAGGCCGTCCGGCTCGCCGCCGACGCGCGGGCCGCCGCGGCGGCGGCCGGGGCCACGGCCATCGCCGACGCCGCCAGCGAGCTCATCCGGTCCCTCGACCGGGGACGGCCGGCGGATCCCTGGTCGCCGCTGAGCGCCCGCGAGTACGAGGTCGCCCAGCTCGTGGCGGCCGGCCTCACCAACCGGCAGATCGCCGAGCAGCTCGTCCTGGCGCCCAAGACGATCTCGGCCCACGTCACCCACATCCTGGGCAAGCTCGGCGCCGGCCGCCGCGCCGAGATCGCCACCTGGTGCGCGACCATCAGCCGGAACGCCGGAGGGTAGGGCCCGCCTGCGGCACCGAAGCGGGACTGCCCCTCGATCGGCCCCGCCGAAGCGGGACTGCCCCCTCGTGGGGCGCCACTCACATCCCGTGGTGAGCAATCTTCCCACGATCATGGTGGGGTGCTCAGGCCGGCGGGGTCATGTCGAGTTCGACGAGGACGCCGAAGTGGTCGCTGGGCCAGATGCCGTCGGTGGGCTGGTCGAAGGCGAGCCGGGCCGACTCGATCCGGCCGGTCGCCCCGGGGTGGGCGTCCCGCGACCCGACGAAGACGTAGTCGAGCCGCCGCCGGTGGCCGGGCTGGCCGACGAGGGCGGCGATCTCCTCGCGCGCTCCCTCGTTCTCGTCGATCCAGGTGTGCCCGGCGCCGTGGCCCGCGACCGCCCAGGCGTCGTGGTAGTGGACGCTGCGTCCGCCCAGGGACTGCAGGCCGCTCAGGTAGCGGATGCTCGCGGCCCCGGGCTCGGCGTTGAAGTCACCGGCCAGGATGGTGGGCAGCGGGCCGCGGTGGCGGGCGTCGAGGTCGGTCAGGGCGACGGCCTGCCGTTCCCGGGCCGACTCGGCGTTGAGGCGCCACGAGAAGGTGGTGCCGATGAACAGGACCTCGCCCAGGCCGGGCACGGGGACGCTTGCGGCCAGGGTGCACCAGGGCACGTCCGGGGCATCGGCCCGGCGCTGGTCGAGGACCTCGACGATGCGATGCGGCCAGCGGGTCGCCACCGCGGCGCCGCCGTAGCGGTCGGCGAACGGCATATGGTAGGCCAGCGCCTGCGCCTGGTGGGTGCCGTGCAGACCGGTTCCCTCGAGCAGGTCATCCAGCTGGCCGCGGCCGGAGCCCGAGCTGACCTCCTGGAACGCGACGAAGTCCGGTTCGATGCGCCGGAGCCCGGCATTGATGATTTTCTGACGGCGGGCGTCGCCCGCGTCGTTCTGGACATTCATGGTGAGGACGCGGAGCAGCATGAAGGATTCCCTGCCCGGCCGCGCTTGCGGCATGCGCCGGGCGGCCGGCGGTACCGGCGGGCGGCGGCGGCTGATAACTAGTGAGGCGAACCGGGTACCGGGTGATCGCAGGGACCGGAGTTAGGGTGGTACTCGTGACTGTATTCCCCACGGAACGGACATATGCGGAAGCGCAGGACGCGGCCGACGAGCTGGCTCCCTTCCGGGACCGGTTCGTACGCGACGATCGCGAACTCATTTACCTGAACGGAAACTCCCTGGGCCAGCTGCCGGTGCGGACGCAGGCGCGGATCGCGGAGGTGGTCGACCAGGACTGGGGCGTGGGGCTGGTGCGCTCCTGGGACAGCTGGCTCCCGCTGCCCCGGGAGGCGGGCGAGATGCTGGCCGAGCACCTGCTCGGCGCGGCCCCCGGCCAGGTCCTGGTGTGCGACTCGGCCACGGTCAACCTGTACAAGCTGGCCATGGCGGCACTGGACGCGCAGCACGGCCGGGACGTGATCATCACCGACGACGACAACTTCCCCACCGACCGCTACGTGCTCGAGGGCATCGCGCGGCAGCGCGGCTGCGAGCTGCGCGTCCTGTCGACCGACCCCGACGAGGGCCTGGACGCCGCGACCCTGGCCGACGCGCTGGATGACCGGGTCGCCCTGGTCAGCCTGTCGCATGTGGCCTACCGCAGCGGCGCGCTGGTGGACATGGCGGCCATCACCGACCTGGTCCACCGGGCGGGCGGCCTGGTGCTGTGGGACCTGTGCCACGCGGTGGGGTCGGTCCCGGTCGAGCTCGACGCCGCGGGCGCCGATCTGGCCATCGGCTGCACCTACAAGTACGTGAACGCCGGGCCGGGCGCGCCCGCGTTCCTCTACGTGCGCCAGGACCAGCAGGAGCGGCTGCGGCAGCCGATCTGGGGGTGGTTCGGCCAGCGGGATCAGTTCGCGATGGGCCCCCGCTACGATCCGGCGGCCGGGATCGACGCGTTCGCGACCGGGACGCCCCAGATCATCGGGACGGTGGCGGTGGAGGAGGGCGCGCGGCTGCTCGGCGAGGCCGGGATAGTACGGCTTCGGGCTAAAAGCACAGCGCTGACCAGTTACCTCATCGGGCTGGCCGATGCATGGCTGACGCCGCACGGGTACGCGCTGGCCTCGCCGCGGGCCGATGACCGCCGCGGCGGGCACGTCACGCTGCGGCATCCCGAGGCGTACCGGATCCGGCAGGCGCTGGGCCGGGAGAAGATCATCACCGACTACCGCGCGCCGGAGCGGCTGCGGATCGCCCCGGTGCCGATCACGACCAGCTTCGCCGACGTCTGGACGGCCGTGGACCGGATCCGCCAGATCACGGCCGACAAGTCCTACGCCGACCTGCCCCCCGAGCCGCCTGCCTGACCCGCGCCAGCTACGTAGCCCCGGCTGGCCGCCGGGTGCGCGCTACTCCCACTCGATCGTGCCCGGCGGCTTGCTCGTCACGTCGAGTACCACGCGGTTGACCTCGGGCACCTCGTTGGTGATCCGGGTCGAGATCGCGGCCAGGACCGGGTCGGGCAGCCGCGCCCAGTCGGCGGTCATCGCGTCCTCGCTGGTCACCGGCCGCAGCACGACGGGATACCCGTAGCTGCGGCCGTCGCCCTGGACGCCGACCGACCGGACGTCGGCCAGCAGGACGACGGGGCACTGCCAGATCTCCCGGTCCAGGCCGGCCTGGGTGAGCTCCGCGCGGGCGATGACGTCGGCGGCGGACACGATGCGCAGCCGCTCGGCCGTGACCTCGCCGACGATCCGGATGGCCAGGCCGGGGCCGGGGAACGGCTGCCGCCACACGATCTCCGGCGGCAGCCCCAGCTCGACGCCGACCTCGCGGACCTCGTCCTTGAACAGCGTGCGCAGCGGCTCGATGAGCTCGAAGCCCAGGTCCTCGGGCAGGCCGCCGACGTTGTGATGGGACTTGATGTTGGCCGTGCCGGTGCCGCCGCCCGACTCCACCACGTCGGGGTAGAGCGTGCCCTGGACCAGGAACCGGACCTCGCCGCCGCCGGCTCCCGGCGCGCCGGCGATCTCGCTCGCCGCCTGCTCGAAGGCCCGGATGAACTCTCGCCCGATGATCTTCCGCTTTTGCTCCGGGTCGGTCACCCCGGCCAGCGCGGCCAGGAACACCGGCGCGGCGTCGACGACCTTGAGATCGACTCCCGTGGCGGCCACGAAATCCTTCTCGACCTGCTCGGCCTCACCGGTCCGCAGCAGCCCGTGATCAACAAACACGCAGGTCAGCTGGTGCCCGATGGCCCGCTGGACGAGCGCCGCGGCGACCGCCGAGTCCACGCCGCCGGACAGGCCGCAGATCGCGCGGGCCGGGCCGACCCGAGCGCGGATCAGCTCGACCTGCTCCTCGATGACGCCGCTCATGGTCCAGGTCGGCGCCGCCCCGGCCGCGGCCAGGAACCGGCGCAGCATGGTCATCCCGTGCTCGGTGTGCAGCACCTCGGGATGGAACTGCATCCCGAACAGGCCGCGGGCGGCGTCCTCGGCCACGGCCACGGGCGTGGCCGCGGTCCGGCCGGTCACCGTGAACCCCGGCGGCGGCACCGCGCACGCGTCCCCGTGCGACATCCACACCTGCTGGCTGGCGGGCAGCCCGGCCAGCAGGACCCCGCCGGCCTCCGGGCCGAACTTCGCGCCGGGCTCGGCCGGGGCGGCGGCCAGCTCCAGGGTGGCCGCGCCGTACTCCCCGCCGCCGGTGCGCTGCACCGAGCCGCCGAGGCCCGCCATCATCAGCTGGAAGCCGTAGCAGATGCCCAGCAGCGGCACCCCGGCCGTGAGCAGGCCGTCCGGGGCGGGCGGCGCGCCGGGCGCGTAGACCGAGGACGGGCCGCCGGACAAGATGATCGCGGCCGGCCGCAGGGCCAGCATCTCGGCCGTGGTCATGGTGCTCGGCACGATCTGCGAGTACACCTGGCACTCGCGCACCCGGCGCGCGATCAGCTGCGCGTACTGAGCCCCGAAATCCACGACCAGCACCGGCCCGGACTCGCTGGCCATGGCACCCCCTGGAGAGCGGCGGCCCGGTCCGGTCAGCACAGTGCCGCCGGCCCGCCCTGACCAGGCGGGCACCGTCGCTAGGCAGCCAGTCTAGTGGGCGCCGGCACCAGGCTCCCGGGCCGCGTCAGCGGCCACCGGGGCGGCCGCGCCGCCGGGGCCGGGGCTCTTCGGGTCCGGCCCCGTTTCGCTAGGTCCGGTCTTGCCGCCCGGTCCGGGCTTGCCGTCCGAGGCGGCCGGGCCGGCCTTGTTCTCCGGGCCCGCGGCGGCTTCGGGCGGGCGGGCGCCGTCGGGGCCGGCCGCGCTGACCGGGCCGACCCGGACCCGGGCGATCCGGCGGCCGTCCAGCTGGGTGACGGTCAGGCGGCGGCCGGCCACCACGACCGACTCGCCCTCGGCGGGCAGGTGGCCGAGGGCGGCGAGCAGGTAGCCCGCCACTGTCTCGTACGGCCCCTCGGGCAGCACCAGCCCGGTCTGCTCCGCGAACTCGTCCAGGTTGAGCAGGCCGTCGACCTCGACCTGGCCGCCCTGCAGCTGCCGGGGCCGGGCCTCGTCGGAGTCGTACTCGTCCTGGATGTCGCCGATCAGCTCCTCGACCAGGTCCTCCAGGGTGACGATGCCGGCCGTCCCGCCGTACTCGTCGACCACGATGGCCAGGTGCGCCCGGTCGCGGCGCATCTCCGACAGCGCCGACAGCACGGTCTTGCTGATGGGCAGCTGCTTGACCGGCCGGCAGATCTCGCCGACCCGCATCCCGGGCGTCTGCGTCCGCCCGTCGAGCAGGTCCCGGGCGTGCACGAACCCGATGACGTCGTCGTAGGACTCCTGATAGACGGGGAAACGGGAGTGCGACGCGTCGGCCACGATCTCAGCGGCATCGGCCAGCGGCAGCGAGGCCGGCAGGAACTCGACCTCGGTGCGGGGCACGAGGACCTCGCGGATCTGGCGCTTCCCGGCGTCGAAGACCTCGGTCACGATGTGCCGCTCGTCGGCGGACAGGGCCTGGTGCCCGGCCACCAGGTCCCGCAGCTCCTCGTCGGTCATCACGCCGCGGCTGACGTTCGGGTCCCCGCCGAGGGCGTGGACGACCAGGTTGGTTGTCCGGGACAGCAGCCAGACGATGGGGGTGGCGAGGATGGCGAGGCGGTCCACGACCGGGGCGGCGGCCATCGCCACCCGCTCGTTGCGCTGCAGGGCCAGCCGCTTGGGCGCGAGCTCGCCGAAGATCAGGGTGAAGAACGAGATGATCAGGGTGATCACGATCAGCGACACCGCGCCGGCCGCGTCGGCCGGGAGCAGGCCGGTGAGCGCCTCCTTGAGGCGGCCGGCCAGCAGGTCCGCGCCGAACGCGCCGGACAGCAGCGTGGCCACGGTGACGCCGATCTGGACCGACGCGAGAAACCGGTTGGGGTCCTGAGCCAGCTTGGCCGCACGGAGGCCGCGCTTCCCGCGCCGGGCCAGCGTGCGGACCTGGCCCTCGCGGAGCGAGACCAGGGACATCTCCGCGGCCGCAAAGAAGCCGCCGATAAGAATTACGACCAGGACAAGGACGATGTCCCAGCCGACGCCATTCACGTCTGGATCCCCAGCCTCAGTATCGGTGAGCGCCCAGTTTACGCAGCCCCGCGACCTCCAGGGAGCCAGCCGGCGCGACCGGGCCGGGCAGGTTACGATCCAGACGGGAAAGTCCGGATACGGTCGACTTGCGCTGCTGGAGGACCCGATGGCTGCCGTCCACGACGATGCCGTAGAAATCGCACCCGAGCTGCGCGACCTGCGCCGGGCCATCCACCGCGAGCCGGAGCTCGGCAACGACCTGCCGCGGACCCAGGAGAAGGTACTGGCCGCCCTGGACGGGCTGCCGCTCGAGAACGTGAGCCTGGGGCGGCAGCTGACCTCGGTGACGGCGGTCCTGCGGGGCGGGAGGCCCGGCCCGACGGTGCTGCTGCGCGGGGACATGGACGCGCTGCCGGTCACCGAGCTGACCGGGGTGCCTTACTCCTCGCAGGTCGACGGCGCCATGCACGCGTGCGGCCACGACCTGCACACGGCGATGCTGGTCGGCGCGGCCCGGCTGCTGTCCGCGCGCCAGGCCGAGCTGCCCGGCAGCGTGGTGTTCATGTTCCAGCCCGGCGAGGAGGGCATGGCCGGAGCCCGGCTGATGATCGAGGAAGGCGTGCTGGAGGCCAGCGGGGAGCGCGCGGTCGCGGCCTACGGCCTGCACGTCTCGTCGTCCGAGATGCGCGCCGGGGTGTTCGCCGGCCGGCCGGGCGCCCAGCTGGCGGCCGCCGACCAGCTGGAGGTGACGGTCCGCGGGCGAGGCGGGCACGCATCCCGGCCGAGCCTGGCCGCCGACCCGATCCCGGTCGCCTGCGAGATCGTGACCGCCCTGCAGACGCTGGTGACGCGCCGGTTCGACGTGTTCGACCCGGTCGTGATCACCGTCGGCAGCTTCCACGCCGGCACCGCCGACAACATCATCCCGGCCGCCGCCGAGCTCAAGGCGACCATCCGGACCTTCTCGCCGGCCGCCCGGGCCCGGGTCCGCGACGCGGCGGTCCACCTCGCCCGCCAGATCGCCGCGAGTCACGGCCTGACCGCCGACGCCGAGTTCATCGACGGGTACCCGGTCACGATGAACGACCCCGCCGAGCTGGAGTTCACCGGGCGGACGATCGCCGAGTCCCTCGGCGACGGGCGATTCGTGCTGGCCCCGAATCCGATCACCGGAGCCGAGGACTTCTCCTTCGTGCTGGAGGAGGTGCCGGGCGCGTTCGTGTTCCTGGGGGCCTGCCCGCCGGACGCGGACCCGGCGGCGGCGGCCTACAACCACTCCCCCGAGGCCGTGTTCGACGAC
>DASYBB010000229.1:0-18207 GCA_036501025.1 Streptosporangiaceae bacterium
CGCGATGCTCGTCATCGCCGTCGCCGCCGTCGCCGCGGCCGGCGGCACCGCCCTGGCCGTCACCCGCAGCCACGCCACCGCGCCCCCCGCCGCCCACTCACCCGCCCCCGTCCACTCGATCAGCCTTGGCCCGCCCCTGACCACCTCCGCGCCGCCGTCGCCGTCGCCCTCGCCGTCACCATCGCCGTCGTCTTCCTCGCCGTCGCCGTCGCCGACGCCCGCCTCGTCCCCACCGCCGCCTACCTCGTCACCGCCGAATCACTCGACCTCGGCACCGCCCAAGTCACCGCCCCCGAAGAAGTCACCGCCCCCGAAGAAGTCATCGCCCCCGACCTCGTCGCCGCCCCCGAGCTCATCGGCTCCCCCGTCTTCGTCCCCGCCGTCCAGCTCGCCGCCACCGTCCAGCCCGCCACCGTCGTCGAGTCCCCCGCCGATCGAGTGAACACGGCGCCACTCCGGCAGCACGACGAGGCGATCTGGATGGTCACGGCCGGCGCGGACGGCCGCACGCAGCGAACCCAGCCGATTTCTGCCGGGACGGCGAAGCGAATCATGATCATGGGAGGATCTCTCACATCCTGGGGTGAGTGATCTTCCCACGATCAAGATGCCAGGTCGGTAACGGGCGGCAGGCGCGGTCATACCGCTCCGCGGCGGCCCGGCCGGGTGTCGGTCCAGCAGCTATCTCGTCATACCGCGCGGCCATGGCCTCGCGGCGCCTGCCGCAGCGGCGTCAGCGGCCGTCGGTCCGGCCGACGAGCTGGTAGATGAAGACCTGCCGGCCCATCCGCAGGCTCCAGCCCGGCGGCAGCTCGGTCGGCTCGGGGCCGATCCGGGTCCACTCCTTGGCCCCGGGGGCGCCGGTGAACGTCCCGTGAGCCGACGCGGCGTCCCGGATCATGACCGTCCCGTTGTTCACCGAGATATGCGCGTGCACCCGCGAGATGAAGTGGTCGGGGTCCTGCAGGACCACGGGCGCCGCCGCACCGCTCTGCACCAGGGGGTCGTTCTGCGGCTCCCGCCCCAGGACATAGGAACGGTCCAGCGGAATGGTTGGCCCGTTCTCCGACGTCAGGGCGCCGGCCGGTTCCGACACCATGTACGTGGTGAAGTCCGGGACGGGCTGCGGCGGCGCGGCCGGGCCATCGGGCAGGGAGCGGGCGGAGGTGTCGGTCTCGTCCCGCAGGTTCACGGACGTCGGCGTGCGCCGGCCGCCGCCCGAGACGGCCGTTCCGCCGGGCCGCCCGCGCCGGGTGCCGCCGCCCGACGTGCTGACCGTGGTGATCGGCCCGGTGGGCATGTTGCCGCTCGACCCGGGCAGCGTCCCCGCGTCGGGCGTCCCGCTGTCCGGCGCGCCGCCGGCCCGCCCGCCCGTGGCCAGCATGCCGCGGTCCAGCATCCCGGTGAACGGCACGCCGGCCGGGTCCGGCGTGTCCGCGATCTGGGTACTGCCCAGCGGCGAGCGGCCCCAGGGCGCGCCGGCCGCCGGCGAACTCCCGGCCGCGGAGTCATCCGCCGGGCTGAAGCCGGCTGGACCAACCGCGGGCGAACTCCCGTCCGCGGAGTCATCCGCCGGGCCGAATCCGCCTGAGCCAGCCGCCGGCGAACTCACGTCGGGCGAACTGGCTTCGGCCGGCCCGGCCGCCGCTGAACTCGCCAGCGCGGAACTCGCGACCGTCGAACTCGTATCGGGGAATCCGGCCGCCGCCGAACCCGCCACCGGGGAATCGACCGCGGCTGAACTTGCCACGGGCGAACTCGTAGCGGGCGAACTGGCCACGGGCGAACTCGCCACGGGCGAACTGGCCGCCGGCGAGGCATCCGCCACCGAGCCGGCGCCGGCGTACGACCCCGCCGCGACGGAATCCTCAGCGGCGCTGCCCTGCCATGCGGCCGCTCCGGCGTCGGGCTGCGTCCCGACCGGGGTCAGCACGAAGCCCTGCCCCGGGACGACCCCGTCCCGCAGGTCGGACCAGCGCTGCGCCCGGACCGGCCGGTCCGCGGCGGCGCCGATCGCCAGCCGGTCGAACGAGCCGGGGATCATCTGGTCCACCCAGGTCAGGGCCTGCTCGCCGGACAGCTCGCGGGTCGCGCCGGATACGGTGACCGCGCACCGCACCGCGCCGCGCAGGAAGATGACGACACCATCGGATACCGGGGCCACCACTCCGAAGGCGAGCGCGTCGTCGGGCATGTGGCCGATGACCCAGCCCGCCAGGCGGGCCGCGATCATGTTTCCGGCCAGCCCCGGCTCCGCCGCGACGGCGCCGACGAGGCCGAGCAGCTCCCCGGCGGTGTCATCCGTCCCGGCGGCGCGAGGGATGAGGACGACCGCGTCGCCGAACCGGCCGACCAGGCCGCCGCCCGGCTCGATCCCGACGTGCGTGGTCAACTCGGCCACAGCGTCTTCCCCCTCATTACCTGGGCGAGCTGGCGGCCTGCGGGCGGCCAGGATGTTATCTGCATACATGATGCCCTCGGTGCTGACTCGGGTCGAGGCCTGTGCCTTGCTGAGCCGCCGCCGGATCGCGCGGGCCGCCGTGATGTCGCCCTCGCGGCGGACCGGGGGCGGCGGGGGCGGCGGTGCGCCACATTGAGACAACCGGAGCGGGACTGGGTCATGATGGAGGAAGACGAGCGGCCGCCGGAGCGGGAGGGGAATGGGACTCTACCGAGCGCTGGTCCTGCCGCGGATCATCAACGGCGCCTGTGGCGGCCGCCTCCTGGAGCCGCTGCGGCGGCGGGTTTGCGCCGGCCTCGCGGGCGAGGTGGTGGAGATCGGCTTCGGTTCCGGCCTGAACGTCCCGTTCTATCCGGCCGCGGTGACGGGGGTCGATGCTGTCGAGCCGGCCGACCTCGGCTGGCGGCTCGCCGGCGAGCGCGTCGCGGCCGCCCGCGTTCCCGTTCGGCGGTCCGGCCTGGACGGCCAGTCCCTGCCCTTTGCCGACAACAGCCACGACGCCGCGCTGTCGACCTGGACGCTGTGCACGATCCCGGACGCCGCGGCGGCCCTGCGCGAGGTCCGCCGCGTCCTGCGGCCCGGCGGCACCCTGCACTTCCTGGAGCACGGGCTGGCCCCGGACGAGAAGGTCCGGCGCTGGCAGCGCCGCATCGACCCGATGCACCAGCGGCTGGCCGGCGGCTGCCGCCTGACCCAGCCCATCCCCGACCTGCTGGCCGGCGCCGGCTTCACGGTCACCGATCTCGAGGTCTTCTACCAGAAGGGCGTCCCGAAGTTCACCGGTGCCTACAGCCTGGGCACCGCGCTGGCCCCGTAGGCAGGCCCCTGCGCAACAAGCCAGTAGCAGGCCGCCGCCGACCGGCGGGCCGGGCCGGGCCGGGCCAGCGGCGGCCCTGAGCTCTGCCAGTGACTACGTACAGTAACTAACTGATAATCCCGAGTCATCAGGGGGTAGATCCAGTCACTAGGCGGTGCCGCGGGGTTCGCCACCAGGACGGGACGGGAAGCGGTCAGGCGATGCCGAAGGAGCTGCACTGGGGATCGGCGCGGCGCGTCACCGCGGTGAGCGTGGCGGTCGTGGCCGTGATCGCGGCCTCGGTGGGCGTGACGATCTGGCGCTACGAGGCGGCGCTGTCCCGGTCGGCGGTGGCCGTCGACGCGTACCACGACAAAGCCCTCACCGAGACCCTCATCGGGCTGTTCTGGCGGCAGCGCGAGACGATGCGCGAGGTCCTGCTCGCCCCGTCGCCCGCCGCCCAGGTCGAGCTGGGCACCCTCAGGAGCCAGTTCGCCGCCACGGCCGCGGCCCTGGCCCGGAGCGAGCCGCCCGCCGAGGCGCAGTTCCGGGCGCAGGCCGTGACGGCCGAAAAGGGATTCTCGGCCCTGTTCGCCCGGGTCCGGCCCAGCGCGGGCCGGACGCTGCGGGACGCCGTGGCGGCCAACGCGCGGCTGGACGCCGCCCAGCCCATGGTCCTGCGGCCACTCAACCAGCTGGTCGGCGCCCTGACCGCGCGCGCGGAGCTGCGGCAGGACGCGGCCCGCTCGGCCGAGGCCCAGGCGCTGGGCACGGCGATCGGCGCGGCCATCCTGGCCGTCCTGGCCGGAGCCGCGTTCGCGCTGTTCGCGCTGCGGCTGCTGGGCAGCGGGCTGGAGCGGGAGCAGAAGCTGACGGCGACGCTGCGCAGGCTGGGCGGCCTGATCGGCCGACTGCGCTCGACCTCGGCGGTTCTGGGCCAGGTCACGGGCGAGCTGCGGCTGGCGGCCAGGAACGCGGCCGCAGTGACCAGCGAGCAGTCCGCGGCGGTCGCGCAGACCTCGGCCACGATCGTGGAGCTGGCCACCGCGGCCGGCGCGATCGCCGACAACGCGCACTCGGTCGCCCAGACCGCTGAGCTCACCGGCGACACCATGCGTGACATGCAGAACAAGGTCGAGGCCATCGCCAGCCGGGCGCTTTCGCTGGGCGAGCGCGCGCAGAAGATCGGCGAGATCCTCGAGCTGATCAACGACATCGCCGGCCAGACGAACCTGCTCGCGCTCAACGCCGCCATCGAGGCCGCACGGGCCGGCGAGGCCGGGAAGGGCTTCGCGGTCGTCGCCTCCGAGGTCCGCAAGCTGGCCGAGCGCTCGGTCCACTCGACCGACTCGATCAAGGTCATCATCACCGGGGTCCAGGATGAGACCAACGCCACGATCATGGCCACCGAACAGGGCGCGCTGCAGGCCCGCCAGATCGCCGACATGATGACCTCGACGGCGACCATGCTGAGCGAGTCCATCCTCGCCACCCAGCAGCAGAAGTCCGCAGCCGACCAGGTCGACAGCGCGATCCAGCAGATCCGCGAGGCCGCCGACCAGCTCGCCGCCGAGCAGACCCAGTGGGCCGCCACCGCGGAACGGCTTGACACCCTGGTCGACGACCTCGACACCACGCTCCGCGACCACGTCGAGGATCACGCTGGCGCACCGGTCCCCGGCCCGGTCGAGGCACCGGTCCCCAGCCCATGACCATCCACGTGCGCCTCCGGGTGGCCGGCGAGGCCTACGCGGTCCCCGTGCAGAGCGTGCTGGAGGTGGTTCGCCCCGGCCCGGTGACCCCCGTGCCGGGCTCCGCGGCCGAGCTGCTCGGCGTCCTGAACCTGCGCGGGCACGTCCTGGCCGTCGCCGACCTCGCCCGGATCCTCGGCCTGCGCGCCGCGGTGCCGCCCGCCCGCATGCTGATCGCCGAGTCAGGCGACCTGCGGGCCGGCTTCGCCATCGACGACGTCAGCGAGGTCGGCGAGCTGGGCGAGCCGACCGAGCCGGCGGAGTCAGCGCTGCTGGCGGGCGCGACGCTGGCCGGCGGGGACCTGATCGGGATCATCGACCTGGACCTGGTGCTGCGCCGGCTGGCCGGGGCGCGGCCATGAGCGAGCTCGATGCCGAGCTGGCCGACATCTTCCGCCAGGAGGCGGTGGAGCGGCTGGACCAGATGGACGCCGGGCTGCTCGCGGTCGATGCGGGCGACGCGGGGGCCGCCGACCTGGACGCGCTGTTCCGCAACGTGCACACCATCAAGGGCGCGGCCGGGATGCTCGGCCTCGATGACATCCGGGCGCTGGCCCACGCCGCCGAGGACATCCTGGCCTCCGTGCGCACGGCCGGCGCCTTCCCGCAGCAGCTGGCCGGCCCGCTGCTGCGGACGACCGCCGTGCTGCGCGCCTGCGTCACCGGGGTGCCGGAACCAATCGGCGAGGCCATCGCCGATCTCACGGCGACCAGCTCAGCGCTGTCGGCCGGCCCGGACGACCGGACCGCAGGCGAGCCCCCGGGCGTGCCCGCGGCCGCGCCGGAGGATGCGCCCGCGGCCGATCCGCTCAGCCCGCCCGTGGCCGGGCCGGGCGATGAGCCGACGGCCGATCCGCTCAGCCCGCCCGCGGCGAGCGGCCCGGCAGCGCCGCCGCAGCGGCCGGAAAAGGCGGCCGCGGCCAGCTCGCCCCCGGCGGCCGGGGCCGGCCCGGCGGCAGCCGGGCCGAGGGCCGGGGGGCGGCCGCTACGGGTCCCGGCGCAGAAGATCGACCGCCTGCTCGACGTGGTCGGGGAGCTCATGCAGTTCCGCGGTCAGACGGCGCAGGCGCTCGGCGGCGAGGATGAGCTGCCGCCGGAGTTCGCCGATGTGCTGGCCGGCGGCGACCGCATGCTCAGCGAGCTCAAGGACACCGCCATCGGGATGCGGACGCTCCCGCTCTCGGCGATCACCCGCCGCCTGCCGCTCGCGGTCCGCGATATCGCCGTCGAGACCGGGAAGGAGGTCGAGCTGACCGTCGAGGGCGCCGATACCGAGCTGGACCGCGTGATCCTGGAGAGCCTGCACGACCCGCTCGCGCACCTGCTCAGCAACGCGGTGATCCACGGCATCGAGTCCCCGGCGGAGCGGGAGCAGGCGGGCAAGCCCGGTCGCGGGCAGCTCGAGGTCCGCGCCGTTCCGCGCGGCAGCCTGGTCGAGATCATCGTCTCCGACGACGGCCGGGGCGTCTCGCCGGAGGTAATGGAGCGGGCCCGGCGGGAGGGGTCGCTGACCGATGTCCTCACGCGGCCGGGCTACTCGACCGCCGCGGAGCTGACCGACCGGGCCGGCCGCGGCGTGGGCCTCGACGCCGTCAACAGCTACGCCCGGTCCCTGGGCGGCAGCCTGGAGGTGCGCAGCGAGCCGGGCCGCGGCATGGCGATCCACCTGCTGCTGCCCCTGGCCCTGGCGCAGCTCGAGGTGCTGCTCGTCGAGCGCGGCCCGGCGGTCTACGGGATACCGCTGGGCGCGGTGGATGAGGTCGTCCTGATCACCGCGACGCTCACGCTCGAGGGCCGGGCCGCCCTCGAGGTCCGGGGCCAGGCCCTGCCGGTCGCCGATATCGCGGTGCTGCTGGGAGCGGAGGCGCCGCCGCTCGGCGAGCGGCCGCCGGCCCTGGTCGTCTCGGCCGGCGGCCGCCGGGCCGTCGTCGTCTGCGACGCCGTCCTCGGCGAGCACGAGACGCTGGTCAAGCCGCTCGGCCCGCTCCTGGGCGGGATCGAGGGCTACCTCGGCGCCGCCATCCTCGGCGACGGCCGGATTGCCCTGCTGGTCGAGCCGCTGGTGCTCACCAGGGGCCCGGACCATGCCCTGCGGCGGGCCGCGCCGGATGCGGCGCCGCGTGTAGCGGCACCCAAGGTCCTCGTGGTCGAGGACTCGTTCACGGTCCGCGAGCTCCAGCGCAGCATCCTGGAGGCGGGTGGCTACCCCGTGGTGACCGCGCGCGATGGCCGCGACGCCCTCGGCGTCATCGACACCGATCCCGAGATCGCGCTGGTGCTGACCGACCTGGACATGCCCCAGGTCAACGGACTCGAGCTGACCCGCGCGATTCGCGCCACCGACCACCGCTCGTCGCTCCCGGTCATCATCGTGACATCGCGCGGATCGGCGGAGGACCGCCATCACGGCATCGAGGCAGGCGCCGACGCCTACATGGCCAAGAACGACTTCGATCAGCGGACCCTGCTGGCGACCGTCGAGCGCCTCGTGGGCCGGTGACGCGTGACTGGCACCCAGCGCGTCCTGGTGTGCGAGGACTCCGCCGTGTACGCGACGGCCCTGATCCGGCTGCTGGAGTACGACGGAGACATCACGGTCAGCGCGGTGTGCACGACCGCGTCGGAGGCGATGGCCGCGCTGCCGCGGGTCCGGCCCGACCTCGTGACCATGGACCTGGAACTGCCCGACATGGACGGGCTGCGGGCGGTCGAGGAGATCATGGGCTCGCGGCCGCTGCCGATCCTCGTGCTGTCGGGCCTGCTCGGGAGGGACAGCGGCAGGTCAGAGTCCGCGCTGGCCTTCGGCGCCCTCGACGCCATCGCCAAGGACGATCTCGGCATCCGCGACCCGGCCGGGCCGGAGGCCGCGGCCTTCAGGCGGCGGGTCCGGATCCTGTGCCGGGCCACCGTCATCCGGCACCTGCGGGCCGGGCTCAAGTCGCGGCCCGACCCGCCCCAGCCGGCTCATCCCACGTCGGTGATCGGCATCTGCGCGTCCACCGGCGGGCCGCAGACCCTGGCCCGCCTGCTCAACGGGCTCCCGGCCGACTACCCGATCCCCGTCCTCGTGGTCCAGCACATCGGGCCCGGGTTCACCGAGGGGCTCGCGGACTGGCTCGACCAGGAGGTCGGGCTGCCGGTCGCGATGGCGCGGGACGGCGCGCGGGCCGGGCCCGGGGCCTGGATCGCGCCGGCCGGCGCCCACCTCAAGCTGACCGGCACCGGTCTGCTGTTCCTGGACCGCCGCGAGACCGCCGGCGCGCACTGCCCGTCCGGCAATGCGCTGCTCGCGAGCATTGCCGCCGCCGCCGGACGGACGGGCGCGGCCATCGTGCTGAGCGGGATCGGCACCGACGGCGCGGCCGGGGCGGCCGCCGTCCGGCGCCGCGGCGGCCTGGCCATCGCGCAGGACCGGGCGTCGTCGGCCGTGTTCGGGATGCCGCAGGCCGCGATCAACCTGGGCGCCGAGCTGGTGCTGGCCCCGGCCGAGATGATCACGGCCCTGCGCCGGCTGAAGCACGCGCCGCTGCCGGGGCCGCAGTGACCGACCCCATCACCGAGATCGCGGAGCTCGTCCGGCGGGAGACCGGCATCGTGGCGGCGGGCGCGCGCGAGGCCGCGCTGCGGTCGGCCGTCAGCCGGGCGGCGCCGGGGCTGCGCCCGGACACCGCCCTGGCCCTGATGTCGGACCCGGCGCGCGGCGGCGACCTGCGGGAACGGCTCATCGACGAGGTGACCACGCGGGAGACGGCGTTCCTCCGGGATCGCGCGCAGCTCGACGCGATCGACTGGCCCGGCCTGCTGCGCAGCGCCCGCGCGGCGGGGTCGGGCACCATCCGGGTGTGGAGCGCGGGCTGCGCGAGCGGCGAGGAGCCGTACTCCCTGGCCCTGCTCGCCGACCAGGTGTTCGGCCCGATGCCGCCCCCGGTCGAGGTGCTCGGCACCGACATCTCGGGGGCCGCGCTCGCCGCCGCGGCGGCCGGCCGGTACCAGGAGCGGGCGGTCCGTGCCCTGGACCCGCCGGAGCGGGACCGCTACCTGGTCCGCCGCGCCGACGGCAGCTACCTGGCCAGCGGACGGCTGCGCGGGCTGGTCCGCTTCCGCAGCCACAACCTGACCCTCGATCCGATTCCGCCGCCCGGCGAGGCCGCCTTCGACCTGGTCGTCTGCCGGAACGTGCTGATCTACTTCGAGCAGCGGCGGGCGGCCCAGGTCATCGAGCTGCTCGGGCGGTCGCTGCGGGCGGGCGGGCGGCTGCTGCTCGGCGCCGCGGATGCCCTGCAGCTGACCACGGCGCGCACCGGGGCCGTGACCACCGGATCGGCGGGCCCGGCCCGGCCCGGCACCGTTTCGCCAGGTCCGGCGCCGTCTGCCCAGGTGCCGCCTGGACCCGTGCCGCCCGGTCCGGTGCCCGCCGGGCCCATGCCGCCTGGTCCGGAGCCGCCGGGCGGGCGGCCCGGCCGGCGGCCGCCCGGGGGCGGGCCCGCGGTCACGCACCAGGAGCAGCTGGCGGCGGCGCTCGAGGCTGCGGGCCGCGGTGACCACGACAGCGCCGTGGCGCAGGTGCGGGCGCTGGTCACGGCCGACCCGCTGGACGCGGACGCGCATTTCATCGGCGGGCTCGTCGCGCTGGACGCGGGCGAGCCGGCCCGGGCGGTGGCCGCGCTGCGCCGCGCGCTGTACGCCGACCCGACGTTCGCGCTCGCGGCGTTCACGCTGGGCCGGGCGCATGACGCGCTCGGCGACGGGGCGGCCGCGCGGCGCGCGTTCGAGCAGGTGCTGCGCACGCTCGACCCGCACGATGACCGGCACGAGCCGATCCTGGCCCAGGTCGACCTGGGTGATATCGCCGCCGCCTGCCGGGCGCGGCTGGGCGGCGCGGAGGGGGAGAAACCGAGATGACGGACACGGGGGCGACTGCGATGGGCAACGATGAATCGCCGGGGCGGATCCTGCTGATCGAGGACGACGCCGTGGCGGCGCGCTTCATGACGCATGTCCTGGCCAGGCGCGGCGGGTTCGAGGTCGTGCACGCGGCCGACCCCGCCAGCGCGCTGGAACGTGCCCGGACGCAGACCTGGGACCTGGTGCTCACCGACGTGGAACTGCCGGGCATGACCGGCCTGGAGCTGCTGGCCGAGCTGCGTCGCGCCTGCCCGGGGGTGCCGGTCGCGGTGGTCACCGCGCACCAGGCCGGCGATGCCGCCATGGCGGAGCTGCGGGACCAGGCCGACGAGTTCCTGGAGAAGCCGATCCAGCCCGACGGCCTGCCCGGCACGGTCGCGGCGCTGGTCGCCCGCGGCCGGGCGTCGCGCCCGGCCGGCCCGCAGGCGGTGCTGGCCATCGGCGCGCACCCCGGCGACGCCGAGATCGGCGCGGCCGGAGCGCTGCTGGCGCACCGCGGCCTGGGTGACGACATCTCGATCCTGACCCTGACCCGCGGCACGCCCGGTGGCGGCGATGCGGGCGGCGAGTCCGAGCTGGCCGCCCTCGCCCTCGGCGCCACGGTGTACCTGGGCCGCCTGCCCGACAGCGGGAGCGGGCCGGACGAGCCGGTCGCCGGCCTGATCAGCCAGGTGCTGGAGTCCGTCCGCCCGACCGTGGTCTACACCCACTCGCGGCACGACGCGGATGACGAGCACGGCCAGGTCCACCGGGCCGCGATGCACGCCGCCCGGGGGGTTGACCGCGTCTACTGCTTCCAGTCGCCGTCCGCCACCATGGGCTTCCGGCCCAGCCACTGCGTGCCCATCGACGAGCAGCTGGAGCGCAAGCTGCTGGCCATCCGCGCCTTTCCGTCCCGGCTCGAGGTCCAGGGCTACCTGGACGGGGGCCTGATCGAGTCGACCGCCTCGTACTGGTCCCGCTTCGGCGCGAGCCGGTACGCCGAGGCCTTCGAGGACATGCGCGACGGCGCGGTCAGCCCGGGCTGACGGGCGGCAGGCGCGCGATGATCCAGCCGAGGAGGTCGGCCAGGACCTCGTCCCGGTTGGTCTCGTTGAGCAGCTCATGCCGGGCGCCCGGGTAGCTCCGGAAGGTGACGTCGGCCAGGCCCAGCGACCGGTAGTGCCCGGCGAGCCGCTCGCCGCCCTCCTGCCCGCCGACGGGGTCGTCGCTGCCGTTCAGGATAAGGACGGGCAGCGCGGGCGGCACCTGGCCGTCGCCGGAGCCGGACGGCGCGGCCGGGCGCCCCGCGGCCTGCATGATCTCGAAGCCGCACAGCGGGTCGGCGACGTACCGGTCGACCTCCGCGGCGTCGCGGCTGAGCCAGTCGTAGGGCGTGCGGGCGGGCTCGAACCGGGCGTTGGGGTCGGCCCGCTCGCGGCGGACGCCCGGCTCCCGCCAGGTGGTTCCGGTCAGCAGGGCGCCGGCCAGGCCGGGCGGCGGCTGGCGCAGGTAGGCCTGCAGGAGGAACGAGCCCCAGCTGTGCCCGAGGAGGAACAGCGGCAGGCCGGGGTAGTCGGCCTGGACCCGGCCGGTGACGGCGCGGATGGCGTCCAGCACGCCGTCGGCCCCGCGCGGGCCCAGGTCGCCCAGGCGGTCGGCGCGCAGGCCGCTCTGCCCGTGACCCCGGTGGTCGTCGGCGTAGACGGCCAGGCCGGCCTCGGCCAGGGCCGCGGCCGGGCGGTCGTACCGGCGGGCATGCTCGGCCCAGCCGTGCAGCACCTGCACGACCGCCCGCGGGGGGCCAGCGGGCGTCCACCGCAGCACGACACTGGTCAGGCCGTCGGGATCGGGAACCTCGAGCTCGTCATAAGTGGCCATCTCCGCATTCTTGATCATCTGCCCCTCTTTCGGCGACTATCGGCGTGAGGGCGCACGCATCCGCGGTGGTGGGAGGAAGCAGTGGCCGACCGGGTCGACTACGACGAGTTCGGGTTGTTTCACGAGAACGCCGCGGAGTACGGCCTGCCCTATGCCGGCCCGCCGCCGGTCCGGCGCGTCTTCGCGGAGGTGGCGCCCGGCCGGCGGCTGAGCGCGCTGGCCTGGCAGGACGGCGACGCGGAGCTGGTGCTCCTGCACGGCGGGGCGCAAAACGCCCATACCTGGGACACGGTGGCGCTGGCGCTGGGCCGCCCGCTGGTGGCCATCGACCTGCCCGGGCACGGGCACTCGGACGGGCCCGGTGACCGGCCCGAGGGCCAGCTGAACGCGGTCGGCAACGCGCTCGACGTCGCCGCCGCCATCCGCCAGCTCGCCCCGCGGGCGCAGGCCGTGGTCGGCATGTCACTGGGCGGGCTGACGACCATCGCGCTGACCGCCGCGGCGCCCGAGCTGGCCCGCAAGGTCGTCCTGGTCGACATCCTGCCGGGCACCAAGCCGGGCCGGTCCCGGCACATCACTGACTTCGTGAACGGGCCGCCGAGCTTCGCCAGCCTGGACGAGCTGCTGGAGCGGACGGCGCGGTTCAACCCGGGCCGGTCGCGGTCGTCGCTGCGGCGGGGCATCCTGCACAACGCCGAGCAGCAGCCGGACGGAACCTGGGTCTGGCGCTGGGCCCGGCACCGGACGCCGGCGGCGCCGCCCGCCGCCGAGCCGGCCCAGCCGGCGCCCGGCGGGACCCCGCCGGACGCCGGCGCCGTCCGCTACGACGAGCTGTGGGATGCGGTGTCAGCGATCACGGTCCCGGTGCTCCTGGCCCGCGGCATGCGGCCGGACTCGGTCCTCGGCGACGAGCAGGAGGCGGAGCTCCGCCGCCGCCTCCCCGCCGCTCAGGTCGTGCACGTGGCGGAGGCCGGCCACAGCCTGCAGGGCGATACGCCGCTCGAGCTGGCCGGGCTGATCCGGAGCTTTGCCTTCCGCCCCTGAGCGGCTGTGGCTTCCGCCTGGCGGCCTACTCGACGCCGCGGATGATCAGCACCGGGCAGGGTGAGTGGTGGGCCAGGGTCTGACCGACCGAGCCCAGCAGCGTCCCGGCGATCCCGCCGTGACCCCGGCTGCCGACGACCACCATCGTGGCGCCGCTCGCCGCGTCCAGCAGGAACTGCGCCGCTGACCCCTCGCCGACCTCGACCTTGACCCGGACCCCCGGCGCGTCGGCGGTGGCCTCGGCCAGCGCCTCGCGGGCCACGCGCTCGGCCGCGGCCCTGATCCGGTCGTCATCGCCGACGCTTTGCTCCGCCTCGGCGAACCCGGCGCCCAGGCCGACCAGGGTGGGCGCCTGCCAGGCCGTGATCGCCTCGACGCTGGCTCCGGTCAGCCCGGCCTGCCGCACCGCCCACCGCAGCGCGGCATGTGATGACGTCGATCCGTCGACCCCGACGACAATGCGGCCGGCGTCGTTCTGCTGCTCGCTCATTGTTCCCTCCTGGCCCGTTTGCCCCAGCTCCCTTTCTTAGGGGCAGTGTGTTCCCGTCCGTGACCCCCGTAAAGAGACCGGGCGCAGTCCCTGCCGGGCGCTCCGGCGGGGCGGCCACTATCCGCCAGGATTGAGTTACCGGGCGTAGTAGCTTCAGCCCCGGGGGCGGTGGATGACGCGCATGACGAGGGCGGGGGCCGTGCTGGCGGCCGCCGTGCTGGCAGCCGCCGGCGCGGGCGGGGCCGGCCTGGCCGGCTGCGGGCCGGCCGGGACCCGGCCGGGGCCGGCCGCCGGGGTCCCGGCCGGGCAGCTGCGCCGCAGCGTCGCGGCGGGCTACCTGTTCCTCAGCCAGATGATGGACCGGTACGCCACCGGAACGGTGCCGCGCCTGGTCCAGAGCTTCGCCGGCGGGCCGCTGGGGCGGCAGGGGTTCACCTCGTCGGTGACCTACGACGATGCCCTGGTCATCGACGCCTACCTGGCCTCGGGCAGCCCGGCCGGCCGGTCCCGGGCGGAGGTCATCGCCAACGGGCTGCTGTACGCGCAGGCCCACGATCCGCAGCATGACGGGCGGCTGCGCGCCGCGTACGCGCCGACCCCGCTGCGCGGCCCGGCCGATGTCACCGCCACCGACCCGGCCAGCCTGGCCGGGAACATGGCCTGGGCGGGCCAGGCCCTGGTCCGGGTCTACGCGGCCACCGGCCGGAGCGCCTACCTCACCGCGGCCGAGGCGATCGGGACCTGGATCCAGGCCCATTGCCGTGACACCAGGGGGCCGGGTGGGTACACCGGCGGCGAGACGGCCGGCGGCCAGCAGATCGCGTGGAAGTCCACTGAGCACAACATCGACGTCTATGCCCTGTTCAGCATGCTGGCGGCCCAGACCCGCGACCCGGCCTGGGCGGCCCGGGCGGCCCAGGCGAGGGCCTTCGTCGCGCGCATGTGGGACCCCCGGCAGGGGCGCTTCTACGTCGGGACGACCGCCGACGGCGCCACCCCGAACGACGAGGTCCAGCCCGAGGACGTCAACAGCTGGTCCTACCTGGCCCTCCGCGATCCCCGCTACGCGGCCGCTGTGGGCTGGGACGTCCGCAACCTCACCGTCTCCGCGGGCGGGCTCACCGGCGCGAGCCCGTGCCGCGCCAGCCGCACGGGGATCTGGTACGAGGGCACCGCGCACCTGGCCGACGCGCTCGAGATCCGCGGGCAGCCCGGCGACGCCGCCGAGGCGGCGCGGTACCTGTCCGCCGTCTACCACGCCCAGGCCCGCGGCCCCGGCACCGACCGCCGCGGCATCATCGCCGCCTCCCGCAGCGGGCTTCCCGACTGCGGTGGCGGCACCCTCTCCGCCTCCTTGCACACCGGGACCACGGCCTGGTACATCCTGGCCGCCAAGAAGGTCGACCCCTTCGCGGTCGCCGCCCGGACCGGGGCCGGCTGAGACCGCCGGGCTGGCGGCCGCGGCCGGCGGCCGGCTCAGTGCCGGGCGCTGCCGTTGTGCTGGCGGCGCTCCAGCACGGCCAGGCTCGAGGCCACCGCGTCCAGGTCGGTCCAGCATTTCTGCAGGTGCCGCTGGGCCGTGTCCGGGACCCCGGTGGGCCCGTGCAGGATCCGGGTGTTGTCGAGGATGAGGCAGTCACCGGGGCGCAGCCGGAAGGTCAGCGCCAGCTCCGGCCTGCGCAGCAGCTGGACGAAGGACCGGTAGGCGTCGTAGAAGGCGACGATCTCGCTCGCCCGCCCGCGCAGCGGCGACAGGTAGCGGCTGGCGAAGTGAACTTCCCGGATCCGGCCCCGGGGGTCGACGCTGATCACCGGGCGGGTGGCCCGCAAGTCGGCCCTGGCGTCGGCGCGGGCGAAGGTGACCGCCGTCCCGGCCAGCATGGCGAACCGCGCCGGCTGCTCGGCGCGCAGCGTGGCTGCCACCCGGAAGCCGTCGACCAGGGTCGACTCGGCCCCGCCGGCCCCGTCATCGAGGCAGCCCAGCACCATGACCGTCAGCAGCGGATCACGAAACGGGGCCGCGGTACCGGGTGCCGCCGGGCGGGACCGGCCGGCCCGGGCGGGCTCGGCGGCCCTGGCCCGGACGTCGACGACCCGGCCGCGCTCTGTCTCCCGGACCGCGCCGATGCTCTCCGCGATGGCCAGGACGGCGCCCGCCTCGCGGGGCATGTCGGTGAGCACCACGAAGCCGTCGCGCAGCACCGCCCGCAGGCACGCCTGCCGGTGCGCGGACTCGGCCCGGTACAGGGGCCAGGAGCCCAGCGGGAAGGCGCCGCCGATCCCGGCCGCGTCCCACAGGTGCTTGGCGTCCTCGCTGCGGCCGTCATCGGCGGCGGCCAGGGAGGCGCCGGGCCCGCCCGCGGGGCCGAACTGGCCGAGCCAGTCGGCGTCGTAGATGCCGGTGTGCCGGTCCGGGCCGAACTCGATCTCGATCCGGCTGCCGGTCTGGTGCACGGCCGTGATGAAGACGTCCGCCGACAAGTCGCCGATGCTCATCAGCCGGGCGCCCGTGCCGGGATCGCGGCACTGCGCGCAGCCGCAGTTATCCCGGAGCCAGATCGCAGGTAAGCCGTAGGGGCCGACGACCGCCACGGAGGGCAGGTTCGAGTCCCCCGAACGATCCGGACGCTCCCGCGGATCTTCCGTCTGGCCAGTCATGTGCCGCCCGCTCCCCATGGCAGCTGCCTGCGGTCCCGCTCGTTTGCCGGACGGCCGGACCACTTCTTTTGGCGCTGGTCCCGAACGTAGCCAGAATGGCACGCGCTCGCCAGGCAATTTGTATAAAAAATTTCATAAAACTATAGACCTCAGCACTCATGTCCAGTCTCAGGGACCACCCCCCGGCCGCCGCGCGCAAATCATCCGGATTCCTTCTGGACCGGTACACCGGTCAAGCGGCCTTCTCTGCTATCATCACGCTCTGGCATTGATCCATCTCATGGTGTTACCAAGATCAGCAAAGCGCGGCGGGAGACGGTTTCGGGGAACGTGACTGGGGCGAGAGCAACTGCCGGGGCATTGCTCACCCCTGCTCCTCCGGGCCGTTCTCGGGTTTGCGACCGAGACAGCGAAACGTGGGGCCGAGACATGGGAACGGCATGGCATGCAGCCGGATGGCCAGGCGACAATCGCCGCGACTCCTCGCCGAGGGCCTACCGGCCGCGGCATGCGGCGCCGCCGGGATTCTTCCGCGTCCTGCTTCGGCCGGGCGATCCGCCCGGTGCGGAGCCGCCCGGGCCGCCCGGTGCGCCGGAACCTGGGGCGGGATCCCCGGAACGTGCCGCCGGCGCGGCAGCCGGGATGGCGCCTGGCCGGCCGGCCCGATGGTCGTCGCTGGCCGGCCCCGCGGATCAGGATGCTGTCCCGGCGTCAGGGCCGGCCCCCGGCGTGACCTTCGACTGGGCGTCCTGGACGCGCAGGCGCTGGGACCTGCCCCCGCGGCCGGGCAGATAGGAGACGCCGACATCCCACCGTAAAGCAGTAGCCAGCTAATACTTCCCTCGGCGTAACCCGACGAAGGCGCCGCACTACTGTACGCTCCGGGGCATGGCAGTGGAACCAGCATCGGACTGGCCGCTCTCGGCCCAACTCGCGCAGCATCTCCGGGAGATGATCCGCTCCGGGCGGCTCGCGGCCGGCGACCGAGTTCCGAGCGAGGTTGACCTAGCCCGCGAGCACGACGTGTCGCGGGATACCGCGCAGCGCGCGCTGACCGTCCTGGCCGAAGAGGGCCTTATTGTCCGACGCCGCGGCGTGGGATCGATCGTCGCCGTGACCGAACCGGTCCGCGAGGTCCGGGCCGGGCCCGGCACCCATATCTCGGCCCGCCTGCCCACGCCCGCCGAGCGGGAAGCCGCTCAGGCCGGCCGGTGGGTGCCGCTGCTGGCCGTGGCAACGCCGGGCTGGCCCGAGCAGTTGTACCCGGCGGACGAGGTCATCGTGGTCGTGCCCACCGCAGGCGAGTGCCCGGACCGGTAAGTCCCCCCCGGTTCGGTGCCGGCCCGGCCCGGCCCGCACACTGGCTGGTAAGCCGATGGAGGGGGCCACGGTCATGGATCAGAAAGAGCTTGTCGATGCCGTAGCGACGCGAACCAGGCTGAACCGGGAGGAAGCGGCCGACGTTACCCGCGCCGTGCTGGCCGGGCTCGGCGGGCAGCTGAGCGAGGGCGAGGCCAGGCGCCTGGCGGCGGACCTGCCCGCTCCGCTGGCCCGGGAGCTGCAGGCGTCGCCGCGCCGCCGCCCCGAAGCCCACCCGACCGGGATTGACGACTTCATCCGGCAGGTGAGCGAGCGCACCGGGCTGACCGGCGAAGATACCCGCGACGGAGCCGGAGCGGTGCTGGCCACGCTGCGCGAGGCGCTGAGCGGCGACGACTACCGCCATCTCGTCGGGCAGCTGCCGGACGAGTACGCCGAGCTGGCGGAGACGGCCCGCTGATCGTTCCGGGGGCTGGCCGGGCCGCAGCGGGCGGCATCCCGAGATACGGTGCTGTCACGATTGTGGACCCGGGGCAGGACCGGAGGCGTGATGGCGGAGGAGCCGGGCTGGGTGCCGCCGGGCGTGGACACCAAGCGGGCCAACGTCGCCCGGGTCTATGACTACCTGCTCGGCGGAAGCCACCACTTCCTGGCCGACCAGGACCTGGGCCGGTCGCTGGCCGCGGTCGACCCCAACGTCCGGGCCATCGCCCGCGCCAACCGCGACTTCCTGGGCCGGGCCGTCCGGTTCCTCAGCAGCGCCGGGATCCGCCAGTTCCTCGACATCGGCTCCGGCATCCCGACCCAGGGCAACGTGCACGAGGCCGCCGGCCCGGACGCCCACGTCGTCTACGCCGACATCGACCCGGTCGCCGTCGCCCACAGCCGCGCCATCCTCGCCGGCCACCCGAACACCGCCGCC
>DASYBB010000230.1:0-21046 GCA_036501025.1 Streptosporangiaceae bacterium
GACGACCCGGTAGTACACCACCGCGTCCACCCGCAGCGTGACGTTGTCGCGGGTGATGGCCTCCTGGCCGGGCACGGCCGCCGTGACGATCTGCATGTTGACCTTGCGGAGCCGGCTGGTGAACGGGTTGATCCAGGTCAGCCCCGGCCCGCGGGTGCCGGGCAGCGCCTTGCCGAAGCGGAAGACGATGCCCTTCTCATACTGATTTACGACCCTGAAGCCGAACATGACGGCCATCCCGTCCTCGGCGAAGTGCCCTCGGTCACTTCCATACTGCCACACCGTGGGAAGCTGATCTTCGCCTGTTCATTCAGGGGTCGCTCGTCCGCCCACGTTCTGCTAATCCACGCCGGGGTATCGTTGGTGGTGCTGCTCAGGACCCCGGCGGTTCTCACCAGACCGATGCACTGGCTAGGAGCCCTGGTGCCCTCTTCCGAAGCGCAGACGACGGCGGACCCGTCGGCTGACCTCGCCTCTCCCGCGACTCGCGGCAGTGAGTACGCCCAGCTGTCGAAGCGGATCCGGCAGGCCGGGCTGCTGGACCGGCGCCCCCGGTACTACGCCTGGAAGATCGGCATCACCGCGGCCCTCCTGGCCGGCGGCTGGGCCGCCTTCGTCCTGGTCGGCGACTCGTGGTGGCAGCTGGCCGTGGCCGTGTACCTGGCGGTGATGTTCACCCAGGTGGGCTTCCTGGGCCACGACGCCGGGCACCGGCAGATCCTGCGCTCCCGGAAGGCCAACTACGTCATCGGCGTGCTGCACGGCAACCTCGGCGTCGGGCTGAGCTACGGCTGGTGGGTGTCCAAGCACAACCGGCATCACGCGCACCCGAACCAGCCGGGGGCCGATCCGGACGTCAGCCTGGCCGTGCTGGCCTTCACCGCCGAGCAGGCCGGCGCGGCCAAGGGCCTCGGCCGGCTGGCCTTCCGCTACCAGGCCTGGATGTTCTTCCCGATGCTGCTGCTGGAGGCCGTGGCCCTGCACGTGTCGAGCATCCGCGCGGTGGCCAGCCGCCGCACCTGGTACCGGGCCTGGGAGACGTGGCTGCTGGCCCTCCACGTGGTCGTCTACCTGACCGCCGTCTTCGTGGTGCTCTCGCCGGTCAAGGCCGCGGTGTTCATCCTGGTCCAGCAGGGCCTGTTCGGGCTGTACCTGGGGTCCTCGTTCGCCCCGAACCACAAGGGCATGCCGATCATGGACCCCGCGGACTCCACCAGCTTCCTGCGGCGGCAGGTGCTCACCTCCCGCAACGTCCGCGGCGGGTGGCTGACCGACCTGGCCCTGGGCGGCCTGAACTATCAGATCGAGCACCACCTCTTCCCGTCCATGCCCCGGCCCAGCCTGCGCCGGTCCCAGGGCCTGATCCGGGAGTTCTGCCGGGACAAGGAACTGCCCTACTGCGAGACCAGCCTGGTCGGGTCCTACGCCCAGGCGCTGAGCTACCTCAACGAGGTCGGCAAGACGCTCAGCCGGTGACCCGGGCCGCCAGCAGCACGATGGCGAGGAACTGGCAGGTCGCCGCAGCGCAGACGCAGACGTGGAAGGACTCGTGGTAGCCGAACACGGCCGGTGACGGGTCAAGCCAGCGATAGTGGTACGAGACGGCGCCGCCGATGTAGAGCAGGCCGCCGGCCGCCATCAGCAGGCCCGGCCCGAGGCCGGCGTGGAGCCAGACGGCCGGGAGCGCCAGGCCGCCGGCCAGCCCGAGCCCGATGAAGGTCGAGCCGACCAGCACCTCGGGAGCGCCCATCCAGGCCAGGTGGATGGTGGCCGCGGCGAGCGTCAGCGTCCAGATCACGGTCAGGCCGGCCCAGCGGGCCGCGCCGTGGACGGCGATGAGGTAGACGGGGGTGGCAGTCCCGGCGATCAGGAAGAAGATCATCAGGTGGTCCAGGCGCTGCAGGCGCCGGTGCCAGGCCGGCGCCCAGGTCCCCCGGTGATACAGCGCGCTGATGCCGAACAGGCAGGTCACGCTCACCGCGTAGATGGCCAGCGCGATGATCCGCCCGGCGCCGTGTACGTGGACGACCAGCAGCGGGCCGGTGATGAGCGACGCCGCGAACCAGATCAGGTGCAGCCAGCCGCGCAGGGCCGGCTTGGCGTAGTGAGCGCGGCGGCGGCTGTCGTAGAGAGCGCCGACCGCCGACGGCGCGACGTCCGGCGGGTCAGCGGCCGTCACGGGCGACTGGGCCGGGCCGTGGGCGCCGCACGCGGCGAGCTGTGCCTCAAGTGATTTCTCCGGTTCCTCAGACTGCCGGCCAGAGTAGCCGAACATCTGCCCAGGTCCGGAGCAGCAGTTACAGGATGCGGGCCGGATGGCGCCTTGACAAGGGGCGGGCCGGGATGCAGCGTGCGGTGATGACGGTAACCGCGCAGCCCGCCGAGACGACCACTGCCGTGAACGCCTGGCTGGCCGAGTTCGGGGACGCGCTGGCGGCCGGGGATCCGGCCCGCGCGGCGGCCCTGTTCGCGCCGGACTGCTACTGGCGCGACCTGGTCGCGTTCACCTGGAACATCAAGACGATGGAGGGCCGCGGCGCGATCGTTGAGATGCTCCAGGCGGTGCTGCCGGGGGTGACACCGCGCGACTGGCGGATCACCCCCGGCGAGGAGCCCGCCGAGGCCGGCGGCGTGACCGAGGCCTGGATCGACTTCGAGACGGCCGCGGGCCGCGGCCACGGCCACCTGCGGCTCGCGGGCGGGCAGTGCTGGACCCTGCTCACCACCTTGGACGAGCTCGCCGGCTACGAGGAGTGCCGCGGGCCGACCCGCCCGAAGGGCGTCCAGCACGGCGCGGATCGCGGCCGCGTGACCTGGCGCGAGCGCCGCGACCAGGAGGAAGCGCAGCTCGGCGTCAGCGAGCAGCCGTACGTCGTCATCGTGGGCGGCGGTCAGGGCGGCATCGCCCTGGGCGCCCGGCTGCGCCAGCTGGGCGTGCCGGCCATCATCCTGGACCGGCACGACCGGCCGGGTGACCAGTGGCGCGGCCGGTACAAGTCGCTGTGCCTGCACGACCCGGTCTGGTACGACCACCTGCCGTACCTGAAGTTCCCGGACAACTGGCCGGTGTTCTCGCCCAAGGACAAGATCGCGGACTGGCTGGAGTCCTACGCCCGGCTGATGGAGCTCACCTGGTGGGGCAGCTCAGTGGCGACGAGCGCCCAGTACGACGAGGCGGCCGGCCGGTGGACCGTGCGGGTCGAGCGGGACGGGCAGCCGGTGGTCCTGCGGCCCGCCCACCTGGTCATGGCGACCGGCGTCTCGGGCCAGCCCAATGTCCCCAGTTTCCCGGGCATGGACGTGTTCGAGGGCGATCAGCACCACTCCAGCGTTCATCCGGGTCCGGACGGTTACCGGGGAAAGACCTGCGTCGTGGTCGGATCCAACAACTCGGCGTTCGACATCTGCGGCGCGCTGTGGGAGGCGGGCGCGGCGAGCGTGACCATGGTCCAGCGCTCGTCCAGCCACATCGTGAAGTCCGACGCGCTCATGGAGATCGGCGTGGGCGCGCTGTACTCGGAGGAGGCCGTCGCCGCGGGCATGACGACGGAGAAGGCGGACCTGATCTTCGCGTCGCTGCCGTACCGGATCATGCACCAGTTCCAGATCCCGCTGTATGAGCAGATGCGGGAGCGGGACAAGGACTTCTACGAGCGGCTCGAGACGGCCGGGTTCGAGCATGACTGGGGGGACGACGGCTCGGGGCTGTTCATGAAGTACCTGCGCCGCGGCTCGGGCTACTACATCGACGTGGGCGCGGCCGACCTGGTGGCGAACGGCCAGGTGCACCTGGCCCACGGGCAGGTGGATCACCTGACTCCCGGCGCGGTCGTGCTGGCCGGCGGCACCGAGCTGCCGGCCGACCTGGTCGTCTATGCGACCGGGTACGGCTCGATGAACAGCTTCGTGGCCGACCTGATCTCGCCCGCGGTGGCCGACACCGTGGGCAAGTGCTGGGGGCTCGGCTCGGACACGACCAAGGACCCCGGGCCGTGGGAGGGCGAGCAGCGCAACATGTGGAAGCCGACGCGGCAGCCGGGCCTGTGGTTCCACGGCGGCAACCTGGCCCAGTCGCGGCACTACTCACTGTTCCTGGCCCTGCAGCTGAAGGCCCGCCAGGCCGGCCTCGCGACCCCGGTCTACGGGCTCCAGGAGGTGCACCACCGGAGCTGAGCGCCCGCTGAGTGTCGCTAGCTGAGACCGGGCAGGCCCGCAACCCGTGCCACCATCGGGCAGCATGGGCGATAACGACGCCGCGGGCGCGGGCCGGCCGCTGACGGTGGCACTCGAGGTACCCTCCGCACAGGTCCTGGCCGACCAGACGGCGGTCATCCAGGATCTCCAGTTCGTCATGGAGTCCTGCCGCCGCCTGCTGGCCGAGCTGGCCCGGCCCGAGGCCGAGCGCGACGCGGTGGTGCCGCTGGCGCTGTGGTCCGCCGCCCTGGTGTCGTACGCGCGCTGCTTCAGCTCGGGCCAGCAGTTCGGGCTGACCACCG
The DNA here is from genome assembly GCA_036501025.1 of Streptosporangiaceae bacterium. Classification (GTDB taxonomy): domain Bacteria; phylum Actinomycetota; class Actinomycetes; order Streptosporangiales; family Streptosporangiaceae; genus DASUBV01. The sequence goes on from DASYBB010000230.1 coordinate 4,497, forward strand.
ACGACCTGCTCAGCCTGCCGCTGCAGGGCGAGGTCGTGAAGTTCCACACGTGGGTGATCGAGGAGCGCAACCGGCACACCCGGCACCCGGCCGACCCGTCAGAGGTGGCCCGGGTGGCAGTAGCGCTGGCCGCCCGCGACGGCGCCCGGCGGCAGATCAAGGGCATCACGGTTCTGGCCAACCGGCACGTCCTGGTCGACGACACCGGCGTCCGGCAGCTCGGCGGCCTCGCCTCGGAGCTGGCCCGGCAGACCGCGGAGCGGGCCCGCGCCCAGCAGGACGTGGTCCTGGCCGCCGCCCAGAAGCTCGACCTGGACCGGCTCTACGAGCTCCCGGCCCTGCCGGTGGGACCCGACGACGAGGCGGAGCCGGGGGCTTAGCTCACGGCGGGTCGGCCAGCGGCTCCGCGGCCGCCACCCCCGACCCGGTCTCGGCCGCCACCGACTCGGCCGTGGCCGACTGCTCCCCCGCCGAGGCCCGGCCCCGCCGCCGCATGCTGGCCGCGGCGTCGGCGTCCCGGATCCGCAGCGCGAACAGGCCGCCGATCGCGATGAGGCCGGCCGCGGCCAGGAAGGCATGGTGGTAGGCGGTGACCAGCGCCGCCGGGGTCGCCGTCGGCGCGCCATGGACCGACGCCGACACGACCGCGGCCAGGACCGCCACCCCGAGCCCGCCGGAGACCCGCCCGTTGGTGTTGAACAGGGCCGACGCCCGGCCGGTGTCCGCCGAGGAGATGGTCGAGAAGGACGCGGCCTGGATCGCGATGTTGCACCAGGCGATGCACGACCCGCTGGTGAAGGCGAGCAGGCGGATCACCCAGGTGTTGGTGTGCAGCCCCATGAACAGCCCGAACACGCAGAAGACAATCGCGATCCCGGCGAGCGCGACCACCGCCATCCGGCGCGGGCCGATCCGCGGGTAGGCCCGCGCGGCGGCCTGGGAGCTGAGCCACAGCCCGATCGCGCCCGGCAGGGTGGTGAGCCCCGAGCTGAGCGCCGAGTCCCCGCGGGCCTGCTGCAGGAACTCGGGCATGATGAACAGGTAGCCGGTGTAGACGCCCATGCTGAACACCGAGACCGTGCTGGTCGTCCGGAAGATGCGGTTCTTCAGCAGCCGCAGGTTCAGCATCGGCGCCTGCTTGCGCAGTTCCGTCACCACGAGCGCCCCCAGGGCGGCCAGGCCGCCCAGCCCGGTGCCGACGATGAGCGGATCGGTCCAGCCCAGGACGGAGGACTCGCTGATGGCGTACAGGAACAGCGCCACGCCGGGGCCGGCCAGCAGGAAGCCGCTGAGGTCGAAGGCGCCCGGCACCGGCTCCCGGTGCTCGCGGAGGAACAGCAGCCCGACGGCCAGGGCGAGAATCCCGAGCGGAATGTTGACGAAGAAGCACCAGCGCCAGGACAGCTCGGTGACCAGGATCCCGCCCAGCACCGGCCCGGTGGCCGGGCCGAGGCTGACGCCCAGCGCCACCATGCCCGCCGCGCGGGCGCGCCGCTCGGCCGGGAACGCGCGGAAGAGCATGGCCTGGCCGACCGGGACGATGAGCCCGCCCCCGATCCCCTGAATGACCCGGAAGACGATCAGCAGCCGCAGGTCACCGGACAGGCCGCACAGGGCGGACGCACCGGTGAACAGGGCCAGCGCCAGAAGATAGGTCCGCCGGGTGCCGAAGCGGTCGCCGATCCAGCCCGAGGAGGGGACCATGACGGCCAGGCTGAGCAGGTAGCCCAGGGTCACCCACTCGGTCGACGGCAGGGCGGCATGGAAATCGCGGGCGATGGACGGAAGCGCGGTGTAGACGATCGTGCTGTCCACCACGGTCATGTAGATGCCGATCATGTAGACCGCGACGACGACCCGTTCCTGGCGCGGCTGGAAACGCCTCACAATCCGCCTCCCTGGAAACGAGTTCTAGAAGCAGATTCTAGATCGAGATACGCGCCAGATCGATGGCCTGGCCATCTGGATATCGGCCACCGCAGGCAACTGCGCGACCCGGCGTGGCGTCCTCCGAGTTAGGCAGGACCTGAAACCGCCGGGCGGGTCGCGGCGAACTGAGGTCAGAAGCGACCGCCGACCCGAGGGAACCCAGATGGAACAAGCAGCCCTGCCCGCCGAGGCCCGCCCCGCGACCGGCGCCGAGCACCGCCCGGCGGGACCGGGGCCGCGCGCGCAGGCCGTCCGCCGCTACTGGATCGTCCGGCTGCTGTTCGGCGCCATCTGGGGCATCGACGCCACCCTGAAATGGCCAGCGCCGTCCGCCCGGCTCCCGGCCTGTTCGTGGCCCTCGCCCTGGCCGTCCCGCGCGGAGTCCGGGCCGCGGCCCCGTCGCTGGATGCCGGGCTGGTGCGCCGGTGGCCCCGGCTGGCCCCGCTCACCTTCGCGGCCGCGGCCAGATCCTGACCGCTGCGGCCGGTCCGGGCGGGTTTGGCCGGTTACGATGATCACATGGCCTCGACCGAGCTGATCGACGCGTTCCTGGCTGAGCCGCGGAACGTCATGGTCGCGGGAATCCGCCGCGACGGCACCCCGCAGCTGAGCCCGAACTGGTTCTACTGGGACGGCGAGCGGTTCTACGTCTCGACCACGCGGTCCCGGGCCAAGTACGCGATCTTCCGTCGCGACCCGCGGGTCCAGCTGGCCGTCGACGACGCCACCGGCTTCCGCACCGTGCTGGTGCGCGGCACCGTCGAGATCCGCGAGGACCTCGCGGCCGAGCTGGACCGCTTCCGCGCGATCCGGGCCAAGCACGGCCGGCCGATCCCCGGCGACGACGAGCTGCTGCGGGGGCTCACCGACGAGGGCCGGGTCCTGCTGGCCATCACCCCCGACGGCCCGCCGTCCGGCTGGACGGCGTGGGGCCTGGACTGACCGGGACAACCCTCCGCCCATCCAGAACTCGGCCCGTACCGCCCGCCCCCGCCGCTCAGGTCTCGGCGGCGGGCCGCTGGTCGGGCCGGAGGGCCTGCTCCCGCGAGCACCACCAGGTCGAGCGGCCGCCGACGATCCCGTGGACCATCGGGGCGCCGTCCCGCGGGCAGGTCCCGCCCGGATGGCGGGCCGCGATCATGTCCCCGGTGTGCGCCCCGCCGCTGGCGATGGCCGCGTCCACGACCTTCTGCAGCGCCCGGAAGAGCCGGCCGACCTGCACCGGGGTCAGGCTGTTGACCCGGGCCAGGGGCGACACTTTGGCCTGCCACAGGATCTCGTCGGCCAGCAGGTTGCCGATGCCGGCGATCTTCGACTGATCGAGCAGTCGCGCCTTGACGGCGATCGTGCCCTTGGTGATCAGGTCCCGGAACTGAGCCCGGCTGACCTGCGTGGCGTCGGGACCGAGGGCGGCGATGTCGGGATCGAGCCGGACCCGGCCGAGGCGGCGCGGGTCGAGCAGCACCAGGCTGCCGCCGTCAGCGAAGCGCAGGGTGAAGCGGTTCCACACCGGGTTGCGCGGCCGGGTGTTGTAGCGGTTGGGGTCCCCGCCCTCGCTCACGGTCCCGTCCGGGGCGGTGACCACGATGCGGCCGCTCATGCCCAGGTGAATGCCGAGCTCCGGGCCGGGTGCGGTCGCGTCATCGGCCGTCGCGTCGTCGGCCGGGGACGTCTCCAGCCACATCGTCTTGCCCCGCCGGTGCGCGGCGGTCAGGCTGCGCCCGGCCAGCGCGCTGCGCAGGTCGCCCGGGGCGTGGGGCCGGGCGACGTAGCTGTCGGAGTCGTCGACGTCCACGATGCGGCGGTGCAGGGCCTGATCGGCAATCAGGGTGCGGGCGATCTCGACCTCAGGGAGTTCTGGCACTGACCAGTTCTACTCCTTGGCGCCTTGTCCGGCACGGTCGGGCGCACGAGTCCGGACAGGCGGACCGACCGCCGTTGCCTCTTTCCCTGCCGGTCCGGCGGCGCCGCTGCGATGAGGGATGGTAGTGAAGCGCACGGTACGGGCGACAGGCGGCAGGCGACTTTCCACCCAGGTTTCCGGCGACCCCGACGGACGGCCGGTCTTTCTCCTGCACGGGACGCCCGGCAGTCGGCTGGGCCCGCATCCCCGGTCCGCGGTCCTGCACCGGCTGGGCATTCGGCTCATCTCCTTTGACCGGCCCGGCTACGGTGGTTCGGATCGCGTCGAGGGCCGGAACGTCGCCGACGCTGCATCAGACGTGCTGGCCATCGCGGACGCGCGGAATTGTGCCGGGGAACCACGGTTCCTCGATCTGGCCGCTAGAACTCCCCGGCGGGAGCGGGGGCCGGTCCAGCGCCCGCAGCAGCTTGGCTGACGCCTGAGCCGCCTTCATCGAGGGCGGTGGCCGGTAACCGGCGAGCACTTTCGCCGGTGCTACCAGGCGCTGCCGCCGGGCTAGCCGGCATCAGGCACCGCCATCAGCCGGGCCGGCCTGACCTTCCGCGCGGTGGCATGAGGCGGTAGATGGCGCCGGCGGTGTCGTCGCTGACGTAGAGCGCGCCGTCGGGGCCGGGCACGGCGTCGGCCGGGCGGCCCCAGCGGGTGCCGTCGGCGTTCTGGAAGCCGGCCACCAGCGTCACCGCCGGCATCAGCGTCCGCCGGGCGGCGTCCCAGGCCAGCCACACGATGGCCGGGGCCCGGGGCGGCTCGCGGTCCCAGGAGCCGTGCGCGGCCACGACGGCTCCGCCGCGCCACCGCGCCGGCAGGGCACTGGACTCCAGGAACGTCATCCCCAGCGGGGCGCTGTGGGCCGGAAGCCCGGCCTGCACGGGGGGCAGGGCCGCGCAGTCGAGGCGGCGGCCGCCGGGGTTGGTCACCGTGTCGGCCACGAACGGGATGCCGGCCAGCGACCCGGCCGGCCGGCTCCGGTCCTGGTCCGGGTTGCAGTACGGCCAGCCGAGGTCCCGGCCGGCCGTGACCGGGACCACCTCGTCGGGCGGGTGGTCGTTGACATAGGCCGGGAGAACCCGGCCGAAGGCATCCCGGCCGCCGGCGTAGGCCGCGCGGAAGGGATAGGTGATGTTGTCGCGGTTGTTCACCGCCGTCCACACGACGCCGTCGGGGGCCACGGCCAGGCCCTCGCCGTTGCGCACGCCGGTCTCCACCACCCGGGCCGGCCCGCCGCCCGGGCCGACGGCCATGATCGTCGCGCGCGGCGGCGACGATGTCCGGTCGGCCGGGCTGGCGTTCGAGGCGCTGCCGACGTTGAAGTACACGGTTCCGTCCGGGGCGACGGCCACGTCCTTGGCCCGGTGGACGTCGTCGCCGGCCGGGTCGGTGTCGGGCAGGCGGCCGGCGATGACGGAACGGGTCCCGCCGGGCCGGCCAGCGTTCCAGCTGTAGCGGTCGATCTGGTCGGACTCGGCCACGTAGAGGACCCACCGGCCGGCCAGCCGCGCGAAGGCGAGGCCCTGCGGTGAGGTCAGCCCGGACAGCAGGGCGCGCGAGGTGGCCGTGCCGCCGGGGCCGGGGGAAAGCTCCACGACGGCGCCGGCGCCGGGCTGGCTGACCAGCAGGTCGCCGCCCGGGGCCCAGGCCTCCATCCGGGCGCCGGGCACCCGCGCCCACACCCGGGCCGTCCAGCCCGCGGGGACCTGCAGCCGGCGGCGGGTGGCCAGCGCCCCGCCGCCCTCGCCGGGCGGGACGACCAGGGTGACCAGCGAGCGGCCCGCGGCGGGCGGGCCGCCGGCCGGCGATCCGGCGGAGGCGCCGCACGCGGCCGCGGCCAGGCCGGCCGCGAGCGCCAGTGCGGCGACGCGACCGTGATGCATCGGGCTAGTTCACCATCTGGGGCACCGGGCCGCAAAGCGGCCGCCCGCGGGCCGGCGGCGCGGCGGCGGCGGGCATGATGGCACTGTCGCCCCGTCGAGCCCGAGGAGTGAGCATGACCGCGTTCCTGCCGGAGGAGGGGCCGACGCGGGACGAGATCCCGGTCGAGCTGGAGTGGTTCGGCGTCTCGACGTTCCGGCTGCGGGTGGGCGGGACCGTCGTCTTCCTCGATGCCTACCTGGACCGGGTGCCGGCCGCGCCCCCGGTGGGACTGGCCAGCCGCGAGGTGACGGCGGCCGACGCGGTCCTGATCGGGCACTCGCACTTCGACCACCTGCACGGCGCGCAGTTCATCGCGGCCGGCACGGGCGCCCGCATCGTCGGCTCGCACGAGACGGTGCGGCTGATGGAGCAGGCCGGGGTGCCCGGCGACCAGCTGACCGCCGCGGGCGGCGGCGAGCTGATCGAGCTCGGGCCGCGGGTGCGCGCCCGCGTCCTGCCGAGCCAGCACTCGTGCGTGTGGGCGCGGGGCACCCCGGCCGGCCAGGCGCCCGAGCGCTGGCTCTCGCAGCAGGAGCGAGAGCGGCGGCGCGCGGCCGCCGGCGCGGGGCGATTCGGCCCGGCGCCGGAGGAGGTGCGCGCGCACCTGCGCGAGTGCGTGAGCTCGCCGCGCGGCGACGGCGGGGCGCTGGGCTACCTGCTGGAGACCCCGGCAGGCACCGTGTACTGGGGCGATACCAGCGGCTACTGGACCGGCATCGTCACCGGGATGCGGCCGGACATCGCCATCCTGGCCGCGGCCGGGACCGGCAACATCGACGGCGAGCCGACCCAGGGCAGCCTGGCCGAGTTCATCGGCGGCGAGGTGGCCCTGCTCCAGCCGCGGCACGTGGTCCTGTGCCATCACGACGACTGGATGCCGCCGGTCACCTCGCCGACCGACCTCAGCGACATCCGGGCCGCGCTCGCGCGCGAGGCGCCGGGCGTCCGGCTGCACGAGCCCGGCTATGGCCAGGCGCTGCCGCTGCACGCCCTGCTGGCCGGGGACGGGTCAGGCTGAGACGGGCCAGGCTGAGACGGTCAGACGGAGACCAGGTCGCAGACGAAGATCAGGGTCTCGCCCGGCGCGATGTCGCGCCCGGCACCCCGGTCGCCGTAGGCGAGGTCCGGCGGGATGATGAGCTGGCGGCGGCCGCCGACCTTCATGCCCTGCACGCCGCGGTCCCAGCCGGCGATGACCTGTCCCACGCCGAGCTGGAAGCGCAGCGGGTCGCCGCGGTCCCAGCTGGCGTCGAACTGCTCGCCGGTGGAGAACGCCACCCCGACGTAGTGGACCTGGACCATGTCGCCGGCCTTCGCCTCGGCGCCCGTGCCCTCCCAGACCTCGGTGATCTGCAAATCGGTCGGCGGCTCGCCGCCGGGGAAGTCAATCTCCGGCTTCTCGATGCTCATGCGTATCTCCCTCAGTAGCTGCGACGGCGCGCCCGGCCTAGGCGGGCAGGCCTCCCGGGGACCTTATCGAGCCGCGCGCTCGGTGGGCGGGTCAGGGCGCTCGGTACTGTCATGCCCAGGGACAAGATGGCCGACGTCGGACAGCCGGAGCGGCCGGAACGGGCCGCCGGAGTGCGCGGCCAGCGGCTCGGTGATGACGCACACGTGATCCCCGCCCTCGTCCAGCAGCGCGGTCCGCCGCACGGCGAGCCAGCTGGGGCAGCCGGCCAGGACCGGCACCCCGCCCGGGCCCGGGCGCACGGCCAGCCCGGCGAACTTGTCGGCCCGGTCGCCGGTCAGCGTCCCGAACCGCTCGGCGAGCCCGCCGTCAGCCGCGCTCAGGAAATGGATGGCCAGGTGGGTGGAACGCTGCGCCACCCGGTAGGTGTGATTGGCCTTGGACAGCCACACGCAGTACCGCTCGGGTCCCATGCTCGACTGGCTGTGAAACCCGACCAGGCAGCCGGCCCGCTCGCCGCCCTCGGCCGTGGTGACGATGATCAGGTCGGCGTCCCGCGACCGCATGATCTCGGCGAAGGCGTCAGCTGGCATCGCGGCCCCGTTCATAGCGGAGGAAAAGGGTGCTGGCGTCGGCCAGGACGTGGCGCAGCTCGAACTGCTCGAGCGCCGCGCCGGGCGGGGTGACCGACAGCGGCAGCGGGTCGCCGCCCATCATGGGCGCGATCGTCAGGCAGAGCTCGTCGAGCCGGCCGGCGGCCGCCAGCTGGCCCAGCCAGGCCGGGCCGCCCTCGCAGAGCACGACCCGATGCCCCCGCCCGGCCAGCAGCCGCAGGGCCTCGTCCGGGTCGACCCGGACATCGCCGGCGATGATGACCTCCGCCGCCGCCCGGGCCTGCTGCAGGCGCTGCGGGTCGGCCGCGGCCGCGGTGATGACCAGCGTCCGGCTCTCCGGCCACGCCGCGGCGAAGGCCGGCGCGCTCCAGTCCAGGCGCAGCGACCGGCTCACCACGGCGAGCGGCGGGACCGCCGGCCGCCCGGCCGCCTGCCGGGCGGCGGCCAGGTCCGGGGGCAGGGCGACCGCGCCGTAGCCCTCGCGCCGGACGGTCTCGGCGCCGACCATGACGACGTCGGCCAGCGCGCGCAGCGCGCGGAACAGGGCGCGGTCGGCCGGGCCTGACAGCTCGCCGACCCGGCCCCTGACCGCGGCCGAGCCGTCGAGGCCGCCGACCATGTTGGCCAGCACCCAGCAGCGGCCGTCCGGCCGGAGCCGGTCGGCCTGCGCGTACAGCGCGAGCGGGTCCGGGACGGCCGCGCCGGGCTGGAGAATCTGCACCGGCTCATTGTGGCAACCCCCCGGCGGCACGGGCGCGAAAGCCCGGCTCCCGGCGGGACTACCCGCCGGGCCTCAGCGGGCCGCGCTGTCGATGTCCGCGGCGGCGGCCGCCTGCGCGGCGGTTCGCCGGAGGAACGCGGTGGCGCGCTCGAACGCCTCGCCGACCGGCCGGCCCGCCAGGTGCGCCTCGTAGTCGCGGTGCCGGGTCAGTTCCCAGGCCCGGCCGCGCGGCCGCAAGGCGTCCAGCGGCGGCTCGGGCACCGGCTTCCAGGTCCAGGCCGTGATCGGCCCGTGGTCGACGCCGGGCCGGCCAGCCTGCGGGCAGATGAAGCCGGCGTGATCGGCCTCATGGCGCATCCGGTTGCGGACAAAGCGCAGGCCGCTCATCGTGCCCTCGATCTGCTGGCGGCCGGGCACGGCCTCCCCGGCCAGCACGGCGTCGTAGGCGTCAGGGTAGTAGCGCACTAGCGTGGCGTCGACGATCGTGACCTGCCAGACCATCTCGCCGATGACGGCGAACGCCCGGGGCTGGTCCCAGGCCCCGGCGCCGGGGAGCCGCTCGGCCGCCTCGTTCATGGCCGTGATGGACCACTGGAGCGCGCTGGCCCCGACCGCCGGGTCGCCCGCCTTCTCGCCGTTCCACGCGATCCGGCAGCCCGCCGAGCAGAACCGGGCGTGCTCGCGGCGCGGCGCGAACGGCGCTCCGCACTGGTCGCAGTCCCGGATGTCAGCCGCCATGATCACCATGGTAGGTACCCCCGTCCAGCTCAGCCGGCGCAGCCTGGCCGCCGGGATCGCCGGCCGCGGCCGGGAGGGCGCGGCGCGGGCCGCTGAGCACGGGCGCCCGGGCGACCAGGATGACGCCGGAGACGAGGGCCACGAGGCCGGCCGCCTGCAGGGCGAGCGTCCCCGGCGACACCCGGATGACATCGCCGAAGACGAGCACGCCGAGGACGATGCCGACCACGGGCTCGGCCGCGGTGATGGCCGGCAGGGAGGCGTGCAGCGGCGCCGCATTGAAGGCGCTCTCCATCAGCCAGACCGCGAGCAGGCTGGCGGCGGCCAGCGCGTAGGCGGGCCACGTGGTGGCCACCGCGAGCACGCCGTGCGCGTCCACGATCTGCAGCGTGCTGCGGGTCAGCGCGTCCGAGATGCCGAAGATCAGGCCGCTGGCCGTCCCGGTCAGCGTGGCCCGGTGCAGGCCGCCACGGCGCCGGCCGGCCCGCACCAGCAGCAGGGCGACCAGTCCGATGCCCGCTGCGGCCGGCCAGTAGGCGGTGGAGCCGAAATGGACCTCCTGGGCGTGCACCGACCGGGACACCGACAGGGCGGTCACGCCGCCGGCCAGCAGCACGGCGCCCAGGAGCTCGGACCGCCGGGGCCGCTCGCCGGCCAGCGGCACGGCCAGGACCAGGGCGAACAGCAGGTCGGTGGCCAGCAGCGGCTCGGCGATGGACAGGTCCAGGTGGCCGAAGACCCAGGCGGACAGGATCTCGCCCGCGACCATGAACACCAGGCCCGCCAGCCAGCGCCGCTGCCGGAGCAGTTCCGCGATCAGCGCCAGCCGCAGGAAGTACGCGCTCGGGACCTGCTCGGCGGCATGCTGCTGCAGCACGAGCCCGACCCCGATGAGCAGGGCCGCGGCAAGGGCCAGGGCAATGATCATGAGACCGCCGTGGAGGAGCTAGGGCATGCTGTGCGGGCCGGAGCCCGCACTGCCATCTTCGCCTGCCCGCCCCGCCGCGCGGCGCCGGACGGGACAACCGCGGCGCCGGCGCTAGGCCGAGGCGGGGCGGCCGGGCTCGGTGATCTGGTCACGCAAGTAGGTCAGGGCGTGGCTGAGCAGCCGGGAGACGTGCATCTGGGAGATGCCCATCTCGGCTCCGATCTGATCCTGGGTCATGTTGCCGTAGAACCGCATCATCAGCAGGTGCTGCTCACGCTGGGGTAGCTCGGCGCAGTGCTTCCACACCGACTCGATGTCCAGCGCGTGCTCAAGCTGCGGATCCTCGGCGCCCATCAGCTCGGCCAGGCTGCCGCTGCCGTCATCGCTGCCGACCGGGGCGTCGAGCGAGGCGACCTGGAACGCCTGGCTGGCCAGCTGCGCGTCGGCGACCTCGGCGTCGGTGACGCCCAGGCGCGCGGCCAGCTCGGCATCGGACGGCGGCCGGGACAGCTCCTGGGTCAGGTCGGCGGTGGCCGCGCCGATCCGCAGCCGCAGCTCCTGGGTCGACCGGCGGACGCGGATCTGCCAGCGCTTGTCGCGGAAATGGCGCTTGATCTCGCCGCTCACGCACGGCTGGGCGTAGGCGGCCAGGCTGTCGCCGACATCGGGATCGAAGTTGTTGATCGCCTTCATCAGGCCCACGTACCCGACCTGCATCAGGTCCTCGGCCGACTCGGGACTGTCGCGGTAACGCGCCGCGCAGGCCCGGACGATGTTCGCGTACCGGGCCACCAGCGCCTCGCACGCGGCGTCGCGCTCCGGGTCGCCGGGCGGCCGGGCCTGGACCAGGGCGAGCTGATCCTGCTCGCCGGGGTCGCGGCTCGCCGTTCTGTCTCCGGGCTGACGACGGGCCGGAATGCCCATAACCCCCACCTCACCGAGCGCTCAGTCCGCGGCGGCAGCCCACCCGTACAGGGCGCCCGGCAAGGCGCGGCCAGCCAGGCGCTACCGCCTCGGCTGGCCTCATAACCGCTGCTTGGTAAACCGTTGCCCGCCAGGTACCACCTCAGCCGCACCTCAATCACGGCCGGCCGCCAGTTGCGCTCCGCCAGATTTCATCGTATGTTGATTATATTCATCCGATGAAGATTCGGATCAATTTCGGGGGGGAACCGCGATGACTGCAAGCGGGATCAGGTCACCGGCGTACGTCGTCATGCAGCGCATGCTCGAGGAGGGCTTCGCGACGGGCGACGCCAGCGTCGCCGACGAGCTGTGCTCGCCCGATCTGGTGGAGCACCAGTTCGGGCTGGCCGGCCCGCCCGGCGAGGCCGTGCAGCACGTCAAGGACGCGATGCGCGATGTCCACGGCGCGCTGCCGGACGCCCGCTTCACGATCGAGGACGCGGCCGAGAGCGGCGACACCATCTGGGTCCGCGCCCGGGTGCAGGGGACCGCGACGGGGCCGTTCTTCGGGCCGCCGAGCCAGCGGCCGGTCGATTTCACCGTGATCGACGTCGCCCGCATCGTCGGCGGCCGGATCGTCGAGCACTGGGGCGTGCCGGACCGCTTTGCCATGCTGGCGCAGACCGGGATCCTCGACCGGCTGGCCTGAGCGCCCTGCTACCGTCGCTAGCCTCCAGGGCACCCCAGCGACCACTGAGGACCGATGAGCGCGGATCACGGCCGCCCGGCGGCGCGCGGGTATCACTCCCCGCGCCGCGCGGAACAGGCCGCCGCCACCAGGACGGCCGTCCTGGCCGCGGCTCGTGAGCTGTTCGTGGCCCAGGGGTACGCCGGCACCACCGTGGCCCAGATCGCCCGGCACGCCCGGGTCGCCGTCGACACCGTCTACGCCGCGGTCGGCCGCAAGCCCGCGCTGCTCCGGGAGGTGCTGGAGACCGCGCTCTCCGGCACCGACGTCCCGGTGCCCGGCCGGCAGCGCGACTACGTCGCCCGGGTGCGCGCCGCCGCGTCCGCGCGCGAGAAGATCACGCTGTACGTGACGGGCCTCACGGAGGTGCAGAGCCGGCTCGCCCCGGTGTTCCTGGCGCTGCGGGACGCGGGCGCGACGGACCCCGACTCGGCCGCGCTCTGGCAGGAGATCGCGCAGCGGCGGGCCCGCAACATGCTGGAGTTCGCGGCGGACCTGCGCTCCACCGGCGAGCTCCGCGACGATCTCGCCGACCGGGATGTCGCCGACATCATCTGGAGCATGAACAGCTCGGAGTACTGGGTCCTGCTGGTCGGCGAGCGCGGCTGGAGCACCGACCGGTTCGCCGCCTACCTCATCGACGCCTGGACCCGGCTTTTGCTCAGCCGCCCGTAGCGCCGGGCGTCGCGATCGCTCCGGTCCTCCGATCGACCGCAGAGGAGTCAGCTCGTCGACCTGGCCAGCGGGGACTTCATCTACCTGCCCCGCGACGTGCCGCACGCGTTCCGGATCACCGGCGGCCGGCCGGCGCGCTGCCTGGTGCTGGCCGTCCCCGGCCACGTGCTCGGCCTGTACGAGGAAGTCGGGACGCCCGCCCCGGAGCGCCGCCTGCCCGACGGCGGCATCCCGCCCGCGGACATCGCGCGCTGGCTGGAACTGGCCCCGGCCTACGGGCTTGCGGGTGGTCGGCCCGCCGATTCCCGGGCGGGACACGGCCTGAGCCGCGGGCGAGCCGGCACTCAGCCGGACGCGCGCTTGAACGGGTCGGGCGGGAACCAGCCGTGGTCGATGACCCGCTGCGACCATTCCCCGAGCAGCGGCAGCAGGCAGGGCAGGTCCGGGCCGATGGCGGCCAGCACGGGATCGAGCTGCCGGTCGGTGGCGTCCTCGATGTCCGCCCGCAGCGCGGACCCGGCCGCGGTCAGGGCGCCGTCGGCGATCAGCCCGCGCTCGGCCAGCCGCCACGACGCGGCCTGCATCGCCTCGTCCGGCCAGCCCCTGGTCGCGGTGTAGGCCAGCGGCGGCCAGCCGACCTGCAGCTCGGTCAGGATGTTGGCCTCCAGGCCGGTGATCCCCGCGGCCACGAACGCGGCCACGTGACTGTCGCCGCGCAGCTCGCGCAGCAGGGCGCAGGCGTGCCAGAGCTGGCCCAGCTCATCGGCGGGCCAGGGCCGCGCGGCGAGCCCGGCGAACAGTGGCCGCCCGGCCGGGTCGGCGGCCTGCAGGCCGCGGCGCAGTGCCGCGGTCACCTGCGCGGCCCGCTCCGGCGCGCCCAGCGCGGCCCGCAGCGCGGCGGCACTCTGATCGGCGCTGGCGGCGCGGATGTCGGCCAGCGGGCAGGCCGCGCGGGCGGCGGCGTACAGCTGGGTGATCATCCCCGGCTCGAACACGGCGAACGCGGCCGCGACCACGCTGCCGTCCGGCTCGCCCAGCACGCAGGCCCGGGCCCATACGTAGCCGGTCAGGAAGTCCAGCCCGCGGGCGGCATAGGAAGCCTGGGCCGGCTCGCTCCAGCAGTACAGCATCGCGATGGGCTCGATCGCGTCCCGCAGCCGGCGGGCGGGCGACTGCCAGGCCGCCGTACCCGCGACCGCGGCCGCGTCCCTGGGCTGGAAGAAGGCCGCGCGCACCTCGGCATAGTCCATGGCGCGCATTATGCACTAGGACGGCCGCAATACGGGACCGGCGGCAGGCGCCGCAGTCAAGGCGCCGCTACGACGTCTCGGCCTCCGGAACGCCGGCCAGCCGCTCCAGGGAGTGGTACAGCTCCAGGGCCGGCATGGCCTGCGGCCGGATCCGCCGGACGTGGGCCAGGGCGTCGGCCAGCGGGACACCGCCCAGGAGCAGGTAGGCGATGGCCACCGTGGAGGTCCGGGAGACGCCGGCCTGGCAGTAGATGCCGACCGTCAGCCCCTGGTCGGTCAGCTCCTTGACCCGCTGCGCGGCGGCCAGGATCAGGTCCTCCTGGCCCGGCATCAGGTCCTCGATCGGATAGTGCTCGATCGTGATCGGCAGCCGCGGCGGCTTGGTCTCGGCCCGCAGGTCGATCAGGCAGTCCGCCCCGGCGCTGGCCATGGCCATGGCCAGGCTGGCGTCCGCGAGCAGGACCTTGTCGTCCAGCCGGCTCCAGCCGAAGATGTTCGCCACCGGGTCCGGGCTGGTGATGACACCGGACCGCTCGGGCGGCTCCCCCGGCACTCCGACGAGACTCTGGTCCAGCACCAAGGTGTCCTCCGACCTGCAGCTGCTGAGTAGAACTTTGTTCTAGAATTAATTGTCGGAACCGGAGTCGGGCCTGTCAAGGCGGCAGATCCCGGATCGCACCCGGTTCGCTCTTGACACGGCCGCCCGCGGCGGGTCCAATTATTTAGAATCTGCTTCTAGTATTCTGCTCCGTTACCGTCGCCGGTGACGGGTCCCGTCGGGAGTGATCGCTGTGGGCGTGCTGGACGGCAAGGTAGCCATCGTCACCGGAGCTAGCCGAGGGATCGGCGCGGAGATCGCCCGGCGGTTCGCCGCCGAGGGCGCGGCCGTGGCCGTGGCTGCGCGGACTACCGACGCGGGCCAGTCCCCGCTGGCGGGCACGATCGGGGAGACCGTGGACCAGATCACGGCGGCCGGCGGCAAGGCGGTGGCGATTCCCGCCGACCTGTCCAAGCCGGCCGACCGCGAGCGGCTGGTGGCGGAGACGACCAGCCAGCTCGGGACGCCCGACATCCTGGTCAGCAATGCGGCCGTCACCTACTTCGTGCGGGTCGAGGACTTCACCCCCAAGCGGTACGCGCTGATGTTCGACGTCCAGGTCGAGGCCCCGTTCCACCTGGCCACGCTGGTCGCGCCGGGCATGCGCGAGAAGGGCGCGGGCTGGATCCTGAACATCTCCTCGGGCGCGGCCCGGCACCCGGTCATGCCGCCGGGCGAGCGCGCGGCCCGGGGCGGCACCGTCTACGGGATGGTGAAGGCGGCCCTGGAGCGGTTCTCGACCGGCCTGGCCGCCGAGCTGTACGCCGACAACATCGCGGTCAACGCGCTGTCGCCGAACAAGGTGGTCCCGACGCCGGGCACGGTCTTCCATCACCTGACCACCGACGACAACCCCAACGCCGAGCCGCCGGCCGTGATGGCCGAGGCCGCACTGGTGCTCTGCTCGCGCGACCCGCACTCGCTCACCGGCCGGATCACCTACTCCCAGGACCTGCTGACCGAGCTGGGCGTCGCGACCCCGAGCGCTGGCTGACGCCGGCCCGGTGACCCCGCCCGACAGCAGCTCGCCTGACCAAGCCACCCCCGGGGACGTTGCTCCCGGCAGCGTCTCCGGGGGAACCACTTCCGGTCCCGACGGCGCCGCGGCGCCGTCGGCGGTGACCGGCCGGGCCAGCTTGCTGCTGGCCCCGAACGCCGGCCCGATGACCTTCGAGGGGACGAACTCGTGGCTGCTGGCCGAGCCCGGCAGCCACCGCGCCGTCGTGCTCGACCCGGGGCCTGATCACGACGGGCACCTGACCGCGCTGGCCCGCGCGGCCGCCGACCGCGACTGCGCGGTCGAGGTCATCCTGCTGTCGCACGGGCACCCCGATCACACGGCGGGCGCCGCGGCCTTCGCGCGGCTCACCGGTGCCACCGTCCTGGCCGCCAGCCCGCAGTTCGCCGACGAGACGATCACCGACGGCGCCGCCCTCGACATCGGCGGCCTGCGGATCGACGTCATCGCCACGCCGGGGCACAGCAGCGACTCGCTGTCATTCCATCTCCCGGCGGAGAACACCCTGCTGAGCGGGGATACGGTGCTCGGCCGCAGCGCGCCGGTGATCCTGGACCCGGACGGCCGGGTGGACCAGATGATCGCCTCGCTGACCCGGCTCCGGGAGCTGCTGGATGACGGGCAGCCGCTCGTGCTGCCCGGCCACGGACCGGTCGTCCGCGAGCCGCTCGAGCTCCTGGGCATCGCGCTGGAGGCCCGCCAGGCCCGGCTCGACCAGGTGGCCGCCGCGGTCAGCGCGGGCATGACGACGCTGGCCGAGATCGCGCGGCACCTGTACGGGCAGTACGACCCGCGGATCAGCCGCCCCATCGAGGCGACGGTCCGCGCCCACCTGCGCTACCTCCGCGATCACCGCGGGCTGGCCGACAGCGTCAGCTGGTAGCGCCCGCTCCCTCAGCTCACCAGCGGCACCAAAAGCACCGGCACCAAAGCACCGGCCGACGCGCGCACCCCAAGGCGCCCGGATGTCCTCCTCCGACATCCGGGCGCCGGTCCCGGGATTTCCTTACCCAGAACTGCCGGTCGTTATCCGGCTATAGGCCGATGCGCTGGGCCAGGCGCTCGCGGTGGTAGGCCCCGTCGCCCAGGAACAGCTCGCTGGACTTGGCCCGCTTGAAGAACAAGTGCGCGTCGTGCTCCCAGGTGAACCCGATCCCGCCGTGCATCTGGATCATCTCCGCC
>DASYBB010000231.1:0-9479 GCA_036501025.1 Streptosporangiaceae bacterium
CTGGGCCCGCGACCCGGCCGCCTATCCGTGGCTGCGCTCCTATCTGACCGTCGAGCGGCTCCGCGCCCTGCTGCCCGAGGCCGCCGGGCTGGAGGTCAGCCGGTACGAGCTGCCCAACCTGAACGCCGTCAACTTCGTCATCGCCGGCCTGCTCGGCGCCGGGGTGGCGGCCTCGACCCGGCCCGACCCGCAGGCCAAGGGCCTGGGCGAGTACCTGCGCTCCCGGTCCGTCGAGGCTCCGGCCGGCCTGCTGGCACCCGGCGGGCCACCCGGTGGCTAGCCCCGTCCCGCAATGGCCGCCGCCGGGCCAGGGCGCTGTCAAGCGGCGCCGGGACCCGGACCGGCGGCAGCGCATCCTGACCGCGGCGGCCGCCCTGGTCGCCGAGCGCGGCTACCACGACGTGGGCATGACCGACATCGGCGCGGCGGCCGGGATCACCGGGTCGGCCGTCTACCGGCACTTCGACAGCAAGTCGGCGGTCCTGGTGGCCATGTTCGACGCAGTCGTCGACGACCTGGCCCGCGAGGCGGCCGAGATCGCCGCGGGACCCGCCGACCCGCTGACCGCGCTGCGCGGCCTGATCCAGACCCAGGTCCGGTTCGTGCTCCGGGACGGCGCGCTGGCTCGCGTCTACCACAACGAGAGCACCAGCCTGCCGGGCGGCGACCTGCACCGGCTGCGCCGCAAGCAGCGCCTGTACCTCGAGGAATGGGTGCACGCGCTGGCTCAGCTGCGCCCCGGCGACGGCGACGCCGTGCTGCGGGCCCTGGTCCACGCGTCAGTCGGCGCCATCCAGTCCACGCTGTTCTTCCACACCGGCCTGCCCGAGCCGCAGCTCGCCGAGCTCATGACCGCGGTCGCCGAGGCGGCCCTGTTCGCCGATCCGGGAAAGGCCGGTAACCCGCGTGGACTTCGCTGACACCGACGAGCACGCGGCCCTGCGCGCCGCGGTGGCCGCCGTCACCCGGCAGTTCGGCGGGACCTACTTCGCCGAGCACGCCGAGCGGCGCGAGCCCACCCGCGAGCTGTGGCAGGCCCTGGCCACGCCGGGCTTCATCGGCATCAACATTCCCGAGCGCTTCGGCGGCGGCGGCGCCGGGCTGGCCGAGCTGGCCGTGGTGTGCGAGGAGACCGCCGCCCAGGGCTGCCCGCTGCTGCTCCTGCTGGTCTCCAGCGCGATCAGCGCCGAGATCCTCACCCGGTACGGGACGCCGGAGCAGCAGCAGACCTGGCTGCCGCCGATGGCCAGCGGGGACAGCAAGGTCGTGTTCGCCATCACCGAGCCCGACGCCGGCTCGAACACCCACCGGCTGGCCACGACGGCGACTCGCGATGGCGACGACTGGCTGCTCAACGGCACGAAGTACTACAGCTCGGGGGTGGACGAGGCGGCCGCGGTCATGGTCGTCGCCCGCACGGGCACCGACGACGCCACCGGGCGCGCCCGGCTGTCGCTGTTCCTGGTCCCGGCCACGGCGCCGGGGCTGGTCCGGCAGCCGCTGCCGGTCGCCACGCCGCTGCCCGAGCGGCAGTTCACGTTGTTCTTCGACGACGTGAGGGTCGGCGCGGACCAGCTGATCGGCGAGGAGGGAGACGGGTTCACCCAGGTCTTCCACGGGCTGAACCCCGAGCGGATCACCGGCGCCGCGCTGGCCGTCGGCGTCGGCCGGTATGCGCTGGAGAAGGCCGCCGACTACGCCCGGTCCCGGTCGGTGTGGGGGCCGCCGATCGGCAGTCACCAGGGCGTGTCCCACCCGCTGGCCAAGGCCAAGATCGAGGTGGAGCTGGCCGCGCTGATGACGGCCAAGGCCGCCTGGCAGCACGATCACGGCGTGCCCGCCGGCGAGGCGGCCAACATGGCCAAGTACGCCGCGGCCGAGGCCGCCCTGGCCGCCGTGGACGCGGCCATCCAGACGCACGGCGGCAACGGGCTGAGCACTGAGTACGGGCTGGTCCCGCTGTGGGGGATGGCCCGGCTGCTGCGCATCGCGCCGGTGAACCGGGAGATGATCCTCAACTACGTGGCCCAGCACTCGCTGGGCCTGCCGCGCTCCTACTGACGGGCGGGATCGCCGATGACCGATCAGCGGCTCGCCGAGGTGAGCTACGCCCGCCGGGGCGCCGCGGCCTGGATCACGCTGGACCGGCCGGCCAAGCGCAACGCCCTGACGCCCGCCATGGTCGGCGGCCTGCACCAGGCCCTGGACCGGGCTGACCGCGAGCCGGAGGTGCGCGCGATCGTGATCACCGGTGCCGGGCCGGCCTTCTGCGCGGGCGCGGACCTGGAGTTCTTCCGCGCCCGCCTGGCCGAGCCGGACGGCTGCGAACGCTTCCTGGCCGGCCTGCTCCGCCCGCTGGCGGGCTTCCTGGCCCGGCTGCGGTCCTCGCCCCGGCCGGTGATCGCCGCGGTCAACGGGGCCTGCGCGGCCGGCGGCGTGGAACTGGTCGTGTGCTGCGACCTCATCGTGGCCGCGGCCGGCGCGACCTTCAGCGACGCGCACTCGCGGCGCGGGCTCGTCCCGGCGATCGGCGGCGCCGCCGGGCTGGTCCGCTCGCTCGGCGCGCACCGGGCCAAGCAGCTGATGCTGCTGGCGGAGGACTGGGACGCGGCGACCCTGGCCGCCTGCGGGCTCATCGCCGAGGTCGTCCCGCCGGCCGGCCTGCAGGCCCGGGCAGACGAGCTGGCCCGCGGCCTGGCCGAGCGCAGCCCGGACAGCCTGCGCCGCGTGAAGGAACTGGTCCACCGCGCGCAGGACCCGCCCTGGGCGCAGCTGGTCGAGGCCGACCTGGCCGACTTCCGGGCGAACTGGGGCTCAGCCGACCTGCGGGAGGGCGTCGCGGCCCGTGCCGAGCACCGCGATCCGACATTCAGCGCGTGAATCGATGCGGCATTTCCCGGCCGTCACGGGCAATTCCCGCTGTCCTGGTTTTCGTCAGTGGGCGGCCTCGTACTGGGCCAGCACGTCAGCCGCAATGCGCCCGCGGTCGGAGAGCGTCATGCCCCGGGCGCGCGCCCATTCCCGGACGGCTGACTGGTCATGCTTCTTGTGGCTGCTGCCGGCCGGTGCCGAGCGCGCTGACGCCCTGGTGCTGACCCTGCGCGCCGACGCCACGTACGGCGCGAGGGCCTTGGCCAGCTTGTCGGAGTTCTTCTTGCTCAGGTCGATGTCGTACTGCACGCCGTTGAGCCCGAAGGTAACGGTGCCCTCGGCCTCGGACCCGTCGATGTCATCCTCGAGCGTTACGACTGTTCTCTGCGCCACGGTGACCTCCAAGATCGACTGACCGGCCGCGAGCGTAGCCGATCAATATGGGGCCGAGATGGAGGTCGCGCAGGCCGGGCCAAAAGGCCCGGAACCGCTGGCCCTACATGGACGTCACCGACTGAGTGGTCAGGCCGTACTGCAGCGCGATCGGATTCCACAGCTGGGTAAAGCTGTTCTTGTAGGCCGAGGCCTGCTCATTGTCGGTGGCGAGGGCCGGCTCGGAATCGTCCCGGCAGGGTCCCCGGGACTGCTGATCAGCCCAGCTCAGGTACTGGTCGTCGGCCTGAAGCGAATAGTAAAGGGCCTGAGTCAGATCGGTTTTCAGGGTGCCGCCCTGCGGCAGCTGGCTGACCGCTATCGCCTGGGCCTGACCGTACTCGCTGCTGCGCTGATTGCGGATCTGGCCCAGCACGCCCACGCTGCTGGCCATGTTGGTGCACTGGTTGATCGCGCCGAGCGCGCTCACCAGCCGGGGGTTGGTGCCCGCCCCGGACGTCAGCAGGGTGCTCATGCCGGCCGCCTGGGCACTCGACGCCGATCCCGAGACGGAGCCCGGTCCCGGAGCCGACGCGGCGGCGGGGGCCGACGCCGGAGCCGGAGCCGACGCGGCGGCCGGGGCCGGGGCCGACCCGGCGGCCGGGGCCGGAGACGACGTGGCCGGCGACGACGATGCCCCGGCCGACCCCCCGGACCGCCCGCCGGCGTCGGCCGGGCTGGGGCCGGGGCCGCGGCCGACCAGGGCGACGGCCACCACGGCGGCCGCCGCGAGCACGGCCGCCGCCGCGGCAACGCCCCCCGTCCGCACGCCGGACCGCCGCCGGGGTGCCTGGGGTGAATGGGGTGCCTGGGGTGAATGGGGTGCCGGGGGTGTCGGGGATGCCTGCGGCGGCCAGGCGGTACCGCCGGCCCGGTTCGGGCCGCCGCCGCTGGGCGGGCCCGGCCGCGTGCCCTGGTACGGGGCGGGCTGGGGCTGGCCAGGGGCGCCGGGCGGACCGCCGACCGGGGCGGTGACTCCCGGCCGGGGCCAGGCGGACGGGACCGCAGGCCCGGGGCGGGCCTGACCGTAGGCGTGGGGCGGCGCCGGGTTCCCGGCCACCAGTCCCAGTGACCGGCCCAGGTCGGCCGCGAACTGGACGCAGGTCGGGTAGCGCTCCCCCGGCGCCTTGGCCATGGCGCTGGCCAGCACCGGGTCGATGGCCGCGGGCAGGTCACGGCGCTCGGCCGTGAGCACGGGGGGCGGCTCGGACAGGTGCGCCCGGACCAGCGCCAGGCCCTGGGCCGCGCGGAACGGCGGCTTCCCGCTGAGCAGTTCGTAGGCCGCGCAGCCGAGCGAGTACAGGTCAGCGCGGCCGTCCAGGTCATGTCCGTCGATCTGCTCGGGCGCGATGTAATCGAGCGTCCCCACGAACTGCCCGGCCAGGGTCAGGCTGCTGGCGCCGGCCGGCTGCTTGCTGATCCCGAAGTCCGACAGGTACACGTGCTCGGGCTGCTCGCCGGAACCGGGTCCGCGGTGCCGGGCGGCGACGCCTGCGTCGAGCAGCATGTTGCCCGGCTTGACGTCGCGGTGAATGAGGCCGTGCCGATGGGCTGAGTCGAGCGCCCCCGCCACCTGGCTGATGATGGCCCAGGCCCGGGCGGCCGGCAGCGGGCCGCCGCGGTCGATCAGCGTCCGGACATCGCCGCCCTGCACGTAGCGCATGGCGATGAACAGAACGCCGTCAGCCTCGCCCGCCTCGTAGACCGGGATGATGTTCGGGTGGTCCACGGCCGCGGCGGCGCGCGATTCGCGGATGAAGCGATGCCGGAATCCCGCATCCGCGGCCAGGCCCGGCGCCAGGAGCTTGAGCGCCACGGGCCGGCCCAGCCGCTCGTCGCGGGCGCGGAAGACCACCGCCATCCCGCCCGCGCCGATCTGCTCCTCGAGCACGTACCCGGCGATCCGGCCGCCGGGCTGGGCCGGAGCCGGGATTTCGCCGGTCACGGCGCCCGCCGCCGGCGGCCGCGGCGCGCCGTCACGGCCCTGGCTCTGATTAGCTGCCCATGCTGCGCCAATCGCCTATCCATAAAGACCCCCCAAGGCATCACAATTATTACCCGATGAATTAGGGACGCGCTAGGCCCAGCGCCGGTGCACGCGGGCATCCATCCATTTCCCCGGGGCAGTGCGTATGGCAACGGATATTCCGCCGGTTTCATGGCAATTCAGGCGGAACTCGGGTGCTCGCGAATGCGGCCAGGATTGCTCCGGCGAAACGAAGCGCGGCGATCCCGGCCAGGGCGCCCGGCGGGGCAGCGGAAAGCGGCCCCCCGGGGTCCCCCCCAGGCCCCCGGGGGCCCCTGTGCCTACGGGCACCGACCCTAGGCAGCGCCAGGCGGCCCGGCTAGTCGGGAAAACTCCCTATAACGCCGTCGGCCGGGCAAATCCGCCGGTCAGGACCCGGCCGGGCCGACGAGCCCGTTCTCCAGCGCGAACAACGTGGCGCCGGCCCGCGTGGACACCCCGAGCTTCCCGTACACGCGCTGGATGTGGTGATCGCAGGTCTTCGGCGAGATCCCCAGCCGGCGGGCGACCTGCTTGGTGGCCAGCCCGCGGGCGACCAGGCCCAGCACCTGGCACTCGCGCTCGGACAGCCCGGCGGGCCGGGCGACCGGGCGGCCCGGCTGGCCGGCCGCGACCAGGACGGCGTTCACCGCCTCCGGCACCAGCCGCCCGGCCGCCGCGTCACGCCCCAGCTCGGCGGCCGCCACCTCGGCCGACCGGGCGGGCCGGTAAGCCCGCGGCTCGCGCATGGCCTGGTAGCAGTCCGCGGCAGCCAGCAGCCACGTCGTGAGCGGCAGCTCTGCGGCCTTGCTGCCCCGGTGATACCCGGACCCGTCGCCGCGCTCGCCGTGGGACCCGGCCAGCCGGGCCAGGGGGCGCAGCCCTGGCGCGACGTCCAGCACGCGCTCGCTCTGATAGGCGTGCAGCCGCACCTGCTCGCGCTCGCCGCGGGTGAGCCCGCCCGGCTTGGCCCACACGCTGACCGGCACGGCCACCCGGCCGATATCGTGCACGAGCCCGGCCCGGCGCACCAGCACGATATCGGCGTGGTCCAGTCCCGCGACTACGGCCGCCTGCTCGGCCAGCAGGGCCACGCTCCGGGAGTGCCCGACCGTCCACATGCTCTTGAGGTCGGCGAAGTCCGCGACCGCCGACAGGCAGGCGTCCAGCCGGTCCTCGGTGATGACCGGCCGCGGCCCCGGCTCGGCGAGCATCGCCTCATCCCACGCCGACGGCGCGGCCATGTCCAGGTAGCCCTGGTCAGCGACCGCCTGGAACGCGGCCACCGCCTGCGGGTCGAGCCCGGACCCGGACCGCTCGGCCAGGATGCGCGCGGCCAGCTCGGCGCCGCCGCGGTGGAAGGCCATGTCCGCGTCCTGCGCGACCTGCATCAGCCGCACGGCCAGCGGAATCTGCTCCCCGCGCAGGTCGCCCGGCATGCCCTTGCCGTCCCAGCGCTCGTACAGGTGCCGCAGCGATCGCTGGACCGGCTCGGAGAAGCCCATCCGCGCGCCCAGCAGCCGGGCCACATCGCAGTGGCTGGCCGCCCACTTGCGGAACTCGGCCATGCCCCCGAAAGACGCCCGGGCCATCATGGTCATCCGGGTGAGCGCCGGGCTCTCGGCGTACGCCGTCCGCGCCGCCATGGCCATCAGCTCCGGCCGCGAGCCGAACTGCACCGTGGCCATCTTCGGCCGGGCCGCGAGCTCGTCCCCGAAGAACCGCGCGTCGATCTCGCTCTCGGCCGTGCAGCCGGCAAAATGGAGCATGCCGGTATAGAAGACCGTGACCTGCTCCTCCTCCGGCAGGCCGATGGCCTGCGCCATCCGGACCGCGACCAGAGCGGTGCGCAGCCCATGCTCCAGCGGCTGGCCCATGGACAGGTCAGTGGCCAGCGACAGCACGGCCACCGCCTCGGCCAGTCGCAGCGGCACGGGAGAAGCAGTCATCTGTCCCAAGTCTGACACAGCCCCCGCTCTCGCCCCGGGCCGTCAGCTCGGCCCGCGGCCGGCGGGTCTGCGTCAGCGTCCCGGCCCGGTACGTTGGGCGGCACCACCCGGGCGCCTGGCCGGGCACGCCCGTGGAGGAGACCGGCCGCCCGGCGGCCGGCCCGTGGAGGAGACCGCCGCTGACCAGACTCGCCGACGCGCTTGACCGGCTCCTGCTGCCCCTGGTTGTGCTGGCGGCCGCCGTGGGCATCGCGTGGCCCGGGCCCGGCCGTCACCTGGACGCCGGGAACGCCATCCTGATCACCCTGGCCGTCCTGGTGTTCTGCACCGGGGCCTCGCTGACGTTCCGCGATCTCGCGGCGGTCAGGACGGCCGGCGGCCGCCTGCTGGTCGTGCTGGCCGTCAGCACGGTCACGCTGCCCGCCGCCGCGTGGCTGGCCAGCCGGCTGGTCAGCGGCGCCGCCCTGCGCGGGGGCGTGCTCGCGGCCGGCGTCGCCCCGAGCGAGGTCGCCTCGGTGGCGCTGGCCGGCCTGGCCGGCGGCGAGGCCGGCCTGGCGGCCGGCCTGCTCGTCGCGTCCACCGTCGTGACGGTCCTGCTCGCCGGGCCGATCCTCGGCCTCCTGGGCGCGCATTCGGCGACCTCCCAGCTCACGCTGCTGGCCACCCTGGCCCTGGTCGTGGCCCTGCCCCTGCTGGCGGGCGCCGCGCTGCGGACCGCCGATCCGCTCGGCGGGCGCGACCGGGCGCCGCTGCGGGCGGCGGGCACCGTCAGCCTCCTGGTCCTGCTCTGGGAGGTGGCCAGTGAACTGCACCTGACCGGCAGCGACGCTCGCCTGCTCGCGGCCCTGCTGCTCTACCTCGCCTGCGGGGCCGGGCTGGGCGCGCTGCTCGGGACGGGCGCCCCGCGCGCCCGGCGCGCCGCGGTCCTGCTGCCCACCGCCATGCGCGACTTCGCCGTCGCGGCCGGGATCGCGGCCAGCGCCTTCGGCGCCCGCGCGGCCGCGCCGCTGGGCATCTACGGGGTCCTGGTGCTGGTCTTCGGCACGGCGGCGGTCGCCCTCGTCCGGCGGCGGGACCGGGCCCGCTCCGGCCCGACAAGGCCCGGGTAGTCCGCTAGGCCAGCGCCGCCGGCGCCTGGACCAGGCCGCCCTCGTAGAAGTGCCGGGCGCCGTCGATCAGCTCATCCAGGGGCGGCCACCAGGGTCCCGAGTCCAGGGACCGCAGCGTGTCCAGCAGGCGGGCCACGCCGGTCTCCGGGCTGTCCGCCACCGCCACGGCCACGCGGCGGGGGCGCGCCGCGCGCAGCGGCCCGAGATAGAGGTCCGGGCCGGTGCCGCCGGGCTGCGCCGGCGCCATGACCAGGTAATAGTCGGGCAGCTCGAACTGCTTCCCCCGCCAGCCGGCCAGCGCTCCGGCGGCGCGTTCCTCGAAGCCCGCGGCACCGCGCGACGCGCCGGGCGTTCCCCACATCTCGCGCCACTGCGCCGCGACGTCGGCCAGCGGGTCATCGGGCACGATCACGTACGCCGACCGCCGTCGCGCCGCCGCCCGCAGGGCAGCCGCGCCCGTCTCCCAGCTCGGCCGCGCCGCCGGCTCCGCGGCGACCGGCTGATCCGCCGCGTCCGCGGCCGCCGGCGCGCGGGCGACGGAGACGTTCGGGGACCGGGCGAGGCCGACCAGCAGCCGGTCGTCTACCTCGCCGACCAGGACAACCACTGTCGAAGACTCACGCCGCATCATCCCGATCTTAGTTTGGCCCGGCGGCCGCCGCCGCGGCCGGGCCGTTCCCGGCGGACCGCCTGAGCGGCACAGAGGCCAAGTGACTCATGAAAGGGAAGTGGCTATTGAGGCTGCCGATTCTCAGTTACCCGAAAGAACTGCTGCTTTCCGGCCAGAGGCGAGGACATTCCGACGACCAGGGGCGCACGGGGTTTACGCAGCCGGGTAAAGCGCTGACAATGAAATGGCGTCCATTCTGCCCACGGCCAGGACCATCATTTAACCATGGCCGCGGGACTCCTGGGTGTGAGGGGCGGGGGGTCTGCATGCCGGACTGGGAGGTGCCCGGGTACACCGGGCTGAAGGCGTTGGGGTCGGGTGGTTTCGGGGATGTGATGCTGGCTCGTCATGATGGCACGGGGGTGCTGGTGGCGATCAAGTACCTGCGGGCGGAGCTGCTGGGCGATCCGCTGTTCGCGGGGATGTTCCGGGGTGAGGCGGAG
>DASYBB010000232.1:0-40909 GCA_036501025.1 Streptosporangiaceae bacterium
TGGCGCGGGCTGCAAGGGGGCCATCCGTCCTGCGCCCGCATCCTGAAGCCCTGCAAGATCACGGTCAAGGGCGCGCCTTCGGCGCGTCGCTTCGCGATCCTTCGGACCCTGGACCGTGAGTCTTGTCAGGGATTCAGGGGGCACCTATCGGATGGATGGCTAGGTCCGGCACGGGGCCGACGTCTGTAGCGGGTTGCTGTAGCAACCGCTATGGACCAGGCCGAGTTGAGCCGGTCACCAGGTGAGCGGGAGGCCCACGTCACGAACGATCCTGGCCACATGGCCGGTAGCTTCTAAGCAGCCGGTCGCAGGTTCGAGTCCTGCCAGGCGCGCCAGCTGAACCCAGGTCAACCTACATTCCGATGGCCCGGCTCGCTACGCCTCGGCAGAGCCTGTGCCCGTCTCGTGCCCGATGCCTGCCGGGCCGGTGGACCCCGGCACATCGTGGATGTGGGCGTGCACGACTGTTCACAGGGTGGCGAGGCGGTCGGCGGCCGTAATCATCTGCCGGCCCAGCGGCTGCAGGTTGATCTGGGCGCACCGCAGCCCGCTCGTCACCCGCTCCACGACACCCCACTCCCAGATCGCCGTCGCGTCCAGCCCGCAGCGCTCCGCCAGCCAGTGCGCCCTGGCCCACGGATCACCGTCGAGCAGCTCTACGGGGTCGTTCCGCATCATCACCCCAAGGTCGCACTCGGCCTCGGCGAGCAGGCCGACGGGGTCGACCAGCTTGAACGTGTCGCGGCCGGGGACCTGCAGGGCGTTCAACTGGTGAACGTCCCCATGTATCAGCACGGCCCGCTCGTCGTCGTGCGCAGCCATGCGCCGTGCCGCGCAGGCCAGGGCGTGCTCCACGGCCGCCTCGGTGCACGGATGGCCAAGCTCCTCCCACTCAGTGGTGACGAAATCGACGAGCTGGCCCGCTCTATCCGCTCCAGTAGGCAGGCCGGAACCCGCCGCCGGCCGCCACACCGTGGCCGCCGCCGTCACCAGTATCTCCAGCCGTTCGGCGAGTGGGCGGCCCAGCTCGTAGAGGGAGGGCCCGAGGCGCTCCAGGAGCAGCGCCCCCCGAGCGGTGTCGTCGCGCAGCAGGCCAACACAGCCCCGGCCGCCGGTCAGTCTCAGCATCGTGATCTCGTGACGACCAGTGGCGCCGTCCTGCGGAATCAGAAGTTTCAGCACTGCTGGCGTGCCGTCGGCGAGACTGGCCTCGGCCACGAATGCCTCGCTGGAGTGTGGGAAGGGTCGCCCTACCGAGACCGACCACTCGGCCTCGAGCTCGGCGATCAGTCTCGGAAGGTCCCGCAGCCACCCGTCAGCTCCCCAGGCCCCCGCAGCGCTGGCCACCACATCGGGAACGTGCAGGTTCATTTCCCAAGGTTCGCACAGGCGCCGCCTGTCGGATCACGGCCGGGCTGTTCGTTGCCGGGGTAAGGGACACACTCCGGACGGAAGGTCGCGATCATGACACCGCTCACCTCGGGCACCACCGCCCGCCGCATGTACGGGCTCGTGGAGCCGATCGGGCTTATCCCCTACGCGGCAGGCGAGCCTTCCGAGGCGCTGCTGGCGCTCGGCCTGCGCAACTACTGGGACGCCTATTTCGCCGGGCGGGCCGCCCCGCTGGGCCGCGATGTCCCGGCTGGCGTCGTGCACGCGATCTTCTACAACTTCGCCCCGGGCGAGGCCGCCCGCCACATCCCGCGTGTCTGGGACCTGATCACGCCCGAGGCGGCGCTGGCCGCGCGCGACCGGGGGTGCGTCGTGGCGCTCCAGCGGATGCTCGGCGACCTGGCCGGCAGCCCCGGCATCGCGCGGGCGGCCGACCTCGCCGTCAAGGCGGCCACCTTCCCCCGGACGGAAGGGCGTCCCCTCTACGCGGCGCTGCGCACGCTGCCCGCCCCGGAGCAGCCGCTCGCGCGGCTGTGGTACGCGGGCAACCTGCTGCGTGAGCACCGCGGCGACGGCCATACCGTCGCGCTGGTCGCCGACGGCATCGGCGGCACGGAGGCGCACGTGCTGCTCGCCCTGACGGAGGGCATGCCGGCCGAGAAGTTCGGCCGGGTCTCGCACCTGCCCCGCGCGCAGCTGGCCGCGGTCGTGGACGGCATGCGCGACCGCGGCCTGATCGGCGCCGATGGCTGGCTCACCGCCGACGGTCGCGCCACCAAGGCCCGGATCGAGGCGCTCACCGACGACCTCGCCGCGCCGGCCTACGACGCCCTCGAGCCAGGTGAGCTCGCCCAGCTCAGCGCCGACCTCGAGCCCGTCGCCGCCGCGCTGAACGCCGCCTACGAGGCCGAGAACTAGGATTCTCGGCTCGCCGGTATGCGGATCGGCGGCGGCCGGGGTTAAAGGGTTGTGACTAACGAGCAGACGGAGTTCGCGGAGTTCTTCCGGGGAAGCTGGGAGCCCTGCCCGCGGGCGGTGGTGGCTGTCGTGGGCAGCTAGCTCCCAGCTGGCCGAGGACCAGGTGGCGGAGGCGTTTGCCAGAGCCTGGGTGTCGTGGCGGAAGGTCCGGCGTCATCCAGCTCCCCGGGCCTGGGCCACCTTGCTCACGGCGATCTGAGGGCTGCCTCCCCGGCAGCGCGAGGTGATCGCGCTGCGCCACGAGGTGCTCCGCGCCGCGTCCGAGTCCCTGTCCGCCATGCCCGTAGCCAGCGCCCCGGATCTGGAGGCGATCACGGCCCGAGGCCGCGCCCGCCGGGCGCGCCAGCTCTCCGCCTCGCCCGGTACGGCATCCCGGCGAAGGTCACCTCCGGCAGTTACTGCGCCTCAGATCCCGAGCCGGCCGGCTTCTCGCAGGTCGTGTCGCTGCCCGGGCCGGGCACCTGGCGGACGGGATCAGGCAGGCAGCCGACCATCACGATCGACCCGTCCGCCATGCCAGCCGGCACGGAACTCAGCTTCGGCAACTTCCAGATCACCACGGGCGAGTCCGCGGGCGAGCTGCAGGCCGACCTGGACCTCCTCGACACCAGCTCCTTTACCTGCACCAGCACCCCGCCCGCCCTCGGGCCCGGCACCCCGGGCTTCGGGGCGCTCTACGGCGGCCACACCAAGGCCGGCCACTAGGAGTCGGCGGCGACGTCGATTGGCGGCCAGAGCGTGGCGCGCGAGAAGTCCCCGATCGCCAGTGAGGACGGCATGCCCCCAGTATCTGTATCTCCCCTGAGGGGAGATACAAGTGGCGCTGCTGGCCTTGCACCTCCCGTCAGGGCACGCCCGACGGTTGAAGACAGGCGGCCAGCCGGGCCGCCGCCCTGAGAGGACACGACATGACTGCCGCCCTTCCCCCCGCCGTCGCCGACTACCTCGCCGCGGTCAACGCGTTCGACCTCGACGGCATGGTGGCCGCCTTCGCGCCCGACGCCTACGTCAACGACGCCCGCCGCGAGATCACCGGCGTGGACGCCATCCGGCGCTGGGCCGAGAAGGAGATGGTCGGAGACAACGTCACGATGGAGGTGCGCGAGGTCGTCGACCACCACGGCGAGACCATCGTCCGCTCCCGCTACGACGGCACCTACGACAAGACCAGCCTCCCCGCCGAACTGGTCATGTCGGACTACTTCATCGTCCGTGACGGCAAGATCGCCAGCCTCAAGGTGATCCGCAGCCAGCCGTCCCCGTACTGACCGGCCTGCCTGGCCGGGCGGCGGGCCGGAGGCCGTCCATCAGGAGGTTCAGCAGGCGACTGGCCTTGGCTTCATGCTCGGGCCGGGGGGCCACGGTGAAGATGCCGATGAGGGAGCCGGCGATGTCCTCGTCGGTGACGTCGGAGCGGAGGTCGCCCGCCGCGCGGCCGGCGTCGAGGATCGTGGCGATGGCCGCCAGCAGCTCGGTCCGGGTCTGGGCATGGGCGATCTCGCCCGACTCGATCATTGTCAGCAGCGTGTCGAGCATGCCGTTCTTGGCCGCGATCCAGTCTCCGAACAGGTCCATCCAGCGCCGCATCGCCGCAGCCGGCGGCAGCTGGCCGAGCAGCTCGCGGGCGCCAGCCGTGAGCCGCACGACCTGGTCCCGGTAAACCGCGTCGACCAGGGACTCGCGGGTTGGGAAGTGCCGGTAGAGCGTGGCGATGCCGACGCCGGCCTCGCGGGCGATCGCGCGCATCGACGGCTCGGTGCCGGCCGACGCGAAGACGCGGGTCGCCACCGCGAGCAGCTGTTCGCGGTTCCGGGTCGCGTCCGCCCGCGGCGCGCGAGTCTCCGCCTCTGTCAAAACGGATCACGCTCCGGTTGTGCTAGCTTGACTCATGAAACGGAGCATAGTCCGTTTCAACGTCCCTCGTCCTCGCGGAGCCAGGCGAGCGTGCAGTAATGGAGCGATCAGATGCCGGCAAACACGAGCAGGGCGGTCCGACTCGATTCCTTCGGCGGCCCCGAAGTCCTGAACATCCGCCAGGTTCCCGCACCGCAAGTCGGCCCGGGGCAGATCCGCGTGCGGGTCACCGCTGCCGGACTGAACCCGATGGACTGGATCATGACCGCCGACGCGGACACCGCCGCCCGGTTCGGCCTAAGCGTGCCAACCGGGTTCGGAACCGACTACGCAGGAGTGGTCGACGAGGTCGGTGACGGGGTGACCGGGTTCGCGCCCGGCGACCGGGTATTCGGCGGCGCCCTGTCCCGTGCGGTCGCCGACTTCGTGGTGGTAGACGCAGCCGGGGGCAGCGCGGCGAACGAGGCGCATCAGACCCCCGACGGCGTCGACGACCGCACCGCCGCCACTCTCACGATCGCGGGCCGCACGGCGGCCGCCGCCCTCGCCGTTGTCGACCCCGGCCCGGGCGACACGGTGCTGATCGGCGGCGCGGCGGGCGGGGTCGGGGTGTTCGCGGTCCAGCTGGCCCGGCTCGCGGGGGCGCGGGTGATCGGGACGGGATCGGCGTCATCGTCCGATTTCCTGCGCGGCCTCGGGGCCGAGCCGGTCGCCTACGGCGACGGCCTGGCCGACCGGGTCGCGGCCCTCGCTCCCGGCGGTGTCACCGCCGCGATCGACCTGCACGGGATGGAGACAGTGCACGCCGCACGGGAACTCGGCGTCCCGGACGCCCGCATCTGCACCATCGCCGCCCAAGTCGACGGCGTGTCGCCCGCCAATGGCGCGAACGCCGTCCCCGGCGCCCTGGAAGAGATCGCCCGCCTGGTCGCGACAGGCCAGTTCCGGGTGCCTATCGCGGCGAGCTTCCCGGTCGAGCAGATCCGCCGCGCGGCCGAGCTCCAGGCCGGCCGGCACGTGAAAGGCAAGGTCGTCATCGACCTCTAGATCAGACGATATTGTGCGGCTGGAGGACTAGCCGCGCCAGCCCGGCCGAAGACGTGTTCACCGCGCTGACCTGGCTCGGAGGCCGCTGCCGATACGGCCGATCAGGATGGCGACGTGGACGGGTTCGGTGAACCGGTCCTGCGGGCCGATGGCCGCCCGGACCTGCTCGGCGAAGTCGGCCCGCTGATCCGCGGCGGGCAGCCGGCCGACTGGCATGGCCGAGTAGACGCCCCCGACCACCTGGTCGAGGCTCAGCTCGGCCACATAGTCGACCGCGTCCCTCGACACCTCATAGCCGGCCCGAGCCAGCGCGTCCCCGTACCGCCGCTGGCTTTCCTCGTCCGTCCCGCACGAGAACGTGACCGTGCTGCCCAGCCACCGTTCGAGGAACGCGTGCAGGCCGCGTGACCAGGCGCTGTCCTGGAGCCACAGGGGTGTCCCGTTAGTCACGACCGCGACACCGCCGCCCGGCCGCACCAGCGGACGGGCCGACCGGAACAGCTCCTCGTGGCTCATCCAGTGCAGGGCCTGGCCGATGCTCACCATGGCCACCGACCGGTCGCCCAGGACTCGTTGCAGGACGGGCAGGTCGGCATCGGCGCCCAGCATCCAGCTCACGGTGGATACGCCTGTGTCACGGGCCGCCTGGCGGGCCCGCCGCAGCATGTCGGGCTCGGGGTCCATGCCGATCACGGCCCGCACCCGCGGGGCGAGCGGCAAGGCCAGCTGACCGGTTCCGCAGCCGACATCGACCACCAGGTCCTCGGCGTCCAGCCTGAACGCGCCGGCCAGGGCATCAATCACCGCGGCGGGGTAACCATGGCGGTAGGCGTGATAGAACTCGGCCACCTCGCCACCGAAGCCCAGGGCCATGCCGCCCACGATGCCACCCCGATGGCCGGGCCGGAATCGATTTAGCTCACGGCGTTCCGCGGTTCGTCGGCGGCCGGCCGAAGGCATAGGCCGCCGCCAGGCGCTCGCTGTCGTAGACGCTGGGCCTGGCTCCTGCGCGGGCTGCCGTCGTCATCCCGTACGGCGCCGGTACTCGTCCAGCAGCCGGGTCACCTGCTGGCGGGTCCCGTCCAGGTCAGCGCCCATTCCGGTCAGCACGCGGGCGGCCACGCCGTCACCGCCGCGGATGAGGCCGAGCAGGATGTGCTCGGTGCCGATGTAGTCGTGGCCCAGCTGGACGGCTTCGTCCATCGCCAGCTTCAGCACGTCCTTGGCCTGCGGCGTGAAGGGAAGACGACCGGACGGCGCCTGCTCGCCCCGGCCGGCGGCCGCCGCGGCGCGCTGCCGCACCGTCTCCAGGGACGCTCCCCGGGACTCCAGGATCCTGGCCGCCGAGCCCCCGACCCGCTCATGCGCCAGGCTCAGCAGCAGATGCTCGGGACCCACGTAGCCGTGGCCCAGCGTCCTGGCCTCTTCCTGGGCCTGGACCACCGTCAGCCGCGCCCGGTCGGTGAACCGCTCGAACATGCTCCTCCGCCGCCCTTCACCTCCGCGCCCAGGTCCAGGTTAGATCTCCTCGCCCCTTGAAGCGATCGCGAATTTGCCTCGGCGCAGGTGCCTGGCCATGCTGGCGGGATGCATAAGACCGCCGGCGTGCGCGACCCGGCTGCCGCGTTCCCGCTGCCCGTTACCCGCGATGACACGCACGAACGCCGGCAGGCCAACCGGGCCATCGCGGTCAGCGCGATCGGGCTGGCCGCGACCGGCATGATCGAATTGCTGCTCGCGGTGCTGACCGGGTCGGTCGGGCTGCTTGGCGACGCGATCCACAACCTGTCTGACGTCTCGACCAGCGCCGTGGTCTTCCTGGGCTTCCGCCTCTCGCGCCGGGGACCGACCGAGCGGTACCCCTACGGCCTGGACCGGGCCGAGGACCTCGCCGGGATCGGGATCGCCGTCGTCATCTGGGCCAGCGCCGTGTTCGCCGGGTACGAGAGCATCCGCAAGCTCGTCGACCACGGCGGCACCACCCACGTCGCCCTCGGCATCACCGGAGCGGCCCTGGGCATCGTCGGGAACCAGGTCGTCGCCCGGTACAAGCTCGTCGTCGGCAGGCGCATCAACTCCGCGACCCTGATCGCGGATGCCCGGCACTCCTGGCTGGATGCCCTGTCCTCGGCCGGAGCCCTGGTGGGCCTGGTCGTGGTGTCGCTGGGCTTCCAGCTCGGCGACCCGATCGCGGGCATGGCGGTGACGCTGTTCATCTGCCACGTCGGCTACGAGGTCACCAAGGACGTCGCGCACCGCCTGGCCGACGGCGTCGACCCCGCTGTCACCACCTCCGCCGAGGCGGCCGCCGGATCGGTGGACGGCGTGATCCACGCGCACGCGCGGGCGCGGTGGACCGGCCGGGTCCTGCGGGTGGAGATCGAGGGCTGGGTCGACCCGGCGCTCACCGTCAGCGACGCCGACGCCCTCGGCCAGCAAGTGGCCCGGGCCGTCGCCCGCCAGGTTCCGGACGCCGGCAGCTTCACCTGGACGGCGCGGGCCGCCCCAGCCTGACCAGGACGGAATCGGCTGGGCCGCGGCCGCGGCCGGGGCTGCGGCGCAGGCGCAGGCGCTCACGCCGGTCCTGTCACCTGACGCCCCAGAACACGCGCCGCCAGAATCGCCGGTCCTGCAGCAGGGCCATCCGCTCGCGGAAAGTCAGCCTGGGGCTCGGCTTGTGGATGCACAGGCCCCCGCCGCCGGGAATCAGGCACTCACCGGAGCAGGGACCCCAGCAGTGGCGGCAATGAGTGACAGCGGGCATGCGCGCTCCTGGTTGACGTGGTCGCGCTTACTCCAGGGGTAGCGCGCCGGGGCCGGGCGGTCAACTCTTCTCGGCGCAACCTCGCCCTGTTGCCGATCGAATACGCATACGATCGGCCCAGGGACTGCGTTGCCCGTGGGCGTGCCCGCATCGATGGCGAAGGCCCGGCCCGGTGATGCCGGCCGCTCCAGACCCGGGCGGCCAGGGAGCTAGCGTACGGAGTGCGCCCATGATGCCACCGTCTTGTCAGCGCGATCCTCTGGCCGTCGCGGATCCGGCGCTGGGCGAGGCCGCGCTTCCGGTCGCGCCGGTCCTGCGTGAGTACCTCATCAAGGTCAGCTTCATCGCGGCGCGCGTGCGGCTGGTGAACCTGATCAGCGGCGGGTCGCTGGTCCCCACGTCCATCGACGCCTACTCCTACGGGCTGCCGGTGCTGGCCCACGGAGTACCCGGCGACGAGCTGTCGGTGGCGGCGCGCATCACCGTTCGCATTCCCGAGCCGACCGACACCGCCGGCGTGGTGATCCTGCCCCTGCGCTGGCACGCCAGGGGCATCGAGGGCCAGCTGGTCCGCGTCCTGGACGCCGAGCTGATGCTGGTCGCGGCCACGGGCGGCCGCACGCTGCTGCGGCTGGAGGGTGAGTTCCGGCTGCCCGTCGCGGTCCGCGGCGCCGGGCCGGGCGGCGGCGAGCTGCCCCGGCGGGCGGCCACGGCGAGCATGAACTACCTGCTGGGTCATATCAGGGAGAGCCTGGCCGGCCCGTAAGGCGGCGGTTCATCCGCGCACCCGGGCGCGCGGGCCGGCCGGACCGTAATTTGCCCGGTGATCAGCTGGTCCGGCTCAATAGTCATCCATGACGCCCGCCATCCTGCTGGACTGCGATACCGGCATCGACGATGCGCTGACCGTGCTGTACCTGGCCGCGCTGGTGCGCGCGGGCGAGGCCGAGCTCGTCGCGGCCGGGACCGTGCACGGGAACGTGGCACCCGGCGCCGGCGCCCTGAACACGCTGCGGGTCCTCGAGCGCGCGGGCCTGGCCGGGGTCCCGGTCGCGGTCGGCGCGGTGGCGCCGATGGCCCAGCCGGCCCAGTACGCGCACCATTTCCACGGCGCGGACGGGCTGGGTGACTGCGGGCTGGACGAGCCGGCCGGCCGCCCGGCCGGGGTGTCCGCCCCCGAGCAGATCATCCGGCTGGCCCGGGCGCGGCCCGGCGAGCTGTCCCTCGTGGCGGTCGGGCCGCTGACCAACCTCGCCATCGCGCTGCTGCTGGCGCCGGACCTGCCGGGACTGCTGCGCGAGGTGGTCGTGATGGGCGGCGCGTTTGACCACCCGGGCAACGTGACGAGCCACGCCGAGGCCAACATCTGGCACGATCCGGAAGCGGCCGAGCTGGTCCTCGGGGCACCGTGGCCGGTCACGCTGGTGCCGCTGGACGCCACCCATCCCACCGCCGTGGACGGCGGCTGGCTGGACCGGCTGGCCGCCGCGGACACTGACGTCGCCCGGTTCGCCAGCCGGATCCTGGAGTCCTACGTGACCGCGTACCGCCCGTTCCTCGGCGGGCGGGGCGCGGTGATCCACGACGCGCTGGCCGCCATGCTGGCGGTCGACCCGTCGCTGGCGGAGTACGCCGAGCGGCCGGTGCGCGTCGAGCTGCGCGGCGAGCACACCCGCGGCGCGACGCTGTGGGACCGGCGGGCCACCGCCGCCGAGCCCGGCCGGCCGCCCGTGAAGGTGGCGATGCGCGCCGACGCGGCCGCGTTCCGGGAGCGCCTGCTGGCCAGCCTGCTCTGAAGGTCCGGCGCGGGGCGCCGGGGCCGGGCGCCGGCATCTGCGACCATGCGTGCATGGCCATGACGGTGCGGTATGAGATCTTCCCGGACGACCTGGACGCCACCGTGGACTTCTACTCGCGGGTCCTCGGGTTCAGCGTGACCAAGGACCAGCGCGACGCCCCCGAGGCGTACGTGGCCCTGCGGCGGGACGCCGTGCACGTGGGAGCGGTCCGCCGGGAGGCGCCCGGCGACCCGGCCGCCCGGCGGCCGCCCGTGGGCACCGAGACCGTGCTCGAGGTCGACGACCTGGCCGGTGAGCGGAGCCGGGTCGCGGCGGCCGGCTGGCCGGTCGAGGAGGACGTGCAGCGCCGGCCCTGGGGCCTGACCGACTTCCGGATCCTCGACCCGGCCGGGTACTACCTGCGCATCACCAGCCGGGCGGACTGAGTCCGCCCGGCTGGCCGGCGCGCTACCTGCGGAAGGACGACCACGCCTCGGTCATCGACTCGATGAAGCCGGTGCGCTCGTAGGCGTCGTTGATGAGCTTCTTGACGCCCTGCACGCCGTGCGGCGGCAGCTTCGCGATCCGCCGGGCGACCAGGAGCGCCTCGTCCATCAGCCGGTCGCGCGGCACGACCCGGTTGACCAGCCCCATCTCCAGGGCGCGCTGCGCGCTGAACTGGTCGCCGGTCAGCATGTACTCCTTGACCTGCTTGATGCCCATGGCCGAGGGCGCGGAGAAGATCGGCGGTCCGGACCCCATGTTGATCTGCACTTCGCCGAAGCGGGCGTCGTC
The DNA here is from genome assembly GCA_036501025.1 of Streptosporangiaceae bacterium. Classification (GTDB taxonomy): domain Bacteria; phylum Actinomycetota; class Actinomycetes; order Streptosporangiales; family Streptosporangiaceae; genus DASUBV01. Next base: position 10,609 of record DASYBB010000232.1, read on the forward strand.
GGCGGCGATGGTCAGGTCGCAGATCGCGGCGATCTCCGCGCCCTGCCCCAGGCAGTAGCCCTGGACGGCGGCGATGACCGGCTTGCGGCAGTTCCAGATGGCCAGGCCGGTGTCGATCGCGGCGGCCGGCTTCATCGTGGCCCGCTCCTCGGGGCTCATGCCGCGGTCGCCGCCTGAGGAGAACGCGCGGCCCTTGCCGGACAGGATGACGACGTGGACCTCGTCGTCGGCGTCGGCCGCGTTGATGCCCTCGACGATCCCGTTGTGCACGTCCGCGTTCACCGCGTTCAGCAGCAGCGGCCGGTTGATCTCCACGTAGCCGATGTGCTCGTCGGCGTGGTACAGCACGCGCGGCTCGTCCGGCTCGACGGGTCGGGTGTCCCGGAAGTAGTTCCCGGTGGGCGCGTTGCTGGTCTGTGGGTTGGTCATCAGCGGCCTCTCTGCGCGGCCGGCGGCCCGTCGCGGCGCCGCCCGGCGTCATCGTCCCCTAAACGATCACATTCGCCCCCCGGCGGGCGCAACCCGGCGCCGCCCGGCCGCCGCCCGGCGCGGTTCGCGCAGCGGCCCGGCTACGACCCGCGCTGCGCGGGCGCGAGCCAGGTCAGGGCATCCGCGGCCGCCCTGAGCACCGAGATGTGCCCGTCCTCGCCGAACAGCCGCAGCTCGGCCGACGGGCACACCTCCGCCAGCCACCGGCCGTGCGAGCTCGGCACCACCCGGTCCTGCTCGCCGTGCAGGATCAGCACCGGCGGGACGACCCGCGCGGCGTCGAAGCCCCACGGGCCGACATTGGCCAGCTGGTCGTCGATCATCCCGTCCGGGCCGCCCGCGATGGCCTGCCCCGCGACCTGGCCCAGCCAGGACCACTCGCCGGCCAGCGCCGCATGGTCGGCCGGCGTGAACATCTCGGGATCGAACTCCTCGGCCGCCAGGAACTCGGTGATCGCCGCGCGCCCGGCGGCCGCGGCGCGCAGCTCGGCCACTCCGCCGGGATGGATGCCCGCGAACCAGTCCAGCCCGGCGGCGGCGAACGGGGCCATGCCCGAAGCGCAGACGACGGCCGTGACGCGCTCCGGCAGCAGCGCCCCGCACGCGAGCGCGTGCGACCCGCCGCCGGAATGGCCCATCACGGCGAAACGCTGGAGTCCCAGCGCATCAGCAATCGCCGAGACGTCGGCCGCCGCCGAGCTGACGTCACGGCCCGGGTTCGGGGTCGACCCGCCGTAGGCGGGCCGGTCATAGGACACCCAGCGCAGCCCGTTCTCGGCCGCCGCCGCGAACAGCGGCTCGGGCGGCGCGCCGATGTTGGGCGATCCGTGGTGCCAGAACACAGCGAGCCGGCCGTCGTCACCGGGGTCGGTGTCGTAGTAGTGCAGTGTGCGCCCGTCGGCCAGCTTCAGGTCAGTCTCCGCCACCATGCCGCCGAGACTAGCGGCCGCCGCTGTCACTCCCCGGCCCGCGGCCTAGCCCGCGGCCAGGTCCAGCAGCAGGCCGGCGGCGTCATCGGGCGGGCGCTGGCGCAGGCGCCCGACGGCGAGGACCACGGCGGCGGCCCGGCACCAGCCCCACACCCGGCCGGCGTCCAGGCCGGGCACCAGGCGGGCCAGCTGCGCGATCCGGTCCTGCATCTCGGCCCGGCTCGCGGCCCGCGTCATGGCCCAGTCGACGGCGTCCCAGTCCGGGTCGCCCACCGACGGCCGGGGGTCGATGGCGACCAGGCCGCGGCCGGGCCCGCCGTCCAGGACATTGGCCGGGTGCAGGTCGCCGTGGACCAGGCCGCCCGGCCCGTCCGCGGCCAGGGCCAGCGCCAGGCGCTGAGCGCGGTCGACCAGGCCCGGCGGGACCAGGCCGGCCACCCGCGGGTCGGCCCGACGCCGCGCGGTCCGGTCGAACATGACCGCCATGCCCTCAGCCATGCTCGGCAGCGACCCGAGGCCCGGCGCGGTGAGCGGGCCGGCGCCGGGCGCAGCCGCCCGCCCGCCGGCGTCGGGTCCGGGTACCTGTCGCAGGGCGGTGAGCAGGCCCGCGACGTCGGCCAGCGGCGGCAGCGCGGGCCAGTCGCTGACCTTCGTGCCCGGCCGGACCGCCTCCAGCAGCAGGGCGCCGTCCCCGAGGTCAGCTTCCAGCAGGCCGACGGCCTGCCTGGTGCCGGCCCAGGCCCGCAGCGCGACCGCCTCGTCGGCCGCGATGCCCGCGTCGGGAGTGAGCTTGAGGACGACCGGCCGCCCGCCCGGCTGCCGGCCCAGGTAGACCCGGGCGGTGCCGCCCGAGACGGCCTGGTCGAGGGTCAGGCTCCAGCGTCGGCAGTAGCTCTCGACCAGGCCCGGCAGCTCGTCGCCCCACGCCTCGCCCGCGGGGCCGAACCGGCCGGCCAGCTTGCGGCGCCCCTCGGCATCCAGGATGAACTCGTGATCCAGCACCGGGCCGACGATGGCCGGCCTGACCGGCCCCGGCAAGTCCATTTCACGGCCGGCGGCGGCGCGGGCTCACTCCTCCCGCACCGGGACGCTCGGCAGGCCGCGATCGGCGCGCGCCCGGTCGGTCAGCTCCTGGATGAGGTCGGTCCTGGCCCGGGTGTAGGCGGCGGGGTCCTCCCCGCGCGCCCAGCTGCCGCTTGAGGTCGGCGTAGCGCCGGGCGTCGGCCGGATGATCGCGCAGGAGCAGCTCGCTGCGGGTCGCCCAGGTGTCGGCGGGCACGATGTGCAGGTGGCAGGCGCGCCGGCCGTCCTGGTCGCGGGAGTAGAACAGCCGGCCGGGCATCCCGGTGTCCAGCCGCCCGTAGCCCCGGGCGAGCGGCGCCGCCTCGCGGTCGGTGACGGCGGCCAGCGCGGGAGCGGCGGCCATCAGGTCGATGACGGGCTTGGCCGCCAGGCCGGGAACCGAGGTACTGCCGACGTGCTCAAGCTCGGTGAACAGGCCGGGCAGGGCGCGCCGGAGCTCGGCGGCCGCAGCGGCGGCGGCAACGGGCCGGTGCGGGCCATAGTCCGCGATCTCGATCGGCACCCCGGCAGGCTAGCAACCCGGCCCGCCGGAGGCGGGCCACCACAGGACGGTGGCGTCGTCCCGGATCTTGCGCCTGGGCCAGCGCGCGCCGTCCGGGTCGCCGGCCTCGGCCGCGCGGACCCGGCTGATCACCGCGCCGGGGCCGTCGTCGCGGATCAGGCCCAGCAGCTCGGGCCAGCCGACCAGGTCGTAGCAGTCGGCGATCCGGGTGGCGCCGTCGCTGAGCAGCGCGATCCCGCGCAGGCCGGCCCGGGTCAGGATGCCGATGCGGGCGGCCATGGCCACCTGCGGATTGGCCCGGATGGCCCAGTGCGAGTCGGTGATGATCCGCGGCGGGCGCCCGTCACCGTAGTCGGCCGCGATGCTCGAGTCGGACAGGGCCAGGTAGCTGATGCCGCCGGGCTCGGCCCGCAGGGCGGTGACCGTCGCGCCGGGCGTCTTGCGCTTGGTCAGGTCGCAGGTGTGCTCGTGCCGCGCGCGCACCTCGGCGGCCGCGGCGGCCAGCGCCTGCTGCAGCGGGACGTGCGGGACGGCCGTGATCCCGGCCAGCAGCGCGGTGCCGAGCGTCTGCGCGTACCAGGCCACGCCGTGGATGCAGCCGGTGTCGACGTCGGCCGGGGCCGTCGCCCCGTCCAGGAGCACGGCCGCCCCGGGCGCGGCCGCCGCGAAATCCTCGTTCGGCCGGTCCGGCGACCCGGGATCGGTTGCTATGACCACGTGCATGCTGTGCTCAACCCCACCCGGTCTCGCCCGGTGTCACTTGCCTCCCATTAATTATCCAGGACCGGCGGGCTCCGGCGCTAAGCTCCCGTGAGGCTTCGTAAGGCTCGTTTCGGGAGGAATCCGATGAGCACGACGGCACCGGTGGAGGTCCGGCGCGCCGGGCCCGCGGACGCCGCGCCGATCGCGGTCGTGCACGTGCGATCGTGGCAGGGCGCCTACCGCGGGCTGCTGTCCCAGGAGTACCTCGACGGGCTCGACCCGGCCGACCGCATCGAGCGGTGGCAGCGCCGGCTCGAACAGGACGGCTGGCCGGCGGCCGGCACCGTCGTGGCGGTCAGCGGCGGCCAGGTCGGCGGCTTCGCGAACTTCGGCCCGACCCGCGACGCGGACGCCGGCGGCGCCCGGGTCGGCGAGATCACCGCCATCTACGTGCTGCCGGAGGCCTGGGGCGCCGGCCTCGGACGGAGCCTGATGACCGTCGCGGTGAGCTACCTGGCCGCGGCCGGGTACGAGACGGCGGCGCTGTGGGTGCTGGAGTCGAACGCCCGCGCCCGCCGGTTCTACGACCGGGCGGGCTGGACGGCGGACGGCAGCGCGAAGCAGGAGGAGATCGCGGGATTGCCGGTAACGGAGGTGCGCTACCGCCGGCCGCTGCCCTAGCGTGAGGGCGTGCCCACCGGCTTCCACCACGTCACGCTGAACGTCACCGACCTGGCCCGGGCGCGGGCCTTCTACGAGGGCGTCCTCGGGTTCACCGTCGACCAGGACTTCCCCGGCGACAAGCTCCGGCTCCGCTTCGGCGAGGGCAGCCCGGCCCGCCTGGTGCTGCGGCCGCCGCTGCCCGGCACCCCGGCGGGCGAGGCGTTCAGCGAGCGGCGGATCGGGCTCGATCATCTCGCGGTCGGGGTCGCCAGCCGGACGGAGCTGGAAGCGCTGAAGGAGGCACTGCGCCGCGGCGGCGTGGCCGCGGACGTGCACGATGATCCGCTCGGGCCCGAGATCGTCACCTTCCGCGACCCCGACAACTTCCAGTGGGAGTTCTTCGAGGAGCGCTGATGGCGCGAGGGCGGGGGCGGGCTAGTCCGTATCGAGCATGGCCATGAGCTTGGTGACCGTGGCCCAGTTGCGGGCGGTGCCGGCCGCCTGGGCGCTGGAGCGGAAGAGCTGGGCGGCCAGGTCGCTGCGGCCGAAGCCGTCCGGGGTGTGCAGGAACAGGGTGCGGCCCACGATGACGACCTCGTCGGCGCTGCCGGCGTCCCTGCACTTCTGCTGGAGCGCGGCGACGACCCGGACAGCCTCCGGGCTGCGCTCATCCCGGCGGAACACGGCGTGCACGCGCCGGGGATCCGGCTCGCCGGGGAACGGGTTGTCGGCGATGGCCCGGGCGAGCTCGTCCCGCGACAGGACGACCACCGCGGACTTCACGCCCAGGCGCCCGGCGATCTCCTGCTCCAGGGCGTCGGCCAGCGCCACCGTGTCGGCTCCCTCGCTGGTGAACACCAGGTTGCCGCTCTGGATGTAGGTGGCCACGTCGGCGTGCCCGAGGGACTCGGCGAGCTGGCGCAGCTCGGCCATGGCGACCTTGTTGCGGCCGCCCACGTTGATGCCGCGCAGCAGGGCCAGGTACGTGGGCATGGCGTCCGCCGTCCGTCGCAGGGTCGGGAGCAGCCACTTTAGCGCCGGCCGCCGGCGACGACGAGGAGCCGGCGCCGGCCGCGGCCAGCGGGGCTCTTGACTGCCTGCGTCAGTCTTTACTAACGTTAGCGTTCACGGACGTAAGCGGGAAGTCATGAGCAAGGGAGATCGTGATGGGGCAGCCGGTCGCGTGGTTCGAGGTGACGAGCCATGATGCGGAGCGTGCGCACAAGTTCTATGCCGAGCTGTTCGGGTGGCAGGTGTCGGCCGACCCGGCCATGGGCGGATACGGGATCGTCGACACGGGCGGCGGCGAGGGCGCCATCGGCGGCGGCATCGGGCCGTCGTCGGGGCCGGAGGACCCGGTCGGCGTCCGGATCTACATGCGCGTCGACGACCTGGACACGTATCTGGACCGAGCCGAGGCGCTCGGTGGCCGGCGACTGGTCCCGCCGACCGAACTGCCAGGCGACTTCGGCAAGTTCGCCGTGTTCGCCGACCCGGACGGCATTCCGGTCGGCTTGTGGGCCTGATCGAGCTGATCCGGCGGCGGCCAGCGCGGGGCCGGCGAGCCTACCGAGGCGGGCATGACCGAACCGCGGGATGACCGCGCCGTCGGGACGACCGACGAGGCGCTCCGCGCCGCGGGAACGACTGACGAGGCGCTCCGCGCCGCGGGGACGACCGACGAGGCGCTCCGCGCGGAGGCGGCGACCGACGAGGCGCTCCGCGCGCTCGCGGAGCCGCGGCGGCGCGCCATCCTGCGGCTGGTCGCGCACGACGAGCTGGCCGCCGGGGAGATCGCGGCGGCGTTCGACGTGACCCGGACGGCGGTCAGCCAGCACCTCACCGTGCTGAAGAACGCCGGGCTGCTGGCCGAGCGGCGGGACGGGACGCGGCGGCTGTACCGGGCACGGCCGGAGGGGCTCGAGGGCGTGCGCCAGTTTCTTGATGACCTCTGGGCCTCCTCCCTCGACGTAGGCCGGCGCCTGGTCGAGGCCGAGCGGGGCATCAGCGAGGGCGACGATGCCGCGGCGGCCGGCTGAGATGGCGGGCTGAGATGCCCAGCGGGAGCCGCGAGCCGCGCGGCCCGGCCGGGCGGCGGCCGGGCCTGCGATCATGGGCCGCGCGGGCAGGCGGCAGGGGCGGGAGGAGCTGCGGGGATGGGCACTGAGCGGCAGGAGCCGGGGCGCGTGACTGCGCTGCGCCGGCCGCCGGTCCGGCAGTCGACGCTCGTGCGCAGCGACCGCCGGCACACCTTTGACACGTTCGTGCGGACGATCGGCGCCTGGTGGCCGGTCAGCCCGTTCTCGGCCGGGACCGACCGGGTCCGGGACGTGACCCTCGAGGAACGCGAGGGCGGCCGGGTGTACGAGACCTGGGACGACGGGACCGAGGTCGACTGGGGCGAGCTGCTCGCCTGGCAGCCGCCCGAGCGGTTCGTCATGACCTGGAACATCTTCTCGGCGGCGACCGAGGTGGAGCTGACCTTCGCCGAGCTCGGCCCGGCGCTGACCAGGGTCGCGGTCGAGCACCGCGGCTGGGAGCGGCTGAGCGACGAGCAGCTGGCCGCCGACTGCGCCCTGCCCGGCGGCTACGCGGGCGGCGCGTTCTACGAGGGCTGGGCCCGCATCCTGGCCCGCCTGGCCGCCGCCGCCGAGGCCGCCCCCGGGGCTGCGGCCCGATGGTCATGACCGTTTTTCCGCGGCTCCTTCCGGAGAATCGGTCGTGATCACGAAAACACTCTCTCCCGCGGAGGACTGACGTGAAGTACGTGGTGATCTACGAGTCGGCCGATGACGTGCTGGCCCGGGTGCCGGAGGTCATGCCGGCCCACCGGGCCTGGTACCGGGAGTTCGCCCGGCGGGGCGACCTGATCATGGTCGGGCCGTTCAGCGACGCGACGGGCGCCCTGTCCGTCCTGACCAGCCGCGCGGCGGCCGAGGAGTTCGCCTCAGGCGACCCGTTCGTCACCCACGGCCTCGTCCGGAACTGGTACGTCCGGGAGTGGGTGGAGGTTCTCGTGCCCGAGGACGCCCCCGAGGAGGCGGCCCGCGGCTAACCTCAGCCCCGCGCCCGGGGCGCTGGCGCGGCTTACGGGGCGGGCTGCTCGACGATCTCCAGGCCGTTCCCGTCGGGGTCGCGGAACGCGAACATCGGCGGCACGCCGGGCCAGCGCAGGACGTCGTCGGCGTCCACGCCCTGCGCGCGCAGGTCGGCGTGCACGGCGTCGGCGCTGCCGGCGGTGAGCCGGACGCCGGTCTCCACCCCGGCCGGCACGCCGTCGTGGGCGGCGACCAGGGCGATCGTCGTGGCCGCGCCGCCCGGCGCCACCTCGATCCAGCGGGCGCCGCCGCCCATCGGCACGTCGACCCGCTTGTCCAGGCCGAGGGTGCCGACATAGAAGTCCAGGGCCCGGGCCTGGTCGGTGACGGGCACGCCCACCGTGCGCACCCCGGTGATCTGCGATTGCGCTGCCTTGCTCATGAGAGCCTCTTTTCCGGTCGGGACGGCCAAGGCGCGGCGCCTTGCGTACCGGCTCAAGTTATGTGACCATCTAGTCACCTGTCAACGGGCATGGCCGCCGGACCGCTGGTCAGCGCCGTGCCCCGAGGGCAGGGCCGATGAACCCGGAGCCGGCGCACCCGGAGCCGGCGAAGCCGGACCGATGAGATGGCCCGGCGCGGTTCGTCGGCACCACTAACCGCCAACGGAGACCAGGAGGTCCCGACATGACCGACACGGCGCTCACGACCTGGCTGTGGTTCGACACCGAGGGCGAGGACGCGGCCCGCTTCTACACCGGCATCTTCAAGGACTCGCGGCTCGGCACGGTCAGCCGGTACGGCGACGCCGGCCCCCGGCCGGCCGGGCTGGCCATGGTGACCGAGTTCGAGCTCAACGGCCAGAAGTTCGCCGCCCTCAACGGCGGGCCGGAGCATCACATCGACGCCGAGAGCGCGGCCATCTCGTTCTCGATCCCGTGCTCCGACCAGGACGAGGTCGACTACTACTGGCAGCGGCTCACCGAGGGCGGCCAGGAGGTGGCGTGCGGCTGGCTGACCGACAAGTACGGAATGTCGTGGCAGGTCATCCCCAACGAGTTCGGCGAGATGATGAGCGACCCCGACCCGCAGAAGGTCCAGCGGGCCATGGCCGCGATGCTGAAGATGACCAAGCTGGACGTGGCCGAGTTGCGGCGCGCCTTCGACGGCGGGTAGCGGGCCGGCGGCCGCCGGGCGGGGTCGCGGGGACGGCCACGTTTCGTCAGGCCGGGCCGTTCCTCAGGGGAGGATGCGCGGCCGGTCCGGGCGGTCTGGGAGCTGGAACCGCAGCTGTGCGGCGACCGCGTGCTCGCCCAGCAGGTCGTCGTCGGCGAGGTGGCGCACGGCGCCGCCCTCGGCCCGGACGGCCTCGGCCAGGTCCTCGAGGACGTCCCAGCTGTGCCGGGTGGCCTTCCCGCAGATGGGGCAGGTGTCGCCGGACAGCGCGAGCCAGCGCGAGTCGTCGCACACGACGCCGGGCACGGTGGCCGCGCCCTCGGGCACCAGCAGGGTCTGGGCGGCGGCGACGGACCCGGCCCACAGGCAGTCGGCCAGGCCGGCGGCGGCCAGTCCGCCGGCCGCCAGGGTGCCGAGCACATCGGCGGCCAGGTCGCGCTCGGCGGCGCGCTCGTGGCGCTGCAGGATGAGGCCGGCGCTGTGGCGGATGCCGGCCGGCGTGGCGGCGGCCGGGTCGGCGCTGAACGTCCCGGCCAGCCTGGACCGCAGGTCGAGCGGCAGGAACTCGGTGAACGCCGGGACCTCGTGCTCGTGGCCGCCGACGACCAGCAGGTCGCAGCGATCGGCCGCGAACACCTCCTCGATGGTCGCGACGACCCGCCGGTAGTGCCGCTTGGCCAGCTCGCCGGCCTTGTTCCGGACCCCGTCCTCGCCCTGCCCGGCGGCGTAGTTGGGCTTGCGCAGCGCCGGATCGCGGACCACGCCGACCTCGCGCATCTCGTCCTGGTAGACCTCCCAGAGCCGGGCCTCGGCCTTGTCGACGACGACCACGCAGGCCCGGTGCAGCTCGTCCAGGAGCGAGAGCATGGGCCCGACGAACGGGGCCGCGCCGACGACGACCTGGTCGCGGACGGGCCGGGGCAGCGGGACCTCCTCGTACAGGCCGCGGGCGCTGCAGGCGAAGATGGCCACGCCCTCGGGGCGCCAGCGCTCCTCGGCCAGGGCCTCCTTGATCCGCTGGATATCGGCCCGGACGGAGAGACGGGCGTCGTGGCCGGCCGACCCGTTCTTGGCCAGCGGGCGGATCTGGTCGAGCATGCTCGACATCCGGACCTGGAGGTCCTCGCGCAAGCCCGGATCGCGCTCGACGCTGGCGTAGATGGAGGTCACGGGCAGGTCCTGCCCGTCGAACCCGACAATCGCGTCAACCGTTCCCGCTGTGAGCAATTCGGCCTCCCCCGGCTCGACCTGCGTAATCCGAGGCTATAACTCGGCGCCGGAAGCGGCTGGGGGCGGGCGGCAGGGGGTGGATTAGGCTGGCGCTGCCGGTACCGCTGATCGTGAAGGAGCCCGTGCGGCTGATGGGGGAGCTGGAGCAGGACTGGTTCCGCCGCCGCACCTCGCGCTGGCGCGACTGGCCCGCGGCCGCGCTCATGGAGCTCAAGCAGCGCCAGGGCGCGCGGGTCAGCGTGGTCATCCCGGCCCGGAACGAGGAGCGGACCGTGGCCGACGTGGTCGCGGCGCTGTCGCGCGAGCTGGTCACCCGGATCCCGCTGGTGGACGAGCTCGTGGTGATGGACTCTGACTCGGCCGACCGGACGGGCGAGGTGGCGGCCCGCGCCGGGGCGACCGTCTACCGGACCCGCGATGTGGCGCCGGAGCTGGGCAGCCACCCCGGCAAGGGCGAGGCGCTGTGGAAGTCGCTGCTGGTCACCACCGGTGATCTCCTGGTCTTCGTGGACGCCGACCTGACCCAGTGGGGGCCGCACTTCGTGACCGGGCTGCTCGGTCCGCTGCTGGCCGACGAGCAGGTGCGCCTGGTCAAGGGCTTCTACGCGCGGGTCCGCACCGAGTCGGACGGCTCGACCTCGACCGAGGGCGGCCGGGTCACCGAGCTGGTCGCCCGGCCGCTGCTCAGCCTGTGGTGGCCGGAGCTGGCCGCCGTCGTTCAGCCGCTGGCGGGCGAGTGGGCGGCCCGGCGGAGCCTGATGGAGGCGCTGCCGATCCCGGTCGGCTACGGCGTCGAGCTAGCCACGCTGATGGACACCGCGGCCCGGCACGGCCTGGACGCGCTGGCCCAGGTCGACCTGGGCACCCGCGCGCACCGCCACCAGGCCAACCACGACCTGGCCCTGATGGCGGCGGAGCTGCTGCTGGTGGCCGAGCGGCGGCGCCCGGCCGCGGCGCGGCTGGAGCCCGGCTCGGTGCTGCGGCAGTACGTCCGCGCGGAGAACGGCGAGGTCCGGCCGCTGGGCCGGGACGTCCCGGTGATCGAGCGGCCGCCGGCCGCGGGCGTCCGCTCCCCCGGCCCGGCCGCGCGGTGAGCGCGCCGCAGGGGGTGCTGCGCCTGGGCACCCGCTCGTTCGAGCCGCGCCAGCTGCTGGTCATGGCGATCGTCAACCGGACGCCGGACTCCTTCTACCGGCCGGGGATCACCTGGGACGAGGGCGCCGCGATGGAGCGGGTGCACCAGGTCGTCGCCGAGGGCGCCGACATCATCGACATCGGCGGCGTCCCGGCCGCGCCGGGCTCCGCGGTGGACGCGGGCGAGGAGATCCGCCGCACGGCCGGCTTCGTGGCCGCCATCCGGGCCGCCTACCCGGACGCGGTGATCAGCTCCGATACCTACCGCAGCGAGGTCGCCCGCGAGGTGTGCGCCGCGGGCGCCGACCTGCTCAACGACAGCTGGGGCGGGCCGGACCCGCAGCTGGCCGAGGTGGCCGCCGAGTTCGGCGCCGGGCTCGTCTGCGCGCACGCCGGCCGGCAGCAGCCGCGCACCCGCCCGCACCGGGTCGCCTACCCCGACGTGATGGCCGACGTGCTGAGCGTGACCCTCGGGCTGGCCGACCGCGCGGTGGCCGCGGGCGTCGACCCGGCCCGGATCGTCATCGACCCGGCTCATGATTTCGGCAAGAACACCTGGCACTCGCTGGAGGTGACCCGCCGGCTGGCCGAGATGACCGCGACGGGCTGGCCGGTGCTGCTGTCGGCGTCGAACAAGGACTTCGTCGGGGAGACTCTCCACGTGCCGCCGGACCAGCGACTTTCCGGAACGCTGGCCGCGACCGCGATCAGCGCGTGGCTGGGTGCGCGGATCTTCCGGGCGCACCAGGTCGTGGAGACGCGCCACGTCCTGGACATGGTCGCGGCCATCCGGGGCGACATCCCGCCGGCCCGCGCGGTCCGGGCGCTGGCATGACCGGAGGTCACCGGTGATCGCGGCGGCCGCGCTGTGTCCGGCGGCACCGCTGCTGGTCCGCGAGCTGACCGGCGGGACGCTGATCCTGCCGGACCTGCGGGAGGCGTGCCGGACGGCGACCGGGCGGCTGCTGAGCGCCCGGCCGGACGTGATCGTCGTCGTGGGGGCGGGACCGCGGACCGGGGAGTGGGACGGGGCGAGCCGGCTGGACGTGGCCAGCTTCGGCGGCGGCGCCGCCGGGCAGGGGCCGGCCGGGACCCCGGACCTGCCGGTGCCGCTCGGGCTGGGCGCCCGGCTGCTGGACGAGGCCGAGTATGCCGGGCCGCGGCGGCTGGAGGCGATCGGCGCGGACGAGACGCCGGCCGCGTGCGCCGCGGCCGGGCAGCGGATCAGCCGGGCCGAAGGCCGGGTCGGGCTGCTCGTGATGGCGGACGGCAGCGCGCGCCGGGGGCGGCGGGCGCCCGGCTACCTGGACGAGCGCAGCGCGGGGTTCGACGCCGGAGTGGAGCGCGCGTTCCGGGAGGGCGACCTGAAGGCGCTGGGCGACGTCGACCCGGGCCTGGCCCGCGAGCTGATGGCCGCCGGCCGCGCGCCGTGGCAGGTCATGGCCGGCGCGCTGGCGGGCACCGGGGCGGACGTCGAGATCCTGTACGCCGATGACCCGTTCGGGGTGGCCTATCTCGTCGCCTCGGTCCGGGCGCGCGGGGCCGGCGGGGTGGGCGGGGCCGGCGGGGCCGGCGCTGGCGGGCCTGGGCGGAGGCACTAGCCTGCCTAGCCTGCGGGCATCCGGGGGACGGCCGGCTGGCCGGCCGGGAGCCCGGACCGGAAGGGAGAACGGGCATCGACAGCGACTTCAGGGGCCGGGCCGTCCTGGTCTTCGGGGCGGCCGGGGCGCTCGGTGGCGGGGTGGCGGCCGCGTTCCACGCCGCCGGGGCGACGGTCACCGGGATCGACCGGGTCCAGCCCGCGCCCGCGCACCGCGTGGACGGGATCACCTACGCCGAGTGCGCGGTTCAGGACGAGGCCGCGCTGGCCGGCCTCGTCGGCGCGGCGACGCCGTGGGCGGTAGTCAACGTCATCGGCGGGTTCGCCGGGCACCGCCCGCTGGCTCAGCTGGACGCCGCCGAGCTGACGGGCCAGCTCGAGCTGAACCTGGTGACCGCCGCCCTCATCACCAAGCACGCGCTGGCCGCGATGGAGCCCGCCGGGGCGGGCCGGATCGTGCACACCGCCAGCCGCGCGGGCGTGGTGACCAAGGGATCCGGGTTCGCCTACTCCGTCAGCAAGGCGGCCGTGCTGCACCTGGTGGCGATGGCGGCCGACGAGGTCCGGGGCACGGGCATCACGGTGAACTGCGTCGTGCCCAGCATCATCGACACCCCGGCCAACCGGGCGGCGATGCCGGGCGCGCACCACGACCGGTGGCCGAAGGTCGCCGACATCGCCCGGACCTATCTCTACCTGGCCGCGCCGGAGTCGGCGCTGGTCAACGGCGCTGCCATCCCGGTGTAGCGCGCTAGCGGAGGGCCGGCTCGCCCAGCCAGCGGGCCAGGGCCGCGCTGAGCTCGCCCGCGGCCGCTGCGCCGTCCCCGGCGCGGGCGCCGGGCGGGGCGCCCCAGGCCACGATCCCGTCCGGCCGGACGAGCAGGCTGGCGGTGCCGGGCGCGCGGACGACCCGGAGCCGCGGCGCCGCGGCGCCCGACCACGATGCGTCGGGTGACCCGTCAACGAGCAGGGCGCCCGGCACCCGGAGCAGCTCGTACAGCCGGCTGGTGCCGCCGGCGGACTCGACGGCCCGGTCGGCGGCGATCCGGCCGGCCTCCGGGTCGCTCCCGCCCAGCGGGTACGGCCGGTCGACGCCGGTCATCAGCCGGCTGACGTGCTGGTTGGCGTCGTCGTAGCTCATCAGCCCGGCGAACAGCTCGCGCAGCGCGCTGGTCTGGGGGTCGGGCCGCATGAGGGCGATCTGCGCCCGGGTGTTGGCCAGCGCCGCCGCGGCGGCCGGGTGCCGCTCGGACGTGTACGAGTCGAGCAGCCCGTCCGGCGCCTGCCCGGCGATGACGGCCGCCAGCTTCCAGCCGAGGTTGGCCGCGTCCTGCAGGCCGAGGTTGAGGCCCTGGCCGCCGAACGGCGGGTGCACGTGCGCCGCGTCGCCGGCCAGCAGGATGCGGCCGCGCTGGTAGCCGGGCACCTGCCGGGTGTTGTCGGTCCACCGGGTCCCGGTCACCAGGGACGTCAGCGTGACGTCGGTACCGGAGACGCGGCGCAGGCTGGCCTGCACCTCGTCCAGGCTGGCCGGGGTGTCCCGGTCCGCGGGCGGGCCGTCGAACTCGACGGTCAGGATCCGGCGCGGATCCGGGCCGAACACGATCATGCCGCGGTCGGTGCGGTGCCAGCCGCGCTGCAGCGGGTTGGGCTCGGCGATGCCGACGATGGCCTGCCGGCCGGTGATGGTCGCGCCGGTGCCGGGAAAGTCGAACCCGGCCTGCTTGCGCACCAGGCTGCGGCCCCCGTCGCAGCCCACCAGGTAGCGCGCGGCCAGCTCGGCCGGGCCGGCCGGGCCGGCCGCGGTCACCCGGACCGGATAGTCGGGGTCGCCGTGCGCCGGGCCGCCGAGCGAGTCGTCGGCCAGGGCCAGCAGCTCGTGCTCGCGCAGGATGACCGCGCCGGCCGCGCGGGCGTGCCGCTCGAGGACGACCTCGACGTCGCGCTGCTGGGCGAAGATCGGCATCGTCCTGATCTGCGGGTCGCCGCGGAGCAGCCACAGGCCGGCGAAGTGGCCGACGGGCCGCGGCGCGCCGTCCCCGGCGCCCGTGGCGAACATGCTCAGGTCCGGCTGCGGGAACTGGTCGAGGAGCCCGCGCTGGTCGAACAGCTCAGCTGCGCCCGGCCCGACGGAGCCCGCCCTGACCTGACACGACGGCTCAGCCAGGCACTCCAGCACGGCCACCGACAGGCCGGCTCGCCGGAGCTCGGCGGCGAGGAACAGGCCGACCGGGCCGGCTCCGGATACGATGACGTCCCAAGAATTTTGTGGCTGCACGAAAAATAGGCTAACACCAAGTTAGAGTGACTACAAGTTTGGAGAGCGGAGGACGACATGCCGGAGCCAGCCGCGCCCGGCCTGCGCGAGCAGAAGAAGGCCCGGACCCGGGCGGCCATCGCGGCCGCCGCCGCGGTCCTGTTCGCCCGTGACGGCTACCCCGCCGTGACGATGGCCCAGATCGCGGCGCAGGCCGGCGTCGCCGACCAGACGCTGTACAACTACTTCCCGACCAAGGAGAGCCTGGTCTTCGACCGGTCCGCCGACCTCGGGCCCAGCCTGGCCGCGGCGCTGACGGGCCGCCCGGCGGGCACCGGCCTGGCCGACGCGTTCGCCGCCTGGCTCGATCACTTCCTGCTGGGTGACGCGGCCCGCCGCTCGGTCGCCAACGCGGGGGGCATGCCCCGCCTGGTGGCCCGGAGCGACAGCCTGCGCCGGGCCCTGCTCGACCTGGCCCACCAGTCGGCCACGGCCCTGGCCGGCGAGCTCGCCCGGGCCGACGGGCTGAGCGGGCCCGCCGCCCTGGCCATCGCCGACGGGATGCTGGCCGTGTTCGGCCGGGCCGTCGAGCAGCTGGGCGAGGCCGCCGACGAGGCCGCGCTCCCCGTCCTCCGCCGCCAGGTCGCCGCCGCCATCGACGCCCTGCGCCCGCTCACCGACGCGCCGCGCCGCTAGGGCTGGGCGCCCGCGCCGAAGAAGCGGTGCGGGGCGCCGGGGGGCAGCGGGCCGCGGGCGCGCTGCATGACGATCAGGCGCTGCGCGCCGAGGCTGACGGCCAGGTACAGCACGAGGGTGGCCTCGCCGAGGCCGGCGGTGCCGTGATGATGATCGAGCAGGGCGCCGTAGCCGAGGTGCGCGCCCAGGGCCAGGACCCACAGCAGCGCGGTCAGCCAGTTGCCCTGGGACCAGGCCGATCCGTCCTGCTGCCAGATCCGGGTCGTCATGGCCCGCAGCACGCCGAACACCAGGGCCAGCACCAGGCTGCCGCCCAGGGCCGCGTCGAGGGTGGTGCCGCCGTGATGCTTCTGCAGGAACCCGGCCAGCTCGATCACGCCGATGACGCCGAGGATCAGCATGATCCGCAGGCTGGACGCGCTGATGCGGCGCGGGGCGAGCTGACGGAAGATCAGCAGGCCCAGGACCACGATGCCCAGGGCGAGTTCTGTTGCCACCTTTACTCCATGTGACTGGTGAGAATGGCCGCGCTCTGGGCGTGCCAGGCCACGTCGATTGGGACATATTCACGCTACGGGCGCCCCCCGCCGGCGCCCCGTGCCGGCTGTCGTAACCTGAGCGTGACATCTGTCACGGAGGGGCCGGTCGGCCTCGCCGCGTTTCGCGGCCCGGGCGGTGTCCTGTTAGCTTGGAGGGCCGGGGGAATGACTTCGTGGGGCCAGATCGGAGGTCTCGATGGGCCTGCCCGCACGTCAGCGCAGACGGCTTGAGAACATCGAGCACAAACTGCACAGTTCGGATCCGCGGCTAGCGGCCATGTTCGCCATTTTCGGGCGGCTCACTCGGGACGAGGACATGCCCCGAATCGAGGAGCTCCGGCACCGGGTGGCCATGCTGGCGCTGCGGATGCGGATGTGGCTGGCGGCGGTGTGGAGCCGGCTGAGTTTCTCCCGGCGCCGGTCCGGGGCTCCGGTCGCCGTCGGCGCCCGGGTCGGCCAGCGCGCGCGGCACCCGGCCCTGAGCCGGCCGGCCAGCCAGGCCCGCCGGTGGCGGCCGATGGCGCTGTTCTTCCCGCTGGCGCTGCTGCTGATGTCGCTGTCCATCTTCGTGGCGGCCAAGTTCGGCAGTGCGCCCCGGTGCGTGGCCGCGACGGCGGTGGCCACGGCGAAGCTCCATCCGAGGGGCAAGCCGCTGGCCAAGGGCAGCGGCGGGGGCAAGCCGGCCAAGCGGTGCCGGCCGGCCACGCTGACGCCCATTCCCATCGGCCGCTGACCCGCGCGCGACCGGGCCGCTGACCCGCGGCCGGCGTTACGGGCCGACCGCGACCAGCCTGGGCCGCAGGCAGGGCGGCGCGGCGCCGTCCGCCGGGGCCGGGCCGAGCCGCGCGCACGAGGCCAGGACGACGGTGCTCCCGCCGGGGGCGACGCTGCCGCCGATGCCGGACAGGTCGACGAAGAAGTGCGGCCACGGCACGTTCTTCGCCGTCCAGGTCACCCGCCGGGCGCTGAGCCGGTAGCCCCACGCGTCGCCGAGCGCCCCCTCGTCGAGCCCGAGCGCGACGCCGTCGCTGACGGTGTACAGGCCGGCGGCGCCGAGCGTGGCGGCGCTGGTCACCACCTTCCCGGTGAGCGGGTCGAGCCCGACCAGCGAGTTGCGCCCGGTCACGTAGACGGTCGGCCGGACCGGATCGGCCGCCTCGAGCACCACGCCGGCCCGGGACCAGAGCAGGCGCCCGTCGGTGCCGCTGTAGGCGTGCAGGCCGTCAGGCCCGGAGAAGAGCACGGCTCCCCCGATGGCGCCGCTCAGCCCGCCGTCGAACGGCTGCCGGGCCGCCAGCCGGAGCACGGCCCGGTCGCCGGTTCGCAGGTCGATGCGGAGCAGCCCGGTCACCGGGGCGGTACCGAGGTAGCCGTCCTTGGCGACCGTGACGAACAGGTCCGAGCCCGCCACCCGCCACGCCTGCGGCACCGGGCCGGTCGGCACCCGCCAGCGGACCTTGCCGGTCGCGTTGTCGTAGCTGGTGACCGCCGTGGTGCCGACGACGACCGTGCCGCCCGCGTCGGCCAGGACAGCGCCGCCGTAGGGAGCCGCGTGGTAGGTCCGGATGAGCTGGCCGGTCGCGGCGGACAGCACGACCTCATCGCGGTGGCCGGCCGCGTCGCCGATGCCGGGGACCGACACCCCGGCCGTGACCACGCCGTCCCAGGCCCGGACCGAGACGACGGCCGAGCCGACCGGGAAGTCGGCCAGGCTGGCCGTCCACAGCGGCCGGCCGTCGCTGAGCCGGTAGGCCGCGACGCTGTCGCCGAGGCCGACCGCCGCCAGGCCGCCGCCGACCCCGGCGTAGGCCTGGCCGCCGGCCAGGACCGTGCCCTGGGTCCCGCTCCGGGCCACCCACGACCCGGGCAGCACCCGCGACCAGCGGACCGTGCCGACCGGCCGCGCGCAGTGCGGCCCGGTGCAGGCGCGGCTGGCCGCGCTGCCGGCCCGGCCGGGGACGACCGCCGCCCCGATCAGGACGGCCGCGAGGATGCCCCGCCGCGCCCACATCGCCGACCCGCGCGCGACCAACACGACTGCTGAAGACCCTTCCGCCGCTGCTGCGGCCCGTCACCGCGCAGGCTCCCGGCCTGCGGTCGCCCGCCCCGTCCGGGCGCCAGGTGGGTCCCGGCCGCACGCCTGGCCCGGGGACAGCGGATTCCACGGTAGTCCCCGTTTCGGATGGGGGCAGGCAACCAACCTGAGTGTGACTATCTCGTAGCTGTTCATCAGGGTTCCCGCAATCCACCCGGGAAAGAGCTGAGTACCGTGGTCCCTGGCCGCGAAGGCCAGCCGCCCGGGCCCCGGTCGCGGGCCCGGACCGAAGGAGGAAGCCCATGACTGATCAGGCACCGCTGCCGTATGACTTCATGCCGTCCGTGCCGTCGTTCACGGTCGAGAGCGACGACGTAACCGACGGCCAGCAGATGGGGGACGCTCAGGTCTACAACGGGTTCGGGATGACGGGCCCGAACATCTCGCCGCAGCTGCGCTGGCACGGGTTCCCGGCGGAGACCAAGGGCTTCGCTGTGACGTGCTTCGACCCGGACGCGCCGACCGGGTCGGGCTTCTGGCACTGGCTGGTCGTCGACCTGCCGGCGTCGGTGACGGAACTCGCGGCCGGGGCCGGCGCGGCGGGGGCGGCGCTGCCGGGCGGCGCGTTCTCGGTGCGCAACGACTACGGGACGAAGGACTTCGGCGGTGCGGCGCCGCCCAAGGGCGAGCCGGCCCACCGGTACGTCTTCGCCGTGCACGCGCTGGACACCGACAAGCTCGGCATCGACTCGGACGTCACGCCGGCCGTCGCGGGGTTCAACCTGCGCTTCCACACGATCGCGCGGGGGCTCATCATCCCGCTCTTCAGCTGCTGACCGGCGGGTTCCTGGCTGGCGGGCGACAGCCTGCGCCGGCCAGCCGGGAACCCCGCGGTCAGGCGCCGTCGCCGGGGCCGGCCTCGTCCGCGTCCGCGGGCAGCAGCGGGAACATCCGGGCCACCACCGCCACCGGCAGGACGCCAGCTGGCCCGGCGGATCCCGCCGCCCGGCCGGCGTGGGCCGCGATGACGGCGCGGATCGCGGCGGCCACCTCGGCCAGCTCCTCGGGCGTGAGATGCAGCACCGTGCTGAACGCCTCGTCCCGCCAGCCGGGCGGCGCCGCGTCGCGGTGGTCCAGCCAGCGCCGGTAGCCCTCGTTCTCCAGCTCGCGGGCCAGCGCGCCGAACTCGTCGCCCCCCGCCGAGCCGCCCCCGGCCGAACCGTCGCCCGCCGGCCCGCCGCCCGCCGGCCCCGGCCCCGGCCCCGGCGCCAGCCGCCACGGCCGCGCCCGCCCGCGGGCGCCCGGGACCTCCTCGACGTGCCCGTACCGGGCCAGCTGCCGCAGGTGAAACGAGCACGCGCCCGAGCTCTCGCCCAGCTCGCGAGCGGCTTCCGTCGAGGTCAGCGTGGCCCGCCGGGCCAGCAGCGCGAGCAGCGCGACCCGCAGCGGGTGCCCGAGCGCGAGGCCGGGCCGGCCGGGGTGCACCTGGCTGGTCACGGTCCCTCCCTCGGCTCGCCGCGCAGTAGCCTGTAAAGGCTTTGCAAAGTAATGCTTTGCAAACTATTGTAGCCACGCCGCGATAGCTCGTCATGCCCGCAGGCCCGCCACCTCTGGGCGCGCGGGCGAAAGGATCCGCATGACCATCCGCCCGGTCCGCATGTTCGGCGACCCCGTCCTGGTGACGCCCGCCGAGGAGGTCACCGACTTCGACCGGCAGGTCCGGCGCCTGGTGAAGGACCTCACCCAGACGCTCCGCGACCAGGAGGGCGCCGGGCTGTCGGCCCCGCAGATCGGCGTGGGGCTGCGCGTGTTCGTCTTCGATGTCGGCGACGTGCGCGGGCACCTGATCAACCCGGTGCTCGACTTTCCGGACGAGGCGGAGCAGGACGGCCTGGAGGGCTGCCTGTCGTTCCCCGGCCTGTACTACGACGTGAAGCGGCGCCTCAACGTGGTCGCCTCCGGCTTCGACGCCGACGGCCGGCCGGTCCGCGTGGTCGGTGACGAGAACCTCGCCCGCTGCCTGCAGCACGAGACGGATCACCTCGACGGCATCCTGTTCATCGACCGCATGGACAGCCAGACCCGCAAGCAGGCCATGCGCGCGATCCGCAAGGCGGACTGGGCCGGGCTGCCCGTCCCCGCGGTCCGGGTCAGCCCGCATCCGGTGCACGGCCTGATCCGCTGAGGCCGCGCCGGCCGCGGGCGGCCCGGGCCGGGCGGCACAATGGGGCACTGGCATTTCGCCCCGAACCGCCCGCACTCTGGAGGCTACAGATGGCGCTCGACGCCGACGCTGCCCGGCTCGCCAAGGGCACCAACCTGGCGACGGTGGTGACGCTCATGCCCGACGGCCAGCCGCAGGCCCAGCTGACCTGGGTGGATCACGACGGCGAGCACGTCCTGGTCAACACCGAGCCCGTCCGGCAGCGCGCCCGGAACCTGCGCCGCGACCCGCGCGTGACCGTCCTGATCCACTCCAGCGAGCAGGCCTACGACTGGGCCGAGATCCGCGGCCGCGTCGTCGAGACGATCGGCGGCGACCGGGCCCGCGCCCACATCGACGAGCTGTCCCGGCGCTACATGGGCGCGGACTACGGGCGGCCGATCGGGCCGGACGGCCGGATCATCCTGGTCATCGAGCCGGACAAGGTCAACACCCCGAAGACCATCCGCCGGTAAGCGGGTCCCCCGGCCGCTAGCCCCAGTGGGCGGGCCGGGCCAGCCCGGCCGGCACCCCGGTGCGCGCGTCGCCCCGGGCCGCGTCGAGCTGGGCCTGGGTCAGGAAGATGGCCCCGCCCAGGCCGGCCCCGCCCAGCCGGGCACCGCGCAGGTCGGCCCCGGTCAGGTCGGCCCGGCTGAGGTCGGCGCCGCGCAGATCCGCGCCGATCAGCAGCGCGCCCCGCAGGCTGGCCGCCCGCAGGTCGCTCCCCCGCAGGTCCTTCCCGGCCAGGTCGGCGCCCCGCAGGTCGGCCCCGGCCGGCCGCCGGGCGCGCTCGCTGGCCTGCCGCAGCAGGTCGTTGGCGGCCTGCCACGAGGCGCCCGGGTCCAGCCGGGCCAGCTCCTGCGGCGTGCCCAGCGTCGCGGCCTCGGTCGCCGCGAGCACCCGGCGCAGGCCGCCGCGCAGCGGGCCGGACGACGGCAGCGCCAGCGCCTCGGTGAGGTACCACATGAGCTCGTGCAGCTGCCGGACGGCCGCAAACGCCCCGAACATCTGCTCCGCGAGCTCCGGTGCCCCGCGCCAGTCCCGCCCGCCGAAGGTGACCTGCGCGACCTTCTGGCCGGCCCCGAAGCAGTCGTAGACCGCGCAGCCCCCGAAGCCGCTGCCCCGCAGCCGGTCGTGGATCCCGCAGCCGAAGCCGGCGCCCAGGTTCGGGCATGGCCGCCCGGCCGGCTTAGTGATGGCGAAGTCGGCCGAGGCGGCGAAGGCCGGCGCGACGCAGCACAGCCCGAAGCACTGAGCGCAGTCAGCCCGCAGGTCCGCGCGGCGCTCGTCGGTCACTGCGATCAGCCCAGGATGGCCTGGTAGCGGTCGCGCATCTTGGCCCACCCGTAGTCCCTGGCGCGGTCGCCGGTGATCCGCTCGGCGTCGTGCCCGCCGTCCACCATGACCAGCACCGCCAGGCACAGGTGCCAGCCCGCGGCGTACATCGCGGTCTCGCCGCGCGCGTCGAAGGTCTGCTCGAGCGTCAGCCGCGATCCGCCCGGCACGGGCGCGAGCGCCCAGCGCAGCAGGTGCGCGCCCCAGCGGTGCACGAGCTCGCGCGGCGGATCGCAGCTCAGCACGGTCACGTCGACCCCGGCCGCATCCGGCGTCTCGTGCGCCACTGCGGGCCCCGCGGACGTCAGCGGGCGGTCCGGTACCACTGGCGACCACCGGCTGAGCTGCCCCGGCTCGGTCAGCATGGGCCAGACGCGCTCGGGCGGATGCGCCAGCTCGCGGGTCATGGTCAGGACCCAGCGGCCGTCCGCCTCGGTCAGCGAGGCCTCCGCCGGGTGCGCCGCGATCTGCGCCGTCACCAGGTCCGCAGTGGCGGTCCGGTCAGTCATGATGTCTCCCGTCGTCGTGGGCCCGCGGATCGCGGTCCCGGTCATCGCGGGCCTGGTCGTCGAGCGCGCGGTCCAGCCGGTCAAAGCTGGCCGCCCACAGCTGCTGATAGGGCAGCACCCAGGCCAGCACATCGGGCAGCGGGTCGGCTGACAGCCGGTAGACCCGGCGCTTGCCCGCGATCGTGGCGGTCACGGCGCCCGCGTCCCGCAGCACCCGCAGGTGCTTGGACACCAGCGGCTGCGGCAGGTGCAGGGCGTCGACCAGCCCGCCCACGTCGCTCCCCCGCGCCCGCAGGACGTCGAGGATGCGCCTCCGGGTGGGATCGGCGATCAGCGTGAACCCGTTCATGGCTCCCTACCATGCCCCTATGTTCATATGAATGTCAAGGCATAGGAAAATCTCCGTTCGCCAGAACGCTAGCCGCCCCGCCACTCAGGCTCCCCGGCCGTCCCGGCCGCTCCGGAGGCCTCGGCTCCCCGGCGGGCGGCCCGGGCGCCGGGCCTTGCTGGCATCATCGAGGCATGAGTGTCGTGAAGATCAACGCGATCACCGTGCCAGCCGACAGCGGCGACGAGCTGGCCCGCCGGTTCGCGGCCCGCGCCGGGGCCGTCGACGACCAGGACGGGTTCGAGGGCTTCGAGCTGCTCAAGCCCACCGATGACCGGACGACCTGGCTGGTGGTGACGCGCTGGCGGGACGAGGACTCGTTCCAGTCGTGGGTGCGCTCCCCCGCCTTCGGCCACGGCCACCGCTCGGCGTCCGAGCGCGGTGGCGGGCCGGCCCCGCACCCGGTCGGCATCAGCAGCGAGCTGTGGTCCTACGAGCCGGCCGGCGGCTCCGCGCCGCCGCCCGGCGCCTAGCTGTCGGCTGCCGGGCGGCGGACGCCGACCTGGCGCAGGCGGCGGGTCCGGAACGCGCCCGGGGCCTGGGTCGCGGCCAGCCGCTCGCCGCACCGGGCCGCGTCGTAGCCGGGGATGCTGGTCAGCTGGTCCACCAGCCACGGCGACGACAGCACGCGCAGCATGGCCTGGACCTCGCGGGCGCCGCCCTGCGCGGCCGGGATGACCAGGTCGAAGCGCTCCTGGGTGAGCGGGACGAAGGCCAGCTCGTAGGCGAGCGCGGCCGGCTCGCTGGCCACGCCCACGTCCGCGATGCCGGCCGCGATGGCCGCCGCCACCTCGAGGTGCCCCGTCGCGCGGGTGTCGTAGCCGGGCACCTGGTCCGGGCTGAGGCCGGCGCTGGCCAGCTCCCGGTCCAGCACCCGGCGGGCCTCTGAGCCGGGATCCCGGTTGACCAGGCGCAGCCCCGAGCCGGGCAGGTCGCTGACGCCGGCGATGCCCGCCGCCCGCTCCGGGCGCAGCACCAGGCCCTCCCGCCACGAGCAGAAGTGGACGATCTCCGCCCCGGTGCCGAGCAGGTCGCTGGCCGGGCCGGTGTTGTAGTCCCCGTCGGGGTCGCGCAGGTGCGCGCCGGCCACGTGGACCAGCCCGGCGGCGGCCAGGCGGAGCGCCTCGCTGCTGCCGCACGGCCACCAGGCGAACGCGACCGGCGGGTCGAGCAGCGCCAGCGGCGCCTCGATCAGCGGCAGCGCCGGGTCGCAGCCGGCCACGACCAGCATCGGCCGCGGCGGCCCGATCGGCCGCACCATGGCGACTCCCTCCGCGCCGCTCCCCGCGGTCCGGCTGCCGCCCGCATCGCCGGCGGCCCGGCCGCCGGGACCGGCATCGGCCGCGGTCCCGCCGCCGGCGCCCGCACCGGGCGCGGTGCCGCTGCCGGGTGCGTCCGTGGCCGCCTGGCCGCCGGCCGAGAGGAAGCCGCGGCGGGTGGCGGTCGCGCCGGACAGCGGCAGCGCCACCAGCGAGTCGCCGACCGGGGCCAGCACGACCCGGCCCCCGGCCGTGCCGAGCGGCGCCAGCGGCCGGGCCGGCACCAGCGGCGCCGGGCTGCCCGGCCCGAACAGCTCCTCCACGGTCAGGCCGAGCGCGTGGGCCAGCGCCAGCGCCACCCGCAGCGACGGATCGGACAGGCCCGACTCCACCGCCGAGACGGCCTGGCGCGAGATGCCGGCCATCCCGGCCAGCTGCTGCTGGGAGAACCCGCGGGCCAGCCGGGCCAGCCGCAGGCCGGTGCCCGCGCTGCCCGCGCCCGGCTCGCTGCTCACGCGCTCACCTGCACGGGCCAGGCGGGCTGGCCGTGGCCGGGCCCGGGCACGGCCGCGCCGTCCGCCCCGAAGCAGGGCGGGTCCAGGGCCGTGACGACCAGGGCGCCGTCCGCCCGGCCGGGCCGGTCCGCGAGCCGGCACGTCATCTCGGCCGTCCCGATCAGCAGGTCGGCCTCCCACACGGCGCCCGACGGGCGGCCGCCGGTGATGATGCCGGTCAGCACGACTCCGCGATCGGGGTGGTCGCCGGCGGTGACCCGCTCGGGGTGGATCCCGGCCACCAGGTCCCCGCCGTCCGGCCGCGCCGTCCCCGGCCGCCGGACGGGCACGAACCCCAGGTAGCCGACCAGCTCCGCGACCCGGCGCGAGGCCGGGCGCAGCACCACCTCGGCGGGCGGGCCGTCTTGGAGCAGGGTGCCGTGGTCGATGATGGCCAGCCGGTCGGCGAAGGCCTGGGCGTCGGCCAGCTCGTGCGCGACCAGCACCGACGGGATCTGGCGGTCGGTGACCAGTCCGCTGACCAGGCCGGTCAGCGACCGGCGCAGGCTCGCGTCCAGCCCGGTGTAGGGCTCGTCGAGCAGCAGGGCGTCGCACCGGGCCAGCAGCAGGCGGCCGAGGGCGACGCGGTGCGCCTGCCCGCCGGACAGGCGGGCGGGCATGGCCGCGAGCAGGCCGCCCAGGCCGAGCTGGCCGGCGAGCTCGGTCAGCTCGGCGCCGCCCGCGTCGGCGGCCGGCGCGTAGGCCAGGTTGGCCCGGACGGACAGGTGCGGGAAGATGCCGGGATCCTGGCGCAGCAGGCCGACCCGGCGCTGCCAGGACGGCACCGCCCGCCGGGGCGGGTCCGTCGCGGTGAGCACCCGCCCGGCCAGGACCACCCGCCCGCGCCGCGGCGGGACGAGCCCGGCGATGACCTCCAGCAGCGTCGTCTTGCCGGCCCCGGAGGGCCCGAACAGCGCGAGCCGCTCCCCCGGCGCTACGCGGATCGCCGCGCGGAGGGTGAACTCCCTGCGGTCAACCTCGACGTCGGCCTCGAGCACGGGCGCTCCAGGTGTAGGCGGCGAGCGGCAGCGGCAGGGCCACCACCAGCAGGACAAGGGCAAATGGTAGCGCGGAGGCGAGGCCGGTCTCCTGCAGCGTGGTGTAAATCTGCAGCGGCAGCCCGAACGGGTGGTACGCGATGATGATCACGGCCCCGAAGGCGCCCATGGCCCGCGCCCAGGACACGGCCAGCGCCATGGCCAGGCCCGGCGCGGCCAGCGGCAGCGTTACTCTCCGGAAGACCCGGCGCGGCCGGTCGCCCAGCAGCCCCGCCTGCTGTTCCAGGCTCGGGTCGACTGCCGCGAACGCCGCCTGCGCGCCCAGCACGTAATACGGCGCCGACTCATACACCTCGGCGATGACCAGGGCCAGGAAGGTGTTGGTGGCCGACAGGTGCACGTGGCCGATGATCTCGCCGATCGGCGTGAACGGGCCGACCATGAATACCAGCACCAGGCCGATGACCAGCGGCGGCAGCAGCAGGCTGCACAGCACGCCGGTCTCCCACACCCGCGGGAACGGGAGCGTGCCGCGGGCCAGCATCCACGCCAGCGGGGTGGCCACCAGGAGCAGGACGCCCACGGTGACGCCGCCCGACTCCAGCGAGGTGACCAGCGGCGTCAGGGCGCCCGGCGCGGTCAGCGAGCTGGCGATGTCGTGCGCCGACAGGTGCGCGAGCAGGGTGATCACCGGCCCGAGCAGGGCGATCCAGATCACGCCCGCGCCGATCACCGAGGCGAGTCCCGAGGCCGATCGCAGCCGCCGGGCGGCCCCCGCCGCGCCGCCCGGCGGCCGGCGCGGGCCGGGCGGCTCCGCTCGGTCCGCGCCGCCGGACACTGGCGCCGGGCTAGCCGCCCAGTTCACGCTGTACCGCGGCCGGGATGGCGCTGGTCGCGCCGAACGCGGTCGGCTTCAGCACCGTGAAGCCGCCCTGCTTGTAGACGTTGAGGCCGGCCGCCGACAGCGTGTACTTGACGAACGCGATCGCCGCCGGGGTGGGCTTGCCGATGATCGTGATGTCGATGACCTGCGGGCCGCCCTTCTTGGTGGAGGTCTTGCCCGTGGAGGTGATGGTGACCGTCGCCTTGGCGTACTGCGCGGCATCGGCGAAGTCACCGAGGTTGATCTGCGCGGGCAGCGCGATGTAGGGCAGGTGCAGCTCGATGGCCTGGGTGATGAACGCGCTGGAGGCGTCGAGCTGGCCGGACTGCAGCGTCGAGTCCAGCGAGGACTCGGCGAAGATCTGCGGCGAGGTCGGCGAGGCGGCCGGGCCGCCGAGGATCTTCGTCACCGTGTCCGACGGCAGGTGGTAGAAGGACTGGCCCAGCTCGAGCATCTCGACGAAGTCCCGGCCCTGGGGGTCGGTGTTGGGGTCGGTCCGGCCCAGCTTGAAGCCCGGCGTCTCCATCAGCGTGAACAGCTTGCTGATCGGCTCGCTGCCGTCGGCGATGGCCTTGAACTGGCTGGCGTACTTGCTGTTCGGGTTGTACGCGACCACCATCGAGGTCCCGGCGAACTGCACGTACCACTTGGTGAACTTGGGGAACAGCGGCGTGATGTTGTCGCCGCCGACGCTCTCGAAGACGTTCGGGGTGATCTCGTTCCCGGCGATGTCCGCCTCGAGGTCCCCCGACGCCCCCGCCCGCCCGGTGAACGTGTAGCCCTCGGCCTTGGTGAACGCCGGGCTGGCCAGCTTCTCGTTCAGGAACTCCAGCGAGGCGGCGTAGGCGACATTGGCGGTGCCGGTCTTCTTGGGCGCGCCACTCGGGCTGCTACTTCCCGAGGCGCCGGATGAGGAACTGCCGCAGCCTGCTGCAGCCAGCCCGATGCAGGAAATCGCGAGCAGCGCGCCGAGCCGCGCGCTGCGGTGGGTCACACCACGGTGTCTCGATAGTTCCATCATTCCCCGAATGTAGCCATCGTCACTTGCGCAGCGCAATAATGCTGGACATGTCGTGACCCTTCCTTGACATCGGCTATCGCCGTTTTCGGGCCGGTTTCCGATCGCCGCGGGATCGGGGCGGGCCAGGGCTCCGGGCCGCGGGTTGCTGGCCGGGCGCCGACGCGGCGTTCAGCCGGCCTTCAGTCAGGCGTGCTTGCCTAGACCAGCAACTGCACGCGCCAGTGCCGCCTACCATGGGCTGCGGCGCACTGAGGACCTGGCTGCGGCGATCCGGGGCCGGCCCCTTCCACGCGGAGCGAACCTAATCCGCGGCGCGCGACGTTGTGGAGGCTAGAGGGCCTCACTGGCTAAGGGACAGGGCAGGCATGGCGAAAGCGCAGCAGTCCGCGAACGGGCGGGCCACGGCGAGACCGGGCGGACCGGGCGCGGGCAAGGCGGGCCGCGGCGGCCGGGTCCCGGCACAGGCTTCCGGCCAGGGCCGTCCCGGCCCGGCCAAGGCCCAGGGACGGCCCGGCGCGGCCGGAAACGGCACGGGCGCGAACGGCGCCGGCGGCAACGGCGCCGCCACGCGGAACGCGAGCGCCGGCCGCAGCAGCGGCGCAGCGCGGGCCGGCAGCCCCGCGCGGGACCGGGACGCGGTGCGGAACGGCGACACGGCCCCGGTGACGGCGGGCGTGCCCCGGGCGCCGTCGTGGCTGGTGGCCTCGACCGGGGTCCTGGTCCTGGCCGGCCTCGGCCTGTCGGTGTACCTCACCATCACCCACCTGCACCCGGCCGCCCTGCTGTGCTCGTCGCACGGCCTGGTCAACTGCGAGGCGGTCACGCAGAGCAGCCAGTCCAAGGTCTTCGGGATCTTCCCGGTGGCCGAGCTGGGCCTGGCCTTCTACGTGTTCCTGGCGGTGATCTGCTCGCCCTGGGCCTGGCGGATGACGCGCGTGCTGCGGCTCGGCCCGGTCCGCATCGGCAACCAGGAGCTGCGCTGGATCCGGCTCGCGTCGGTGGTCGTGGGCATCGGCTTCGTGCTCTACCTGGTATTCGTGGAGCTCGTCCAGCTCGGCAGCATCTGCCTGTACTGCACCGGCGTGCACATCGCGACATTCCTGCTATTCATATTGATATTGTTTGATTTCGTATTCCGGCAGGCGCCGGCCTATTCAGCGGCGCCCGTAAGCGCCAAGAGAACAAAGGGCTGATCCCGTTCATGGGTAAGGGCACGAGGAACAGGGCGCAGAGCGCCAGGCAGCGGATCGCCGAGCAGCAGGCTGCCGCCCGGCGGGCGGAGCGGCGGCGGCAGGTCCTGCTGTCCGTCGGGGCGGTGGTCGTGGTCGTGGCCGTCGTCGTGGTCTTTGTCGTGATCAAGGCCACCTCCGGGGGCTCGTCCGGCAGCACGGCGTCCGGTGGGGTGAACGGCACGCTGCTGCCTGCCAGCGTCCAGAAGGACATCACGACCGTCCCCGACAGCGCGCTGCAGACCGTCGGCACCGGGTCGGTCCTCTCCTACAACCCCAAGCCGATCAGCACGATCAAGGGCACCAGCCTGACCTCTGACGGCAAGCCGCAGATGCTCTACATCGGCGCGGAGTTCTGCCCCTACTGCGCAGCCATGCGGTGGTCGATGGCGGTCGCGCTCAGCAAGTTCGGGACGCTGTCGCCGCTGCACGGCATCCATTCCTCGAGCACCGACACCGACCCGAACACCCCGACGCTGACGTTCTACAAGACGACCTACACCAGCAAGTACCTGACCTTCACGCCGGTCGAGAACGAGACCGTCAGCCACGCCGCGCTGCAGAACACCACCTCGGCGCAGCAGGCGGTCTGGGTGAAGTATTCCCCGCCCAACCAGCTGGGGTACCCCTTCATCGACTTCGGCAACAAGTACCTGATCAACGGTCCGCAGTTCGATCCGGCCGTCCTGGCCGGGCTGAGCTGGGCGCAGGTCGCACAGCAGATGCGCGACCCCACCAGCAGCGTGGCCAAGGGCGTCCTCGGGGCCGCGAACTACATCACGGCCGCCATCTGCAAGATCACGAACAACGCGCCGGCCAGCGTGTGCAGCGCGCCCGCCGTCACCGCGATGGCCGGCAAGCTTTAGCGGAATGCCCGCCGGGCCGCCGCCCGGCAGCAGGATGAGCCGATGACGCCACCGCGGAGCACGACGCCGGGCCGGCGGCGGTCGGCCGGGCTGGCGGGCGCCTGCTGCCTGGCCGTGCTGGGCGCTGCCTGCGGGGCGAGCCAGGGCGGCAGCCCGGGCGCTGCGACGGGCACCGCGGGCCAGGCCGGCACCGCGAGCTCATCGGCCGGCACCGCGAGCTCGTCGGCCGGCACCGCGACAGCCCTCTCGCCCGCCACCCGGCGGGCGCTGGCCGCGAAGTACCTGGCCGTCGCGCACCCCGCCAACGACAGCCTCGACACCGAGAACGACGGCTACGGTGACGCCGAGCACGACCACCTGGCGGCGGCGCGCAAAGACCTGCTCGACGAGGTGGCCACCGAGGCCCGGTTCGACGCCCAGCTGCTCGCGATCACGTTCCCGGCCGCCGTCGAGCAACAGGTCCAAGCGCTGGTCAGCGCCAACAAGGTCCGGATCCAGCTCACCCAGCGCCAGGCCCGGGCGACCACGCTGGCCAGCCTCCGTGCCTTCGACAGCCCGCACAAGGCGTCCGACGCCGCCGTCGAGGTCCCGGTCCGCGAGATCCGCCGCCTCCTCGGCCTCCCGCCCCCCTCCACCAGCTAGCCCCGCCCCCGCCAGCCCCAGCCCGCCGCGGCCCGTCCGCCCCCTGGCCCCACCCGGCCGACCAGCCCAACCGGCCCTACCAGGACCAAAAGCC
Organism: Streptosporangiaceae bacterium; assembly: GCA_036501025.1. Lineage (GTDB taxonomy): Bacteria > Actinomycetota > Actinomycetes > Streptosporangiales > Streptosporangiaceae > DASUBV01. Next base: position 40,663 of record DASYBB010000232.1, read on the forward strand.
CCGCCAGCCCCACCGGCTCGGGCTCGCCGCTGTACCCGTACCCGCGCCGGAGGCAGCAGCTGCTTTCTCATGATCGCGAAGGCTTTGGCACACCCTGGTATGCCAAAGCCTGCGGGATCATGAAGCAGCCCATGAGAGGCAGCGGCGCCCGCGGCACCAGGCTGGCCCGTGGGACAGTGGGGGCGGATGTGACTGCCGCAACGCGCTCGTGGCGCCGCGTCGTTGCTCCGGCGGCGAAGGAGGTCCG
>DASYBB010000233.1:0-36661 GCA_036501025.1 Streptosporangiaceae bacterium
CCCGGCCGGGTCATCCCGGCGCAGCCCGCGCTCCTCCAGCGCGCCCCAGATCAGCTCCCGGCAGGCCGCCGCCGTCTCCGGGTCGACCGCGCCGCGCAGTGCGGCGAAGCCGTCCCGGATGAAGGCCGCCGCGTCCACCGGCTCATCGTGCCTGCGCCCGGCTGCGGGAAGCACCTCATTGAGCGGGCTGCGCCGGCCGGGCCAGGCGGAGGGCGGCGGCGACCAGGCGGTCAGCGCGCTGCGCCGCGGCGGGCTCCTCGGCGATGGTCCGGGACAGGAACTCGGCCGGGTCCTGGCCGGCCTGCTCGGCGGCGGTCGCGTCGGCGCCCCCGTCGAGCCAGCGCTTGAGCTGCGGGCCGTCCACCTCCGGATGGAACTGCACGGCCAGGTTGGCCCGCAGCGCGAAGGCCTGGACGCAGACCTCGTTGCGGGCCAGGATCCGCGCCCCGGCCGGCGGGAGGCACTGGTCGCCGTGGAACTCCAGCCACGGCCCGGGCTCGATCAGGTCGGGGGCCAGCGTCTCGACGGTGGTCCAGCCGATCTCGTGCCGGGCGGCCGCCCTGACCTCGCCGCCGAGCGCCGCGGACAGCGCCTGCGCGCCGAAGCAGATGCCGAGGACGGGCACGCCCGCCCGGTCGGCCTGGCGCAGCCAGGCCAGCTCGGCCCCGATCCAGTGGCCGACGGCGGCCTCGTCGTAGAGCGACCACGCGGCGCCGAGCACGACGACGTGATCGACGCTGTCGAGCGAGGGCAGCGGGCCGTCGTCAGGCACCAGGTGCACGGCCAGCTCGGCACCGCGGGCCTCGAAGGCCGCGCCGATGAACCCCGCCTCGTCGATGTCGTGATGGCGGACCACAAGCACGCGCATTTGATCATCCTCCCTGATGTGCACAACTGTGCTGGCCAGGCCCGCCGCTGGTCAACTCGCTCCCGCGCGGCGCCCGGCGCCGGACCGGGCGCCGGCCAGGTGACCCTCGACACATGATCGCCTGCTTCATACGATCTGGGCGGGACGCAGGGAGTGCCGATGCCGAGATCTGAGCCTTACGAGCGGCTGGGCGCCCGGCGTCTGAACCGGCCCGACGTCATCGCGCAGTCCGTCGGGTTCATGGGCCCGGTATTCGCCGCCGCTTTCCTGATCCCGCTGGTCGCGGGCGTCATCAGCCCATCGGGCCGGGGCGCCGGGGGCGCCGCGCCGCTGTCGGTGCTCATCGCGGCGATCGGCATCCTCGCGGTCGGCTGGGTCGTCCGCAGCTACGCCCGGGCGGTGCAGGCCGCCGGGTCGCTGTATGACTACGTGTCCCGCGGCCTGGGCGCCCGCGTCGGGACCGCCGCCGGCTGGCTCTACTACGGCGGGATGACGGTCCTGCTGGCCGGCCTGCTGCTGCTCACCGGCGGCTACCTGCAGAGCACCATCCAGGCGGAGTTCGGGGTGCGCCCGCTGCCGGGCTGGGCCTGGACGCTGGTGGCCATCGCGGCCGTGGCCGCCGCCGGGTACTTCGGGGTCCGGATCTCGACCCGCGGCCAGCTCGTCCTGGCCCTGGCCTCCATGCTGGTCGTGGCGGCCTTCTTCGTCATGGTTATCGTCCGGCTGGGCCGGGCCAACAGCCTGCGGCCGTTCAGCCCGGCCGCGGCCGGCTCCGGGTGGGCCGGGATCGGCGTGGGCGCGGTGTACGGGGTGCTGCTGTTCGCCGGGTTCGAGACCGGCGCCAACCTGGCCGAGGAGACCCGCCGCCCGCGCCGGTCCGTCCCGGCCGCGGTCCTGTCGGCGGTGGCGATCGGAGCCGTGTTCCTGATCCTCGCCGCCTATGCCGAGGTGGCCGGCCTCCGCGGCCGCCCGCCGGGGCTGACCGCGGCGGCCGCGGCGCCGCTGTTCGCGCTGGGCGCCCCCGTGTCCGCCGGGGGCTACGGCAGCCTGTGGACCGACCGGCTGCTGGAACTGGTCGTGCTGCTCGACCTGATCGCCATGGCGATCGGCTGCTCGACGGCGGCGTCCCGCGGGCTGTTCGCGATGGCCCGCGACCGCCGGATCCCGGCCGCGCTGGCCGTCGTGTCGCGGCGGCACGGCACGCCGCTCGGGGCCGGGGCCTTCCTGGTCGCGACGTCGGCCGCGGCGCTGCTGGTGAGTCAGTTCTGGCCCGGCCTGGTCGCCCTGCCCCAGACCCCGCACTATGTCGCGCTGTTCGCCTGGGCCGCGGCGTTCGGCGGCTTCGCGCTGGTCGCGACCTACCTGCTGCTGTGCGTCGGCGCCCTGCGCGGCATCGCCACCGCCCGCCACCGGGTGGCGCTGGCGGCGGCGGCCGCCGTCGGCATCGTGATCACGGCCGGTGCCAGCTACGCCTCGTTCTTCAAGGTGACCAAGCCGACCATCTACGCGCCGTGGGTGGCGCTGGCGCTGCTCGCCATCGGCTTCGCGTCCACCTTCGTGGTGCGCGCCCGCCAGCCCGCCAGCACCCGCCTCGCCGAGACCACCCCCGACACCCGGCCGCCGCCCCGGGCGCCATGATCACGACCGATATCGTGCGGAAACGGAGTCATGAGAAGTCGCAAACCGGGCCGCCCAGCCTGGAGGTCGCCCTGATCATCGAGTGGGCGGCGCAGCTCTGACGACCCCGCCCGGTTTGACACCCCGCCTGGGGGCTGCGCGGACGCCCGAGACCCAAGCGTCCGCACGGCCGCTCAGGCCGAGGAACCACACCCGCCGGGGAGGACGGCCCGCCCGCCCCGCCCCGAGGCCGGCAGACGAGGAAGATCGCAGCGCCCCGGCGAACCGGCCGCCGGATCCTCGGGACGCGACACCCGCCCACGCGGAACCATGCCAGGCGTAGAACCACCAACCACCCATGATCGTCACCGCCCTTGCAGGCGCCGCTGGCTGGAGCAGGCATGCCAGGCGCGCAGCCTTGGTCAATCGAAGAATGGATATGTGCTATCTATGAAGTGATTCAACTGCCGCCACTGCGTCGGGTGAATATCTAGCACGCGAAGATCATCAGGCGCTACCCATCTGACTTCGCTTGCTTCATCATTTATTTGGGGCACTCCGCTAATCGGCCTGGCCAAGAAAATCACCTCATATTCCTGCCGGATCTCACCGTCTCCATAGGCAACGACATGACCTGGGTCAGAAAAGACGCCGAGAATTCCTGTCGCCTCCACTAGGATTCCAGTCTCTTCCCTGGTCTCCCGTATCGCGCAAGCACTTGGCGTTTCGCCTAGTTCCATTTTCCCCATCGGCAATGCCCACTGCCCGGTATCGCGCCGTCGCTGGAGGAGCAAGCGGCCCTCGCCGTCGAGGGCCAGGACCCCGCACGCCGGAACCAGGGAGTTCGGAGTCGGCGCCTGCGGATCGTTCCAGTACTCAACCCTGCTGCCCATCGGTTCTCCCTTGCTAGCCATCCACGCCCGACCACGGCATTGCTGCAACCCATACACGCTCGAACGAATTTATGTAGTGATCGGCCACGGTACCTCCATCAAGTCGCCGGAAATGCAACGCAGGATTGGCCGATGCCGGCGCGCCGAACGCATGGGGATTGACGAGGATATCGTCGTCATAGCGAAATAGCGACGCATAGAGCGTCGTGCTGTGCAGCCTCAGTTCGCAGCCCTCTATGTCCACGAGAGAGCGGTAATAGACCAAAGCTGAACGGATCTTGGCGGCTAACGTTCCTCCGATGCCTTCCTCGCGGTCGCGTATTGCGACAGCCTCAGACCCCGGATCGCCAAAGCAGAGCCGCACGCGGACGCCCCGCCTGGCCGCATCGGCCAGCAGCCGGGCAATGTGCGGCTGAGTCTGTACGTAGAACGTCCCGCTGAACACCAGCACGTCAAGATTCTCCTGGACTTCGCCCAAGAGCCGTAGCCACAGCTCACGCGGCACAGACGCCCTGTCCGGATGCAGGCTCACCAGCTCCGACCCGCCAGCTTCCTGCCGCCTACCAGGCGAGCGGATCAGCACGTCCGGCCAGAGATAGGTCTCGTCCACGCTCAGGCGCCGTGCCGTGGCCCAGCGATGCTGACGGTGAGGCGTCCGGCCATTGGTGATCCAGCGCTCAACGGTCTTGGCATCCACTCCTGCGCACCCGGCAAGCTCAGCCGCAGTGACACCCGCGCGCAGCATCGTCGTCCTCAGTCGCTCATTCACGCCCCCATTTTCCCGCCAACGTCCCGGGACGTTTCAAGCCCCTTGCGGGACGTTTCAATCCGGTCTCAGACGTCCCGGCCACGGCCCGCGAGGCGGTTACGGCGTCCCTCCCGGCCGGACTTTACTAGCGGGCAGTACGGGCCAATCCGCAGCGCGTCAGCCTGGTAACCCACCGTGGAGGCAGTGAACCGTCATGAGCGCCCTCGATCCGAGCGGCCTCGCCGCAGCGGACGACCGGCCACCGCCAGCGGCAGGCGATGCTGCCGACGTAGCCCGGGTCTATGACTGGCTGATCGGCGGGAAGGACCACTACGCCGCCGCCGCCCGGGACAACCGGGCGTTCCTGGCCCGCGTCACCCGCTGCCTCACCGCCGAAGCCGGGATCACCCAGTTCACCGATATCGGGTCCGGGCTCCCGGGTCCCGGCCCGGTCCACCAGATCGCCCGGCGAGGCGCAGCCCGGCGCCCGCGTCGTGTATGCCGACCACGACCCGATCGTCGTCGCGCACGCCCGGGCGCTGCTGGCCGACTCCTCGCAGGTAACCGCCGTCGAAGCCGACCTGCGTTACCCCAGAAGCCTGCTCACCATGCGCGAGGTCCGCGACACCATCGACCTGGGCCAGCCTGTCGCCGTGCTCCTGATCGCCGTCCTGCACTTCATCCCCGACGACGCAGACCCCCACGGCATTGTCGCGGCCATCACCGCTCGCCTGGCCCCGGGCAGCTACGTGGCCCTGTCGCACGGTACCGCCGACCACCTGGACCCCGGCGCCGCGAATGCCGCTCACGCCGCCTACGAGGGCGCGTCGGCGCCGGGCGCCCCGCAGCCGCGACGACATCGAGCGGTTCCTCGACGGCCTGGAGCCCGTCCCGCCAGCCCGCCAGTGTTCTACGGCGGCGCCGCCCGCATCCCGCCCAAGTGACCTCCCGCTACCGCCCCGATCCCGGAACGGACCTCGCCATGCACGCCACACCCGCACCCGCACTCATCGAGACCGTTATCAGCATGCTCGAAAAACTGGGCACCACGCTGGATGCCGCCGGGTGGACCACGCGCCTGCAGGTCACCCCCGGCCGCGCCCCGGCCCTGTTCGTCCGCAATCCCGAGCCCGGCGCCGCCGCCTTGTCTGAGCACATCTACGCCGCGCCCAACGACGACGGGTACTGCTACTGGTGGTCCTGGGGGGAGCCCATCGCCCAAGGCATCCCCGAAACCGCCGCGCTCATCCGCCGGGCCCTGCGCGCCGCCTCCGAGTTCACCTAGCCCGTGATCCCCGGTACCGGCGCCCTCGACCCGATAAGCGCCGCCCGCGACCAGCTCGCCCGCAGCGCCGAAGCCGACAACCCCGGCTGGGACATCAGTCACCACCTGCGCGGCTGGACCGGCACCCGCACCCACGACCAGCGCACTGAGACCGCTACATCCCTGCCCGGCCTGCTCGCCCTCATCAGCGTCGCCGGCACCGATCCGGCCGCGCCGCGCGGCACCGCCCCCTGATGCTCCCGGCCCGCGCCGTCTTGATCCGCCCTGCGCGCGGGCCGGGCACCACGCCCCGGGCCGGCCCGCGCAACAGCCCCGTCAGCTCCCCGCGCGGGCCGGCCCGGACCCCGGACCAGTCCCGCCGCCCGGCCACCCCCCGGAAACCCGCGCATGCGTCCGGCCGCCCAGCCCTCTGCGCCCGCCGAGCCGCTCGCCGCCCCCCGGCAGCCCGGCCGCCGCCTGGCCAGCCTCGCCGCCGCCTAAACCGCCGGCGCGTCCCTGGTCCGCGCCGCCGCCGCGCACGGCATAAGCCGCCGCACCGCGCGGGCACTCCGACTCCTGGTAGCAGGCCGACACCGGCCTCCCCAGGGACGGCGGCCTGGCCGACCTCCTGGCCGAAGCCCGCTCAGCCCGTCCCCGGTTCGCCGCGTCATCTGCGAGAACATCGAAAGGTCGGGCCGCGACTGGAGCGCGAACTCGCCGACCAAGGCGTCCTGTTGTTCGCCGCTGACGAGCCGATTAGCGTCGAGGGGATGAACTCCACCGCCGTCCTCATCCGCCGCGTCAAGCAGTCCGTGGCCGAGTGGTACCGGCTGCAGATCAAGGAAGCCGCGTGGAAAGGACTCCGCGAGCACGCCATGGGCAGGTGGAACATCGGCCGCCCCGGACGGGTTCGCCGGCGAGCGCCACCCCCACCCCGCCCCCGACAAGGCCGCCCAGGGCCACCCGCGCCACCTGAGAAGCCGCCCAGGCCGAGGCCGCCCGCCACGCCACCAGCCGCGACGACATCCCCGGCGGCCCCCCGCGACGACGACACCGGCCGTCGCCCCGACCACCCCGCCAACCTCATGTCCGCGAAGATGTCATCCTGGCCGCCGCCCGCCAGTTCTGCGACGACCGCATCTTCGGCCCCGACTGCGCCAAGCTCCTCGCCGCCAGCTACCCCGCCGCCGCCGCAACCAGGGCCGCCCGCCGCGACCGCCGCGCCGCCGCCCTCCGCCAGCCGCCTGGGCCGCATCACCGCATCCCACGATGCGCACGCGGCCGGGCTGCTGGCCCGGGCCGAGACTGCCGCCGACGAGGCGCCATCGCCGCCCTCCGCGCCCGCACCCTCGCCCGCCTCAGCGACCTCCAGAAATACCACGACAAGCTCACCGCCGAACTCGCCGCCCGCACCGCACCCGACCCCCCTGCCAGCCGGGAAACCCCGAGCTCCTGGACAGCCTGCCCCGGCTGGCCGGCATCCTGGACGACAGCCCGCCCCGGCTGATCGCCCAGATCCTCGACGCCCTCGACATCCAGGGCGTCTACTCCAAGGAGAAGAACCAGCTCACCCTCCGTGCTGCACCCGCAATCGGTCGCGATCACCAGGGGAGCTGGCGCTCGGCCTCGGACAGGACGGCGACGATGTCGCGGCCGAAACGCGCGTCACAGGGGTGGCCGGGGTGGCCCGAGCGGGCGGCGGCGGCCAGCTCGGTCAGCGCGATCCGGAGCACGGCCACGTCGTCGCGGTCGGCCAGGGGCGCCGAGGACCAGCCCGGCTCGCCCCACAGCCGCAGGTCGACGGCCTCCGCGGCCGGGGGCGCGTCCAGCGTGACGGTCGCCGAGCTGGTCACCCCGCTCTCGTGATGCAGGATCAGGTGGGTCACGCCGCGCGGGCCCGCGTCGGCCGTCACCGAGACGACCGGGCCGAGGCTCGCCCACAGCAGCGACACCGCGTGCGGCCCCAGGTCCCACAGGCCGCCCTTGCGGCGGCGCCACGGCGTGTTGAACGGGCTGGCCGGGTCCATGGCCGTGCCCAGCCAGGTGAGCGTGCCGCCCCGCCACGGACCGCCGGCCGCGGCCTGCGCCAGCCAGGCCCGCACCTCCGGCTCGAACCGCTGGGTGAGGAACACGACCGACGCGACCCCGGCCGACGCGACCGCGCCGGCCACCTCGTCGGCCGCGGCCACCGACAGCGCGACCGGCTTCTCCAGCAGCAGGTGCCGGCCGGCCCGGGCGGCGCGCACGGCCAGGTCCGGCTGGACGTCCGGCGGCAGGCTGAACGCGACCGCGTCCACCCGGCCGAGGAACTCGCCAAAGTCCGCGCACGCGGCCGCGCCGTGCGCCGCGGCCAGGCTGGCCGCCTTGCCCGGGTCGCGCCCCCAGACGGCGGCCAGCTCGATGCCGTCCGTGCTGGCCAGCGCGGGCGCATGCGTGACCCGCGCCCAGTGGCCGGTGCCCGCCAGCCCGAAGCGCAGCGGCGATGGGCTCGTCATGGGGCTTTCCTATCACGGCGCCGGGGACGGGACTAGAACGCACATTTGAAATATCTCTTATATGCTAGGACGCATGAGTCTGACGCTGCAGAGCTCCCTCCTTGACCTGGCGACCGAGCCGGCCCTCGGCGCGCTCGGCTCGTCGGTCCGGCGCACGCCGCTGACCCGCGGGGCGTGGATCGACGTCGCGCCGGGCTGGCTGACCGGCGCGGACGTGCTGTTCGAGCGACTGGCCGACGCAGTGCCGTGGCGCGGCGAGCGGCGGAAGATGTATGACCGGGTCGTCGACGTGCCCCGGCTGCTGTGCTTTTACGACGCCGCCGACGCCCTGCCGGACCCGGTGCTCGACGCGGCCCGGACCGCGCTCAGCGAGTACTACCGGGCTGAGCTCGGTGAGGAGTTCGCCACCGCCGGGCTGTGCCTGTACCGGGACGGCCGGGACAGCGTGGCCTGGCACGGCGACACCATCGGGCGCGGCAGCTCCGAGGACACGATGGTGGCCATCGTCTCCCTGGGGACGCCGCGGCCGCTGCTGCTGCGGCCGCGCGGCGGCGGGGCGGCCATCCGCCACGAGGTCGGACACGGCGACCTGATCGTCATGGGCGGCAGCTGCCAGCGCACCTGGGAGCACGCCGTTCCGAAGACGGCCCGGCCGGTCGGCCCCCGGATCAGCGTCCAGTTCCGCCCCCGCGGCGTCCGCTAACTGGCCAGGAACCGGTCCAGCTCGCTGGCCGTGGGCGCGGTGGCCGGGCCGGGCCGGGTGACCGACAGCGCGGCGGCGGCGTTGGCCACGCGGGCTGCCTCCGGCGGGGCGGCGCCGCGGGCCAGAGCGGCGATGAACACGCCGGCGTGGGTGTCGCCCGCGCCGGTGGTGTCGACCGGCCGGACGGGCCAGCCGGGGACCGCGACCGGCTCGCCGCCGCCGCTGCTCACCAGGCAGCCGCCGGGGCCGGTCCGGACGACCACGCCGGGCTGGCCGACCGCCAGCGCCCGAGCGGCGGCCAGCGGGCCGGCCTGGCCGGACAGGACCGCGGCCTCGTCGGCGTTGCAGGTCAGCCAGTCGGCCCGGCGGAGGACGGCGGTCAGCGCGGCCGCCGGGAGCTGGCCCGCCAGCGGGCCGGGATCGAAGACCACGGTGATCCCGGTGCGGCCGGGCACCCGAGGGCGGCCGGCGTCCAGGCCGCCCAGCCACTGCAGCAGCGCGCCGCGGCTGGCCGCGTGCAGGAAGCTGTACCCGGACAGGTAGACCACGTCGCCCGGCGCGGGCCGGACGGCGGCCAGGTCGGCGGCGGCGAGGCCGGCCTCGGCGCCGGGTGCGGTCAGGAAGGTCCGCTCGCCGCCCCCCTCGACGAGGACGATGACGACGCCGGTGTCCGGCCCGGGCGCGGGCGGCAGGAGGACCTCGATGCCCTCGGCGGCCAGGCCCGCGCGGGCGAAGTCGGCGAGCGGGCCGCTGCCGTGGGCGCCGGCGTAGGCCGACCGCATGCCCTGGCGGGCGGCGGCGGCCAGGACGTTGAAGCCGCCGCCGGGACTGGCCCGCGAGGCGGCGGCCAGCACGTCAGCACCCCGTTCCGGCAGGTAAGGGATGTTCAGGACGAGGTCAACGACCACGTTGCCCAGGTGCAGCAGGCGGGTCATCCGGTGAGGTCGGCGGCGTGGACGATCTCGATCAGCGGGCCGTACAGGGCCATCACGGACAGGGCCTGCTCGTGGCTCTCGTCGGTCACCCCGGCGCAGGCGTCCGCGACGACCTGGACCTGGACGCCCGCGTCGGCGGCGGCCAGGGCCGTGGACAGCACGCAGCAGTCGGTGGACACGCCGGCCACGACCAGGCGGCGGGCGCCGATCAGCCCGGCCAGCTCGGGTCCCCACTTCCCGAACGTGGTGGCGTCCAGGGTGCGGGCGGGCGCGAAGTCGTCGACCAGCTGGTAGATCCGCGCGCCCGGCGGCTGGAGCGCGAACGGCCACTGCTGGTAATAGCCGCGCCAGGCGCCGTCCGGGACGGCGGGCGCGATGAACCGGGTGAACGTCACGCGCTCCCCGAACGCCGCGACCAGGGCCTGGATGGGCTCGATGGTGGCGGCGAACCGCGGCGTCAGCCACGGGCTGTCCGCCTCGGCGAACACCCGCTGCATGTCGATCACGGTGAGCCAGGCGTCCTCGTTCTCGTTCATGGGCTCGTTATGCCCGCGGCGCGGCCCCGCCGCACGGCCGTCATGCCCGCGCGGCGGCCGGAGCGGCGGCCGGCAACGCCTCCTGGGCCCGGACGGCGCTGCGGTCCAGGACCAGCGCGACGACCAGGCCGATGGCCAGGGCGACGAGCACGCCCAGGTTGGCGAACGCCCACGGCCCGGACTTGCCGCCCAGGCCCAGCGGGCCGAGCAGGTAGCCCTGCCAGGACAGCCAGCCGGCGGCGGTGTTGGTGACCAGGCCCCAGCCGACGGCCGTGGCCACCGCGATGAGGGCGATCGGCATCAGCCGGACGTCGCCGTAGCGGCCGGCCCTGTTGAACAGGTCCGGCTCGGAGTAGTCCTGGCGGCGCAGCGCGATGTCGGCCAGCATGATGCCGCACCAGGCGGCGATCGGGACGCCCAGGGTGATCAGGAAGCCCTCGAACTGGCCGAGGAAGTTCTTGGCGATGAAGACCACGTAGATGGTGCCGAGGATCATGACGACCCCGTCAATCAGGGCCGCGGCGTAGCGCGGGATCTTGATGCCCACGGTGAGCATGGCCAGGCCCGAGGAGTAGATGTCCAGCACCGAGCCGCCGACCAGCCCGAGCACGGCCACGATGACGAACGGGACCAGGAACCAGGTCGGCAGCAGCGTGGTCAGCGCGCCGATCGGGTCGCCGGCGATGGCGGTGCTCAGCTTGGCCGAGGAGCCGGCCAGCAGCAGCCCGAAGACCAGCAGCACGATCGGCGCGGCGGACGAGCCGAGCGTGGTCCAGCCGATCACCCCCCGCCCGGACACGCGGCGGGGCAGGTACCGCGAGTAGTCCGCGGCCGCGTTCACCCAGCCGAGGCCGAAGCCGGTGGCGACGAACACCAGCGCGCCGATGAACTTCTCGGCCGAGCCGCCGGGGATGGCGGCCACGGTGTGCCAGTGGATCTTGTCGGCCACCAGGGCGATGAACGCGATGGTCAGGATGGCGGTCACGATGGTGATCACGGACTGCATCCGCATGATCAGGTCGAAGCCCATGACGCCGCCGAAGATGGTCAGCGCGGTGACCACGATCAGCGCGATGACCTTGGTCGTCGTCCCGCCGCCCCAGCCGAGGCGGTCGAACACGGTGGCGGTGGCCAGCGTGGCCAAGATGATGAGCACGGTCTCCCAGCCGACGGTGAGCAGCCAGGAGATGACCGAGGGCAGCTTGTTGCCGCGGACCCCGAACGCGGCCCGGCCGAGCACCATGGTGGGCGCCGAGCCCCGCTTCCCGGCCACCGCGATGAAGCCGCACAGCAGGAAGGACACGACGATGCCGACCAGCCCGGCAATCAGGGCCTGGGCGAAGGAGATGCCGAAGCCGAGCACGAACGAGCCGTAGCTGAGCCCGAGAACCGAGACGTTGGCCGCGAACCACGGCCAGAACAGGCTGCGCGGGCTGCCCTTGCGCTCGGCGTCGGTGATCACGTTGATCCCGTTGGCCTCGATCTGGAGGGCATGGGATCCCGGTGCCTCGGACGTCGCCGCCGAGGATCCACGGGCGCTTCCGGCCATCTTGATCATCCTTCCGACCTCGGACGCGGGGCGGGGCGCCCGGCACGGGCCTGACCAGGCTCGGACTCGCAGCCCCTGTACCGAGTGTCCCTTCTGTCCCGCCGAAGGGAAACCCGGCGCCCCGAATCGTCATTCCCGGGCCGTCTAGGGGGAACTCACCTGATCGGGCACCGGGTCGCCCGTGAACTCGACATGACGTAAGAATGACGACCTGGCGTACTGGCGGTGCGCGCAACGAGGCGCTTCGGGGGCGGGAGAAAGCGGGATGACGGTGGAAAACGACCCGTGCGGTCCGGACCAGCCGGGCAATCCGGGCGGTACCGGGCTGAGCGGGCTGGAGCTCGGCTTCGGGTACGACGGGCTGATGCTGTCCGGCGGGCCGCCGCTCGGCGCGGTGTACGACGATTTCTCGCCCTATCCTCCCATCGCCGACTATGGTTTCCTGTCCGACTGTGAAGTGACGGCCCTGGTCGCGCCCAGCGGCGCGGTCGAGTGGATGTGCCTGCCGCAGATGGACAGCCCGAGCATCTTCGGCGCCATGCTGGACCGCGACGCCGGCTGGTTCCGGTTCGGCCCCGAGGACATGATGGTGCCGGCCGACCGCCGCTACCTGCCCGGCACGATGGTCCTGGAGACCAGCTGGGACTGCGGCGAGGGCTGGATGGTGGTCCGCGACTGCCTGGTCATGGGACCGTGGCGGCACGATCACCGGGACCGCAGCACGCACCGCCGGCCGCCCACCGACTACGACGCCGAGCACATGCTGCTGCGCACGGTGCGGTGCATGAACGGCTCGGTCCAGCTCAGCATGGACTGCGAGCCCGCCTTCGACTACGGGCGCCAGCGGGGCCGCTGGGAGCACCCCGGCCAGGGCTATCACCAGGCGGTGATCACCCCTGACGGCGGCAACATGACGCTGATGCTGACGTCGGACATGCGGATGGGCCTGGAAGGGCCGAGCGCCCGCGCCCGGACCCGGATCAAGGAAGGCGAGACCCGGTTCTGCGCGCTGTCGTGGGGCAGCCACACGCCGCCCGCGGACTACGACGACGCCGCGGCCCGGCAGATCTGGACCGCCCACCACTGGCAGCACTGGCTGTCGCGGGGCCGGTTCCCCGACCACCGCTGGCGCCCCTACCTGACCCGCAGCGCGCTGACCCTCAAGGGCCTGACGTTCGCGCCCACCGGGGCGATCGCCGCCGCCGCGACCACCTCCCTGCCCGAGAGCCCGCAGGGCGGCCGGAACTGGGACTACCGGTACAGCTGGATCCGGGACGCCACCTTCGCCCTGTGGGGCCTGTACACGCTGGGTTTCGAGTGGGAGGCCAGCGATTACTTCGCGTTCCTGACCGAGATCGTCGAGCGGGACCGCGGGGACCTGCAGATCGTGTACGGGATCGACGGCCGGTGCGACCTCAGCGAGCAGACGCTCGATCACCTGCACGGGTACCAGGGCGCCCGGCCGGTCCGGATCGGCAACGGCGCCTACTCCCAGCGCCAGAACGACGTGTGGGGCGTGGTGCTGGACTCGCTGTACCTGCACACCACGTCGCGGGACCGGCTCGACGACCGGGTCTGGCTGCTGGCCCGCAATCAGGTCGAGCACGCCCTCGAGCACTGGCGCCAGCCCGACCGGGGCATCTGGGAGGTCCGCGGCGAGCCGCGGCATTTCACCTCGTCCAAGCTGATGTGCTGGGTCGCGGCCGACCGCGGCGCCCGGCTGGCCCGGATGCGCGAGGACGCCGAGGCCGCCGAGCGGTGGCAGAAGGCGGCCGACGAGATCCACGCGGACATCTGCGCCAACGCGCTGGACGCCCGGGGCGTCTTCTGCCAGCACTACGACACCAACGAGCTGGACGCCTCGCTGCTGCTGATGCCGCTGCTGCGGTTCCTGCCCGCCAGCGACCCGCGGATCCGGGCCACCGTGCTGGCCATCGCCGACGAGCTGACCGAGGAGGGGCTGGTCCAGCGCTACCGGGCCGCGAAGACCGACGACGGGCTGGAGGGCAACGAGGGCACGTTCACCATCTGCTCGTTCTGGCTGGTCTCCGCGCTGGCCGAGATCGGCGAGCACCGCCGCGCCCGGGACCTGTGCGAGAAGGTCCTGTCTTACGCCAGCCCGCTGAACCTCTACGCGGAGGAAATCGACCCCCGGTCCGGGCGGCACCTGGGCAACTTCCCGCAGGCGTTCACGCACCTGGCACTGATCAACGCGGTCATGCACGTGATCAACGACGAGCAAGACGCGGTGGCCCGGGTGCTGGCCCGCGGGGCGACGGTCACCCCGCGGCACAGTGGCCCGCCGCACCGGTAGGCGGCGGCGCTCAGCCCGGTCCCGGTGAGCGCGGCAGCCACGGCTGTGGGTTGACGTGCTGGGGCTGATGCGGCCCGGACCAGAGGTACACCCGGTAGCTGGGGTATTCACCCGGGTACGGCGGGCGCTCGTACCAGCCGCCGGACGGCAGCCCGGCCGCGCGGGCCAGCTGACTCAGCTCCCGGGTGTTCACCAGGGTGACCCGCAGCTCGACCGGGTGGCCGAAGGCCTCGGTCTCGACGATCTCGCCGGCGTCACCGTCGTCGTCGGGGCCGGCGTCCGGGTGCCAGGTATGCGCGCAGTGCATGGCGACCAGCAGCACCCCGGCGGGCGCCAGCGCCCGGCGGAACTCGGCCAGCGCGACCGGGAGCTGCGGCCGGGGCAGGTGAATGAGGGAGTAGAAGGCCAGGATGCCCGCGAGCGACCCGTCCGGTACCGGCAGGCGGCGCAGGTCGGCCACGCGGAAGTCCAGGCCGGGCTGGCGCCGCCGGGCCTCGGCGACCACGCCGGGCGAGATGTCGGAGCCGACCACCTCGACCTCCTGGTCGGCCAGGAACCGGGTGACGTGCCCGGCCGCCCCGCAGCCGACGTCCCAGACCGGCCCCTGCCCCGCGACCGCGAGGGCGAACTCGCTCAGCAGCGCGCGGTCCATCGGCTTGCCGGCCAGCTCGTCGGCGAACCGGTCGGCGTACGTGGCCGCCGCCACGTCATAGGCGGCCGCGATGTCCGGCCAGGGCCGTCCCGCTGCGGCGCCCTCATCATGGCTCTCACCTGGCATAGCGACACCATGACGGGCCGGAGCTGGCCCGGGCCACGTTATTTCGGCCGGGCGATGGGGGCGACCACGGCGCGCGCGGCGCGGACCAGGTCGGCCGGGGCGAGCTCGATCTCCAGGCCGCGCTGGCCGGCGCTGACCATGATGGTGTCGAAGTCCTGCGCGGTGGCGTCCAGCACGGCGGGCAGGGCGCGGCGCTGGCCGAGGGGCGAGATCCCGCCGGTGACGTACCCGGTCGCGCGCTCGGCCGCCGCCGGGTCGGCCATCCGGGCCTTCTTGCCGCCGGCCGCGCCGGCCAGGGCCTTCAGGTCCAGGCTGCCCGCCACCGGGACGACCGCGACGGTCAGCCGCTCGTCCACCTCGGCGATCAGCGTCTTGAACACGCGCTCCGGCGGCACCCCCAGCGCCGTGGCCGCCTCCAGCCCGTAGGCGCCGCCCCGCGGGTCGTGCTCGTAGCTGTGCACGGTGAATGCGATCTTGAGCCGGGCGAGCAGCTCAGTCGCCCGGGTCCCACGTCCTGCCACGCCGCAGAGCCTATGCCCGCGCCCGGATCAGTGCCCCGCCGATACCGGCGCCACGGTGGCACCGTCGATGCGGTGGCGCCGCAGCGCCTCGGCCACGAAGCCGCCGGCCTTCATCTCCTCGACGAAGGCGGCCAGCAGCTCCAGCGCCGGCCCGCCCCGGCCGGCGGGCGTGCCCATGGCCTGCTGGATCACCATGAACCGCCCCGGCAGCAGGCGCACGCCCGGCGCGCGCCCGGCCTCGTCCTCGAGCACCTGGCGGATGCCGGCCGCCACCTCGACCTCGCCCGCCCGCAGGGCCGCGAGCACCGGCGGCGCGCCCGTCAGCCGGACGATCCCGGCGTGCCTGAGCTCGCGGGTCAGGAACAGGTCGTAGGCGCTGCCCGCGCCCACCGAGATGCGCTGGCCCGGCTGGTCGACCTGCGCGTTATCGGTCAGGGCCGACGACTGCGGCACCAGGTAGCTGCCCTCGATGAGCACGTACGGGGCCGTGAACAGCAGCCCCTCGCCGCGGGCGGGGTCGATGGCGAAGAAGCCGATGTCAGCCCGCTCGCTCCGGACCGCGTCGACCGACTCCGCCGCCCGCTCGAACACGACCAGCTCGACCGGCACGCCGAGCCGCCGGGCGAACTCCCGCGCGAGGTCGACCGACACTCCGGTCGGCGCGCCGCCGCCCGGGTCGGCGCGGGCCAGGATCGGGTTGCCGACGTTGATCGAGGCGCGCAGCGTCCCGCCGGGCGCGAGCGCTGACACGAGGCCGGGGGCGATCGCCTGATGCGGTGACCCAGTCATCCGCGTCAGCCTACCCGGGGCCCCGGCTCAGGCGCCCGGCGGCCGGCCCGGCCGCGGCGTCCCGTTCACCGCCATTGCCGTCGCCGGCCGCGGATCCACATCCGCCCCGCGAGGACAGGAACGATAAGCCAGAGGAACCCGAGCGGGGCGTAGGGCCAGCCGCCCGCCGCGCCATGGTGCCAGCCGCCGCGGGCGGCGAGGGTGATGAACAGCACGGCCAGCGCCAGCGGCAGGAAGGCCAGCGCCCCGCGCGCCCCGCAGCGCGGGCCCGGCCGCCCGGACGGGTCCGGCTGGCCGGCCGGGTCAGCCGGAGGCAAGTCGGACAGCAGCGCATCCAGGTGGCCGCGGGTCCGGGCGGCCAGGGCGGCGGTCACCCGCTGGTCGTATTCGGCCTGGTCCAGCCGGCCGTCCTGGAAGTGCTGGCCGAGGTCCGCGACGACCGCGTCGCGCTCGGCGTCAGATACGCGCAGGTCCGGGTTCTGCCCGTCCGCGTAGGCCATGGAGGTACCTCCCGCTAGCGTGCCGGCCGCTGCCAGCGGCCGGTGAATGTTTCAATTGGAAGATAATCTCATAGAGGAAACTATCTCGCAAGGTGATAGTGTCGTGCCATGACTGATGGGGCGGCCCCCGAGCCCGCCCGGCCCGAGCCGCCGGGCTTCTCCTTCCTGCTCGTGCAGCTCGGGGTGCATGCGGCCCGGCAGTTCGCCGAGCGGCTCGCTCCGCTCGGCGTGGAGCCGCGTCACGTCGGAATGCTGACCCGGCTGGCCGCTCACGAGGGCCAGCCGCAGCGGGCCATCGGCGAGCTCATCGGCCTCAACCCGACTCAGATGGTCTTCCTCGTCGACGAGCTCGAGGACCGCGGGTTCGTCGAGCGCAGGCGCAATCCGGCCGACCGACGCTCCTACGGGCTCTACCTGACCGAGGCGGGCCGGGACATGCTCGCCCGGGTGCGGGAGGCCGGGCTGGCCCATCAGGCCGAGCTCGGCCAGTCCCTCAGCGCGGCCGAGCAGGATCAGCTCACGACGCTGCTGCGGCGGCTGGCCGCGCAGCAGGGCATCTCGGCGCAGAGCCTGCCGGGCATCCCGCCGCGGCGCTAGCAGCCGCGCGCAGGGAGCGCGCGCCGCGCGACATCGCACGCGAGTGACCTGGGCTGCGACAATGAAGCGTGACCGGCTGGGTACTGCACGTCGACCTCGATCAGTTCATCGCGGCCGTGGAGATCCTGCGGCGGCCGGAACTGCGGGGGCGGCCGGTGGTCATCGGCGGCGACGGCGACCCGGCCAAGCGCGGCGTGGTGTCCACCGCCTCCTACGAGGCCCGCGAGCACGGCGTGCACAGCGGGCTGCCGATGCGCACCGCGGCCCGGCGGCTGCCGGACGGGGTGTTCCTGCCCGTCGACCGGGAGGCCTACGAGGCCGCGTCGGAGGAGGTCATGACGGCGCTGCGCGGGCTCGGCCACGTCGTGGAGGTCATGGGCTGGGACGAGGCGTTCGTCGCCGTGGACACCGACGACCCGGAGTCGGTGGCCCGCGAGATCCAGGCGCGGATCAAGGCCGCGACCCGGCTCGAGTGCTCGGTCGGCATCGGCGAGAACAAGCTCCAGGCCAAGCTGGCCACCGGCTTCGGCAAGCCGGCCGGGGTGTTCCGGCTGACGTACCGGACCTGGTTCGAGGTGCTCGGCGCGCGGCCGCCCGACGCGCTGTGGGGCATCGGGGCCAAGACGGCCCGGAAGCTGGCCGGGCTCGGCATCCACACCGTGGCCGGCCTGGCCGCCGCCGACCCGGCGGCGCTGGCCGCCGCGTTCGGGCCGACGATCGGCCCGTGGCTGGTGCAGACCGGCCTCGGCCTGGACCCGTCGGTGGTCACCGACGAGCCGTACCGGCCGCGCGGGCACGGCCGGGAAGAGACCTTCCAGCAGAACATCAGCGACTGGGCCGAGGTCACCGGCCAGGTCAGCCGCCTGGCCCGGCAAGTCGCCGCCGACCTCGCGCCCGAGCACCGGCCCGCGGCGCGGATCATCGTCAAGGTCCGCTACGCCCCGTTCATCACTTTCACCCGCGGGTCCCCGCTGGCCGAGCCGACCCTGGACCCGGCCGCCATCGAGGCCGGCGCGCTGGCCGCGCTGGACCGCTTCACCGGCCGCGGCCCGGTCCGGCTGCTCGGCGTCCGCGCCGAGTTCGAGCCCGACTAGGCCGCACCGGGCCGCGGGGGCCGTGCGGGCCGGCCGTGGGGCCGGCGGGCAGAATGGCGATCATGCCCGACCATGCCGGAGCGGACGGCCCGGGGCGCGACAGCACGGACGCCGCCTACCAGAGCCTGCGGCCGCTGATGTTCGCGATCGCCTACCGGATGCTCGGCAGCGTCACGGAGGCGGAGGACATCGTCCAGGAGGCGTTCCTGCGTTATCACCGCGCGCTGGCCGCGCACGCCAGCCCGGACTCGCCCAAGGCCTACCTGTCGGCCGTGACGACCCGGCTGTGCATCGACCACGCCCGCTCGGCCCGGGCGCGCCGCGAGGCCTACGTCGGCGAGTGGCTGCCCGAGCCGCTGCTGACCGGCCCGCCGGTCTCCGCCGGCCGCCCGGCCGACCCGGCCGAGCTGGCCGAGCGGTCCGACTCGGTGTCGATGGCGTTCCTGCTGATGCTGGAGCGGCTGTCCCCGGTGGAGCGGGCCGTGTTCCTGCTGCACGACGTGTTCAGCTACGGGTACGACGAGACGGCGCGGATCGTGGGCAAGAGCGAGAGCAACTGCCGGCAGCTGGCCCACCGCGCCCGGCAGCACGTCAGCGAGCACCGGCCCCGCTACGACCCCTCGCCGGACCACCGCGCGGAGCTGGCCAGCAAGTTCTTCGCCGCCGTCGACGACGGCGACCTGGACGGGCTGGTCTCGATGCTGGCCGCGGACGCCACCGTCTACGGCGACAGCGGCGGGACGCGGCCCTCGTGGCCCCGGCCGATCACCGGTGCCGGCAAGGTAGGCCGGCTGATGCTGGGCCTGGCCGCGCAGGCCCGCGCCGTCGGCGTGACGTACCGCCCGGCGGAGGTCAACGGCCAGCCCGGCGTGGTCCTGGTGGACCGCGACGACAACCTGGTCAGCGTCATGGTCCTCGACATCGCCGACGGGCGGGTGCAGACCGTCCGTTCCGTCATCAGCCGCGACAAGCTCCGCCACCTCGGGCCGCTGGCCGACGTCAGCGGGCTCCTCGAGCAGTTCCGGCAGGCCCGGCCGGCGGGCGGCTGACGGTCCGCGGGCGTCAGCCCACGCCCATCCGGGCGGCCAGGCGGCCGAGCCCGGCCGGCACGGGCTGGCCCAGGGCAAGCAGGTCGCGGACGAGCTGGCGGGCGCGGTCGCTGGCGACGGTGTAGGCCGGGCACGCGCACTCGGCCCGGACCAGCGCGTCGGCCGCGTCGCTGACCTGCTCGCGGATCGCGAAGGCCCGGGCCACGTCGACCAGCATCCGCGCCCGGTGGCCGGGCGGCAGCCCGGTCGGCTCCGCCGCCGCCGCGACGCGGAGCGCATGCCCGGCGTCACCGAGGTCCACGCTGACCGCGATCTCGTAGAGGGTCACGTAGTCCGGGCCGAACTCGTCGACCGCGGCCCGCTCCGGGCACAGCTGCGCCGCGAGCCGGCGGGCGTAGGCCAGCTGGCGGTGGGCGGCGTCCGCCCGCCCGCTGCGGGCCGCGATGACCGCGCGCAGCAGGGTCAGGCCGCCGCACAGGGCGACCGCGTCGGGATCGCCGATCGCGGCCAGTTCCTGCAGCGCGGCCACGGTGGTCCGGGCCGTCTCCTCGGCCAGGGCGTAGTGCCCGGCGCCTAGGAAGACCGAGGCCAGCCGCTGCGCGCCGGCCGCCACGAGCAGCAGGTTCCCGGCCCGCTCGGCCGCGGCCATGGCCCGGTCGGCGGCGATCCAGGCGGCGTCCGGCTGGCCCATCCGGGCCAGTGCCGCCGAGCAGGACTGGTAGGCGACCGCCATCAGCTCGTAGGCATCGGGGTGCCGCGCCCCCGACCCGGTCCGGACGGCGGCTTCCAGGCTGGGCAGCAGCTCCGCGAGAACCTCGGTGAGCTCGGCGTAACGGGCGGTCCGGGACAGCTCGCAGGCCCACTCCGTGCGGACCCGGAGCCAGGCGATGGACGGCGGCTGCGACGGGTCCAGCATGGCGCGCAGGGAGTGGGCGCCGGCCAGGACGATCCGCAGCCCGTCCGGCCCGGCCGGGCGCGGACCGAGGACATGCTGGTACTCCCGGGCATTCACCAGCCGTCCTCCTCAGCCCGCGCGTCATGCATATGGAGAATTGCACGCCGCGCCTGCGCGGTGCAAGTGCGCGGGGTGCAATGTACGCAGATCCGGTACCGGGCGGGCCCGTAGTGGCCAGGACCTGACCCGCTGCGGGATGATCGCTTCTTGCCCGGGGGTTGCCTGCCGCGTCAGGAGAAACATGGTCGTCCCGCTAGCCGCTCGCTACGTCGCGGCGTTCGCCGGCCTTCTCATCGTGCTGACGTCGGCGCGGAGCATCATCGGCACCGTGATTGTCCCGCGGCCGGTCAACAGCTGGCTGACCCGTAAGGTCGATCAGTTCTGGACGACGTGGTTCCGGCTGATCACTGCCCGGATCACGGACTTCCGGACCCGGGACCGGATCCTGGCCAGCCAGGTGGCGACCGTGCTGCTGAGCCAGATCATCGTCTGGCTGCTGATGTTCTTCGTCGGCTACTCGCTGCTGCTGTGGCCGCTCACCGACGGCGGCATCACGCACGCGTTCACCACGGCCGGCCCGGCGCTGTGGGCGATCGGCGCGGAGGACGCCCATGGCGCCCCGGCGCGCACCATCCTGGACATCGCCGCGCTGTGCGGGGTGATCACGGTCACGCTGCAGATTTCCTACCTGCCCACGCTGTACGCGGCGTTCAACCGCCGCGAGACCGACGTCGCGCTGCTGAACGCCCGGGCCGGGGTGCCGTCATGGGGCCCGGAGCTGCTGGCCCGCACCCACTACGCGCTGGGCTCGGGGGTGTCCTCGATCAGCACGCTGCCCCAGCTCTACTACGACTGGGAGCGCTGGGCGGCCGACGTGACCGAGAGCCACACCACCTACCTGCCGCTGGTCCGGTTCCGGTCGCAGAAGCCGCTGTCGTCGTGGGTGACCAGCCTGCTGGCCGTCCTGGACTCGGCCGCGCTGTACCTGGCGCTGTCCCCGGAGGCGGCGCCCACCGTCCCGGCCCGGCTGTGCCTGCGCAGCGGCTTCCTGTGCTTCAGCTCCATCGCCCAGGCGATGCGGTTCGACGTGCCCGAGGAGCCCGACCCGGACAGCGGCATCTCCCTTACCTACGAGGAGTTCCTCGACGCCGTCGCCCGGATGCGCAAGGTCGACTTCCCCATTGAGCGCGAGCCCGAGGAGGCGTGGCCGCACTTCGTCGGCTGGCGGCTCAACTACGAGCAGGCCGCCTACGCCATCGCCGAGGCGGTCGACGCGGTGCCCGCCCTGTGGTCCGGCCCGCGGCGCATTCCCGACCCGGCCATCCCGCCCTACCGCCCGCCCAGCGGCCGCCCCAACGCCGGCGGCCCGGCGGCCGGCCCGGATGACACGAGCAAGTCCTCGGCCCAGAGCGACAGCAGCGCCAGCATCTAGGCCGGGGGCGCTAGCCCGCCTCGGCGCCGGCCGACGGCGCCGGGCCGGCCGGCCGGAGGTCGTCGCCGAACGGCAGCGTGGCGGCCGACGCCCGTCCCGGCGCCGGGCGGTCCGTCGACGGGCTCAGCACCTGCCCGGCCGCCCGGACCGCGACATCGCGGAGCGTGTCGCCGATCAGCCGCGCCGCGTACGACAGCAGGCCCTTGCGCTCGGTGTCCTCCTCCTGGGCCGCCGCGGCGGACAGCTCCGCGGCCATCCGGGTCACGAAGCTGTCGGGGGTAGGCCACTGACCCACGGCGCGACGCGCATGCGGAGTGACTTTCAGCACATACCAGAACGTTGGGTCCCCGCCGGTAGTCGTCTTCCGGAAGTCCACGTAGTCCGGGTCGAGGGCCTCCAGCGCCCGCGCCACCGCGGCGGGGTCGAGCCCGGTCCGGGCCGCGAGGTCGCTGACCGTGACCATGTAGCTCTCCTCGAGCAGGCTCACGGTGGCGTCCAGTACGGGCAGGTCTCGGGCGGCCCAGGTGTCGTGCACGGCATGCCGCCTAACTGTCGGTGGGTCCTGGCGAAATAGGAGACTAGCCCACAGGAGCGATAATGACGGGCGTAGCGGTAACGATGTGGCGCTACTGCGGCACCTGGCGGGCCGCCCGACGGCCGGGTCGCTAAGCTGTGCCGACTTCCGTCGGCCCGGGGGGCCGCCCACCCGAGAGGACCAGCAATGAGTGACGACGTCACGGGGGTTGAGCGCACCCTGGTGCTGCTGAAGCCGGACGCCGTAGCCAGGGGCCTGGCCGGAAACATCCTGACCCGCTTCGAGAATGCCCTGCTGAAGGTCGTGGCGGCCAAGATGGTGCGGATGGACGCCGACCTGACCCGGCGGCACTACTTCGACCTGGAGGAGCGGTTCGGCCCCTCGGTCTACAACGCCATGGCGGACTTCATGGCGACCGGACCGGTCATCGCCCTGGTCCTGGAAGGCGTCGACGCCATCCCCACGACTCGCAAGCTCGTCGGCGCGACCTACCCCGACCAGGCCGCGCCGGGCACGATCCGCGGTGATCTCGCCCACATGAGCAAGGCCTACGCCAACAGCAACCACGTCGCGGTGGCCAACCTGGTGCACGCCTCCGGCAACGCCGAGGAGGCGGCCCGGGAGATCGACGTGTGGTTCGCCAAGGACGAGCTCCACGACTACCGGTCGGCCGCCGAGCACTACGTGCATTAGTTCGGTCACGCTCAGTTGGAGCAGGCGGCCGCTGCGGCCCGAGCAACCCAGCATTATGCGTGGGGAAATGGTCACACATGCTTAAAGTGCGGTCTCCTATAGCCAAACTCGCCTAGCGGACGAGCCCATTCAGGGTGGTGCGTGTCGTAGCGTCGGTGGGGCGGGCCACCATGCTCATCGCCTGCCCCACCCATCACTCAGAAAAGGGGGCTTGCTCCGTCATGTCTTCCATCCGCCGTCTCGCCGCGGCCGTCGGAGTGGCCGGAGCCGCCGCCGGCCTGGCCATCGCACCCGCGACGCAGGCACTGGCTAGCCCGCGACCGTCGTTCATCAACATGTTCAGCCACGTCACCACCATCGCCAAGACGGGCGGCACTCCGCGCGGCGTGGCCGTCATCCCGCAGAGCACCGGGAAGCTGACCGCCGGCAACGTCCTGGTCAGCAACTCCTCGGGCGCGACCGGCAACAACATCGTCGAGATCAGCCCGAGCGGCCATCGCGCGGTATTCGCCACCCTGCCGAGCAAGCTCCCGGGCACGTGCCCCGGCGGCGTCCAGCTCACCGCAGCCCTGAGCGTCCTGCCGGGCGGCTGGGTGATCGCGGGCAGCGACCCGGCCAGCGGCCAGAACGGCTGCCTGATCGTGATCGGCCCCCAGGGCAACGTCCGGGAGACCATCGCGGGCGACGGCATCGCCGGGCCGTGGGGCTCGGCCGCAGTCAGCCACGTGCGCGGCAACGGCTGGGTCTCGGACCTGTTCGTCTCGACCACGCTGAACGGGACCTGGGCCGGCAAGGGCACCGTGGTCAGCCGCGGCGCGGTGGAGCGGCTCACCATCGCGATCCCGGGCAACACGCTGCCCCAGCTCACCAACGTGACGCCGGTCGCCTCCGGCCTGGCTGAGCAGGTCAAGGGCGGCAAGGTGTTCGGCCCGGCCGGCGTCGGCCTGAGCGCCAGCTTCACCCTGTACGTCGCGGACAGCGACACCAACCAGGTCAGCTCGGTCGCGCACGCGACCACCCGGGGCGCGACCGCCGGTCCCGGCACGTTCCTCACCGGCGCGGGCGTCCTGCCCGGCGGCCTCGGCGCGCTGTCGGGTCCGCAGGGCGTGGCCATCGCGCCGACCAACGGCAACGTGCTGACCGTGAACGCGGGCAACGGGAAGATCGTCGACACGACGCCCTTCGGCGACCAGATCGCCAACCGCACCCTCGGCGGCACCCTGGGCGCGCTGGCCGTGGCGCCCGGCGGTCATGGCGTCTACTTCACCGACGCCGCCACCGGCACGCTCCGCCTGCTGCACTAGGCACCGCCCGCTACCGAACAGCGGCCCGGCCCGGAGCGATCCGGGGCCGGGCCGCTGTCGTTTCGCCTACGCCGGGGGACCGAGCCAGCGGTCCAGCCACGCGAGCTGCTCGGCCAGCACGTGCAGGACGGACTCGCGGGCCGCGTAGCCGTGGCTCTCGTAGGGCAGGATGACCAGCCGGGCGGTGCCGCCGTTGCCCTGGACGGCCTGGAACAGCCGCTGCGACTGCACCGGGAACGTGCCGGAGTTGGCGTCCAGCTCGCCGTGGATGAGCAGGATGGGCGCGGTGATCCGGTCGGCGTAGCGGAACGGCGACATCCGGTCGTAGACCGCGGGCACCTCCCAGAAGCTGCGGCGCTCGGTCTGGAAGCCGAACGGGGTCAGCGACCGGTTATAGGCGCCGCTGCGGGCGATCCCGGCCGCGAACAGGTCGGTGTGCGCGAGCAGGTTGGCGGTCATGAACGCGCCGTAGCTGTGCCCGCCGACCGCGACCCGGCGCGGGTCGGCGATGCCCTGCTCGTCGAGCGCGCGGATGTGGGCCGCGGCGGCGGCGCTGATCTGCTCGACGAAGGTGTCGTTCATGGTGTCCGGATCGCCGATGACCGGCATCGTGGCGCTGGTCAGCACCGCGAAGCCGCGCAGCACGAACCAGGTCGGGTCCGAGCCGTGCAGCCGGGTGAATCGCTGCGTGCTGCCGCGGACCTGGCCGGCCGTCGCGGCGTCGCCGTAGTCCAGCGGGTAGGCCCAGATCAGCAGCGGCAGCCGCCCGTCCCGCTGCTGGTCGTAGCCGGGCGGCAGGTAGAGCATGCCGGTGAGCTGCACGCCGTCGCCGCGGTCGTAGGTGACCAGCCGGCGGCCCAGCCCGGTGAGCTGCGGATGCGGGTCGGGCCAGGAGGTGAGCTGGGCGGCCGGCTCAGCCGCGCGGGACCCGGCCGCGGCGGTCAGGCCGGCCGCGAACAGGTTGGGCGGCGCGGTGCGGCTCTCCCGCCAGGCGAGCACGCGGTCGCGGCGCCCGCCGATGAAGCCGAGGACGACCTCGTAGGCGTCCGGCGGGCTGGCGAACAGCCGGTCGGACTGCCCGGTGTGCAGGTCCAGCCGGTCCAGGAACGGGCGGTCGCCCTCGGGCCCGCCGCCGTCGCCGCGCAGGTAGATCAGCGGGCCGTCCTGGAGGACGGTCCGGGTCCCGTCGGGGCCGGTCGCCATCATCGGCGATCCGGGGTCGGCATAGGCGTCATCGGCGGAGCGGTCGAAGATGACGGGGCCAGGATCTTGTTTCGAGAAGTCGGCGAGCCGGGTGGTAAGCCACCGCCGGTCCCGGTCGTGCTCGGTCAGCAGGACCCGGCCGGGCTCGGCCAGGTCCAGCCAGCCCAGGCAGCGGTGCTGGACCAGCCCGCAGACGGCGGGCTGCGCCCCGGCGAACGGGGCGGCCAGGGTCAGGACCTGGTCGCGGTGCTCGGCCGGCGCCAGCGGATCGCCGCCATCGAGCGCCTCGACCCACAGCAGGCGGGCGGGCTCGGCCTCGGCCCAGCACACGTCGCGCGGCCCGGTCGGCACCCCCTGCCGCGGCACCTCGTCGCTGACCGGCAGGTCGGCGATCACCCGCTCCGGCGCGCCGTCCGCCGACCACACCTCGACCCGGCGGGCGAAGTACGGCCACGGCACCCGGAACGAGAACGGCCGGGTGAGCCGGTGCGCGAGCACATGGGCGCCGTCCGGGGACTCCTGGAGGTGCCGGTACAGCCCCGGCGGCCCGAGTTCCTTGGCGGCGCCCGACTCCGGGTCGACGCGCAGCGGGACGGTGGTGGCCAGCGCCTCGAAGGCGTCAGCGTCGGCGTCGGTGCGCAGGAGGTCGGTGAAGGTCGCCATCTGCGAGTGCTTGCCCGCGGTCTCGTCCAGCTGCGGCTCGATCACGCCGGCCGGCGGGCGGGCCGGGGTGGCCGGTTCGCCCAGGGCCAGCAGCGTGGCGCCGTCCCGAGACCACCGCACCGCCGCCGCGACGGACGCCGGGTCACCGCCGAGGACGTCGCGGACCCGCAGGCCCGGCAGCTGACGCGCGGTGCCCGAGTCGGCGTCGCCGACCCAGACGCCGATCCCGTCCGGCTCGTCCACGGTGAACACGAACCGGCGGCCGTCGGGTGCCCACGACGGCGCGCTCGCGCTGGCGCCCGCCGGGAGCTCGAGCCGCTGCTCACGCCCGTCGGGCAGGCGCAGCACGGACAGGCCGGACAGCCGCCGCACCCGCTGGCGGCCGCCGATGACCGGGTCGATCCGCAGGCCGGCCAGCGGGAGGTGCGGCCGGGCCAGGTCCGCCACCGCCGGGTAGGCCTCGTAGTGCACCAGGGCCACGTAGTTCCCGCCGGGCGCCAGGAGCGTCAGCGGGGTGGGCGGTGCATCGATGATCGAGACAATGTCGGCGTCGGGGGTCTGATACGGCACGCTCACTCGCTCTCGCCACTCGGTTCGCGGGCGGCTGGACCGGCCGCCGGGCCGGCCCGCGAGGCGTCCCGGCAGCCCCAGGCTTTCCTGCGGGACCGGCCGAGCGCAACCCGGCGCACCCCGGCGGACCGCGCGAAGTGGCGCGCCGGACAATGGCACCGGTTCCCGGCGGCCGCCCGGCCGGCTCCCGGCGGGCACCCGGGCAGGAAGGCAGGCAGGCCATGCAGCCCAGCAGCGACGGCACCGCGGTGGCGGTCCCCGGTTTCGCCGACCGCCACGCCCACGTGCTGCAGGAATCGGCGGGGATCACGCTGACGGTGGAGCCGGGCGCGGTCGGCGCCTTCCACCGGGAGGTCGCGGCGGCCAGCAGCACGCCGATGGACGTGCCCGAGCCGCTGCCCGCCCGGCCGCTGTCGTGGCTGGCCGGGCGGCTGCGGGCCGGACTGGCTCGCGCCGCGGCGGCCGGGCTCACCGAGGTCACCGAGATGGGCATCCGGGACTGGCGCTACCTGGACGCGCTCGACGCCCTGCAGGCGGCCGGCCCGCTGCCCGCCCGGCTGCGGGTCTACCTGGCCAGCGGCCTGGCCGCCGGATCGTCCCCGGCCGAGCTGGCCGCCCGGCGGGCGGCCTGCGACGGCCCCTGGGTGCGGCTGGAGGGGGTCAAGTTCTACGCCGACGGCTGGCTCGGACCGCGCACCTGCGCCCTGGGCCACGACTTCGCCGACGCCCCGGACGCGGGCCTGCTGTTCCTGGACGGGCCGGCCCTGGCCCGGCGGATCGCGCCGCTGGCCCACGCGGGCTGGCGGATCGCCACGCACGCGATCGGCGACCGGGCCGTGGCCGCCGTCCTCGACGGCTATGAGCTGGCCTGGGACCGCGACCGGGCCGCCGTGGCGGCCGCCCGGCCCCGGGTCGAGCACGCCAGCCTGCTGTCCGCCGAACTCATCGCCCGGATGGCGGAGTCCGGGGTGACGGCCTGCATCCAGCCGTCGTTCGCGGTCACCGACGCCGCGCAGCTCCGGCCGGCCCTCGGCCCGGACCGGCACGCGCTGGCCTACCCGTGGACGCCGCTGCTGGCGGCCGGGGTGACGGTGGTCGCGGGCTCCGACTACCCGGTCGAGGCGCTGGAGCCGCTGGTCGGGCTGGCCCGGCTGGCCGGCGGCCGGTCCGACCGGGACGGGTTCGCCTCGGCGGGCACCGCGCCGCCGCCGTCGCGGCTGGACCCCGCCGCCGCCTTCGAGATCATGACCGACGCGGCATCCGGGCTGACCATGCTCACCGCCGACCCGCGCCAGGTGGCACCGGCGGACATCGACGCGATCAGGGTGACGGGTACCGCCCCGCTGCCGTTCTGACGAGTCGGCCCGTACTTATGCACGACTATTCTGCGAGTCGGCTCCACGCGTCGCGCCGACCTCTAATAGGCTCACTGCCGTCACCTAGGACGATGAGACCCAGCCAGTTCTGCCTGCGGCCTCCAGCTATTTCCGGATAGCGGGCGAGACGGCTGTCCTGCATGGAGGCCCTCATGACCGCATCTGCCCGCGCCGGCGCATTCCCCGATCAGCCGGGCGCGTCCGTGACCTGGCAGCGCAGTGCGCGCTGCGATGTCAACGGGTCCTGTGTCGAGGTGGCGCTGCTGCCGACGGGCAAGATCGGCGTCCGGGACGGGAAGATCGGCGCGGCGTCGCCGGTCCTGTCATTCAGCCCGCAATCGTGGCGGGGCTTCGTCTCCGGGGTGCGGGCCGGCCAGGCCGGGGCGAGCTGACCGGGCAGAAAATGCGCCCCCAGCCGGCTTCCGGGCATCGGCTGGGAGCGCGCTCGCGGACTACTGCGCGATATCGGCGCCGGGCTGGCACAAGCAGGCCGGGCGCGCCTGAGCGGCCAGCAGCATCGGGACGATGCTGACGACATCCTCCCGGCCCTGACGGCAGCCCTCGGACCACCGCTCCAGCTCACGCTCGAGCTGCATCGCGCGGGTCCGCTCCCGGGCGGCGAGCGCTGACCAGTGCCGGATCTCGCGATCGGCGTCCGCGCGCAGGGCGGCGATGGTCGCGCTGGCGTGCCTGAGGGTCACGCCCCAGGCCAAAGTGGCCGCGATCACCGACCAGCCGAGGATGCCCAGCACGCTCATTCGACCACCCCGCATTCCGCGGGTACCGCGTGAACGGCGGCCTGGCCATTGCCTCGCTGGCGGCGGGCCGTCGCTGGCCCCTTGCAACGTGCACCCATCGATGTACTGTTGTTCATGCCACTGCTCCTGTTTGTTTTCCCACGGCCGGAGTGCTGGTATGACCTGGGCTGATGGCATGCCGGCCATCGGCCCAGGATTTGTTCTGGCGACTATCTGAGCGCGTCCAGAACACGATCTGACAGATCGGCACGGATGGTGCCCGGCGCCGGGAAACGGGCGGGCCGCGCGGGCCCAGGGTCGCGGCAATCACGGCGACCGGGCCGCAGGGGGCCGGCGGGCCGGCCTGAGCCGCTCTGCGATCTCGGCCCGCGATCGCCATAGCGGCCTCCCTTCACCCCCGGGTGCGGCCCTCAATTTGATTGTCGGGCAGATCTCGGATTGTGCAAGGTGCAGTGCATGATGCTAAGAAGTTTTTTGCGGGAACTTCATCCTGGCGGCCCGGATCGGTACGATGCCCAGGAGTCCAAAGTGACCGCCTGCGACTGCTGAGCAAGGAAGACAGGTCACCGAAGTGCACGAGCGCGGCAGCCTGAGCATCGGCCGCCGCCGGCTGGCGGCCGAGCTGCGCCGACTGCGCGAGCTGGCCAAGCTGACCGGCGACGAGGTGGCCGAGCGGCTGGGCTGGTCCGGGTCGAAGATCAGCCGCATCGAGCTGAACCGCATCGGCGTGAAGGCAGCGGACCTGGCCCGGCTGCTGGACCTGTACGGCGTCCGCGGCAAGCACCGCGCCGACCTGCTGACCCTGGCCCGGGCACCGCGCAGCAAGGGCTGGTGGGAGGCCTACTCCGACGTCGTCGCCGCGGACTACGCCGCCTATATCGAGCTGGAGGCCGAGGCGGCCAGCGCGCTGTGCTGGTCCGCGCAGCTGGTGCACGGCCTGTTCCAGACCGAGGAATACGCGCGGGCCCTGATGGAGTCGCACTGGCGCTGGATGCCCGTCCCGCCGACCAGCCGGATCCGCCGGCTCGTCGAGGTCCGGCTCGAGCGCCAGCGGCAGGCCATGGGCGGCCGCCCGCTGAGCCTGACGGTCGTGCTCGACGAGTCCGTGCTGCTGCGCCGGATCGGCGACGCCCCGGTGATGCGGGCGCAGCTGGAGCACCTGGCCGACGTGGCCCGGCACCCGAGCACCACCCTGCGCGTCCTCCCGCTGGCCGCCGCGCACCCGGTCGGCACGGGCTCGTTCATCCTGCTGTCGTTCCCGCCGGTCCTCGGCGGCGAGCCGGTCTCGGACGCGGTCTACGTCGAGCAGCTCACCCGCAACGAGGCATGGGTCGGCGAGGAGTCACTGGTCTACGAGTACCGCGTGGCGTTCGAGCAGCTGGCCGCCGAGGCGCTCGACCCGGACGAGTCGCGCCAGCTGATCGACGCGGTGGCCCGCCGGACCTGGTCCTAGCCGCCAGCCGCGGCCAGAGCCAGGTCCGGTGCGGTCAGCCGTCAATACCAGCCGGCGTGGATCTCGTGCCTCCAGGCACCGCGGGGCGAGCCGTACCGGCTCCGGATGTAGCGCAGCCCCCAGCGGATCTGGGTGGCCGCGTTGGTGGACCAGTCCGGCCCGGCGCTCGCCATCTTCCGCCCGGGGTCCGCCTGCGGGATCCCCTGGGCGCCGGAGTGGCGGTTGTAGGCGTGCACGCGCCAGCCGCTCTCGCGGTTCCAGAGCTTGTTGAGGGCGGGGAACTGACGGGCCACCGACCAGTGGAACCGGGCCAGCATGGCCCTGGCGATCCGCCGCGGGCCGCGGGCCGCGGGAGCGGCGGCGGCCGGGGCGGCCAGGGCGGCCGGCTCGACGGCCGGGCGGGCGGTGGCCGCGCGGCCGGCCGGAGCGGCCGCGGCCCGGACCGCGGCCCCGGCGGACGGGCTGCCGGCGATTCCGCCGGCTACGGCCAGCAGCGCGATGACCGGGCCGCTGACGGCGAGCCTCAGCCGGACGGCCCGCGCGGGCCGGCGGGCGGACAGATGCGACCTGGCGGGCAAGACCGGTCGCGGAGAACTCTGGGATGCCCCGCTAGAGAACAAGACATGCCTTCGGTCGGGCGCACGGACCGCGCGCTCGTCGTTCCACCCGGGCACCTGCGCGCGGCCGCGCATGGCTGCTCGGCCCGGCCGGGGCGTGGCGACATGCCGCAGGGGCAGGGCGGCTGATCACTCCAGGTAATCATCGCTCACGCAGGGTGCTGTCAGGAACACGATGCAGGAGGGACAGCGCTGATAGCCCTCGAACGGCATATCGTCACGGTTTCGGCGTGATCATGCGTGTCGGCCAGTTACTGAATGCGCGCCGCCGAGGAACTGGTGCCCGCCTTCGTGCTGGACGACGACCTGCTGGACCGGTCCGGGGCGAGTACCGGGCGCGCCGGAATCGGTGGCCGATCTCCCGGCCATTCCGAGCCCGGGGCCCGGGCATTCCGGCGCGGCGGCTCCGGGCAGGCCAGTGGCTCCCGGGAACCGACCGGTTCCCAGGAGCCACCTGACGACTCGCCCGCTAGGCGGCCAGCGGAGCGAGCCGACCCTTGGCACCGTCAGCGCCCCCGCAGCTGACGGTGCCCGCTTTAGGCGCCATCTGTACTGAGGGGATCATGGAAATGTGAAAGCCGACTGCCGACCATATGTGGGCCATGTGGAGGAGCCGCGGCTCGGCTCCGGGCGCTCAGTGCTGGCGCGGGACCCGGTATTCGGCGCCGGTCTCACAGGAAATGCAGTACCGGGCCTGCGGCGTCCGGGTCAGGCGGGTCGCCGACACGACCCCGCCGCACCGTTCGCACCGGCCGAACCGGCCATTGGTGAGCCGGGCCAGGGCCGCCTCGATCTCCGCGAGCGCGCGCCGCTCGGCCACGGCCTGGCGCAGCAGGGTCCGTCCCGACTGGGCGCGGGCGCGCGGCTGCCGGCCTCGGGCGTCCTCGGCATCGTGGTAGGCGAGCGAGAGCTCGGTCACCCGCTCCAGCCGCGCGCGCCAGTGTGACTCCAGCAGGGCACGCCAGCCCGGCATCGTCTCCGGAGCCAGGTGGGCCGCCACCGGCGCCGCCGCGGGCGCCGGGCGCACCGCCGCTGTCGCGCCGCTGTTCTCCGGCGCGCCGATCGCCAGCTCTGCGGACATCGGACCTCCTCCGGTAACGCTTCGGTATCCACCACATCCGGCTTGGCTGCAGGAAAGCCGAGCGAGATGCTCAACGGATGCTGTGAATGTGGCGGCTCGATGGCGACGGGGTGTAAGCCAGTCCGCCAGCCAGCGACCGGGCTAGGCCCGGGGCAGCGCGACCGCGAACACCGTGCCCTCGCCGGGGGTACTGGTGACGTCGATCGCCCCGTCGTGCCCGCGCACCAGCTCGGCGACGATGGCCAGGCCGATGCCGCTGCCCGCGGCCCGCATGGGGTTGGTCCCGCGCCAGAACCGCTCGAAGACGTGCGGGAGCTGATCCGGCTCGATGCCCACTCCGGTGTCGGCCACGGTCAGCCGGGCCCGGTCGCCGTCGGTGCCGGTGCTCACGGTGACCCGGCCGCCGGCCGGGGTGAACTTCACCGCGTTCCCGAGCAGGTTGGTGATCACCTGGTACATCCAGCGGCTGTCGGCCCGGACCGGCGCCGGGTCGAGCCTGGTGTCGAGGGTGAGCTGGCTGGACTCGAAGTGCCCGGCCAGGCTGGCGCACGCCGCCGCCGCGATCTCGGCCAGGTCGGCGGGCCGCAGGGTGAGCTGCAGGGCGGCCGCCTCCGCGGCCGCCAGCCCCTGCAGGTCGTCCACCATCCGCGCCAGCCGCATGACCTCGTCGCGCAGCGACGCCAGCTGGGCCGGGGTGGCCGGCACGACGCCGTCCAGCAGCGCCTCATGCCCGGCCTGCAGGACGGCTACCGGCGTGCGCAGCTCGTGCGCGACGTCCGCGACCAGGGCGCGGCGCAATTGCTCCTGCCCGGCCAGCTCGTCGGCCATCTTGTCGAACGTCCGGGCCAGGTCCACGAGCTCGACCGGCCCGCGGACGCTGCCGACCCGGGCGGTGGCGTCCCCGCCCCCGACCGCATCGGCCGCCTCGATGAGCCGGACCACGGGGCGCGTGATGCGCCGGGACATCGCGACGGCCACCAGCAGGGCGAGGACCGCGGCCAGTCCCGCGGCCCCGGCGATCGCGCGCCAGAACCCGCTGCGCAGCCGCTGGTCGGCGCGGCCGATCCCGGCCTGGAAGCGGACCGACACCATGCCCACCCGCTGCTTCCCGACCATGACCGGCGCCCGGTCGGTCGGTCCGTTCCGGCGGGTGAAGCCCGGCGTGACCAGCACCGTCCGGCCGGACTGATCGGATATCCGGACCTGCGCGCCGATCTTGGACGTCAGGTCGGTGGCCTGCATGAGGTCGGCCCGGGACCAGCCGCCCGCCTCCGACCGCGAGGCCGAGACCACCGCCCCCACGGCCTGAGTCAGCCGGGTGCGCTGGGTCCGGGACAGCTGGTCGACATCGGTGGCGGCGAGGACGGCGGTGAGGATGGTGAGCAGCGCGACGGCGGACAGCGCGACGGAGACGAAGGCCAGGGACAGCCGCATCCGGAGCGTCGCGGCATCGGCCGTCCTACCCATCCCGGCTGAGGCCGAGCCGGTATCCGCCGCCCAGGACCGTCTGGATGATCTCCGGCTGGGCGGCGTCGACCTCGATCTTGCGCCGCAGGTTCTTGACGTGCGAGTCGACGCTGCGCTCGTACCCGTCGAACTCGTAGCCGCGGGTCCGGTTGATGATCTCGTACCGCGAGTACACGCGGCCGGGCACCGTGGCCAGGGCCACCAGCACGCCCCACTCGGTCGGGGTGAGGGACACGTCGGTGCCGCGGATCTCGACCGACCGCCGCTGCTCGTCGATCACCAGCGCGCCGTCGCCGTAGCTGGCCGGCTCCGCCGACCCGCTGTCGGCCCGGCCGCCCCGCCGCAGGATGGCCTGGCAGCGCAGGACCAGCTCGCGCGGGCTGAACGGCTTGGTGACGTAGTCGTCAGCGCCCATCTCCAGGCCGCGGATCCGGTCTTCCTCGCTCGACTTGGCGGTCAGCATCAGGATCGGCGTCGCCGACACCGACCGCAGCTCGCGGGCTACCGTCTCGCCGGGCACGTCGGGCAGGCCGAGATCCAGGACCACCAGGTCGGGCGCGGCGGTTCCGGCCAGGCTCAGGGCCTCGGCGCCCGAGCCGGCGGACAACACGGTAAAGCCGCCGCGCTCCAGGTAGGACCGCACCAGCTCCCTGAGCTTCCGCTCGTCTTCCACCAGCAGAATCGTTGCCGCCATCTCGCAGCCGCCTCCTCCCCCGCAGCCTGACCCCCCGAACCCACAGGCACAAGCCCGCTGGCCAGGTGCCCCCGTCCCAGGGCCAGCACGCGGCCCCACCAGGGTACGTCGGCGCCTCCCGGCGGGCCATCCCCAGGGAGGCCCGCCCCGCCCGGCCCTGCCCCCGGACCCGTGGCTGGCTCCACACGGCCACCATGCCGGCTGCATGCCAGTCGGCCGGCCGGTGCGGTGGACTTGACCCGTTGGCAGCACCCCGCCGAACCTGACCAGCGCCCGGACCCCCGTCCCGGCGCCAGGAGCCTGAGGAGGCCCGCGTGAGCGACTCGGACCTGCTGGTCCTGGCGCCCTGGGCCGTCTTCATCGCCGGCGTCGGCCTCCTCATCCTGCTCGCCGTGACCCGCAACCACGGCGGCGGCAGCAGCCGCGGCGGCCGCCGCCGCAGCCGGTCCCGGCGGCGGTAGGCCGCCGGGCCGGTATCAGCGCAGCACCTTGCGCCGGTACAGGGCCACCGCGGTCGGCGCGAAGACGGCGATCAGCGCCACCGACCACGCGACCACGGCCAGCTCCGGGTGCTGCATCGGCCAGGCGGGCACCGCGGCGGCCGGGTTGGCCCCGCCGAACAGGTTCCGGCAGGACGCCGCGATCGCGCTCATCGGGTTCCAGTTCGCGAAGCCGGCCAGCCAGCCCGGCATGCCCTGAGTCGGGACGAAGGCGTTGGAAACGAACGACAGCGGGAGGAAGATGATGAACCCCATTGCCTGGGCCGCCTCCGGGCTCCGCAGCACCATCCCGGCGCACGCCCCGGCCCAGGTCATCGCGTAGGCGAAGAGCAGCGACAGCCCGATCGCGGCCAGCGCGGCGCTGATCCCGTTGTGCGCCCGCCAGCCGATGGCCAGGCCCGTGACGACCAGCACGACCAGGCCGAGCGCCTGGGTCACCAGGTCCGAGACGGTCCGCCCGGCCAGCACCGCGGATCGCGCGATCGGCAGCGACCGGAACCGGTCGATCAGCCCCGACGACATGTCCGTCGTCAGGCCGACCGCGGTGCCCGGGGCGCTGCCCGCCATGGCCATCCCGAACATCCCGCTGACCAGGTACTGGTGGTAACTGCCGCCGCCGGGCAGGTGGATCGCCGAGCCGAAGACGTAGCTGAACAGCAGGACGAAGATGACCGGCTGGATGGTCACGTCGGCCAGCTGCTCGGGCTCGCGGGCGATGCGCATGACGCTGCGGCCGACCAGGACCCACGTGTCCTTGACCGCCCACCGGGCGCGGCCGACCGCCGTGTCGCCGGGGAGGGCGGGCGCGGCGGTGACGGCCGTCATGACCGCGCCTGCGCCAGCGCGGGGGCGGGCGCGACGCCCCGCCCGGTCAGGGCCAGGAACACGTCATCGAGCGACGGGTGCCGGATGGCCAGGTCGTCCAGGACCACCCCGGCCGCGTCCAGGTCGCGGACGATCTCCGGCAGCCGGCGGGCCGCCGCGGCGACCGGGGCCTCCGCCGTCCGGGCCGCCGGGTCGGCCTGCGGCCCGGCGTCGGCGTGCCGGGCCAGCACGGACACGGCCGCGGGCAGGTGATCCGGCGCCGCGACCGTGAGCAGGACCCGCTCGCCGCCGATCTTCGCCTTCAGCTGGGCCGCCGTGCCCTCGGCAATCACCCGGCCCTGGTCCACCACCGCGATCCGGTCGGCCAGCTGGTCGGCCTCGTCCAGGTGCTGGGTCGTGAGCAGCACCGTCGTGCCGTCCGCGGCCAGCGCCCGCACCGCGTCCCAGGTGACCATCCGGCTGCGCGGGTCCAGGCCGGTCGTGGGCTCGTCCAGGAACAGCACCTCGGGCCGGGTGACCAGGCTGGCGGCCAGGTCCAGTCGCCGCCGCATGCCACCGGAGTAGGTCTTCACCCCGCGGTCGGCGGCATCGTCCAGGTCGAACCGCTCGAGCAGCTCGGCGGCCCGGGCCCGGGCGCCGCGCCGCGACAGCCGCCCGAGCCGGCCGACCATGACCAGGTTCGCGCGGCCGGTGAGGGCCTCGTCCAGCGCCGCGTACTGGCCGGTCAGGCCGATCCGGCGGCGCACCGCGCTCGCGTCGCGGACCACGTCGAGGCCCGCCACCCGCGCCGTTCCCCGGTCCGGGCGCAGCAGCGTCGTGAGCACCCGGACCGTGGTCGTCTTGCCCGCCCCGTTCGGGCCGAGCAGGCCCAGGATCGCGCCGGCCCCGACCCCCAGGGTGAGCCCGGCCAGCGCCCGGGTGCTCCCGTACCGCTTCTCCAGTTCCACGGCCTCGACCGCGAGATTGCCGCTCATGTGGGCCTCCGCATGAAGCGCTCCGTTTCGTCAGGTTGGCTCGTCCGGTTCTCGTCGCTCGTACGCCGTACGACTGAAACCGTACGTCGTACTATCACGTACGCTGTACCAGAGTGTCAAGCACGGGAGTGCGGCACGGTGGGGTCCCGGCAGCAGGACGGATGGAGGCACACGATGGCGAGCGGCGACGACCTCTGGCCGCCGTGGAGCCCGGCGGCGGCGTTCGGGCGCGGCCCCCGGCGGGGCGGACCGCCGCGCGGCCGGGCCCGGGCGGGCGCGACCCTGTCGCGCGCCGAGATCGTGGACGCGGC
>DASYBB010000234.1:0-16304 GCA_036501025.1 Streptosporangiaceae bacterium
ACGACGGACGGGGCAGCCGTGACCCGGCCCATCCACGGCGGTCGTCAGGGGCGGGCGGGGTGGGCGGCGCCGGCGGCGCGGGCGCGGATGGCGGCGACGAGGGCCGGGAGGACCTGGGCGAGGTCGCCGATGACGGCGTAGTCGGCGCGGGCGATGATCGGCGCGTCCGGGTCGGTGTTGACCGCGACCAGGTGGCGGGCGCCCTGGCAGCCGGCCATGTGCTGGATGGCGCCGCTGATCCCGCAGGCCAGGTACAGCTCCGGGGCGATCTTGGTGCCGGTCTGGCCGACCTGCTGCCGGTGCGGCCGCCAGCCCTGGCTGGTGACCACCCGGGATACCCCGACGGTGCCGCCAAGGAGCCCGGCCAGTTCCTCCAGCACCCCGAACCCCTCCGGGCCGCCGACCCCGCGCCCGCCGCCGACCACCACCCGCGCCGTCGCGAGGGACACCCCGGCGCTCGGCTCGGCCGACTCGACCGCGCGGACCCGCCGGTCCGCGTCGGCCAGCTCCGGGCAGAACGCCCGCACTTCCGCGATGGCCGGCTTCTCGGCTGGCCGGGCCGGCACGGCGTCGGCGGCGACGGTGAGCACCGCCAGCGACGCCTCCAGGGTGGCGTCCTCGAGCAGGCTGCCCGCCCACCGGTGCCGGGTGAGCTCGCACAGGCCGGGCGAGACGAACCGCGCGCTGATCGTGTTGGCCGCCACCGGCTGGCCGGTGATCGCGCCCAGGTGGGCCAGGACCTCGCTGCCGCGGTCGGTCGCGGCCGCCACCACGGCGGCCGCGGCGCAGGTCACGGCCAGCTCGGCGAGCCCCCGCGCCCAGGCCGCGGGCGCATACCCGGCCCCGGCCCGCACGGCCCACGCGGTGGCGACGCCGTAGGCGGCCAGCTCGCCCGGCACGGACGCGGGCAGGCCGTGGGCGGCCAGCTCGCCCGGCACGGACGCGGGCAGGCCGCCGTCGCCGGCGAACAGCACCGCGGCGACCTCGCCGCCCGCGGACTCGGCCAGGTCGCGGGCCAGGGTCAGCGCGCGCAGCGAGGCATCGGCGATGTCGGCGCTGCCCGCCGCGGCGCCGTCGTACTCGACCAGGCACAGGACGGTCATGGCAGCAGCCCGAGGCGGTCGAGCAGGCCGACCAGGGCGGGGACGGCATCGACGCCGGCGCCGAGGATCTCGGCCTGCGCGCGGGCCTGTTCCGGCACCCGGAGCCGTTCCTTGCGCAGGCCCTCGGGCTGCCACTGCGGCGCGGTGACCTCGACCGGGGCGCGCTTGGCGCGCAGCCGGCCGGGCAGCGACGGGTAGCGGGGCAGGTTGATGCCCTCCTTGACGCTGACCACGGCGGGCAGCGCGAGATCATAGGACTCCTGGGTGCCGCGGTACTCGCGGCTGGCCCGGATCCCGCCGGCCGTGCGGGCCAGCGCCTTGATGCCGGTCACGCAGGGCAGGCCGAGCGCATGCGCGACCCGGACCGGGACCTGGTAGCCGCCGGTGTCGGCCGACTCGTTGCCGAACAGCAGCAGGTCGAAGCCCGGCTGGCCCGCGGCGGCCCGGCTGGTGACCGCGCCGGCGATGGCCGCCGCCGTGGCGATGGGCCCCCACTCACGCTCATCCGTTTCGAGGAGAAGGGCCTGGTGCGCGCCGAGGGCCAGCATGTCGCGGAGCTGCTGCGCGGCCTCCGGCGGGCCGAGGGTGAGGACGGTGACCCGGCCGCCCTCGCGCTCGGTGAGCTGGACGGCCTCCTCGACGGCGCACTCCTCGTGCGGGCTGACCGCGAAGCCCGACATCCTGGTGTCGACGTCCTGGCCATCGGGGGTGACCACGACCCGGCCGCCGACCTGCGGGACGCGCTTGACGCAGACTCCGATCTCCATGTCAGCGGTGGATCCGCTCGCCCGCCGGGTCGAACAGCGGGGCCGACCCGGCCACGGCCACGGTGACCGGGTAGCGCTCGCCGAGGTACTCGACCGCGAGCGGCGTGCCCGCGACCGCCCGCTCGGGCGGCAGGTAGGCCATCAGCAGGTGCCGCCCGACCGACGGGCCGGAGCCGGCGCTGGTCACGTACGAGGTCCGGCCCCTGGCGTCGGCCAGCGGGGCGCCGTCGCGGGTCAGGACCGGCTCGCCGCCGAGCATGTACCGCAGCTCGCCCGACGCGCTGGCGTGGTCGTCGACGGTCAGCGTGCACAGCAGCGCGGCGGGCGGGGCGGCGCGCTGGGCCAGGTAGGCGGCCTTGCCGGTGAACTCCTGCGGCTTGACCTTGGGGCGGGCCATCCCGGCCTCGATGAGGCTGTAGCTGCCGTCGAGCTCGGCGCCGTAGGCGCGGTAGCCCTTCTCCAGCCGCCCCGTCGTGCCGTACACGCCGATGCCGACCGGGACCAGCCCGGCCGGGCGGCCCGCCTCCCACAGGGTGTCCCACACCCGGGCACCGAGCTCGATCGGGGCGTACAGCTCCCAGCCGAGCTCCCCGACGTAGGAGATGCGCGAGGCCAGCACGGTGGTGCCGCCCAGCTCGATCTCCCGGCAGGTGCCGAAGCGGAAGGCGTCGTGCGAGACGTCGGCGGCGGTCACCCGCTGCAGGATGTCACGGGCCGCCGGGCCCCACAGGCCGAGCGTGGTCCAGGCCGACGTCAGGTCGGTGACGGTGGCGGTGCCGTCGGGCGGCAGGTGCGCGGCGAACCACTGCAGGTCCGACATCCCGGTCGCGCCGCCGGTGACGACCCGGAACCGCTGCGGGCCCAGGCGCATGATGGTCAGGTCGCCGACGAAGCCGCCCGCCTCGTCGAGCAGCGAGGTGTAGACGACCCGGCCGACGGCGACGTCGAGCTGGGCGACGGCGGCCGACTGGACGGCGGCCAGCGCGCCGGGTCCGGCCACGTCGAAGACCGCGAAGGCGGACAGGTCGACCAGGCCGGCCGCGTCGCGCAGGGCCAGGTGCTCGGCGTTGATGATCGGCGACCACCAGCGCGACTCCCACTCGCCGGTGCGTTCCATCAGGCGGCCGGCGTAGCGGTCCAGCAGGCCCTCGTTGGAGGCGTACCAGTTCGGCCGCTCCCAGCCCGCGGTCTCGACGAACACGGCGCCGAGGTCGCGCTCGCGCTCGTAGGCCGGGCTGAGGCGCAGCGGGCGGCCGGACTCCCACTGCTCGGCGGGGTGCACGATGCCGTACATCTTGTTGAAGCCCTCGCGGGCGCGGGCCACGACGTGCGCGTTCGTGCGCTGGTGGGGGTAGAACCGGGCGATGTCGGCCTCCCGGATGTCGATCTCCGGGGTCACCCCGCTCATCCACTCGGCCACGGCCCGGCCGATGCCCGGCCCCTCCTTGATCCAGCTCGCCGCGACCGACCACAGGCCGGGGACCTCCGGCGTCTCGCCCAGCACCGGGTGCCCGTCCGGGGTCATGGAGATCAGGCCGTTGATGGCATAGCGGATGCCGACCCGCTCGTCGCCGAGCAGGTCGGGCATCAGCTCCAGGGCCTGCTCGAGCTGGGGGTCGAAGTCGTCGGAGGTGAACGGCATCTCGGTCGGCGACAGCACCGCCTCCTCGTTGGAGGGGATGTCGCCCGGCGCGACGATGATGGGCCGGTGCGCGTAGGAGCCGACCTCGATGTCCCCGCCGTGCTGCCGCTCGTACATGCCGGTGTCGACGTCGCGCACGATGGGGTACTCGATCTCGCCGGCGGTGTCGGCGAACAGCGGGACCGGGCCCACGCTGATCATCTGGTGCACGATCGGGGTCAGCGGGATCCGGGCGCCGGCCAGCTGGGCCAGCTTCGGGCTCCACACGCCGCAGCAGATCGCGACGACCTCGGTCTCGATGTCGCCCCGGGTGGTGCGCACCCCGCTGACCCGGCCGTCAGCTGAGGTGTCGATGGCCAGCACCTCGGCGCCGGCCAGGACCTGGAGCGCGCCCAGCTGCTGGGCCTGCTCGCGCATGAGGGTGCCGGCCCGCAGTGAGTCGACCACGCCGACGGTCGGGAAGTGCGCGCCGCCGAGGATCACCGAGGTGTCCAGGTAGGGCACGAGCTTGCCCACTTCCTCCGGGCTGAGCAGCGCGGCCGGGATGCCCCAGGCCGTGGCCGCGGTGCAGCGCCGCCGCAGCTCGGTCATCCGCTCGGGGGCCCGGGCGACCTCGATCCCGCCGCTGCGGGTGAAGACGCCGAGCTCGGTGTACTGCTCGGTGCTGTCCCGGGTGAGCTCCATCATCATCTTGCTGTACTCAATGGGGAAGATGAAGTTGGAGGCGTGGCCCGTGGACCCGCCGGGGTTGGGCATCGGGCCCTTGTCCACCAGGATCAGCTCGGTCCAGCCGAGCCGGGCCAGGTGGAAGGCCAGGCTGTTGCCGACGATTCCCGCGCCGATGATGACGGCGCTGGCCCGACCGGGGAAGTCGTTCATGGCACTGCTTTCTGCCGGGGCTACCTGCCGGTATTTCGAGGGCTCAGCTTTTTGGGGCTTAGCGGCCGCCGGCCAGGCCCCCGGCACGTGCGCAGGGCCTGGCCGGTGCCGTACTCAACGCTGCTACTCGACCGGGATCTCCTTGTTGATCAGGCCGAGGTCGATGCCCTGGCGGCGGCGGACGAACCGGGCCGTCAGGTACATGACGATGCCCAGCAGGTACATGGCGCCCATGTAGACCAGCGACGCCTTGTTGTTGACGAAGTAGCTGGCGTTGGTCAGCCACTCGTACAGGTCGAACCCGAGGAAGGCGATGGTGACCCAGCCCGCCAGCGGGACGATCTGCACGCCGGCCACCTTGATCCGGCTGGCCGGGGAGGCCGCCCACAGGTCCGGCTTGCGGAACGGCAGGATGACCACGGCGATCGCGCTGAAGAAGTAGGTCACCGCGATGACCA
Source organism: Streptosporangiaceae bacterium (assembly GCA_036501025.1). Taxonomy (GTDB): domain Bacteria; phylum Actinomycetota; class Actinomycetes; order Streptosporangiales; family Streptosporangiaceae; genus DASUBV01. The sequence continues at coordinate 4,850 of DASYBB010000234.1, forward strand.
GCGTCGCGTCCAGGGTGTAGTTCCGGAACGTGCTGCTGTAGGCGTAGACGGCGCTCAGCCCGGCGGCCGGCAGCAGCATCAGGATCAGCGAGTACACCGGGACCTTGCGCTTCTCGCTGACCTCGGCCGCCCGGTCGGGCAGGACCCGGTCGAAGGCGGCGGCGAAGATGACCCGGGTCGAGGACAGGAACAGCGTGCCCACCCAGCCGAAGAACCACAGGCTCATGGCCAGGATCAGGATGACCTGGATGGCGGTGTTGTGGATCAGCCAGCCCGCGAACAGCACCGGGTAGGGCCAGATCGGGAGCGGCGAGTTCAGGTTGTAGCTGGCCGCGTTGGAGTCCTGGTAGAAGGCCCAGCCGAAGGTGTGGGCGGCGAGCAGCAGGAAGATGACCGACAGCGCGACGGTGATCCACAGGCCGGAGAACATGCCGGTGAAGACGCGCTTGAAGTCGCTGGCCCCGCGGATCTCGCCGTACAGCGTCGCGCCCCAGTTCGGCCACAGGATGAAGAACATCATCGCGGGCACCAGGAGCAGCGTCGGGCCGAGCGGGCCGAAGCCGAGCTTCGGCGCGACGTACCCGTCCTTGGCCGCGGCCGCCTGGGTCGCGCCGTAGGCGTTCTTGACGCCGAACAGGTTGTGCGCCTCGCTGTTGAACGCGGAGATGAACTGCTGGTGGGAGTGGGTGAGCAGGAGCACGGCGATCACGGCGAACGCGATCAGCCCGCCAAGGAAGCACCAGCGCTGGATCCGGGCGTAGCCCGCCATCCCGACCGAGACCAGCACGCCGGCCAGGGCGATGGTGATGAGCGTGACGATGAACACGCCGGTCGGCGTGCCGAAGTAGGCGGCGCCGCCGTTCGGCCAGGTCCACTTCAGGGTGGCCCACAGCGGCTCGAAGAGCTGGACGGCCAGGATGTTGCCGTAGATCGGCGCCCACAGCCACAAGATGAACCACCACCCGGTGGCGGCCATCACGAAGCCGATGCCGCTGCCCAGGATCCGGGTCTGCCAGACGTAGTCACCGCCGGCCCGCGGGATGGTGACGACCAGGCCGGCGTAGGCGATGACGAGGAACGAGACCAGCACGCCGGAGATGACGATCGAGGTGATCATCTGGCCCTTGGGGAAAGCCGGACCGGCGAAGGTGAATTCGTAGATGCCGAGCGTCACGAAGTTCGTGGCCAGGGCAGCATAGATGATGGAGTCCCGGACCGACCAGCCGCGCACCAGCCCGGTGGCCTTTCTCAGGAACAGTGTCGGAGTCTCGCCGATGGATTCCGTCGCCATGTATGCCTCGCTTTGGGCCGCTGATGCGGTGCGCGGTTAAACTGCCGTGTTGCCCCATTCTGCCTGTTCGCGGCGGGTCAGGCACGGGTTATCCGTTCACGAGGATGTACTTGGCGACTTTCCCCTTCTTCGGGTCAAGGTCGATTACGGCGCCCTGCAGCACGCCGTCGCCGTACACGCTGCCAGGGTTGATCGCCATGGTCCGGCCCATGCGCTTGATTCCGCGGCTCTCGTGAATGTGGCCGTGCACGGAAAGCAGCGGCTGGTGCTTCCGGATCGCGTCGCGGACGGCCGTCGACCCGACCGGCTTCATCACCGCGCCGCCGTGCGTCGGGCGCAGGCTGGCGTCCAGGGCCGGCGCCTCATCCAGGCCGGTGCCGTAGGGCGGGGCATGGAAGTTGAAGATCGTCCGCTCCATGTCGGGTACCTGGTTCGCGACGGCCTCGATCTTCGCCGCCAGATCCTCCTCCGGCGCCTCGCGGAAGGTGTCCCACGGGGTCGGGTTGGTCCAGCCCATGGAGATCAGGTGAAAGCCGTCAAGGTCGAGCGCCTTGCCCTCGCCGAAGGTCACGCACGGCGACTGGTCGATGACATCGTCGATCTCCCAGATGTCGTCGTTGCCGCCGTTCAGGATGCACGGGATGTTGCCGCCCTTGAGCTTGCCGTCCGCCATGTCCAGCCAGCGGTCCAGGGAGCTGATCATCTCGGTGGTGAACCGCCGGTCGACCGCGCCCTCCTCCTGGCTCAGGTGCTGGAGCTCGTCCGGGGTCACCATCGCCGGGTAGAAGCCGCTGTTGCGGATCCGCGTCAGCATGGCCTCGAGTTCCTCGCGGGTCTCCAGGCGGTAGGTCTGGCCCCGCACGGTGACCTGCCAGTACCCGTTGTGCGAGGTCACCGGGACCATGGCCTTGCCAGTGACGTCACCCCCGAGGACGACGAGGTCAGCCTTGTAGAAGGCGGCGGAATTGAGGAACTTCCGCCAGCAGACCTCTGAGCCGTGAATGTCAGTGGCAAAAAATATCTTCATGGGTGCATCGCAACCTTTACCGCGCTCTCTGTGCAACGGTGTAGCATCCGGTGCAACCGGACGTCAAGGACTTGTATATCGCGCAATGGGCGTAATCGCCCTCAGTGGTCGACTTCCTCGGGCAGCTCGTACCACCGCACCCGGTCCCCCACGTTGGCCCGCAGCTTCCACTTGACGCCCTTCGGGGCCGCCGCCGCGACCTCCTCCAGCTGGCGGGCCTGGGCCAGCGGGTCGAACGGCGCGCCGGCGGGCAGCAGCTGCGGCTTCTCGGCAGCCAGGCCGGGCAGCTTGGCCAGGCTGCCGGTCACGGTCCGCCACCAGCCCCAGTCGGCGCCGAGCAGCCGGGTGAGGCGGTCGGTGTCCAGCACGGCGCCGGCGGCACCGCCGCCGGGGCCGACCGGGACGGCGGACAGCAGGTGGAAGATGTCCCAGGCATCCTTCTCGTTGAGCTCCACGATCTGCAGCTTCGACAGCAGCACGTCGATGGCGTCGACGGTCAGCGGCAGGCTGCCGAACGACGGCCGGAAGTCAAGGGTGTGGCACATGACCAGCCGGTCCACCATCACGTCGATCGGCCGGCCCGACGGGGCGTTGAAGTACATCTGCCGGTCGCCGTTCAGGTTGTTGAACCGCTTGTCCGGCTGGCAGCCGCTGCGCTCCAGGTAGGCGACGACGTTCTTGCGGCCCTTGGACAGGCACGCGAAGTCCATGTCCTGGCCCGCCCGCTGGCGCGGCGGGAAGTCCGGGCAGATGACGCGCACGGCCAGCCCGCCGAGCAGCTTGAGGCCGAGGCCGGCGTCGGCCGCGCCGCGGGCGAGGCGCAGCGCCTCCGGCAGCGGGTCATCCGGCGCACCCGGGGCACCCGGCAGGTCGGTTCCCATCGCCACTCTCCGGGGCCAAGTAGGTACTACCAGCGTGGACCGTGCTAGCAGGCACAATACCCCGCAGCCTGGACACCCTGAGGGGTCTTGCGGTTGACTTGGCCACCGGTTCGCAATCATCCTTGGTTGCGTGTCCGAGAACGTAGTTTCGGGGGGCGCAACCTATCAGTCGGCGGAGCGCGCCCTGGCCCTGCTCACGAGCTTCGACGACGTGCATGTGGAACAGGGCGTCACGGAGCTGGCCCAGACCATCGGCGTGCACAAGTCCACCGCGTCCCGGCTGGCCGCGGTGCTGGAGCGGGCCGGGCTGCTGTCCCGGCACGGCCGGCGCTACCGGCTGGGCGTGGAGACCATCCGGCTCGGCACCCTGGCGCTGCGCGGCCTGGACTTCGTCGACGCGCTGCGGCCCGCGATGCAGGAGCTGTCCCGGCAGACCGGCGAGACCATCAACCTGGCCATCCCCGACGGGACCGGCATCCTGAACGTGGCCGAGATCCCGGCCACGTTCATCCTGAGCTGCTCCAGCGGCTGGATTGGCCGCCGGACCCGGCCGCACGCGGTGGCCAACGGCAAGGTCCTGCTGGCCTACGGCACCATCCCGGTCCCGGCCCGGCTGGACCGGTACACCGAGCAGACGATCACCGACCCGGCCGTGCTGGCCGCCGAGCTGGCGACCGTCCGGGCCGATGGCTACGCGACGGCCGTGGGCGAGCTGGAGGACGGGCTGGTCGCGGTGGCGACGCCGGTCTTCGACGGGACCGGCGCCTGCATCGCGGCGCTGTCGGTCTCCGGGCCGGAGTTCCGGATGCGGCGGGAGTCGCTGGCTGAGCTCGGCCGCCGCTGCGCGGCAATCTAGGCAGTTATCCGGGCAGTGGCCCGCCGGCCCGGCCCGCGGCGGTACGGGCCGCGGCAGCCGCGGGCTGGAGCAGCGGCTAGGGAGAGGAAGAGCCTCGTGCGCGAGCACCTGTTGTACATCGGCGGCGACTGGCGGGCGGGCGAGGGCGGCGGCGCCGACGCGACCAGCCCCGCGACCGGCCAGGTCTTCGCCCGGACGGCGGTCGGCGGCCGGGCGGACGTGGATGCCGCCGTCACGGCCGCGGCCGGTGCGTGGCCTGACTGGGCGGCGGCCTCGCCGTTCGAGCGGGCCGAGGCGTGCGGGCTGGTCGCGACGGCCATCGCCGCGCACCGCGACGAGCTCGCCGACGTGCTCACCCGCGACCAGGGCAAGCCGCTGGCCGAGTCCCTGGACGAGGTCGGCGAGCTGGCCGTCTACTTCCGGATGGCGGGCGAGGACGCCAAGCGGCTGGCCGGCGAGCTGCCCCCGTCGACCTCCGCCGACCGCCGCATCCTCAGCACCCGGGTCCCGCTCGGCGTGGTCGGCGTGATCAGCCCGTGGAACTGGCCCTACACGATGGGCGCCGAGATCCTGGCCCCGGCGATGGCGGCGGGCAACACCGTGGTGTGGGTGCCGGCCCCGACCACCACGGCGTGCTGCGCGGTGCTGGCCGAGCTGATCGCCGGAACCGGCCTGGACCCCGGCGTGTTCAATTTCGTGTCCGGCCCCGGCCCGGTGGCCGGGGACGCGCTGGCCGGCCATCCCGGCCTGGCCGGCGTGGGCTTCGTGGGCTCGGTCGCGACCGGTGCCAGCGTCGCCGCGCGGGCGGCGGGCAAGGCCCAGCTGCTGGAGCTGGGCGGCAACGGGCCGATGGTGATCCTGGCCGACGCGGACCTCGAGCTGGCCGCGGCCGCCGCGCTGGAGGCCGCCTACCTCAACGCGGGCCAGAGCTGCACGGCCGGCGAGCGGTTCCTGGTCGAGGCGCCGGTGCGGGCGGCGTTCGTCGAGGCGGTGGTCGCGGCCACGGCGGCCGAGATCCAGCTGGGCGACCCGTACGACGAGCAGACGACGATGGGCCCGCTGAACAACGAGCCCACCGCGGCCAAGTTCGACCGGCACATCGCGGACGCGGTCGCCCGCGGTGCCCGGGTCTGCTGCGGCGGCGGCCGCGCGGGCGGCTTCCCGACCCGGCTGTTCGCCGAGCCCACCGTCCTGGACGGCGTCACCCCCGGCATGGACATCGAGCGCGAGGAGACGTTCGGCCCGGTCGTGCCGGTCGTGGAGGTCGCCTCGGCCCGGGCGGCGCTGGAGCTGACCAACGCCTCGCCCTACGGGCTGACGGCTGCGGTGTTCACCGCCGACCTGGAGCGCGGCCTGGCCTTCGCCGAGCGGGCCCGCGCGGGCTGGGTCAACATCAACGCGTCCACCAACCTGTGGGAGTCGCACCTGCCGTTCGGCGGCCGGGCCGGCAGCATCAGCGGCCGCGGCCGGGTCGGCGGCCGCTACCCGATGGACGCCTTCACCGAGCCCAAGACCATCGTCTACCCGGCCCCGCGCTACTCCTGACCGAACCGCCCCAGCCCAGCCGACGTACTCCCCGGGGAGTACGGCCATGGCCCGCCCCGGCAGGAGGACGCGCCGGGCCGGGCGACCTTACCCTTGGCGTGTGAGCACACGGGCGGAGCGATGGCCGGCCTGGCGGGACCAGCGCGCCCGGGATGTCGCGTCCGGCCTGCTGCTGACGGTCGTCCTCACCCTGGCCTCCTACGCCGAGGCGCATCCCGATTCGCCGAAGGACCAGGTGCTGAACGGGCATCCGGTCCCCTACACGCCGACGGCCGCCTACCTGCTGGTCGTGGCGGCCTGCCTGGCCCTGGTGGCGCGACGGCGCTACCCGCTGGCCGTGCTGGCCCTCTCCGGCGCGGCCGTGGTGACCTACAGCCTGCTCGGCTACGTCAACGGCGCCGTCCTGCTGGCCCCGGCCATCGCGCTGTACTCGGTGGCCAAGGCCTTCAGCGTCCGCTGGACGCTGTCCATCTCCGTGCTGACGCTCGGCGGGCTGATGGCCGCCACCGCGGCGAACAACCCCTTCGGGCTGACGGGCGGCGGCTTCGACCTCATCCCCGCCGTGATCGCGGCGGCCGTGTTCGGCGGCATCGCGGTCCGCAACCGGAACGCCTACGTGGCGTCGATCCAGGCCCGGGCCGAGGGCGAGGCGCTACGGCGCGTCGACGAGGAACGCCTGCGGATCGCCCGGGAGCTGCACGACGTGGTCGCGCACACGATGGCCACCATCAACGTGCAGGCCGGGATGGCCGCGCACGTGCTGGCCGACCAGCCGGCCGTGGCCGGCGAGGCGCTGCAGACGATCCGGGCGGCCAGCAAGGACGGCCTGCGCGAGCTGCGCGCGATCCTCAACGTGCTGCGCCAGGCGGACGAGGGTGACCCGACCCAGCCCGCCCCCGGCCTGGCCCAGCTGGATGCGCTGGTCAGCGGGGCCGAGCGGGCGGGCCTGCCGGTCGCGGTCCGCCGGTTCGGCTCGCCCCGCACGCTGCCCGCGCCGGTCGACGTGACCGCCTACCGGATCGTGCAGGAGTCCCTGACCAATGTCATCCGGCACGCCGGCCCGGCCACCGCGACCGTCGTGATCAGCTATGACGGCCTCGGGCTGCAGCTCGAGATCACCGACACCGGCCTCGGCGTCGGCCCCGGCCCGCTGGCGCTCGCGGGCGGGACGGCCGGTTACGGGCTGACCGGCATGCGGGAGCGGGTCGCCGCGGTGGGCGGCACCATCCAGGCCGGGCCGGGCCCGGGCGGCGGCTTCCGGGTCCTCGCCCGGCTGCCGGCGCCGCCCCAGCCCGGCGGCTGGCCCGTCCCGGCGGGCACGGGCGCGGGCACGAGCGCAGACACGGGCGCGGGCACGAGCGCGGGCACGGGCGCAGACACGGGCGCGGGCACGAGCGCGGGCACGAGCAGCGAGGGGGCCGCCGGTGATCCGGGTACTGCTCGCGGATGACCAGGCGCTGATCCGGGCCGGCTTCCGCGTGCTGCTCGACAGCGCGCCCGACATCGAGGTGATCGGCGAGGCCCCGGACGGCGCCCGCGCCGTCGAGCTGGCCCGCAGCGAGCACGCCGACGTGGTGCTGATGGACATCCGGATGCCGGGCGTCGACGGGCTGGAGGCGACCCGGCGGATCGGGGCGGACCCCGTCCTGGCCCTGGTCAAGGTGATCATCTTGACCACCTTCGAGTCCGACGAGTACGTCTACCAGGCCATCCGGGCCGGGGCCAGCGGGTTCCTGGTCAAGGACGCCGAGCCGGAGGAGCTCATCCAGGCGGTCCGGGTGGTGGCCCGCGGCGACGCCCTGCTCGCGCCCAGCGTGACCCGCCGGCTGATCGCCGACCTGGCGAAACAGGCCGAGCGTCGGCCGGCCGACGCCCGGGTGCTGAGCGTGCTGACCGCCCGGGAGCGGGAGGTCCTGGGCCTGGTCGCGGCCGGCCTGTCCAACGACGAGATCGCCGGGCGGCTGTTCGTGAGCCCGCTCACGGCCAAGACGCACGTGAGCCGGATCATGACCAAGCTCGACGCCCGGGACCGGGCCCAGCTGGTGGTCCTGTCCTACGAGACCGGCCTGGTCACCCCGGGCCACGCCGGCGCCTGACCGGCCGGCCGGGCCGCGGGACCGGCTCGGCCTCAGGACTTGCCGAAGTCGGCCGCCAGCCAGTGCTCGGGCGTCATCCGGATCATGATCGCGTCAGCGCCGTCGCCGTCGCCGGCCTCGGCGCCGGCCGTGGCCTCCATGAAGGCGTCGCCGTCCGCGGGCCCCAGGTAGCGGCGAGCCAATGCCCGCCGCTCGTCCAGGCTGGCGGGCTCGATCACGGCCGGCCCTTCGACCGTGACGTACTTGTAGGGCGGCTGCTCGTCCTGCGCGCACAGGCTGAACCGGCCCGCCGCGCCGACGGCCACGGCCTTGCGCGTGCTGCGGCCGGTGCTCACGCTGACCGGCCCGCCGGGCTCGTAGGCGTACCAGACCGGAATGGCCAGTGGTCCCGAGCCAGGGCCGGCGTCGACGCTGATCACGCCGACGTGGACCCCGGCCAGGAACTGCTCGCGCTCGGCCGGGCTCATGCTGGTCGACACGGGGGATCTCCGCTCGCTCGCCGGGGCAGGTCAGCTCCGAGTCTGTCAGACGCCGGCCCGGCGCGAACCGGCCCGAGCCGGGCGGTTCAGTCCACCACCACCTGGAACGTGGCCAGGGTGGGGTCGGCGGCGTAGGCGATCCGGCCGCCGTCGGCGGCCACCTCGCGCAGCGCCGCGACGGCCGCGCCGGTGATGAGCTCGCCCGGGGCCAGGACCGGGACGCCGGGCGGGTACGGGGCGACCAGCTCGGCACTGACCCGCCCGATGGCGGCACTGGCGGGAACGGTCTCGTTCGGGGCGAAAAAAGCCTCGCGCGGGGGCAGGATCGTCTGCGGCTGCACGGTCCACGCGGCGGCGGGCTCGACCCGCCGCGGCGGGCCGCGGTGCCGCTCGATGGTGTCGATCAGGGCGCTGGTGAAGGCGGCGACGCGGGCCTCGTCGTCGGCGATGGTCGGGATGGGGCCGAGCACGTCCCGGTCGGCCATCTCCATCGGCATCCCCTGGGCGACCAGGTCGGCCTCGACGGCGTAGCCGCTGGCCCCGGTTCCGGCCAGCAGCACGACGAGCTTGGTCGGCTCCACGCCGGGACCCTCCAGGACGCCCAGGCCGGGCACCTCGCGCAGCCGCGCGCGGGCCGCGGCGACGCTGCGCAGCAGCCGGGCGCAGAGCGCCTCCCCGTCCCGGGCCAGCAGCGCCCGGGCCGCGTCGATGCTGGCCATGATCGACCCGGTCGGGCTGGTGGTGTGCGTCGCCTCGAACGCCCGGTTCAGCCGCGCGGGGTCCAGCCGGCCGGTCCGGGCCAGCACCAGGGCGCCCTGGCTGTAGGCGGGCAGGGCCTTGTGGGCGGAAGTCACCATGGCGTCGGCGCCGGCCGCGATGGCGTGCGGCGGGAGGTCGGGGTGAAAGCCGAGGTGGGCGGCCCACGCGGCGTCGACCAGCAGCGGCACCCCGGCGTCGTGCGCGACGGCGGCGTGGCCGGCCAGGTCGCCGGTGGTCCCGACGTAGGAGGGGTCGCCCAGGAACACGGCGCACGCGCCGGGGTGGGCGGCCAGCGCGGCCGCCACCGTGGCCACGGCCACCGGGCCGGGCAGCCCGGAGCGGGCGTCGATCTCCGGCCGCACCCACACCGGGCGCAGCCCGGCCAGGACCAGCCCGAGCAGCAGCGAGCGGTGCAGGGTGCGGGTGACGATGATCTCCTGCCCGGGCTGGCCGACGGCCAGGGCCAGGGCCTGGTTCCCGTGGGTCGAGCCGGCCACCGAGAACCGGCACCAGTCCGCCCCCCACAGCCGCGCGGCCCGGGCCTCGGCGTCGATCCGCAGCGTGTCGGCGTGCTTGATCGGCGCCACCCCGCCGTACAGGGGCGCGTCGCCGGCCACGACCGCGCCCACGAGGTCCTGCCGCTGCTTGTGCCCGGGCACGGACATCGGGTTGAGCTCGCCGGCCTCGGCCTGGGCGGTGAAGTGCAGCCATCCGGCCAGCAGCGGGGCGTCGGCGGCCAGGCCGAGCGGATCGCGCGGGTCGGCGCCGGCCGCTGGGACGGACGGGACGCGGGGGTCCGGAAGGGTCCTCATCCGCCTAGTGTGACCTGGTATGGCCCGGCCGCCAACGGGCCGGGCCAGGTCAGGGCGCCGGCGTGCCGGGCTGGTGCACGTAGACGGCCGCCTCCGACGGAGGCAGCGGGGTGGCGCCCAGGATCAGGTCGGCCGCCTTCTCGGCCATCATCATGACCGGCGCGTAGATGTTGCCGTTGGTGACGTAGGGCATGGCCGAGGCGTCGACGACCCGCAGGCCGTCCAGGGCGTGCACCCGCATCGTCGCGGGATCGGTCACCGACAGCGGGCCGGTGCCCATGGCGCAGGTGCACGACGGGTGCAGGGCCGTCTCGCCGTCCTGCCGGACCCACTCCAGGATCTCCTCGTCGGTCCGCACCGCCGGGCCGGGCGACAGCTCGCCCGCGTTGAACGGGTCCATCGCGGGCTGGCTCAGGATCGTGCGGGCGGTCCGGATGGCCTCGACCCACTCCCGGCGGTCCTGATCGGTGGACAGGTAGTTGAAGCGCAGCTGCGGGTGGACGGCCGGGTCGGTGCTGGAGATCCGGACCGAGCCGCGGGCATCGGAGTTCATCGGGCCGATGTGCACCTGGTAGCCGTGCCCGCCGGCCGGCGCGGAACCGTCGTAGCGGATGGCGATGGGCAGGAAGTGGAACATGAGGTTCGGGTAGGCCACGTCCTCGTTGCTGCGGGCGAAGCCGCCGCCCTCGAAGTGGTTCGTGGCGCCGGGGCCGCTGCGCAGGAAGAGCCACTTCGCGCCCACCATCGGGCGGTTGCGCCACTTCAGCGCCGGGGCGACCGACACCGGCTGCTTCGAGCCGTACTGGACGTAGACCTCCAGGTGATCCTGCAGGTTCTCGCCCACGCCGGGCAGGTCGTGCACGACCGGGACGCCGGCCTGCCCCAGCAGGGCCGCCGGGCCGACCCCCGACAGCTGGAGCAGCTGCGGGGTGTTGATGGCCCCGCCGCAGCAGATGATCTCGGCCGCCCGGACCCGCTTGGTCTGGCCCTGGTGGCGGAACTCCACCCCGACCGCCCGCGTCCCGCGGAAAATGATCCTGGTGCCGTAGGCGCGGGTGGCCACGGTCAGGTTGGCCCGGCTCATCACCGGATACAGGTAGGCCCGGGCCGCGGACAGCCGCCGGCCCCGGTGGACGTTGCGGTCGAACGGGGCGAAGCCCTCCTGGCGGTAACCGTTCACGTCGTCGGTGAGCTGGTAACCGGCCTGCTGCGCGGCGGCGAAGAACGCCCCGAACAGGGGGTTCGTGGCCGGGCCCCGCTCCAGTACCAGCGGCCCGGTGTGCCCGCGGAACGGGTCGTCGTTCGCGGCGGCCAGGCAGTTCTCCATCCGCTTGAAATACGGCAGGCAGTGCGCGTAATCCCAGTCGGCCAGGCCCGGATCGGCGGCCCAGCGCTCGTAGTCCAGCGGGTTGCCGCGCTGGAAGATCATCCCGTTGATGCTGCTCGACCCGCCCAGCACCTTGCCCCGGGCGTGGTAGATCCGCCGCCCGTTCAGGTGCGGTTCCGGCTCGCTCTCGTACTTCCAGTCGTAGAACCGGTTGCCGATAGGGAACGTCAGCGCGGCCGGCATGTGGATGTACGGATCCCAGATGTAGTCCGGCCGGCCGGCCTCGAGCACCAGGACACTCGTCTTCGGGTCAGCGGAGAGCCGGTTGGCTAGCGCGCTGCCGGCCGAACCGCCGCCGACGATGACGAAATCATAGGTTTGG
>DASYBB010000235.1:0-2168 GCA_036501025.1 Streptosporangiaceae bacterium
GGATGTGAGTCTGGTGTCGCGATAAGGACACCAAACTCACATCGACGCCAGTTGGCTGCACGTCGGAGACTGCCACGCGGACGGATAATTCGGAAGCTTTGCGCTACGTGGAAACAAAACACGCACAGGACGTGCGGAAGTCAAGGCCGCGTAGTTAGGCGGCTGGGTTGGTTGTCAAGTGCTGTGATGTACGGCGTGTCGCGGTGACATGGGAACGGGACCTCTGGTACTTCGGGAATCCGCCAAGATCCCCTTCAGTGCCGAGGTCCCGTTGCCTGACGATTGTGCCATCAGCGTGGTTGTCCGCGCCATCCGGTGCGCGGCCGGCGTGTTCGCGCCGGGTCACCTGGGCGAGCTGACGCAGTACCTGCCGTTCGAGCTGGTGGATTCCGTCTTGGAGGACACCCGCAGGGCCGAGCGGCGGCTGCGGAGCCTGCCGTCGCGGGTCGGGGTGTACTTCGCGCTCGCGCTTTGCCTGTTCCCCGGGGCCGGCTACCTGGGCGTGTGGGGCAAGCTCGTGGCCGGCCTGGGCGGCGCGGGCGGGCCGGCGCCGTCGGAGAAGGCGCTGCGGGACCTGCGGCGGCGGGTCGGCGCGGCGCCGCTGCGGGCGCTGTTCGAGACCGTGGCCGGGCCGCTGGCCTGGCCGTCCGCGCCCGGCGCCCGTTACCGGGGCTACCGGACCGTCGCGTTCGACGGCTGCAGCTCGCTGAAGGCGCCGGACCTGGAGCGGAACCGGGGCTGGCTGGGCCGGGTCCGGTCCCGGACGGCGTGGACGGGCTACCCGACGGTGATGCAGATGGCCCTGGCCGAGACCGGGACCCGCGCGCTGCTCGGCGCGGCCTTCGGACCGCACGACACCGACGAGAAGGGCTACGCGTCGCGGCTGCTGCACCTGCTCGGCCCGGACATGCTGGTGCTGGCCGACCGGGGGTTCGACGGCAACGCGTTCCTGGCCGCGCTGGCCGGGACCAGGGCGCAGTTCCTGGTCCGGCTGCGCTCGGACCGCCGGCTGCCGGTGCTGGCCCGCCTCGACGACGGGTCGTTCCTGACCAGGATCGGGGAGCTGGCCGTCCGGGTCGTCGACGCCGGCATCACCGTGACCTGCGCGGACGGGACCGTGATCCGCGGCCGCTGCCGGCTCGCCACCACCCTGCTCGACTCCCGCCGCGACCCCGCCGGCCGCCTCGTGCAGCTCTACCACGAGCGCTGGGAGGTCGAGTCGGCGTTCTACGCGCTGCGCCACACGATCCTCGCCGGCCGGGTCCTGCGCTCCGGCGACCCCGCCGGGCTGGAACAGGAGCTGTGGGCCCTGCTGCTCCTTTACCAGCTGCTGCGGTCGGCCATGGCCGACGCCGCCGGGGCCCGCGGCGCGGACCCGGACCGGGCCAGCTTCACCGTGGCGCTGGAGACCGCCCGCGACCAGGCCGTCCTCGCCGCCGGCATCGCCCCCGGCGGCGAAGAAGGCCTGGCCGGCGCGATCGGCCGCGCGGTCCTGGCCAGGCTGCTGCCCGCCCGCCGGCACCGCGTCAGCGCCCGCAAGGTCAAGTCGCCGGCCTCCCGCTACGCCGCCCGCCCCGCCGACGACGACAGGCCCCTGGCCAGCCAGAACATCACCGCCCTGGAGATCGAGGTTCACGAGGGCCAGCCCGGGCCGCCGCCCGCCCCGGGAGACAGCCGGCCCGCCAGCCGCCTCGACCGGCTCCTGGCCCTGCTCGCCCAGGACCCCGCCCGCCAGTGGCACGCCCGCGAGATCGCCGGCGTCCTCGGCGCCGGCCCCGGCACGGGCAGCCGCAGCCTGCGGGGCCAGCTGTCACAATGGTCAAGGCACGGGCTGATCCGCAGGAACGGGCGGGGAACCTACACCGCAGCCTCCCCGGGCCCGCCGGGAACAACCGAAATCCCCCCCGGCCCCCCCACCCGCCGCGCGCGCCTCATCACCCTGCTGCGCGCCGACCCCGCCCGCGCCTGGCCGCGCAGGCACCTCGCGGAAGCACTGGGAATCCCCCAGGCCAAGCTCCAGAGCTTCTACAGCCAGCTAACCGCCCTGACCGCCAAGGGAACCATCCACCGGGCATCCCCAGGGCACTACTCCCTGACCGGAACATGCCCCCAACAGGCCACATGACCGAGTTGACACGCCGAGCCGCCCCTTAACTACGCGGCCTTGG
>DASYBB010000236.1:0-9429 GCA_036501025.1 Streptosporangiaceae bacterium
CGTACCGCCAGGCGCCCGCCCGGGGTCAGCCGCCCGACCGGGCCAGGCGGGCGTTAACCGGCTCGATGGGCACCATCCGGCTGGTCATGGTCACGCTGACCCGCCCCGTGCTCGGCGCGACAATCAGCGACGACGACGACGCAGGCCCGCCGCCCACCTGGCCGCTGGCGTCCTTGGCCCGGTTCAGCAGCCAGCCCAGCCCGGCCTCGGGCCCGCCATCGCGCTGCACGGCGTGGGCCCGGATGGCCTCGCGGGCCAGCCCGCCGGGCAGCAGCGACGCCCAGCCGAGGCCGAAGCGCACCAGGTCGGGCGCGGTCGACCACAGCCCCGCGGCCGCCGGCAGGGTGCTGACCTGCGCCGGGGCCGGCTCGAAGGTGCCGTCCCCGGCCACCCGGTAGCCGGTGACCGCGCCGTCCTGCGGCCAGCTGGCCGGGAACGAGGAGCCGGTCATCCCGAGCGGCGCGAGCACCAGCGCGGCCGCCGCGTCCGGGTACGGGGTGCCGGTCACGTCCGCGATCAGCTGCCCGAGCATGGCGTAGCCGCCGTTGCTGTAGGCGAACGTCCCGCGCGGCCCGCCGCACGCCGCGACCGGCCCGGTCAGCGAGACCAGGCTCGGGACCTGCCCCGCGAACAGCTCGCCGGGGCTGGCCACCCCGCCGGTGTGGGCCAGCAGCTCCCGGATCGTCACGGCCTCGTCAGCCAGCGCGATCGTCCGCAGGTGCCGGTTCGCGGCGTCGTCGAGCCCGACCCGGCCGTCGGCCACCAGCCGCAGGACGGCCGTCGACGTGATCAGCTTGGTGATCGAGTACACCGGGAACCGGTGGCCGGGCCGCAGCGCCTCTGCCCGCTCCAGGCAGGCCCAGCCGCGCGCCGCGACCCAACCGCCGTCGCCGGGGCCCGCGGCCCCGGCGATGACCAGGCCGGGCAGGCCCAGCTCGGCCCAGGCCTCCGCCGCGACCTGCGCGGCGGCGGCCGGGACGGCGCCCGAGGTGGCCTCGGGCGGGGCCGTGACCCGGGGATCGGTGACCCGCTGGCCCAGCGGGTACAGCCGCAGCAGGGTCAGCCGGTGGGGCGGGGCGGGCTGCGCCGCGGCCTCGAGCCGCAGGCCCGAGATCTCCGCGCGCAGGCCCAGCGGGCTCTCGGTGGTGACCACCAGGTCGCCCCGCAGCTGCTCGGCCACCCGGGTCAGCGCCCGGGTCATCGTGGTGGCCGGGACCCGCCGGAGGTAGTCCTCGTCGAAGTGCTCCCGCAGCTCGGCGTCGGCCGGGGCGGCCCAGCCCGGCCCGCCGGCGCCGGCGAAGCGGGAGATGACCCACCTCGCCCGGGCCAGCACCGGCCCGGCCTCGACGAGCTGCTTGAGCGCGGTCCAGCTGGGCTGCCCGTGCTCGCGGGCGATGGCCAGCTGGGCGTCGTGCAGGGTGGCGAACTCCCCGGCGGACAGCCGCCGCTTCGCCTCGAGCTTCAGGTACCGGAGGCTGGGCTGGTCGGGGAGCGCGCGTGACTGATCGGACATGGCCGTCCTTCCTCGTCGCCCGCGGGTCCGCGACATCGGGCTGGAAAGACATGCCAGTGGTCGGCACTGCTAGGCCGGTGAGCTTGGAGCTCTGCCCGCGGACCCAGAGGCGGCCGGGAACCGCCACTGCCGAAGGTACTCCACCGGGCCGGCCCTGCGCGAGCCGGCTTTTCTTTGACCCGGTCGGCAGCGGCCCTCGCCCCCGGGCCAATTACCGTCTAGGATTTTAGAATCATGTTCTAAAAGCCGGGCTGCCGGGCGGCCGTGCGGGCTGTCGGCCGGGACGGGAGCGCAAGGAGGTCGCTATGCGCCATGAGTCGGTCATCGATGAGGCCACCGGCCGGAAGTTCTACCTGGACGCGCCCGACGACGTCGCCGGCCGTCCGCTCACGTTCCTGCTGAACCTGCACGGCGGCGGTTCCTTCGGCGCCTGGCAGCACCTGTACTTCCCGGCGCACGACCACGCGGACGCGCACGGCCTGGTGGTCGCCACGCCCACGGCCGCCACGGCGGAGCCGTCCCGGCACTGGGCCGCCGAGGCCGATGACGAGCATCTGCAGAACGTGGTCAACCTGGTCCTGGAGCGGTTCGGCCCGGACGGCATCGTCTCGTTCTGGCTGGTCGGCCACTCGCAGGGCGGCATGACGTCGCGGCGGCTGCTGAACAGCGACTTCTTCGCCCGCCGGGCGGACGGGTGGCTCAGCCTGTCCGGCGGCCGGATCGGCGGGGTCCCGCGGGCCGACGGCGCGGGCCCGCCGGCCCATCCCGGCGGACCGCAGCCGAGCTTCTCGCAGGCCGAGCTGCAGCGCATCCGGGCCGGCCTGGCCGAGCTGCCGGACGCGGACCTGTCGTTCATCTTCGCTACGGGGGAGCACGAGATCGCGGAGCTGCCGGCCGAGTCGGCCTGGGCGCAGCGCTACGGGGCCGGCGCCCGGGTCCGCCAGCCGGACGTGGTGGACACTGAGCCGGGCCAGGTCTGGGACAAGATCCGGGAGAGCTACTCCACCCCGCAGTGGGGGCTGGCGCCCCGGCCCGGCACCGCGCAGATCTACGTCTACCCGGGCGCGCGCGGCGGCCGGGTCATCGCCGACGTAGTCCGGCTGGACAAGGGCCACACCGAGGGCCTCGAGCCGCACATCACCGAGGAACTGGTGAAGATGATGGTCGCCGCCCCGTCCGGCAAGCTCACCGCCGCCCGGCGCCCGGCCGGCTCCGCCGCCGAGGGCGACCGCTAGCCAGTCAGCCGCGCCGGCCGGAAGGGGTCACGGTCGGCGCGGCTGACTGTTCCATGACGCTGTGCCAGGCTGGCGGCGATGTTTCCCGGCTCCGCTCGGGTCTCCTTTCTCGCGCCACCCTCATTCTTCCCGGAACGATTGCGTAAAAGCGGCGAGCGGCTCCCGGGCGCCAGAGCATAATTTCAGCGAATGTCAAGAGCGAATACCTGCCCGGGGCTAGGACTCTCGTTTTTGCTTTCGGCCGCATGAGTGGTATTCAGTGAGGCACCGACGGCCGCTCCATTGCGCACGGAGGATTAC
This sequence comes from Streptosporangiaceae bacterium, assembly GCA_036501025.1. Lineage (GTDB taxonomy): Bacteria > Actinomycetota > Actinomycetes > Streptosporangiales > Streptosporangiaceae > DASUBV01. The sequence goes on from DASYBB010000236.1 coordinate 3,049, forward strand.
CTATGAGCGACCAACCGGCCGACGCGGGCTGGCATATCGATCAGCGCTGCACGAATTGCGATGTCGCCCGGCAGCTCGCCCCCGGGCTGATCGGTGAGGTCGGCGGCCGTTCCGCCGTTATCCGGCAGCCGCGCACCGACGCGGAGAACGCGAGCATGCTCGCCGCCGCATTCGCCTGCCAGACCCGTTCCATCCGGCACGACTCGGCCGGGAGCGACCCCGCGCCGGACCCGTTCCCGCTGCCCCTGGACGAGCACGTCTACCTGTGCGGGCACAACTCGCGGCAGACGGCCGGCGCCAACTCCTACCTGGTGCGCCGCCCCGCGGGCCGCCTGATGATGATCGACACCCCGCGCTGGAGCCCGGTCCTGGCGCAGCGGTACGAGGCGCTCGGCCCGGTGACCGACGTCCTGCTCACTCACCGCGACCACGCTGCGCACGGCCGTCGCTATGCCGACCGGCTCGGCGCCCGGCTGTGGATTCACGGAGGCGATCTCGGCGCGGCCCCCGACGCTGACCAGGTCATGCACGGTACCGAGCCGGCCACAATCGCCGACGGCGTAACCGCCTGGCCGCTGCCCGGGCACACCGAGGGCAGCGTGCTGTACCTCGCCGACGACCGGTACTGCTTCAGCGGCGACAGCTTCTACTGGTCGCGGAGCACACAGGACATCGAGGTGGCCGCCAGCGTCACCTGGTACTCCATCACCGAGCTGGCTGCCTCGCTGGAGCGGACGGCGCCGCGGATCCGCTTCGAGTGGCTGCTGCCGGGCCACGGTGACCGGCAGCGACTCGCCGCCCCGGACATGGCCCGACGGCTGCAGGCCCTGGCCGCCCGCACGCAGCGGCTGTCCCCGCGGCCCATCGACTTCGCCGCCATGCGCTGGTGATGCACCGGAGAGATCAGGCCCGGAATGTGAATAGATCGGACGGAAGTTTGGCCGCATCCGGCCGCCCGGACCGCGTGACTCAGCGTTAATGATCGTTTACGGCGATTCCGCGGCAAGTATCGACTCGCGCCTGCGGGTGTGGGATAACGATGGGGTGCTGTATCCGGGCGGGCCGGATCAGGCTGGGTCCGGCCCTGGCGCGGCTATTGCTCACTGAGTCATCCGCCCAGATAGTCGCAAGGAGCTTCATGCTGTCCTCTCCACGATCTGCTCCCCGTGCGGGTAGCACACCGTCCCCGGCCAGATCTCGTACCACCCGGCGCGGCGTCCGCGCCGCGGTCCCGGTCGCGGCCGTGACGGGGCTGCTCGCCTTCGCCGCGGCGGCTCCCGGCGCCCACGCCGCGCCCGCCCACGCCCGTACCGCGACCGCGGTCCCGGACGTGAGCCGCCCGATCCTGGTGCACAAGGGGCTCCCGGCGCCGATCTCCACCACGGACTGCCAGGCGGAGATCGGGATCGCCTGCTACACGCCGCTGCAGTACCGCGTGGCTTACGACCTGAACCCGCTGTACGGCCGGGGGATCACCGGCCGGGGCCGGACGATCGTCATCGTGGACTCGTTCGGGTCGCCGACGATCCAGAATGACCTCAAGGTGTTCGACGCGCAGTTCGGGCTGCCCGACCCGGTCCTGCAGGTCGATCAGTTCGGCACCATCCCGCCGTTCGACGGCAACGACCCGACCATGGTCGGCTGGGCCGAGGAGACCACGCTCGACGTGGAGTACGCCCACGCCATCGCGCCGGGCGCGAAGATCGTCCTGGCCGAGACCCCGGTGGCCGAGACCGAGGGCGTGACCGGCCTCCCGGAGATGATGCAGGCCGAGGACTCTCTCATCAAGCAGGGCGTCGGCGACGTCATCACGCAGAGCTTCGGCGCCACCGAGAACACGTTCCCCGGCTTCGACCAGCACAACTTCTCCAGCCTGCTGAACCTGCGCTTCGCCTTTAAGGACGCGCTCGCGCACCGCGTGACGGTCCTGGCCTCATCGGGCGACGATGGCGCCACCGATGCCGAGGCCGACGGCAGCACCCTGTACCCGATGCCGGTGAACTCCTGGCCGTCATCTGACCCGCTGGTCACCTCGGTCGGCGGTTCCATGCTCAACCTCGACAACACGGGCAACCGCCTGTCGCCGGACGTCGTGTGGAACGATGGCTTCGGCGCCGGCGGCGGCGGCAAGTCCGCCGTGTTCGCCGCGCCGCTGTTCCAGGTCGGGGTCCGGGGCGTCGTCGGCCGTCAGCGCGGCACCCCCGACATCTCGATGAGCGCCGCGGTCGACGGGGCGGCCTGGATCTACTTCACGTTCCCGAACCCGGACGGCTCCGGCTGGAATCTCGTCGGCGGGACCTCCGAGGCCTCGCCGATCTTCTCCGGCATCGTCGCCCTGGCTGACCAGGTGGCCGGCCACCGGCTCGGTCTCCTCAACCCCGGGCTCTACGCCCTGGGCGCGGTCAGCCAGCACGGCAACGCCCACACGGGCCTGGTGGACATCACGTCCGGCAACAACAGCTTCAAGGGCGTGACCGGATTCACCGCCGGCCGCGGCTATGACCTGGCCAGCGGGTGGGGCACGATCGACGCGGCGAAGTTCGTTCCGGCGCTCGCGCTCGCCGGCTAGCGGCATCCCGCACCCCGGGGCGGCCAACCCCCGGCACGCACCAGTGCCGGGAATGGCCGCCCCGGGCCGTGCCGGACGGCCGGATCGCGCCGGCCTCCCCGGCCCGCGGTTGTAGCGTCGGTAGTGACGGCCGGGCGGCCCGCCAGGGCGCCGGGCCCGGCCGCGCCGAACGCAAGCCCGAAACGCAAGCGACAGGGAGGCCGACGAACATGAACGAGGCTGGCGGCGCGGACATCGGAGTCACGGGCCTGGCGGTGATGGGCCGCAACCTCGCCCGCAACCTGGCCCGGCACGGCCATGCCGTGGCCCTCCACAATCGGTCGCCCGAGCGGACGTCGTCTCTGGTCAAGGAGCACGGCGACGAGGGCACGTTCATCGCGTCGCAGTCGATGGCGGATTTCGTGGCGTCCCTGTCGCGTCCGCGGGCGATCATCGTGATGGTCAAGGCCGGCGGTCCCACGGACGCGGTGATCGACGAGCTCATTCCTTTGCTCACCCCGGGCGACATCGTGGTCGACTGCGGCAATGCGCACTTCCTGGACACCCGCCGCCGCGAGGAGGCCCTGCGGGAGCACGGGCTGCATTTCGTCGGGTGCGGCGTATCGGGCGGGGAGGAGGGCGCGCTGCTCGGCCCGTCGATCATGCCCGGCGGCTCGGCGGAGTCCTACCAGAAGCTCGGGCCGATCTTCGAGTCCATCGCGGCACAGGTCGACGGCACGCCCTGCTGCGTGCATGTCGGCCCGGATGGCGCCGGCCACTTCGTGAAGATGGTCCACAACGGCATCGAGTACGCCGACATGCAGCTCATCGCCGAGGCCTACGACCTGCTCCGGACCGGGCTGGACGCGACGCCGGCCGAGATCGCCGAGCTCTTCCGGACCTGGAACGAGGGCGACCTGGAGTCGTTCCTCATCCAGATCACGGCGGACGTCCTGGCCCGCACCGATGAGGTGACCGGGCGGCCCTTCATCGACATCGTCCTGGACCAGGCCGAGCAGAAGGGCACGGGCCGGTGGACCGTCCAGAGTGCCCTGGACCTGGGCATCCCGATCACCGGTATCGCCGAGGCGACGTTCGCGCGGGCCCTGTCGGGTCACGCCGAGCAGCGCGGCCCGGCTCAGGCCACCTTCGGCTCCGCAGTCGGCCCCCGGCCGGCCGGCGACCGGGATGCCTTCATCGAGGACGTCCGCCAGGCCCTCTATGTCTCCAAGGTCGTGGCCTACGCTCAGGGCTTCGACCAGATCCAGGCCGGCAGCGCGGAGTACGGCTGGGACATCGACCGCGGCGCGATGGCGACCATCTGGCGCGGCGGGTGCATCATCCGGGCGCGCTTCCTGAACCGGATCCGCGAGGCCTACGACCAGCCCGAGAGCCCGTTGTCCCTGCTGGTTGACCCGTACTTCGCCCGGGCCGTCGACCAGGGACTCGGCGCCTGGCGCCGGATCGTGGCCGGGGCGGCCCTGGCCGGGATCCCGACGCCGGCCTTCGCCTCCTCGCTGTCCTACTTCGACGGGCTGCGCCGGGACCGACTGCCGGCCGCGCTGATCCAGGGCCTCCGGGACAATTTCGGCGCGCATACCTACCGGCGCGTCGACCGCGACGGCACCTTCCACGTGCAGTGGGCCGGCGACCACAAAGAGCACGGGGCCTGACCATGACGAGCCATTTCGGCACCGACGGCGGCATATCCAGCGCGTATCTTGTCAATCAGCTGGCCGGCAATGGCCAGTCCATCGACAATCTCGCCTTCATCACCTCACTGGGCAGCGGGAATCTTGAGCTGCTGGCCCGCGGCGGGGCGGGCACGTTCGTCAAGGTGAATTACCTGGACGCCGGCGGCACCGAGCGCACCGGCCTCGCCGTGTCGACCGCGACAAATGCCCCGATTATCTCGATCGCCCCGGAGGCTAATGGCGGGGCGACGCTGGACCTGGAAAACAACACCCTGACCGGCGTCGAGACCGTCATACCGTCGCCGGACAACCAGGGCCAGCTGAGCCTGGACGGCCTGCTGGCGCTGGCGCCGCACGCCGAGCCCGCCACGCCGGCCCGCGGCGGCGTCCTGTACGTGGACGCCGCCGACGGCGCGCTGAAGTTCAAGGGCAGTTCGGGCCACGTCACCACCCTCGCCCCCGGCTGACCCGCCGCGGCGGCCGCCGCCCGGCGGGCGGCCGCCCGCAGTCGCCTCAGGCCTCAGCCATGCTGGCCACCACGGCGGTCGCCGCGACCCGCCGGGCGGGCAGGAGGGCGGCGGCCTGGGCGCCGCCAGCAGGGCCTGCGCATCCCGCTCGCATTCCAGCCGCGCCGCCACTTCATCGAGTCGCCGAGCAGCCAGGCCCGCAGCGCGGGGCCGACGAACAGGGCGGCCAGGGTCCCGAGCATGAATTCAGCATGGGTCACCTTGGCCGCCTCCCAGCGCGCCAGGGCGACCACCGAGCCCAGCAGGCACACCGCCAGGCCGGCCACCGACAGCCGCCGCGGCCGGCTGGCGGCCAGCGTGTGGAGCAGGACGAGCACCGAGAGATCGGAGCGCCAGGACAGCACCGCCACCTCGGCCGCCCCGACCGCGACCACGGCGGCGAACGCGCCGCCGGGATGCTGCCGCCGGAACATCACCGGGAGGGCCATGGCCAGGGAAAACGGGATCGTCGTCAGCGGAGCTCGGCGCGCGAGCATCATCCGCTGGTCGGACCCCGTACGCCGCAAGTGGGAGTCAGACCTGGAACGGCGCCCGGAGATCTTTGATCATGGGGAAATGGCGCACGTTGAGCGTGGCGAGATCGAGCCCTTCCACCTCCGCAGTGGCCGCGATTAGGTAATCGCCGAGCCCGATTCCCTGATGCGAGCGCCGGTGCTCGCGCATGAACTCCGCGGCGCGCCAGGCGACCCGCTCCGTCACCGGGAACGCGCGCAAGCTGGACAGCAGGCGGCTGACCTGCCGCCGCTCGGCAGATCTCATGCCGCCGGCCACCTCGGTCAGGCTGACCGCGCTCACCCCGAGCGGGCCGGCATCCCGCCGGGCGGCCAGCAGCCATTCCTGTGCGGCAGGAACCCCGCGCAGGTTGGCGATGAGGACGTCGCTGTCGACCAGGATCACAGCTCAGCCATGCGGTCCAGATGCCGCGACCGCTCATCGTCTCCCCGGCCGAACGAGATGTCCTCGCCGCGGGCTATCCCGAAGGAGTCCCGGATGGCGGCCAGGTCGGCCTCCAGGTCGCCCGCCCCTGACGCGCCGATACTCCGGTCAATGAGCTGCCGGATCAGCTCCGCGCGCGAGATGCCCTGCGTGTGTGCGACCTGTTCCAGAGCGTCAGCCTGGCCTTCGTCCAGGTAGATATTGGTCCGCTTCATACACCAGATTATACATCATGGCTGCTTAGGCAGCCGTAGACGGCAGGCTGGGCTGGCCCGGGCCATCTCCGTGCGCGTGCCGGTGCCTCGGTGGGGCGCCTGGGGCTCGAACCCAGAACCCACGGATTAAAAGTCCGCTGCTCTACCATTGAGCTAACGCCCCCCGGGGCGGACTCGCGATCCGCGCCCGAAGGGTCAGGGTACCGGCCCGGCCCGAGCCCTCCGCAACACTCTGGCGGCGGAAGGAACCAAACCGCAACTCAAGCCACCCGGCGAAACGGTGGCGCCGCAGCACCGGCCGTGCCCGGAGGCATCAGCCGCCGGCGGCCTGGTCGCCCCAGTCTATGGTGACCTCGGCCGCGACGTCCGGGTGGCTGCGCAGCCAGGCCCGCGCGTACGAGCAGAGCGGGACGACGGTGAGCCCCTCGGCGGCGGCCCGGCGCACGGCCGCGGTGACGAGC
>DASYBB010000237.1:0-69303 GCA_036501025.1 Streptosporangiaceae bacterium
TCCCTGGGCGGCACCTACCACCAGGTCGTCGGGGAGAACGTGCCGCAGGCGCTGCTCGACTTCGCCCGGGCCGAGAACGCGACCCAGCTGGTCCTCGGCGCCAGCCGGCGGAACTGGATCTCGTCCCTGCTCACCGGCCCCGGCGTCAGCCTGCGCACGATCCGGGAATCGGGCGACATCGACGTGCACATCGTGACCCATTCCCAGATGGGCCGCGGCCGGGGACTGCCGCGCGGCCGCGGCGGGCTCCCGCTGCGGCGGCGGCTGCTCGGCTACGCGCTGGCCGTGGCCCTGCCGCCGCTGCTGACTCTGCTGCTGACCGTGTCACGCAGCCAGGTCAACCTGAGCAGTGACATCATCATCTTCCTGGCCGCCGTCGTCGCGGTGGCGGTGGCCGGCGGGCTCATCCCGGCCGTGATCGCCGCCATCGGCGGGTCGGTGCTGCTCAACTACTACTTCACGCCGCCGATCCACACCTTCACCATCGCCGAGGCCAACAATGCCCTGGCCCTCGGCATCTTTGTCGCGGTCGCGCTCGTGGTCAGCTCCCTGGTCGACCGGGCGGCCCGGCGCTCGCACCAGGCCGCACGGGCCAGCGCGGAGTCCGAGCTGCTGGTCACGACGGCGGGCGGCGTGCTGCGCGGCGAGCAGGCCCTCCAGGCGGTGCTGGCCCGGGTCCGCGAGGCGTTCGGGCTGGAGGCGGTGACCCTGCTGGAGCGCGGCGGGGAGCCGGGCGCGCGGTGGGCGCCGGTGGCCACCGCCGGCGACCTGCCCGTGCCCACCCCCGAGGTGGCCGACTCGGAGGTCCCGGTGACCGACCGGCTGGTGCTGGCGCTGCGCGGGCGGCCGCTGCCGGCCACCGACCGCCGCGTGCTCGGCGCCTTCGCGGCCTACGCGGCCACCGCGCTGGAGCAGGAGCGACTCACCGCCGCGGCCGAGGCGGCCCGGCCGATCGCCGAGGCCGACCGGATGCGCACCGCGCTGCTGGCCGCGGTCAGCCATGACCTGCGCACCCCGCTGGCCTCGGCCAAGGCCGCCGTGACCAGCCTGCGGGCGACCGACGTGCAGTGGGCGCCCACCGACCGCGACGAACTCCTGGCCACCGCCGACGAATCCCTCGACAAGCTGGCCCACCTGGTCGATAACCTGCTCGATATGAGCCGGCTGCAGGCAGGCGCCCTAGCGGTCTTCCCCCGTCCGGCCGACCTGGCGGAGATCGTGGCCCGGTCCCTGGACGACCTCGGGCCGGCCGCCAACGCCGTGGTCGTGGCCATCGCCGATGACCTGCCCGAGGTCGCCGTCGACCCCGGCATCCTGGAGCGGGTCATCGCCAACCTGACGGCCAACGCGCTGCGCTACTCCCCCGCCGGCTCGCCGCCCGCGCTGCGCGGCAGCGCGCTCGGGGACCGGGTCGACCTGCGGGTCATCGACTCCGGGCCGGGCATCCCGGAAGCGGACTGGACCCGCCTGTTCGTGCCGTTCCAGCGGCTGGGCGACACCGACAACACGACCGGCGTCGGCCTGGGGCTGGCCCTGGCCCGCGGCCTGACCGAGGCCATGGGGGGCACCCTCGAACCGGAGGAGACCCCCGGCGGCGGCCTGACCATGACCCTGTCGCTCCCGGCGGCCCCGGGGCCGGTCGCGCCGCTGCACCAGACCGCGGCCGCCTCGTGATGGGCCGCCCACGGCGGGCGGCCCCGCGCCGGGCGGCCCCGCGGCGGGCAGCGCCGTGACGACCGTGCTGGTCGTGGACGACGAGCCGCAGATACTGCGGGCTCTGCGGATCAACCTGCGGGTGCGGCATTACGACGTGCAGGTGGCCGGGACCGGGACCCAGGCGCTCGAGGTCGCGGCCAAGCACCCGCCCGACCTGGTGATCCTGGACCTGGGGCTGCCCGACCTGGACGGCGTGGAGGTGATCCAGGGCCTGCGCGGCTGGACCGACGCGCCGATCATCGTGCTGTCGGGGCGGGCCGACAGCAGCGAGAAGGTCGAGGCCCTCGACGCCGGCGCCGACGACTACGTCACCAAGCCGTTCAGCATGGATGAGCTGCTGGCCCGGATGCGGGCGGTCAGCCGGCGGCAGGGCGCCGAGGCCGACGCCCCGCAGGTCCGCATCGGGGACCTCACCGTCGACCTGGCGGCCAAGCGGGTGATCCGGGCGGACGGCGCCGACGTCCGGCTGACGCCCACCGAGTGGCATCTGATCACGGTGCTGGTGCGGTCGCCGGGCAAGCTGCTCAGCCAGCAGCAGCTGCTCACCGAGGTATGGGGACCTGGCTACCAGGACGCGGCCGGCAACCTGCGCCTGTACATGGCCCAGCTGCGGCGGAAGCTGGAGCCCGACCCGGCCCGCCCGCGCTGGCTGCTGACTGAGCCGGGCATGGGATACCGGTTCCAGCCAGGCCCGGGTGCGGGCCCGGGTCCGGAGGCCGGCCCGGCCCCGCCCGCCGAGGCCGGCCCGGCCTGACGGATCGGTCGGGTATTTGGCCTGGTCATTGGCCTGTTCATGATGCCGGGCGCCATTAATACCGGCGACTACCGGGGCTATCGGGACTTGTAGGACTACAGGGGGCCGCGAGGCCAACAGCACGCGCCGTGCGCTAATCTCACCCCATGCGATCACTCTTGGTAATCAAGTCGCTACCATTTGCCATATTCAGCCTAGTAATTGGCTGCTTAGCGATCGCAGCTCCGGCGGCGGACGCCGCCAGCACGGGCGCCGGGAAGGCGGGGCCGCAGACGGTTTCCTTCCGCGGCGTGAGCGTCACGGTGCCCGCGTCGTGGAAGGTGGTGAACCTGACCCGGCATCCGCGCGCGTGCCCGCGGCTGGACGTCCGCGCGGTGTACCTGGGCACGCCGGGACCCGATCCGGCCTGCCCGGCGGACGTGCGGGGCCGGGGCACGGCGGTGCAGCTGGAGCCGGTCAGCCCGGCCAGCCCGGACCGGCGGCGGGCCACCGCGCACGCGGTCATCGACGGCCGGGCGGCACTGACCAATCCCGACGCCGGGATCACCCACCAGATCGTCGATCTCGTGCCATCGGCCGGGGTCGAGGTCAGCGTGTCGTACGGGGCGAGCGCGGAAACAGCACGTTTCGTGGAGAAATCCATCCGGGTCAGCGAGCGGGCCCGCGCGGTGCCGCTGGCCGCCCCGGCCGCCGTGACGCCCGCGCCGGCCCAGGGCGTGGTCACGGGACCGGGCTTCGACACGTGCGCGGCGCCGTCGGCCGCGACCATGAAGGACTGGCTGGCGTCGCCGTACCGGTCGGTCGGGATCTACATCGGCGGGGTCAACCGGGCCTGCGCGCAGGCCAACCTGACCGCGGCCTGGATCAAGGCCATCCAGGCCGAGGGCTGGCACTACTTCCCGCTGTACGTCGGACTGCAGGCCTCGTGCGTCGCCGGGTTCGGGGATGCCACCATCAGCGCGGCCAAGGCCGCCGCGCAGGGCAGTGCCGCCGCCGCGGACGCGGTGACGCAGGCGACCGGCCTGGGCATCCCGGCGGGCACGCCGCTCATCTTCGACATGGAGGCCTACCGGGGCGGCTGCGGGACCGCGGTGACGACGTTCCTGTCGGCGTGGGACAGCGGGCTGCACGCCAAGGGCTACGCGGCCGGGATCTACGAGTCGTTCTCCAACATCGGCGACCTGACCGGGGCAGCGGCCCGGATCACCGAGCCGGATGTCATCCACTACGCGGACTGGGACGGGAAGGCGACGACGACCAGCTCCTACATGCCGGCCACCAGGTGGACCAGCCATCAGCGCATTCACCAGTACCAGGGCGGCCACAACGAGAGCTGGGGCGGCGCCACGGTGAACATCGACAACGACCAGCTGGACGTCGCCCTGGGCGGCAGCGGGACGGTGGGGGCGCCGCCGGGGCCGACCCCGACGCCCGGGCCGACCCCGCCGCCCGGGCCTGCCCCGCCGCACGGGCCGGCCCCGGTGATCCGCCCCCGGTTCCGGATCGCCACCGCCCTGAACAGCAACGGCACGGCCGAGTGGTTCGCCCGGGCGGCGAACGGGACGGTGCAGCACGACTACCAGCACCCGATCGGCAGCGCGGCCTGGTGGGGCACCCGCGCGGTGGGCAACTCGCCGGCCCAGCTGGCCGGCAACCCGGCCGTGGCGGCCAGCCAGGGCGGGGCGCTGACGCTGTTCGCGCGGACCACGGCGGGGCAGATCGTGCACGCCTGGCAGCAGGCCGGCGCGCCGAACGACTGGCAGTGGGGCGGCCCGGTGGGGGGCGGGAACGCAGGGAAGCTGGCCAGCGACCCGGGAGCGGTCCAGGCGCCGGACGGCGATGTCACGGTGTTCGCGGCCACGGCCAGCGGGCAGGTCCTGACGACCCGGCAGTCCGCGCCCGGCGCGAACTCCTCGTGGACGGCGTGGATGCCGATCGGCGGGGACTGCGCGGGGGCGCCGGTTCCGGTCGCGGCGGGCGGCCGGACGCTGGAGGTGTTCTGCGTGACCGGGTCGGGTGCGCTGGATATGGCCACGCTCGGGGCCTCGGGGTGGAGCTCGTGGTCGGCGGCGGGCACCGGGCCGGGCGGGCTGACCGGGACGCCGGCCGTGGTGACCGGGGCGGGCGGGGCGACCGAGGTCGCGGTGACGGCGCGCGGGAAGCTGGCGCTGGCCACGCAGGACCCGGCGACCGGCGCCTGGACCTGGGGCGCGTCGCCGGCCGGGGCGACGGGGGTGCGCAACTCGCCGGCCGCCGCGGCGTGGCCCGACGGCCAGGTGGCGGTGTTCGCCCGGCAGGCCAACGCCAAGCTCGGCTTCTCGGTCCGGTCGGCCTCGGGCAGCTGGGGGCGGTGGACGGTGATCGGCGGGCACGTGCTGGGGAGCCCGGCGGCGTGGGTCAACACCGGCGGCACCCCGGAGGTGGCCATCCTGGACCAGCAGCTCAACCTGGCGGTGTCGACGTACTCGGGCGCGGCGTGGGCGCCGTGGGCGGAGCTGGGCGGCGGGTTCTAGGCGCGTTCTAGGCGCGTTCTAGGCGCGTTCTAGGCGCGTTCTAGACGGTGGGGCGGTCCTTCTTGGGCAGCTTGCTGACGACGGCGTCGTAGGAGGCGTCGACCGCCTCCAGCAGCTCGTCGTCGGGGATGGCGCCGCCGGCGCGCAGGGTGTTCCAGCCGGAGCGGCCGATGTAGGCCATCACCGATGCGTCGTCGGGGTAGCGGGCCAGCCACTCGTCGGCCGCCTCCCGGGTCGCGCCGCACTTCAGGCCGGCCGACGGGGCCGGGCCGGCCGGGTTGTCCGGGCCGTCCGGGCCGTCGGCGCCGCCCGCGCCGAGGAAGGCGAAGATCTTCGGGCCGACCTTGGCCACGAGGTCACCGCCCCACGGGTCGTCTCGCCACGCGCCGGGCTTGGCCAGGCAGTAGGCCAGCAGCTCATCGCGGGTCATGGGCGTCTCCTCCCGGGGCCGGCCGCGGGCCGCCGGGATCCCCGGCGGGCTGGTTGAGCAGCAGCTTGAGCCGGAACCGCAGGCGGCAGATGACCACGTTATCGGTGCCGCGCCGGATGGCCCGGTCGAGCACGGCGCCGCGCTGGTTGTACAGGACCCGGCGCAGCGGGCTCGACGGCTGCACCTCGGGGATGAGCACGACGACCTGGTCGTCGATCTCGTCGTGCTCGAGCGCGCGCAGGTACTCGACGATCGGCGGCCCGAGCGCCCGGTGCCGGGTGGGCAGGCTGATCAGCGGCACGTCGGGATGCCACGCCTCCCACTCGGCGCGGAACGTCGCGTCGGCTTCCTCGTCGTCCTCGTCGTGGTAGCACACGGTGACCGCGCGGACCTCGTCGCCGAGGGACAGCGCGGCCGAGATGCCCGCCTCGGTCAGTTTCGACATCCGGGCCACCGGCACCACGACCAGCGCGGGCAGCCGCCGCGGCGGGGCGGGGGTCTCGCCCAGGGCCAGCGCGGACCCGATCTGGCTGTAGGCCGACCCGATCCGCCGGAACAGCAGCACCAGCAGCGGCACGACGATGACCACGAGCCAGGCGCCCTCCAGGAACTTGGTGCCCAGCTCGATGGCGAGCGCGACCAGGGTGAAGACGGCGCCGACGCCGTTGATCGCGGCCCGGCGCCCCCAGCCCGGCCCGCGGCGCTGGTGCCAGTGCCGCACCATCCCGGCCTGGGACAGGGTGAACCCGACGAACACGCCGATGGCGAACAGCGGCACCAGGGCCTGGGTGTCCCCGCGCGACACGATGAGCAGCAGGGCGGCCGCCACGGCCAGCACGCCGATCCCGTACCGGTGCACCTGGCGGTCGGCCCGCAGGAAGAACAGGTGCGGCAGGAAGTTATCGGTGGCCAGCAGCGACGCGAGGACCGGCAGCCCCCCGAACGAGGTGTTGGCGGCGAGCGCCAGCAGGATGGTGGTGATCATCTGCACCGCGTAGAACACGAAGTTGTGGCCGAGCCCGGCGGCGGTGAGCTCGGCCAGCACGGTCTCCGTCGCGGTCGGCGTGACCTGGTACTTGCGGATCAGGATGGACAGGCCGATGAGCATGGTGCCGAGGATGATCCCGAGCCACATCTCGGTGTGCTGCGCCCGGCGCGGCCGCGGGCGGCGGAACGACGGCACCGCGTTGGCGATGGCCTCGACGCCGGTCAGCGCCGCGCAGCCGGAGGCGAACGCGCGCAGCAGCAGGAGCAGGCCGATGGCCTCGGTCGCGGACGGGACCTGGTGGGACGGGGCCACGGCCGGGTGCGACCGGATCAGGCCGGAGATGATGACGGCGAAGATCGCGACGATGAAGATGATGGTGGGGGCGATGAACAGCCGGGCCGAGTCGGCCGCGCCCCACAGGTTCGCCGCCGTGATTAAGGCCAGGATGCCCAGGCAGATCTCGACCCGGCCGCCGTACAGCGACGGGAACGCGGAGACCAGCGCCTCCACCCCGGCCGACACGCCCACGGCCGCGTTCAGGACGTAGTCGACGACCAGGGAGCCGGCCGCGACCAGGCTCGCCGACGTGCCGAGATGGGTCTTGGCCACCGCGTAGGCGCCGCCCCCGCCGGGGAAGGCCTCGATCACCTGGCGGTAGGAGATGACCAGCACGGCGAGCAGCAGGACGATCGCGAGGGTGACGGGCAGCGTATAGCTCAGCCCGGCCGCGCCGGCCGCGGCCAGCACGATGACGATGGCCTCGGGACCGTAGGCCACCGACGAGAGGGCGTCGAGCGAGAGCGCGGCCAGTCCCTCGAGGGCGGTCAGCCGGTGGCTCTCCTCGGCCGCGTCCTCGGCCCGGTCTCCGGCGGCCCGGGCCTCCGCAGCCTGATCGCCCACGCCCGCCGCGCCCATGACGACTCATACAAGCACAGCCGCGGTCCGCCGGACGGCCGCCGCGCGGCTCTCCTATAGCCCGGACTCGCGGGCCCAGCCGGTTAGAGCTTCACTACGATGATCGCTATGATCGCCAGCACGACGGCGACCAGTACGACGATGCCCGCCAGGCGGGCAACGCTGCGGCCGGGGACCTTCATGTCCCAGGGCGCTTCGGGGTCGGCAGGCTGCTCGCCGGCGAACGCACGGAACTGGCCCGTGCTCGCGGATGAGTCGGGGGCGGCGCGGAACTCGCCGGTGGTCATGGGCCGCCGGGGGCCTTCGTCACGCTCTGACATGGCACGACTGTAGCGGATGGCGGCCGGCCGAACCGCCCGGTCAGCATAGATCCAGGCGAAATCGTCCAGGCTACTGGCCGTCGTCCGGCGGGAGCATGTCCGGCCTGTTCACGAGCCTGGACAAGACAATGACACTGCGTGTGCGGACCACGAATGGCTCGGCGCCGATGCGCTCCATCACGCGCTCGAAGTGCCGCACGTCCGCGGCCCGGATGTGCAGCAGGGCATCGGCCTCGCCGGTCACCGTGCAGGCATCGGTGATTTCCGGGTGCTTGCTCACCGCCGTCGCGATGTCGGCGGGCGAGGTGCGCCCGCGGCAGTACAGCTCCACGTACGCCTCGGTGGTCCAGCCGAGCGCGGTGGGATCGACCCGGGCCGAGAACCCGGTGATGGCGCCGGAGGAGCGCAGCCGGTCGACCCGCCGCTTCACCGCCGGCGCGGACAGGCCGACCTGGGCGCCCACCTCCGCGTAGGTCGCGCGGGCGTCCTCGACGAGCGCGGCCACGATCTTCCGGTCCAGCTCGTCGAGCGCCATCAGCCGGTCCCCCGCAGTGCGCGCATGGCCCCTGATAATGCCATTACCCGCGCGACGCCGGGTCGCGTACCGTGACGGCGTGAGCAGACTCGACGGCCTCGGGAGCCGGCTCGCCGGGTGGGCCAGCACGCCGGTCCGGGCGGGCACGGCGCTGGGCCGGCCCGGCATCCGGCCGGTGGACGTGGCCGCCGTCCTGGTCGTCATCACCGCCGTCGAGCTCGACAGCGCCGTGGCCGGCGGGCCCGGCCAGCGGCCGCTGAACGCGCTGGCCTACGCGTTCGGGGCCGTGGTGGCGATCCCGATCCTGGTCCGCCACCGCTGGCCGCGGGAGGCCCTCAGCCCGCTCACCGTCAAGACGCATGTCAGCCGGGCCATGACCAAGCTGGCCGCCCGCGACCGGGCTCAGCTCGTGGCGATCGCCTACACCAGCGGCCTGGCCGCAGCCGGCGGAGCGGGCGGATGACCGGGATGGCTGCCCCGGCCCGCGGGCGGGCTGTCTGGACCCGGGTGAGTGCCGGGTCCGGGCAGGTCCTGGACCTGCTGCACGCGCGCGTCACCGACGACTTCGCCCCGCACGTGCACGAGCCGTTCGCGTTCGGCGCCGTGACCGAGGGCGCCGAGTCGATCGGCTATCGCGGCGGCCTGCACTACTCGGGCCCGGGCAGCGTGGCGATCCTCGAGCCGGGCGAGCCCCATGGCGGCGGCCCGGTCGGGCCGGGCGGGTTCGTGTACCGGGTGATGTACCCGCCAGCGGCCCTGCTGGCCGACGGCGCCGACCGGCCGCCCCGGTTCCCCCAGGCGGTGATCGCCGATCCGGGGCTCTCCCTTGAGCTGCGCCGCGTGCACGCCCTGCTCAGCCGGCCGGCCGAGCCGCTCGAGGCGGAGTCCCGGCTGGCCGCGCTGCTCGGCGAGCTGGTGCGGCGGCACTCCTCGCCCGCGGCGGCGCCCGGCGAGGTCCGCCGGCCCACGGCGATGACGCGCCAGGTGATGAGCCGGCTGACTGACCAGCTGGTCTGCCCGCCGGGGCTGACCGAGATCGCGGCCGACGCGGGACTGTCCCGCTATCAGCTGCTGCGCTCGTTCCGGGCCGAGGTGGGCATGCCGCCCTACGCCTGGCTGGCCCAGCACCGGGTCGCCCGAGCGCGGGTGCTGCTGGAGCAGGGGCACAGTCCCGCGCAGGCCGCCATGCTCACCGGGTTCGCGGATCAGGCGCACCTGACACGATGGTTCCGGCGGGTGGTCGGGATCACTCCCGGCGCCTACCGCAACAGCGTTCAAGACAGCACCCGGCTCCCCGGGTGATGCTAGGTATCGCCTGGCCGGCCTATCCGGCCGGCCTGTCGGCACTATCGGCCGGAGCCTGACGGCGGTCTTTGCCGCGGGCGGCCGGCGAGCGGAAATGCGGGGTGGCGGTGACTCGCCGAGGCTGGGTCCTGTTCGCGGTCATGTGCGTGGTGTGGGGCATTCCCTACCTGCTGATCAAGGTGGCGGTCGGCGGCGTATCCGTCCCGGTCGTGGTGTTCTCCCGGACCGCGCTGGGCGCCGTGATCCTGCTGCCGGCCGTCCTGCGGTCCGGGCAGCTGGCCGCGCTGCGCGTGCACTGGCGGCCGCTGCTGGGCTTCGCGGTCCTGGAGATGATCGCGCCATGGGGCCTGCTGTCCAACGCCGAGGAGCACCTGCCCAGCTCGCTGGCCGGCCTGCTGATCGCGGCCGTCCCGATTATCGGCGTGGTCCTGGCCCGGCTGACCGGCGGCACCGAGCGCCTCAGCCTGCGGCGCTGGGCCGGCCTCATCCTCGGGCTGGCCGGCGTCGGGGTCCTGGCCGGCCCGCACCTGAGCGGCGGCAGCGCCTGGCCGGTCACCGAGGTGCTGCTGGTCGCCCTCGGCTACGCCACCGCCCCGCTCATCGCGTCACGCAAGCTGGCCGACGTCCCGTCACTGCCGATGACGGCGGCCTGCCTGAGCCTGGCCGCGATCGTGTACGCCCCGGCGGCCATCGCGACCTGGCCGACGCGGCTGCCGTCCGGCCGGGTGCTGGCCTCGATCGCGGCGCTCGGCGTGATCTGCACGGCATGCGCGCTGGTCGTGTTCCTGGCCCTCATCCGCGAGGTCGGAACCTCGCGGGCCATGACGTTCACCTATGTCAACCCGGCCATCGCCGTCGCCGCCGGGGTCGCGCTGCTGGGCGAGCCCTTCACCGGTCTGATCGCCGCGTCGTTCGTGCTGATTCTTGGCGGCTGCGTGCTGGCCACTGGCTCGCGGCGCGACCAGCCCGCCCCGCCCGTCCTGCCCGCTCCGGACAGCCCGGCCGTTCCGGACAGCCTGGCCGTTCCGGCCGGTACGGACAGGCTGGCCGACTTGTCGGTTCCGGACAGCGCGGCAGCGAGCGCTGACGCCGCGGTGCAGGTAGCAGGAGTGGTGCAGGATGCCAGCGTGGCTCAGGAAGTAGGAGTGACGCGCGAATTCGGGACACGTCCGGGCGATCGGTCGTGACAGAGGGAATTCACAAGATCGTGGGAGGATCGCCCGCCTCCCGTTGTGAGTAGTCCTCCCACGATCGTCGTCGGCTGCGAGCCAGCGGGGCCTTCGGGGCGGCTGGTGCGGGCGGGGCCGCGGGTGACGGCTCTGGGGCGCGGCGGGCCGTAAGGGCGCCTGATATTGGCGTGCGCGGGGCGGTGGGCAGCGCTAGCGTCGGGAGCGGTGCGATTCCGGGAGGCGGCGGTGGACCAGGCCGAGGCGCAGCGCTTGCAGCGGTCCGTTGAGCGCGAGGTGCGGGCCGGGTTCGGGGCCGATGCGGTCACCCGGGTCGCCTTGCTCCGGCACGGCGAGGACCCGGCTCTCGGCCCGGGCGAGTTGCTGGTCCGGGTGTTCATCCCGGCCGATCCGGATGCCGGGCCGCAGCCCGGCCTGGAGGCGTGGGCGCAGGCGCACGGGGCCGGGATGCGCCGGCTGCGCCGCGAGCTGTCACTGCGGCTGCCGGCGGCGCGGCTTCTGGAGTTCACCGTCGAGGACGCCGGACCGGGGACGACGCCGCCGCCGGACGGCGGCGGACCGGGGACGACGACGCCAGGGGGCGACGCCGGATCAGGGACTGCGGCCCCGGCGGATGCGGGCGGACCGGGAGCCAGGCCGCGGATCACGATGCCTGATGATCCGGCGCTGCTGGACGAGCCGATGACGGTGGCCGACATCGTGCAGGCGGTCGGGCGGCAGCTGCGGGCCAGCTACGTGTTCCCCAGCGCCGGCCAGCAGGCCGCCGCGGCGCTCGAGGCGCGGCTCGCGGCCGGGGAGTACGACGGGCTCGATGACGACGCGCTCGCCGAGCTGCTCACCGCCCAGCTCTATGAGGCCTGCGCGGACAAGCACCTCCGGGTCCGGGCGAGGCGACCGCAGCGAGGCGGGCAGCGGCCCGGCGGCCCGGTGCCCGGCGCACCGGGAACAGGCGCGCCGGGACTGCGACCAGAGGCAGGTCCGGCGGGAAAGGGCGCAGTACCCCAGTCGGACGCACCGGAGCCGGGCGCACCGGGAACGGGCGCGCCGGGACCGGGGGCGGACGGCGGGGAGCGGCCTGGCCCCAGGGAGCGCGGCCGGGCGCGGCCGGGCCCGGAACCGGAGTTCCGGCCGATGAACTTCGGCATCTTCCGGGTGGAGCGGCTGGCCGGGAACGTCGGGTACCTGGACCTGCGGATGGTGGCGGACCCCCGGCGGGCCGGGACCGCGATCGCGGCCGCGATGGAGCTGGTCGCGGGGACGTACGCGCTGATCCTCGACCTGCGGCGGAACGGGGGCGGGTCGCCGCACGGGGCGGCGTTCTGGTGCAGTTACCTGTTCGACGGGCCGCACACGCACCTCAATGACATCTATGACGGCGACACCGGCGAGACGCGGCAGTTCTGGAGCCTGGCCTACGTGCCGGGCGCGCGTTACCTCGGGCGGCCGGTCTACGTGCTGACCAGCGGCGAGACGTTCTCGGGCGGTGAGGACATCGCCTACACGCTGCAGGCCCAGGGCCGGGTGCGGGTCATCGGCGAGACGACGGGCGGCGGCGCGCACCCGACCCGGATGGTGCCGATCTCGCCGGCCCTGGCTATCTCGGTGCCGTTCGCCCGGTCGATCAACCCGGTCACCGGGACGAACTGGGAAGGCACCGGCGTCGTCCCGGACATCGCGGTCCCGGCCGACCGGGCCTACGACGTGGCGTACGGCCTGGCCCTGCGCCACGTGCTGGCCGAGGCGGACGCCGACGAAGCTGACGGGGCCGCTGGCGCCGGCGACCGCGAGTCCCCGCCCGCCGTGCCGCCGCCGGTCGCCGACGAGGCGCGCGAGGCACTGGCCGCCCTCGACCCGGCCGCGACGCCCCAGCCGGAGCCGGAGCCGGAGCCGGCGGGCGCCTAGTCCGCCAGGCTGGCGCGAAGGGTGCCCAGGTCCGCGCCGGAGACGCCGTGGGCCAGCAGGTAGCCCTCGACGGTGCCGGCGGCGTCGCGGGCCCGGGCCAGCACGTCCAGGATCAGGGCGGGCGGGCTGGCCAGCAGGCCGGCGGTCGCCTGGCGGTCCAGGCCGGCGCGGTCCTGGACGTCGCCGACGATCGCGGCCGCCTGCGCCCCGAGGTAGCCGGAACTGAGGGCGTAGTCAGCGGCGATGATCTCGTCGGGGACACCCAGGACCGCGAGGACCAGGCCGATCACGATCCCGGTCCGGTCCTTGCCCGCGGCGCAGTGGACCAGGGCCGGGAGGGCGCCGGGGCGGGCCAGCGCGCTGATGGCCGACCCGACCTGATCGCCGCGCTCCTCGATCACGTACCGGTAGACCGGCTCGAGGCCGGGCGGCAGGCCGCGCACCTCCGGGCCGAGCAGCGAGACGAGCATGGTCCGGGCCGCGATGCCGGGCGGGCTCGGCGCGCGGTCCGCCTCGGCGGCCGTGCGCAGGTCGATCACGGTGCGCAGGCCGTACTCCGCCAGCGCGCCGACGGCGTCCGCCCCGGCCGGGCGCAGCGAGCCGGATCGCAGCAGCGTGCGCCAGCGCGTCGTCCGGCCGCCGGCCGCCGGATAGCCGCCGAGGTCCCGCAGGTTGGGGCAGCGCGGCACCGCGATCCGCCGCTCGGCGTCGGCCGGGTCCGCCTGCGGGACGGCGTTGGGCGAGGGCTGGGTCACGAGCGCTCCGTTCCGGCGGGTGCCTGGGCACCAGGTTACTGAGCCGCCCGCCGCCGCCCCGGAGGCGGGGACGGCGTGTAGTCCGCCGGGAGTACGCCGCGCGCCGTAGGCGCCGAGCGCAACTGCCTCCCGCCGTACGACGCGCCGTCCCGGCCCGCGCAGGAGCCTGAGAACACGGAGAAACGCCCGTGGCCCGCAGGAGATGAACACCATGTCGCACACCGCCGCTCCCCCGCCGGGCCGCCCGCGCGCCGGGCTGCTGGCCGCCCTCGGGCTGGCCTGCTACCGGCACCGCTGGGCCACCATCACGGCCTGGCTGGCCGGGCTGGCCTGCCTGATCACGCTCTGGGTCCAGTTCGGCGCGCCGTCAGCCACCAACTTCGGCACCGCCGACCCCGGCCAGACCCTGCTGAACCAGCACTTCCACCGGCAGTCCGGCGACACCCTGACCCTGGCCATCCGGTCGGCCCGGCCGATCGACGACCCGGTCGTCCGCCGCCGGGTCACCGCCGCGCTCACCCCGTTCGCGCGCGCGGACGGCGTCAGCGAGGTGGCCAGCCCGTACTCCACGCCGGGGCAGGTCTCCCGCGACGGGCACATCGCCTTCGCATCGGTCCAGTTCTCGGTGCAAGCCAGCGGAATCTCCGGGGCGGAGACGGCGGCGCTGATGCACGACGCCACCGCGGCCTCCGGGCACGGGCTGACCTTCAGTCTGGGCGGGGACGTGGTCGACCTGGCCGAGACGCCCTACGGCGGGGCGAGCGACGGCATCGGCACGACGGCGGCCGCGATCGTGCTGC
Organism: Streptosporangiaceae bacterium; assembly: GCA_036501025.1. Lineage (GTDB taxonomy): Bacteria > Actinomycetota > Actinomycetes > Streptosporangiales > Streptosporangiaceae > DASUBV01. The sequence goes on from DASYBB010000237.1 coordinate 14,121, forward strand.
TGCTCGCGTTCGGCTCGCTGCTGGCCATGAGCCTGCCGGTGGTGACCGCACTGTTCGGCATCGGCACCGGCCTCTCGCTGATCGCGCTCATCGGGCACCTGATCCCGGCGCCGGCGTTCGGGCCGATCGTGGCCTCGCTGATCGGGCTGGGCGTCGGCGTGGACTACGCCCTGTTCCTGTTCACGCGGTTCCGCGATGAGCTGCGGGCCGGCGCGCGGCCCGAGGATGCCCTGGCCACGACCATGCGCACGGCCGGCCGGTCGGTGCTGACCGCCGGGCTGACCGTGGCCATCGGGATGCTCAGCCTGCTCGTGCTGCGCCAGTCCCTGCTCAACGGCGTGGCCGTGGCCGCCGCCGTGACCGTGGGCATGACGGTCCTGGCCGCGCTGACGCTGCTGCCGGCGCTGCTGCGCTGCACCGGGACCCGGCTGGCCCGTCCCGCCCGCCTCGGGCGGCTGCTGGCCCGGGGAAAGGCGCAGCGCGGCGCGATCCGTTCCGGACATGAAGGTGGCTGGGCGTACCGGTGGGCCGCGGTCATCCAGCGGCGGCCGGTGGTCGCGCTGTGCGTCGCCACGGGCGTCATCGCCGTGCTCGCGGCGCCGGCCCTGGGCATGAAGCTGAGCTTCCCGGACGAGTCGGCGCAGGCCCGCGGCACCATGGGCTACGCCAGCTACGCCGCGATGGCCGACGGCTTCGGCCCGGGCTTCGACGCGCCGCTGATCGTCGCGGCCGAGCTGCCGGCGGGCACGACCAGCGGCACGGGCGTCGCGGCCATGGCCGCCGCAGTCCGCCACACTCCAGGCGTCGCCGCCGTGACCACGCCGGTGATCAGCCCCGACGGCCAGGCCGCGCTGCTGATCGCCTACCCGGCGACCGGGCAGCAGGACCCGGCGACCGAGGCGCTGGCCAACCGCCTGACCGGCCAGGTGCTGCCCGGCGCCACCTCCGGCACCGGGATCCGCGCCTACCTGACCGGCCCGAACGAGGCCAACGTGACCTTCGCCAACGTCATCAGCCAGCGGCTGCCGTGGCTCATCGCGGTGGTCGTGGCGCTGTCCATGGTGCTGCTGACGGCGGTGTTCCGTTCGGTGGTCGTGGCGGTCAAGGCCGCGGTCATGAACCTGCTCTCGATCGGCGCCGCCTACGGCGTGCTGGTCCTGATCAGCCAGGACGGCTGGCTGCACCAGCTATTCGGGTTCCCCGAGAAGGTGCCGGTGACGACCTGGGTGCCGGTGTTCCTGTTCGTGATCCTGTTCGGGCTGTCCATGGACTACGAGGTGTTCCTGATCTCGCGGATCCGCGAGGCCTACGACGCCACCGGCGACAACGCGGCGGCCGTCGCGGCCGGGCTGGCCCGCTCGGCCAAGGTGATCACGGCCGCCGCGGCCATCATGGTGGCAGTGTTCCTGTCCTTCGTGCTCGGCGCGAACGTCTCGGTCAAGCAGGTCGGACTGGGCCTGGCCGTGGCCGTCCTGATCGACGCGACCGTGGTCCGGCTGGTGCTGGTGCCCGCCGTCATGGAACTGCTGGGGAAGGCGAACTGGTGGCTGCCGCGGCCGCTGGCCCGCATCCTGCCCGGCCCGGCGCCGACCAGCCCGGATGAAGGCGGCGCGGGCGCGAACGAGCCGCCGGCCAGGAACGGCGGCCACCTCCCGGCGGGCGTAAGTTGAGCGGATGACGCGCCTTGGCGGAATGTACGGCCCGGATGCCACCTTCCTCGGCGTGAGCCGGGCCGACCTGGCCGACCCGCCGTCGTGGGCGGGCACCGACATCATGATCATCGGTGCCCCCTTCGACGGCGGGACCTCGCACCGGCCGGGGGCCCGGTTCGGCCCGCAGGCCATCCGGTTCACCGACTACCTGCCGCACGACGGCTCCCGGCCGCACCTGGCGCTGGGCGTGGACCCGCTGGCCGAGCTGCGGGTGGCCGACGCCGGCGACGTGGAGATGCCGGGCGGCGACACCGAGCTGTCGCTGCGCCGCCTGGAGGAGGCCGTGCACACCGCGAGCGCGGCCGGGGCCATCCCGGTCATCCTCGGCGGCGATCACACCATCGCGCTGCCGGACGCGACCGGGGTGGCCCGGCACGTCGGCTGGGGCCGGCTGTCGATGATCCACTTTGACGCGCACGCCGACACCGGCGACACCCAGTTCGGCGCGCTGCACGGGCATGGCACGCCGATGCGGCGGCTGATCGAGTCAGGCGCGGTGCGCGGGGACCGGTTCCTGCAGGTCGGGCTGCGCGGGTACTGGCCGGAGCCCGAGACGCTGGCCTGGATGGCGGCCCAGCGGATGCGCAGCTTCGAGATGACCGAGGTCGTCACCCGCGGGCTGGACGAGTGCCTGACCGAGGCCTTCGCGATCTCGACCGACGAATGCGACGGGGTGTTCCTGTCCGTCGACGTGGACGTGGTCGACCCGGGCATGGCGCCCGGCACCGGGACGCCGGAGCCGGGCGGCCTGACCAGCCGCCAGCTGCTGGACGCGGTCCGGCGGATCGCGATGGAGCTGCCGGTGGCCGGGATCGACATCGTCGAGGTGGCGCCGCCGTACGACCACGCCGAGGTCACGGCGTACCTGGCCAACCGGGTCGTGCTGGAGGCACTGTCGGGGATCGCCTGGCGGCGGAAGGCGCAGCGGGCGGCCGCCCCGGGCGGCGGGGTGCCGCCCCGCCGCCCGGAGTCTCCGCTGCTGGACGGGCGCTAGCGCGCCGCGGCAGTTCAGCGGCCTTGAATAGGCCGGCGCGGGATGCCTGACCTAAAGCATCGAGCCGACCTATAGTTGACCCATGCTGGACGTGATCAGGCTCCGGGTGCTGGTCGCCGTGGCCCGGCACGGTTCGGTCACGGCGGCGGCCCGCGCGCTCAACTACGCCCAGCCCTCGATCAGCCACCACATCGCCCGGCTGGAGGCCGAGACCGGCGCGCGGCTGCTGCAGCGGGCCGGCCGCGGGGTGCGCCTGACCGACGCCGGCCGCCTGCTGGCCGAGCGGGCCGAGGAGATCATCGGCCGCCTGGACGCGGCCGAGGCGGAACTCGCGGCGCACGTCGGGCTGCGCGAGGGCCGGGTCCGCCTGGCCGCGTTCCCGTCCGCGCTCGGCACCATCGTCCCGGCCGCCGCGGCGCGGCTGGAGGTGGAGACGCCCGGCATGGACCTCATGCTGACCGAGGCCGAGCCGCCCGAGGCGCTGCGGATGCTCCGGGCCGGCTACGTCGACGTGGCCCTGGTCTTCCAGCACTACCAGGCGGGCACCGACGCGCAGCCGCCCAGCCCGGCCGAGCAGGGGACCCGCGGCCGGCTGCTGCTCGACGAGCCCGTGCACCTGGTCACGCCCGCCCGCGACGGCCCCGACGACGGCGCGAAACTGGCCGACTATGCCGAGCACCGGTGGATCGCCGGCTGCGAGCGGTGCCGCAGCTACCTGATCCGGCAGTGCTCGCTGGCGGGCTTCACGCCCAAGGTCGCCTTCACCACCGACGATTACGTGGCGGTCCAGGCGCTGGTCGCGGCCGGACTCGGCGTCACCACGCTGCCCGGCCTGTGCCTGCGGGCCGCCCGGCACCCGGGGATCACGGTCACCGACCTGCCCGGCGCGCGGCGGCACGTCTTCGCGGTGACCTACGGGGATCCGCCGGACCCGCCCGCCACCGCCCGGCTGCTGGAGGTCCTGAGCGAGACCGCGACCGTCCCGGCCTGAGCCCGGCCGTCAGATGGCGCTGTCGCGGCCCTGCCAGTACGGCTCGCGCAGCTTGCGCTTGAGCAGCTTGCCGCTCGGGTCGCGGGGCAGCTCGGCGGTGAAGTCGATGGACTTCGGCCACTTCATCCGGGACAGGCGGCCATCGAGCGTGGCCAGGATCTCGGCGGCCAGCTCATCCCCCGGCGCCGCGCCCGGCAGCGGCTCGACGACGGCCTTGACCTGCTCGCCCCAGTCCGGGTCCGGGATGCCGAACACGGCCACGTCCGCGACCTTGGGATGCATGATGATCTCGGCCTCGATCTCGGCCGGGTAGATATTGGCCCCGCCCGAGATGATCATGTCGACCTTGCGGTCGCACAGGAACAGGAAGCCGTCCTCGTCCAGGTACCCGATGTCCCCGACGGTGAAGAACCCGTCCCGGCGGGACTCCGCCGTCTTCTCCGGGGCGCCCTTGTACTCGAACTCGGCCAGGCCCATCTTCATGTAGATCGTGCCCGGGCAGCCCGTCGCGCACGGCTGCCCGTCGTCGTCGGCGATCATGACCTCGCTGATCGGCCACGCCGTCCCGACCGTGCCGGGGTGGGCCAGCCAGTCCTGGGGCGTGGCCAGCGTGCCGCCGCCCTCCGTGGCCGCGTAGTACTCGTACACGCACGGCCCCCACCACTCCAGCATGGCCCGCTTGATCCCGGCCGGGCAGGGCGCGGCCGCGTGCAGCAGCCACCGCATGGACGACACGTCATAATGAGCGCGCGTTTCCTCCGGCAGCGAGAGCATTCGCTTGAACTGGGTCGGAACCATGTGCGTGTTCGTGACGTGGTAGCGGTCGACCAGGGCCAGCGTCTGCTCGGCGTCCCACGCGTCCATGCACACCACCGTGTGGCCGAGGTGCAGCGCGCTGCCGCCGAACACCGTGACGGCGGTGTGGTAGATCGGCGAGGTCACCAGGTGCACGTTGGGCGGGCCGTCGGCGACGCCGAACAGCTGCGGCAGCGCCGCGCCGAGGTCCGCCGCGTCCTCCGGGCTGAGGCCGGACAGGGCGCGGCGGACGCCCTTCGGGCGCCCGGTAGTGCCCGAGGTGTAGTGCATCGTGGTGCCCGCGGTCCGCTCGGCCGGGGCCGACGCCGGCTGGCCGGCCAGCAAATCCTCGGCCGGCGCCGCGCCCGGGACGTCGCCGTAGCCGAACCGGATGCCCGGCGGCAGTTCCGCCAGGTCCGCGGCGGCCACCCCGAGCCCCGCGAACCGCTCGGCCACGAAGAACGCCCTGGCCTCGGCGTCGGTGAGGATATAGGCCAGCTCCGGCGCGGCGAAGTGCCAGTTCAGCGGGGTGAGGTACCAGCCGCCCTGAGCCGCGGCCAGCATGACCTCGAACGCCGCGGCGCCGTTGGGCAGCAGCGCGGCGATCCCGTCGCCGGGCCGCAGCCCGCGGGCCTGCAGCCCGCTGGTCAGCCGGTTCACCCGGCTGAGCAGGTCGCCGGCCGTGACCTGCGTGCCGTCCGGCTCGACGACGGCGATCCAGCTCGGATCAGCCGCGGCCCGAACCCAGAAGCTCACCGGTTACCTCCCGCAGCGGCCGGCGTCATTACCGGGCCATGTCCTCGACTTCGTCGTCATCGTAGGCCGGCACCCACGGCTCCGGGGACCGCAGGACCAGCGTGATCCCGATGGCCAGCGCGATGAGCCCGAGCAGGATGCCGATCAGGGAAATGGTGAACTGGATCAGGTTGATCTTGGAGTGCTGCTGCACCGAGCTCGCCACCGCGGCCTGAACGCTGGGGGCCGTCTCCGACAGGGTGCCGCCCAGCAGGACAAGCTGCTCGGCCGGGGTGGCGCCCTGCAGTTCCACCGTCTGGTTCATCGTCACGTCGACGGTCGCGCCGGTGAGCGGGTCGACCCAGTAGGTGTTGGTCGCAGTGAGCGACTCGGGCAGCGTCACGGTGGCCTGCTGCGGCTCCCCGACCAGCGAGCCGGGCAGCGTCTGCTGGCCGAACCGCTGGTGATCCACGTGCTCGACGAACTTGTCGACGGACAGTCCGTCGATGGTCCCCGTTCCGGCGAACTGGAAGGTGGCCGGAGCGAGCAGGGTCGCGTCGAAGACCTGGTACGACTTGTGCTGGGTGCCGAACGGGAACATGAAGCCCTGGCCCGACTGGCGGACCCTGCTGTCCGAGCCGACCGAGGCGGCGCAGCAGCTCACCAGCAGCCCGGTGCGGCGGTCGAACGCCGAGCGCTGGCTGATGTACTGGATTGCCGTGTGATTCGTGGTGTCCTCGATGGCCGTAAATGCGCCCCACACGGCGACCGAGGACGAGCCGGACGGCACATCGCCCTCGATGGTCTTGACGGCCGTGGCGTCGACATCCTTGAACTCGCGCAGCAGGGACGGGCTGAAGTAGGTGATGCCGGTCCCGGACAAGGTCGTGACCGAGTACTCGTTCAGCGGGTACTTGAGCACCTGGCCGGGCACCCAGTACCGCATGAGCAGCCCGAACACCAGCAGGAACGCACCAAGCCCGGTAACCGTAAGGCCGACGACACGGCGCATGGATCCTCCACGGCGACATTGCTCAGCGTCGGCGAGTCCGGGACTGCGCCTGAATTCCGACGAGTGACCGACAGCGTACTCATGCCGGTCCGGTTCCGTACGTTATCAGGACACGGCCGCAGAACAGCTGATTAGCGCAGGACTGAGTGGTCCGGGCATTCATGATTGTTTCGTGCCCGATCGGATCCGGTCGCGAAGTTTCCCGGCCGGGTGCCGCACGGCCGGGCGGGCGGCGGGCGGGCCGGGATGTCGCACGGCCGGCATCAGCGCGGCGGCCAGCGCGGTCAGCGCACACGCCTGGGCCGCCGCGCTGAACGCGCCAGCACCGAGCGCGGCCGGGTTGGCCGCGGTCGTGGTGATGACGCCGGCCGCCATGATGGCGGCGGCGGCCACCGCGGGCAGCCATCGGGCCCGCCACCAGGCGACCGCGGCCAGGACCGGGACCACGACGGCGACCGGGCCGCCCGCGACGAAGATCAGCGCGGTCAGCGCCGCGACGCAGGCCCAGGTCCCGCCGGCGGCGGCGGTGCCGGGCGGCCGCGGTGCCGGGCGGACGGCCGCGGGCGCACTGCCGGGGACGGGCGCACCGCCGGGCGCGGGCGCACTGCCGGGCGCGGGCGCACCGCCGGGCGCGGGCGCACTGCCCGGCGCGGGCGCACTGGCGGGCGCGGGCGCACTGCCGGGCGCGGGCGCACTGCCGGGGACACGGGCGGCTGGCGGCGGGCCGGGCCGGCGCCACCAGCGGCGCGGGAGGGCGGCGGTGAGCAGGAGGAGGACGCCGAGGGCGGCGGCGGCCAGCAGCAGGTGGTAGAAGCCGTCGGGAGCGTAGGTCAGCGCGACGACGCCGCCGCGGCCGGCGGGCAGGACGTAGCCCTGCTGCCAGCCGTCAAGCGTCGCGGGCGCCAGGCGGCGGCCATTCAGGGTGGCCACCCAGCCAGGGTTGGCGTTCTGGTGGATCTCCAGGTACGACGCTGGGCCGGCCGCCACCCGCACGGACCGGCGGTCGGCTTGCCACGTGATGACCCGCATGGGCCGGCCGCCCGTGGCGGGCGCCCCGGATGCGACATGACCGTGAGGTTGCTGCTGCTCTAGCAGCAGCGACTGTACGTTCACGTCGTTGCTCCGGGGCGGACGTCCCGACCCGGCCCGACCGGAGCCTCCGCCGCGAGCCGCGCTGGCCGCGCTGCCGGGACCGCCGGTGAGGGTGAGGCTGGTGAGGGCGAAGGGGTCGGGCGCCGCGGCGGTCAGCATGTGCCGGCCGGACGGCAGGCTCACGCCGGACGCGAACCGTGATCCGGATGCCCGGACCTGACGGGGCAGGCACGGCTGGAGCTGGACGGGGCGGAAGTTGATGAGGGCGGCGACCTGGCCGGTGACGGCGGTGGGGTAGGCGCGGCCGTCGATGGTGAGGGCTGGGCCCTGGCCGCACGGGAGGGTGAACGAGGCGGCCGGGTCGGGGAGAGCCGGGCGCAGGCCGGCCAGGGCGGGGATGGTCAGGCGGCCGAGCGCGATGGGCAGCCGGCCGCGCTGGGCGGCGGCGGCCGCGCTGGCGGGCTCGCTGGCCGGGAAGCTGATGTCGAGCTGGTCGGTCACCAGCGGCGGGGACAGGGTAACCAGGCCGCCGAAGCCGACGGCCCCGTCCCGGACGCCGGCCGGGCTGCTGACCCGGACGCGCTGCGGGAAGGCGCCGACCCCGGCGTCCGGGGCCAGGGTCAGGTCGGCGATCCGCCGGTCGCCGGTCCAGCTGAGCCGGAGCACGGGATGCGCGGACCCCGCGATCCACGGCCCGGACGCGGCGCTGGTCGACGCGGCCGTCGCGGACGCGGCGCCCGGCCAGACAGAGCTCCCGGACGCGGTGGCGGCGGAGGCGGTGCCGGGTGGCGAGGGGCCTAGAAGCTCGGCGGGGGCGAGGGCGGGGAGGGAGCCGAGGGTGCTGGTCGCGGTTACCTGGAGCTGGCCGGGACCGGGCGGGGTGAGGCGGCGCAGCAGGGCGGTGAGGGCGGGGCCGGGGAGGGCCATCGCTGTCGCGGTCATCCGGAGCGGGGCGGCTGTGGTGGTGGTGAAGGCCCTGGCCAGCGGCGGGTAGGCGGCGGCGCTGCCCAGCAGGGCCGGGGACGGCAACTGCTGGGCGAAGGAGAACGTCTGCACGGGGGCGCGCTGGCCGGCCGGGTCCGGGGCGGGCCGCAGCAGGCGCTGCACGCGTACCCCGGGGATCAGCACGTCGCTGATCCCGGCGCCCAGGCCGGCGTTGACCCCCTCGACCGTGGATCGCGTGGTGCGCGTGATGGTGACCCGCAGCCACCGGGTGACGCCGGCCGGGATGCGGAGCGGCTGGACCGCGCTGGTGCGCCGCAGCACGGTCGACGCCCGCCCGGCGGCGGTGCTGACCGTCACGCGGGTCGGCACCGGGCGCGCGGCAAGGTCGGTCAGGAGCCGGATTCCGGCGCTCGCGGTCAGCGTCCGCCGGCGGCCGAAGGTGACCTGGAGCCACTGCCCCGTCGCGCGGGGGACGCCGACGGTCCAGGCCGTCGCCCGGTCGCCGTCGAAGGCGTTGACCGGGTCGTACTGCGGCGCCTCGGTCAGCCAGGAGCCGGCCGAGGAGGCCGTGACGTCGGCGGCGCCGGACAGCACGGCGACCGTCTGCAGCCCGGCCGGCACCGGGAGCAGCTGCCGGGGCGGGCCGCCCGGGTCGCCGAGCTGCTCGTCGGGCGGGTTGACCTGCGTCGCGGTGTAGGTCTCCGAGACGTTGCCGCTGATCAGCCCGAACACGCTGTCGGCCCGGCGCGCGCCGTCGGTCACGGCCCGCTGCGCGGGCGCGGTGAGCGGCGGCCCGCCGGTGCCGGCCACCACGGCCGGGCGGCCGCCCAGGACGCCCTGTCCGGCCAGCTGCAGGAGCGCGTCCGGGCCGCCATCGACCAGGACGGCCTGGCTGGCCGGCTGGACCTGGGCCGGCCCGGGCGCGGGGCGGCCGGCCGCGGCGTAGACCTCGACGGCCGGGTAGGCCGCGGCGGCGCCGGGCAGCCGGGCCAGGACGGCGGCGCTGACCGCGGCCGCCGCGCCGGGCGGGGTGACCGGGATCCGCGGGCCGAAGGCAGCCACCCGGCGGAACCCCGACTGGGCCAGCGTCGCGTGCACGACCTGCGGCGCGGTGTACCCGGCCTGGGCCGGGCTGAGGTCATTGCGGACGACCAGGTACCGGACGCCGGCCCGGGCCAGGTACGCGGCCAGCCCGGGGACCTGCTGGCCCGATTCGACGGCCGACTCCGCGGTGTCGACGAAGTCCTGCGACCGGGCGCCGCCGTAGGGCACCAGGCCGCGCTCGATCCACGGCGAGCTGGCCAGCGGCTCCAGCGGGTCATCGAGGGGGCTGCCCCACAGGTACTCGCCGTGCGCATCGCCCGGCACGACGAAGGCCGGCTCGCGCGGCGAGTGCGCGGCCAGGAACGCCGCCGCCTGGTACCAGTACGTGGGCACCCGGCTGAACGCGCCGGGATTGAGTACCTGGTCGGTCAGGTAGGGCAGCGCCAGGCCGGCCAGCACCGCGGCCGCGGCGGCGCCCGCGACGAGGCGCGCTGCCCCCGGCCGCGGCGACGGCGCCCGGCCCGGCGCCGGCCCGGGCCCCGGCCGGGCGGCGCGCCGGCGGGCCCGCTGGGCGAGCGAGCCGGCCAGCCGCCGGGCGGGGGCGGCCAGCCCGGTGAGCCCGTGGGCCAGGCTGAGGGCCAGGACCAGGGCCAGGACCGACTCGAGCTTGTAGACGTTGCGCAGCGGGGCCAGCACCCCGTTCAGGAGGGAATCGACCGTGCCATGGAAGGGGCCGCCCAGCGGCCCGGAGTATCCGGCCAGCGCGCCCGCGGCCGCGATCCCGGCCGCCAGCCGCAGCCAGGCCGCGTGCGGCAGGTCGCGCCGGGCCAGGCCGGCCAGCCCCGCGGCGGCCGCGGCCGCACTGGCCAGGATGGCCGCCGGGGCCGAGATCATCGTCCAGCCGGCGGTCAGCCACGGCGTGCCGGGGTTGAAGTAGGCCGTCCAGTCGCCGGTGCCGAGCAGCGCCGCGGTGGCGGACATGGTCCGGGTGGTGGTGGCGGCCTGCTCGATGTAGGGCAGGAAGCTGAACGAGTACCGGCCCTGCAGCAGCAGCGGCCCGGCCCACCAGGAGGTGGCCAGGAGCACGGCGCCGGCCCAGGCCGACGCCAGCGCGATCCGCCGGCGGCCCCGCGTGTACAGCGCGATGAACAGCGCCGGCGCGATGAGGGCCTCCAGCGTGACCGCCGCGTTCACGCCGCCCATGGCCAGGACGGCGAGGCCCGACCGGGCCGCGGCGCGGAGGACCGGCCCGCGGCCGCTGCCTGCGGGCAGGCCGGCCGGGGCGGCGCGGGTGACCCCGACCAGCGGGAGCACGGCCCACGGGACCAGGATGCCGGGCAGGATCGAGGCGGATGAGGACCCGACCAGGATCGTGAACGTCGGCCACAGCGCGAAGACCAGGCCGGCCAGCAGCCGGGTGCGCGGCGAGCCGATCCGCAGGGCGGCCGCGAGCCGGGCCAGGCCGAGGAAGCCGACCGCCACCAGCAGCGACATCCAGCACCGCTCGGTCAGCCAGGCCGGCACCGCGAGGGCGTGGCCGGCCAGGTAGAACAGCGCCATCGGGAACGCGTAGCCGATGTACTGGTTCTGCAGCGTGCCCAGCCACGCCAGCGGATCCCACAGGTCCCACAGCCGGCTGTAGAACCCCGCCGGGTCGATGTCGACGCCGAGCTTGGTGTCGTAGGCCAGCTGGCCGGGATGGTTGGCGGCCAGCGCGATCAGGGCTACCAGCCAGACCAGCAGGAACCAGCGGAGCCCCGGCGTGAGCCAGCCCCGCTCCGCGGCGGGGGCCGGGCGGGATGCCGCCGCCGCGGGGTCCGGCGCGGGGTCCGGTGCCGGCGGTCCGGGGTCGCGCCGCGTCGCCGGGCGCGCGGTCACGGGGCACGCCGCAGGATGAGCAGCAGGTTCCAGGTCGCGATCTCGCGCAGGCCGGGGACCAGCAGCAGCGCCCGGCACCAGCGCGGGTAGTAGCGCGGCCGGGCGGCGATCACCTCGACGTCGCCGCGGCCGCGGACCTGGCGCAGGACCGGGCCGACGTGCACGGGGAACAGGGTCGCCGCGTAGCGGTTCTTGGGCGGGCGGCCGTGCCGCCGGAGGTAGCGGCGCTCGGCGGCCCGCGGCCCCAGGTAGTGCCACGGCGACATCTCGTGGCCTCCCCACGGCGAGTACCAGTTGGTGAAGGACAGGTAGATCAGCCCGCCCGGCCGCGTGACCCGCACCATCTCGTCGACCAGGCCGCGCGGGTCGGGCACGTGCTCCAGCACATTCGAGGACAGGCAGACATCCGCGCCCCCGTCGCGCACCGGCAGCCGGTAGCCGTCGGCGATCGCCGTGTGGCCGGCCAGCGCGGCCGGCGCCGGGTCCGCGGCGGGACCGCGCCGCACCAGCTCAGCCGGATCCGGCTCCAGGAGACAGCAGTGGCCGCCCCGGGCGCGGACGGCCGCGGCCAGGTAGCCCGGCCCGCCGCCGATATCCAGGACCTTCCGCCCGGCCAGCGGGCCGTGCTCCTCCAGCTGCGCGACCGCGTCGCGGGCGAGGGCGGTGTAGAAGCTATCCGGATCGGACTGCTCGGCCAGGAAGAGGCGGAACAGGCGAACCGACCTCAACATGCCGGGCTCCTCGCGGTCGACCTCGACGCATGCTACCGGCCGAAACACGGCCAGGGTGTGCCGAATCACACCCGCGCGGCGAGTCCGTTATGCCACGGTGTGGGCATGAGCGTCCACGAGCCGCCGGTCCGGGCCGCCGCCGCCCCGGCACCCGCGACCGCTCCCGGGCTGAGCCCGCCGGGCACCGGACCCGCGGGCCGGCACGTGGTCTTCGTGGCCTGGCGGGACCTGGCCAGCCCGGACGCAGGCGGCTCGGAGATCCTGGTCGACCGCCTGGCCGCCGGCATCAGCGGCCGCGGGGACCGGGCCACGCTGCTGTGCGGCGGCCCGACCGGCGAGCGCCCCTATCAGGTCATCCGCAACGGCGGCAGCTACTCGCAGTTCCTGCGCGCGCCCGGTGCCTACCGGCGGCAGCTGCGCACCGACTGCGACCTGGTCGTCGAGGTCTGCAACGGGATGCCGTTCCTGGCCCCGCTGTGGACCCGCAAGCCCGTCGTCTGCCTGGTCAATCACATCCACGCCGACCTGTGGCCGCTCCGCTTCCGGCCGCCGGTGTCGCTGGCCGGGCGCTTTGCCGAGAGCACGGTGATGCCGTGGGCGCACCGCCGGAGCCTGTTCCTCACCGTGTCCTCGTCGACCGCCGACGCGCTGACCCGCATCGGCGTCGGCCCGGACCGCATCCGGGTGATCTGCAACGGTGTCGAGCCGGCCCCGCCGCCGACGGCCCGGTCGCCGCAGCCCCTGTTCCTGGCGCTGGGCCGGCTGGTCCCGGCCAAGCGGCTCGACGTGCTGCTGCGCCTGTGGGATCAGGTCCGCCCGGTCACCGGCGGCCGGCTCCTCATCGCCGGCGACGGTCCCGAGCGCGGCCGGCTCGAGGCCCTGGCCGGGCCGGGCGTGGAGTTCGCCGGGCGGGTCAGCGAGGCCGAGAAGCACCGCCTGCTGAGCGCGGCCTGGCTGCTGCTGCACCCGGCGATGATCGAGGGCTGGGGCATCGTGGTGACGGAGGCCGCGGCGCGGGGCACCCCGGCCCTGGGCTTCCGCGTGGCCGGCCTGCGGGACTCGGTTCTCGACGGCCGGACGGGCCGGCTGGTCGGCAGCGAGATCGAGTTCGCCGCGGCGTGGGCGGCGCTGACCGTCGACCACCCGGCCCGGGGCGCGCTCGGGCACGCCGCCCGGCGGCGCGCGGAGCAGCTGCACTGGTCGGCCGCAGTCGACGGCTTCAGCGCCGTCGCCGACGAGGCCATCGCGCTCGGCGCGCGGACGCCGGCCGCGGGGGGCGCGCGGGCGTGCTAGCCCGGCGTCCGTGGCTGGCGCGCGCGGGGGCGGGACCGCAGTGGATCCGCCGTCGGGCCTGGCCCCGATGCCAACGGCTGGCCGCCCGCCCGCTGACCTGGCCCGGGCTGGCCGGCCTGGCGCTCGGGCTGCTGGCGCTCGGGCCCGCGCTGGCGCCCGGCTACATCCTCAGCTACGACATGGTGTTCCTGCCGCACGCGCCGATCTCGGCCGCGACGATCGGGCTGGCCGGCGGCGCGCCGCGGGCCGTGCCCAGCGACGCGGTCCTCGCCGCGCTGTCGGCCGTCATCCCGGCTGACCTGCTGCAGAAGATCATCCTGGTTGCGATCGTCACCGCCTCCTGCGCGGGCGCCGCGCGGCTGCTCGGTCGCTGTGCCGAGCGCGCCGGGCGCCCGGCCCCGCTGCTGGGCCGCCTCGCCGCCGGCGTGTTCTACGCCTGGAACCCGTACGTGGCGGAGCGCCTGATCATCGGGCACTGGGCGCTGCTGCTCGGCTACGCCGGCCTGCCCTGGGTGGTGACGGCCGCCTGGGGCCCCCGCGCGGGTCAGCCGCCTCGCCCGGATCAGTCGCCTCGCGCAGACCAGCCGCCTCGCCCGGCTGAGTCGCCACGCCCGGGTCCGCCAGCGACATCCGGGGCCTGGCTGCGGTCGGCGGCGCGACTCGGTGCCGCGGTGATCCCGGCGGCGATCGGGGGCTACGCGGCGGTCGCCATCACGGCCCTGACGGCCGTCCCCGCCGCGCTGGCCGACCCCGCCGCGCTGGGCGACCCCGCCGCGCTGGCCGACCCCGCCGCGCTGGCTGACCCCGCCGCGCCAGCCGACCCCGCCCGGATGGCCGACTCCGGGGCGCTTTCCGGCCCGGCTGCGGCACCTGGCCGAGCCCGGCGGGCCACGCGCGCTCATCGGCTGGCCGCCACCGTGGCCGTGCTCGGGGTGGCCAGCCTGCCGTGGGTGATCCCGTCGCTGCTGACCGCCGTGCACACCGACCCGGCCGGCGCCGATGCGTTCGCGGCGCGGCCGGACACGCCGTTCGGCGCGGCGGGCAGCCTGCTGATGCTCGGCGGGATCTGGAACGCGCAGGTCATCCCGCGCGGGTACGGCGGGGCCGGGTCGGCAGCGTGGCTGGTGGTGGTGCTGATCGCCGTGGCGGCGTATGTGCTGCTGGGCTGGCGCCGGCGGGCCTGCCCCGGCCTCGGGATCGCCGCGCTGGCCGGCTTCGCGGTGGCCGCCGCCGGCGTGACCGGCCCGACCCGGACGGTGCTGCGGCACCTGATCGCAGCGTGGCCCGGCTTCGGCGCGCTCCGCGACGGCCAGCAGTTCGTCGCCCCGCTGGCCCTGGCCGAGGCCATCGGGCTGGGCCTGGGCGTCGCGTGGCTCATCACCGGCCTGGCCGGCGCCTCGCGCGGGCCACGCCGTAGCAACGCCTCCGCGGCAGTGCCGCCCGCGGGTGGCGGCGCGCGGGGCGCGGCGGTGGCCCTGGCGGTGATGGCGGTCATCGCGCCGGTGGTGTTGCTGCCCGGACTGGCGTGGGGGGCCGCGGGGCGGCTGCATGCGACGGCGTACCCGGCCGACTGGCTCGCGGCCCGCCGGCTCATCGATGCCGGCGGCCGGCCCGGCTCGGTCGTGCTGCTGCCCTGGGCGGCCTACCGCCGATTCAGCTGGAACGACGGCGAGGCCGTCCTCGACCCGTGGACCAAGATGCTGGCGCGCCCGGTCATCTGGAACGACGCCCTTCAGGTCGGCGCCCTGACCGTCGCCGCCGAAGACCCGCAGGCCCGCCGCCTCACGCCTGTCCTGGCGAGTCCGGGATCTCTCACCGGCCCGCTGCGGGCGGCGGGCGTGCGGTACGTCGTCGTCGATGCCGGGCCACTGCTGCGGGGCGGCCCGAGCAGCGCCCCCGCCGCGAGCAGCGGGCGGCCGGGCCAGGGCGACGCGGGCGGCGAGGGCACCTGCCTGGCCGCGCGGGCCCGGCTGCCGGGCGCGACCGTCGTGCTGGCTTCCGCCGACCTCATCGTGTTCCGGCTGCCCGCCAGGCTCGGGACCAACCCGGCAAAAGGGCCGACTTGCCCGGCTATCGGCCGGTAACCTGGCCAGGCATATCGGGCCGGAAGCGCGCCCGGCCGGGAACTCGCGACGAGCCGCAGGAGGGTGATCGTGACATCACGCGTGGGCGTCATCATCGCCTCGATCGTGGCCGGGATCCTGCTGGCGGCTGGCGCTGCCTACGGGGTCACCGCCGTCGCCACCACCCCGCAGACGCCGGCCAACCAGAACCCGTACAACTACGGGACCCCCTGACCGGCGCAGCCCGGGCGCGGCATCACTGCCCACCCTCAGCGGTCCGGATCACCCACCGGCGTCGGCGTACGAAACGAACCACTCACGGGCGACGATTTAGCGGGACTCGATGGTGACCTGGGGCAGGAGTTGCTCGTAGGCGACGAGGTCGGGGTCGCCGGCCGGGGCGGCTGAGGCGGCCAGGCTGACCGCGTGCTGGAGGCTCTCGGGCCAGGACCAGCCGAGGGCGACGCCGGGGACGAGGCCGGCCACGAGGGCGTCGCGGGACATCGGGGGGGCGCCGGGCAGGCTTGCGCGCCACTGCCCGGTGGCGGTCAGCACCTCGACGACGTCGCCGCACATCGTCGCCACCGCTCCCGCGCCGGCCGCCAGCAGGCGCCGGAGGCTGGCCTCGCTCCAGGCGTCGTCGCCGGTCGCGCCCGGCCCGACCACCCCGGACTCGGCCTCGCGGGACTCCTCCACGCCCGGCTCGCCGGCGCCCGGCCCGCCGGGCTCGGGGATGACGAGGGCGGGGTGGCGGGCGGCGGCGGGCCAGAGGGCGGCGGCGCCGGCGTCGAGGACGACCGGGACGCCGGCCTCGGCGGCGTAGGTCGCGAACGTGGCGTAGGTCTCGGGCGGCAGTCCGTCGGGCAGGCCGCCGCACAGGACGGCGGCGCTGGCCCCCTCGAGCAGGTCGCGGTAGTCGGCGGCCAG
Organism: Streptosporangiaceae bacterium; assembly: GCA_036501025.1. Classification (GTDB taxonomy): domain Bacteria; phylum Actinomycetota; class Actinomycetes; order Streptosporangiales; family Streptosporangiaceae; genus DASUBV01. Next base: position 30,333 of record DASYBB010000237.1, read on the forward strand.
CCGGCCCAGCTCCTCGGTGGTGATGTACGGGGACGGCTCGGCGAAGCTCGTCGTCGTGCCGGTCTCGGCGTCGGTCACCTCGACCAGGCGCCGGGACTCGCGGGCGATGCGGGTGAACTGGGTGGGCACGCCGCGGCGGGCCAGCTCGGCCCGGATCAGCTCGCCGGCGGTGCCGCCGGCCAGGCCGGCCGCGGCGACCTCGTGGCCGAAGGTGTGCAGCATCCGCGCCACGGCCGGACCGCGGCCGCCGGCCCGGTACCGGACCGGCCCGACGTGATGAGTGGTGCCGGGGACAATCCGTTTCGTGTGATAGCTGACGTGCATCACGGGGTCCAGGCTGACGGCGATGATCATCGTCGGGGCGGCTCCTGAGCGCGGGCGCGACCCGGCCGGGGCGGGAGGACGGCCGGGGAGCAGGGCATGTGCGGGAGCATAAGCCCTTTTCCGAGCCGCCTGACCGGATTCGCCGGCGCCGGCGCCGGACCGCCGGCGCGCCGCTACCCTGGGGACATGAATGCCAGGCCCGCGCTGGCCGCGGTCGGCGGCCTGATCCTGGACCTCTGCGCGGTACTCGCGTTCGTGGCCATCGGGCGGCACACCCACCATGACGGCGACGGCCTGGCCGGGCTGTGGCAGACGGCCTGGCCGTTCCTGGCCGGGCTCGCCATCGGGCTGGCCGCGGTGCGGGCGTGGCGGGCACCGCTGGCCCTTCAGCCGAGCGGGCTGGGGGCCTGGCTCGGCGCCGCCGGGGCGGGCATGGTGATCCGGGTCCTGGCTGGTCAGGGGACGGCGGCGGCCTTCATCGGGGTGGCGCTGGCGTTCCTGGGCCTGTTCCTGCTCGGGTGGCGTGTCGTGGTCCGGATCGTGACCACGCAGCTGCAGGCCACGCACTAGCGCCCCCACTGAGACGACGGCGCCATCCTTGCCACGGTTAAGCGGCCCCCTTTAGACTGAATGTTCAGTCAACCGCGAGGAGCGGGCTATGGCCGCCATGCAGGCCGCAATCACTTCAACGGGAAAACCCATCACCCTGAGCGAGATCATCGCCGAGCAGGAGCGGATCTTCGAGGAGCGCCAGCCGGAATCACGGCGGCTGGCCGGCCTGGCCGCCGGGTCGCTGGCGGGCGGGGTGACCTCCAGCTGGCAGATCACCCGGCCGCAGCCGGTCTGGCTCAGCCACGGGCAGGGCTCGAAGATCTACGACGTGGACGGCAACGAGTACGTTGACCTGCACGGCGGCTACGGGGCCGGGCTGGCGGGCCACGGCCACCCGGCCGTGGTGACGGCGGTCCGCGAGCAGGTCGGGCTGGGCACGCACTTCGCGCAGCCGACCCGGGCGGCGATCGCGGTGGCACAGGAACTGTCGCGCCGGTTCGGGCTGCCGCAGTGGCGGTTCGCCAACTCCGGCACCGAGGCCACGATGGACGCGGTGCACCTGATGCGGGCCATCACCGGGCGCGACCTCATCATCAAGGTCGAGGGCTGCTACCACGGCCACCACGACTCGGTGCAGGTCTCGGTCTGCCCGGAGGACGACGCCGGCATCGGGCCGGCCCGGCGGCCGCGGGGCGTCCCGTCGAGCGCCGGGATCCCGCAGGCCATCACCGACCTGACGCTGATCGCCGGCTTCAACGACCTGGCCGCGGTCGAGGCGCTGCTGACCGAGCACCCAGGCCAGGTGGCCGGCATGATCATCGAGCCGATCATGATGAACGCCGGCATCATCCGCCCGGAGCCCGGTTACCTCGCCGGGCTGACGGACCTCCTGCACGCCCACGGGGCGCTGCTCACCTTCGACGAGGTCAAGACCGGGCTGACGGCCGGGCCGGGCGGCGCCACCGGCCTCACCGGCGTCACCGCCGACATCGTGTGCCTGGCCAAGGCCATCGGCGGCGGCGTCGCGGTGGCCGCGATCGGCGGCAGCGAAGAGGTCATGGCCCACGTGACCAACGGCGACTACGAGATGGTCGGCACGTTCAACGGGAACCCGCTGGCCATGGCCGCGGCCCGGGCCATGCTGACCGAGGTGGTCACGCCCGAGGCGTACGAGCGGATCGGCCGGCTGCGGCGGCTGGCCGTCGACGGGCTGGAACGGGAAATCGCCCGGAACGGCCTGAGCGCCCGCGTGGTGGCGGTGGGCGCTAAGGGATGCGTGGAGTTCTCGGCCGAGCCGGTCCGCGATTTCCGCGGCTTCCTGGGAATCGAGGATTCCTACAGTCATGCGCACTGGCTCTTCCAGCACAACGGCGGAGTGTTCCTGCCGCCGTGGGGGAAAACCGAGCAATGGCTGATCTCTGTGCAGCACGATGAGGCGGACATCCAGCGTTTCGTATCGAACTTCGCTGCCTTCGCCGCGGCTGTCGCCCCGGCCGACGTAGATTAAAAAACGATCTCGGCCCTTGCGCTGGCCGCCCGGCAAGTGTAGTCATGTGCAGGTATAGGACGACTGATCGACTGTTCAGTCAGGGAGCTTGATCCTCGTCCGAGGAGGGGGGGTCGATGCACCCTCGCGAGGGCTGGCAGCCCGACGGGCGCCGCCGGGTGCGCGGGCTCTCCCGCCGCGCCGCCCTGCAGCGCGGCGCCGCGGCGGCCCTGCTGGCGGGCGGGGCGGGCAGCGTGCTGGACGCGTGCGCCCCGTTCCTGACCGGCGGCACGACGGTGCCGCTGCCGCGGCCGAGCAACCCGGTGAGCTGGCCCACCACGCAGAACAAGCCGATCGAGGACGGCCTCGACATCGAGCCGGGCGCCACCCTGCAGATCTTCAACTGGGTCGCGTACCTCAATCAGGCGTGCGTGAACAGCTTCGCCAAGAAGTACAAGTGCAAGGTCGTCGTGACCACGTTCAACACGATGGACGAGGCCCTGTCCAAGCTGCGCAGCGGGCTGTCGTTCGACGTGTTCATGGGCGTCACCGTCGACGTGCTGGGCCAGCTGATCGAGTCGAGGCTGATCCAGCCGCTGAACCACAGCTACCTGCCGAACATCACCCAGGCCTGGTCGGACTTCACCGACCCGTTCTATGACCAGGGCTGGAAGTACACCGTCCCGTACACGATTTACACGACGGGCGTCTCCTGGCGCAAGGACCTGGTCCACGAGAACCCGTATGCCATGGCCAACGGGTACACGATGCCGTGGAATCCCAAGTACAAGGGCAAGATCGCGATCCTCGATGACTACCGCGAGGGCATCAGCCTGGGGCTGATGAAGAACGGGATCTTCAACCTGAACGCCACCCGCAAGGACCAGATCGACCTGTCCCGGCAGAGCCTGCAGGACCTGCGCAGCCTGGTCAACGTGCACATCGACAACAACGACTACACCGAGATCCCCGACGGGCAGACGTGGATCCACACGGCCTGGTCGGGCGACATGGCGGCGGCGCCGTCGTACATGCCCAAGGGGGTGCCGGTCGAGGTGGTGGGCTACTGGTTCCCCGCTGACGGGCGCGGGCCGGTGGCCAACGACACCAACACGGTGCTGCGCTCGGCCAAGAACCCGGTGCTGGCCCACGCGTTCCTCAACTACATGCTGGACCTGCACAACGTGCTGGAGAACATCAGCTGGAACGGGTACATGCAGCCGCTCACGCAGGTCACGCCGCAGCGGCTGGTGACTGAGAAGATCCTGCCGCCCAGCCTGATGTCCACGGCGGTGCTGCCGTCCTACTTCCGGCGCGGCGTGGCCGAGCTGCAGCTGCCGGTCGACGCCGACGCGCTGTGGCAGCAGGCGTGGCTCGTCGTGAGCAACGGGATCTGACGATGGTCCACTACGCGCCCCAGCCCGAGCCCGGTGCCAAGCGGCCGCCCCAGCGGTCCGACGCCACCCGGCAGTCCAGGACGTTCTGGGTGCTGCTCGCGGCGCCCGGCGTCGTGTGGCTGGCCGTGCTGTTCATCGTCCCGTTCTACGCCGTGCTGGCCATCGGCGAGGGCAAGCTGAACCGGCTGTTCGAGTCGCCGGTGGCCGTCTACAACCCGCTGCACTGGAGCTCGGCCAACCTGACCAATGTCTGGCACGACCTGTTCGGCTCGGGCTCGTTCGCCGGGCCGATCGTGATCCGGACCATCGTCTACGTGGCCGTGGCGTCGCTGCTGTGCCTGGTCATCGGCTACCCGGCGGCGTACTTCGTGAGCCGGTTCGCCGGCCGCCGCAAGGGCCTGTTCCTGGTCCTGCTGATCGCCCCGTTCTGGATCAGCTTCATGATGCGGATGCTGGCCTGGATCGACCTGCTGCAGGTCAACGGCTACGTCAACAAGGTGCTGACGTCGCTGCACATCATCAGCACGCCGGTGAACTGGCTGGGCGGCAACCCGGTGACGGTCATCCTGGGACTGGTCTACGGCTACATCCCGTACCTGATCCTGGTCCTGTTCGCCGGGCTCGACCGGATCGACCCGTCGCTGATCGAGGCCGGCCGGGACCTGGGGCTGGGCCGGATGCAGACGTTCTGGCGGGTCACGCTGCCGCTGTCCCGGCAGCCGATCCTGACCGGCATGCTGATCACGGTGCTGCCGATGATCGGCGACTACTTCACCAACCAGCTGCTGTCGGGGGCGGCCAACACCTCGATGATCGGCAACCTGATCCAGGGCCAGCTCGGCACGCCCGGCCTGCAGGGGCAGGGCGCCATCTTGTCGCTGCTGCTCCTGCTCGTCCTGCTGGCCCCGATGATCTACTACGTGCGGTCCACCAACCGCGTGGCCCGGGAGGCGGGATGACCAGTGTCTCGACGCCCGCCCGGGCGTCGTCCCCGGACGCGGCCGGCGCCCCGGCGGCCCGGCGGCGGGCGCCGTGGCGCAACCCGTGGCGGCACCCGTGGTTCCTGGAGGGCTTCACCTGGCTCTACCTGGTCTGGTCCCTGGCCCCGATCGCCATCGCCGTGCTGTTCTCGTTCAACAACGGCAAGTCGCAGGCGACCTACCAGGGGCTGTCGTTCCGCTGGTACTGGGGCGACCCGGTCAACTCGGTGTGGCACAACCCGCAGCTCCAGAGCGCGGTGTTCACCACGCTCAGGCTGTCGGCCTACACGACCCTGATCGCGGTGCCGATCGGCGTCGCGTTCGCGCTCGGCATCAACCGGTGGCGGGGCCGGATCCCGTCCAGCTTCAACTTCATCATGATCCTGTCGTTCGTGGTCCCCGAGCTGATCTTCGGCGTGGCCATGTTCTTCGTCTTCACCAGGCTGTTCACCGGCATCCAGGTCGGCACGCTGGCCGAGGTGCTCGGCCTGGTGACCTGGAACGTGAGCTGGCCGGCGATCCTGGTCCAGGCCCGGCTGGCCGGCCTCGGGCGGCAGTACGAGGAGGCCGCGGCCGACCTCGGCGCCACCCAGTTCCAGACCATGCGCCGGGTCATGATGCCGCTGCTGGCCCCGGCCATCTTCGCCAGCGCGATCCTGGTCTTCTCCGGCGTCATCGACGACTTCGTGATCGTCGACCTGCTGTCGTCGAACGCGAGCAACACCCCGATGTCAGTGATCATCTACTCGACCCAGCACGGCGGCAACGGCGGCCCGGCGCTGAACGCGCTGGCCACCATCATGCTGGTGTTCTCGTTCGTGGTCGCGGCGGTGGGCTACGCGGGCTACCGGTTCATGACCCGCGGGGAGCGGATCGACGGCAAGCAGGCCCTGGCCACGATCGCCGGGGCCGAGGGATAGGGCGCCGGGACCACCCACACGAAACGGGGCCGTGCCCGGCGGGCTGGTTTCTCAGCAGCTGACGCTGGCCCGCCTTAGACGCTGGCCTGCTCGGACTCCGCGGCCGCCTCGTCGGCCACCTGGCCGCCGCCGCCCAGCACCCGCAGCGCGTCCGGCGCCAGGAACGCGTGCACCGGCGTGCCCTGCCCGAAGGCGGCCGGGCTGCCGTCGTTCTGCAGCACCGCCTGCAGGTCGGCCCCGGCCGCCAGGCGCAGGAAGATCTGCGTCGACGAGCCCAGGTAGACCAGCCGCTCGACCATCGCGGGCACCCGGTTGGGGCCGGGCGAGCCGAACTCCTCGATCTTGACCCGCTCGGGGCGGATCACCGCGTGCGAGCGGTCCGGGGCGTCGTCGCCGCCGTGCTCCACGGTCAGCACCGTCTCGCCCAGCCGGGCCTGGCACCGCGAGCCGGGGCCGCGCTCGACGATGTCCACCGCCATCAGGTTGGACACGCCGAGGAAGTCGGCCACGTAGGTGTCGGCCGGCCCCTCGTAGACCGCGCTCGGCGTGCCGATCTGGACGATCTGGCCGTCGCGCATGACGGCCAGCCGGTCGGACATGGTGAGCGCTTCCTCCTGGTCGTGCGTGACGTACAGGAAGGTGATGCCGACCTGCTCCTGGAGCGCCTTGAGCTCGACCTTGAGCGAGCGCCGCAGCTTGGCGTCCAGCGCGCCCAGCGGCTCGTCCAGCAGCAGCACCGACGGCTGCAGGACCAGGGCGCGGGCCAGCGCGACCCGCTGCTGCTGGCCGCCCGACAGCTGGGCCGGCCGCCGCTTCCGCAGCGACTCCAGCTTGACCAGCTCCAGGGCCGCGCCGACCCGGCTGGCCAGCTCGGCGGCGGGCAGCTTGCGGTTGCGCAGGCCGAAGGCCACGTTGTCGAACACGGTCAGGAACGGGAACAGCGCGTAGCTCTGGAAGACGGTGTTGACGTTGCGCTTGTGCGGCGGGACGCCCGAGACATCGACCCCGTCGAGCAGGATCTGGCCCGCCGTCGGCTGCTCGAAGCCGGCGATCAGCCGCAGCGTGGTGGTCTTGCCGCACCCCGACGGACCGAGCAGGGAGAAGAACTCGCCGCTGGCGATCTGCAGGTGGATATCGTCGACGGCCGTCTCGGCGAAGCGCTTGGTCAGCCCGACCAGCTCAATGCGACCACCAGCCATGGCGGGTCCCTACCCTTCCGCGTGATCTCCCGGGGCCGGCCGGCCGCGCCCGGGGGTCCAGGCGAACCCGAGCCGGTCGGCGACGAACTGCATGCTGAGCTCGAACGCGCCCACGGGATCCACCACGGGGTCCTCCAGGGCGATCTGCACCGTCAGGCCGTCCAGCAGGCCGGTCAGGGTGACGGCGAAGCCGCGGGCGTCGACCGGGCTGAACTCGCCCGCGGCCTGCCCGGTCAGGACCAGGCCGGCGATCTCGTCCCGCCAGCGCTCGTCGGACTTGCGCCGGACGGTGGCCACCGCCTCGTTGCGGGCCGCCTGGGACCAGAAGTCCAGCCACAGCGCCCAGCTGCTGCCGGGCTCCGGGTCGGCCTCGGGCAGGCAGCTCATCGCGACGATCTCCTCGATCCGCGAAGCGGCCGTCGGCAGCTCGGCCATGCGCCGCTGGCCGACCGCGTACCAGGCGTCCTCGTACCGCCGGATGGCCTCGGTGAGCAGCTGGTCCTTGGTCTTGAAGTAGTAGATGACCAGGGCCGGGCTGACGCCCGCCCGCTCCGCGACGTCGGCGATCCGCGTGTCGGCGTAACCGCGCTCGGAGATGACCTCGAGCGCAGCGGCCAGCATCTGGGCACGCCGCTGCTCGGCGGTGCCCGTCGCGCCGGCGTCGTCGCCGGACCGGTCTGTCATCGCGGCTGTTCCTCTCATCACGGCCAGGATGCCGTATCGGCACTCATTGTGTCGCGATGTCCGCTCTTGAGGCGCTGCGCCTCTTGTCGATGACGGTATCAGGTTTCTAGACTGAACATTCAGTCAATACTGGTTTCACCCACACAGTGAGGCGTTTTCATGGCCGCAACGTACGACGCGATCGTGGTGGGCGGCGGGCACAACGGCCTCGTCGCCGCTGCCTACCTGGCCCGGTCGGGCGCCCGCACCATCGTGCTGGAGGGCCGCGCCAAGACCGGCGGCGCGGCGACGACCGAGGCGCCGTGGCCGGACGCGCCCGAGTTCCGGGTCACCCGGCTGTCCTACGTGATGAGCCTGCTGCCGCCCACCATCATCCGCGACCTGGACCTGGACCGCCACGGCTACAAGATCTTCCCGATGGGCCCGTACTACCAGGCGTTTCCCGAGGGCGGCTCCATCAAGCTGTACGCCGACGACGCCCAGCGCAACCACGACGAGGTGTCGAAGTGGTCCAAGAAGGACGCCGACGCCATGCCCCGGTGGGACGCGTGGCTGGCCGGGCTGGCCGACGTCCTCGGCCCGCTGCTGCTCACCGTGCCGCCCAACCTGGGCTCGCACCAGGCCCGTGACCTGGCCGGGACGCTCCGCCTGGCCTGGCGCAACCGCGGCCTCGACGTGCGCACCATCGGCGACGTGACGCGGCTGATGACCATGAGCATCGCCGACCTGCTCGACGACTGGTTCGAGTCGGACCAGGTCAAGGGGGCGCTGGCGGTTAACGGCGTGATCGGCACCTGGGCTGGCCCCTACGAGCCGGGCACGGCCTACGTGATGGCCCACCACTCCATCGGCGACGTCGGCGACGGCCACCTCGGCAACTGGGGCTTCCAGGAGGGCGGCATGGGCGGCGTGTCCAGCGCCATCGAGGCCGCCGCCCGCAGCTTCGGGGCGCAGGTCCGGACCCAGGCCCGGGTGGCCAAGATCCTGGTCAGCGGGGGCCGGGCGACCGGCGTGGTGCTCGAGAACGGCGAGGAACTGCACGCCAAGGTCGTGGTCACGACGCTGCACCCCAAGACCGCGTTCCTGGACCAGGTCGGCCGCGAGCACCTGCCCGACGACTTCGCCGCCGACATCGACCACTGGAAGACCCGCAGCGGCGTCGTGAAGATCAACCTGGCCCTGTCCGAGCTGCCCGACTTCACCGCCGATCCCGGCTCGCAACTGCAGGAGCACCACACCGGCTCGGTGGAGATGGCGCCGACCATGGACTACATCGAGCGGGCGTTCCAGGACGCCCGCGAGGGCCGGCCGGCGGTGCGGCCGTTCAGCGACGGCGTCATCCCGACCGCGTTCGACAAGACCCTGTGCCCGGAGGGCACGCACATCATGTCGCTGTTCACCCAGTGGGTGCCGTCGGACTGGAGCGAGGAGCCGCACACCGCGGAGCTGGAGGCCTACGCCGACCGCATGATCGACTGCTACACCGAGCTGGCACCCAACTTCAAGGGCTCGATCCTGCACCGCGACATCGTCGGCCCGCACGAGATGGAGCAGGAGTACGGCCTGGTCGGCGGCAACATCTTCCACGGCGAGCTGTCGCTGGAGCAGCTGTTCCACATGCGGCCGGCCCCCGGCTACGCGGACTACCGCACGCCGCTGCCGGGCCTGTACTACGGCAGCTCCGCGACCCACGCGGGCGGCGGCGTGTGCGGCATCCCCGGCTGGCAGGCGGCCCGGGCCGCCATCGCCGACCGCAAGGCCAGCCGCCGCGCCGGCCCGCTGCGCCGGGTGACCCGGCGCGGATGACGGGCCCCATCCAGCCCAAACGAATGGCACCGTCCACTCCCCGTCTTGGGGCCGGTGCGGCCCCGGGCGGCGGGGATAGCCGCCCGGCGCCGGTCCGGCCCGGCAGCGGCCCGCGCGACTCGGCGCAGGCGGCTGCGCCCGGGCCGGCCCGGCCGGGGCTGGAGCCGATGCTGGCGGCCCGGAGCGTGGCCCTGGTCGGGGCGTCGCCCCGGCCGGGGACGTTCGGCGCCCGGATGGTCGAGGAGGTCACCCGGAGCCCGTCCCGCCCCCGAGTGCACCTGGTCAACCCCCGGTACGCCCGGATCGACGGCCGGGCCTGCGTCCCGTCGCTGGCCGACCTGCCCGCCCCGGTCGACCTGGTAATGCTGGCCGTGCCCGACGCCGCCCTGGAGGAGCAGCTCGCCCTGGCCGCCGCCCGCGGCGACCGGGCCGCGGTGATCTTCGGCAACGCCCACGAGGAGCCGGCCGGCCGCGCGGGGCCGCAGGCCGATCGGCCGCGCCGGGCGGCGCCGCCCGGCCCGGGCGGCGCGGACCCGGCTGGCCCGGCTGTCCCGCTGCTGCGGGAGCGGCTGGCGGGGATCGCGCGGTCGGCCGGGATGGAGCTGTGCGGCGCGGGCTGCATGGGCTTCATCAATGCCAGCCAGGGCCTGCGCGCGATCGGCTACACCGAGCCCAGCCCGCTCCCGGCCGGCCCGGTGGCCCTGGTCACGCACTCCGGGTCGGTGTTCTCCGCCCTGCTGCGGGCGCGCCGCGGACTGGGCTTCTCCCTGGCCGTGTCCTCCGGCCAGGAACTCGTCACCACCGCGCCGGCCTACCTGGAGTATGCGCTGGACCGGCCGGAGACCCGGGTGGTCGCCCTCGTCCTGGAGGCCATGCGCGAGGCCGGCCGCCTGCGGGCGGTCCTGGCCCGGGCGGCGGACCGGGACGTCCCGGTCGTGCTGCTGACCGTCGGCGGCTCGGCCGCGGGCCGGGCCATGGTAGCCGCACACTCCGGCGCGCTGGCCGCCGCCGACGGCGGCTGGGAGGCGCTCAGCCGGGCGCACGGCGTGCACCGCGTCGGCGACCTGGCCGAGCTGGCCGACACGCTGGAGCTGTTCGCCATCGGCCGCCGCGCGCCGGCTCGCGGCAGCCGCGTGGCGGGCGGGGCGGGGACCCGGGCGGCCGGCGGGCACGATCGGACGGCCGGCATCGCGGACGATCGGACGGCGGGCATCGCCGACGATCGGGCGGCCGGCATCGCGACGGTGCACGACTCGGGCCTGGAACGGGCGCACATCGTCGACCTGGCCGACACGCTGGGCGTCCCGTTCGCGCCGCTCAGCGCGGCCACGACGGACCGCCTGGCCGGCCTGCTCGACCCGGGCCTGCTGCCGGGCAACCCGCTCGACGTGTGGGGCACCGGGGCCGACCCGCAGGAGCTGTTCGCCGGGGCGCTGACCGCCCTGGCCAGCGAGCCGGCCGTCGCGGCGGTGGCGCTGGCCGTCGACCTGGTCCACGAGCTCGACGGGGACCGCTCCTACCCGCTGGCCCTGCGCGACGCGGCCGCCCGGACGGACAAGCCGCTGGCCGTGCTCAGCAACCTGCCCAGCGCGATCGACCCCGACCTGGCCGCGGAGCTCCGCGCGGCCGGCATCCCGGTCCTGGAGGGCACCCGCACCGGCCTGCTCGCCCTCCGCCACCTCCTCGACCACGCGGCCCAGCGCGGGCCCGGCGCGGATGCCGGCGCCGCCGTCGGCGGCCGCGGCTCATCCCCCGGCGACCCCGCCGGCCAGCGCGGCCTGTCCGGCGCGGGCGCCCCCCGGCCAGGCCGGCCCGCGATGGACCGGGAGCGGCAGCGGCGCGGGCGGGACCTGCTGGCGAGCAGCGGGGCCAGCGGCGCGGCGCTGCTGGGACTGCTGCGCGAGTACGGCATCGACGGCGTCCGGGCCGAGGCGGCCAGCGACGCCGGGGCGGCGCTCGCGGCGGCGTCGGCGATCGGCTACCCGGTGGTGCTGAAGACCGACGAGCCGGCGATCACCCACAAGTCGGACGTGGGCGGCGTGCTGCTGGGCATCGGCGACCCGGCCGCGCTCGCCGCGGGCTACGCCGACCTGGCCGCCCGCCTCGGCCCGCGCGTCCTGGTCAGCCAGACGGCGGCACCCGGCACCGAGCTGGCGCTGGGCCTTGTCGCCGACGCCGGCCTGGGGCCGCTCATCGTGGTCGGGGCCGGCGGCGTGCTGGTCGAGCTGCTGGCCGACCGCGTCGTCGCGCTGCCGCCCGTGGACGAGCACCTCGCCGCGGAGCTGCTGGCCGGCCTGCGGGTGAGCACGCTGCTGGCCGGCGTCCGCGGCGCCCCGGCGGCCGACCTCGGCGCCATCGCCCGCGCCATCGCCGGCCTGTCTCAGCTCGCCGTCGAGCTCGGCGACGACCTGGCCGCCCTGGACATCAACCCGCTCATCTGCGGCCCGGCCGGTGCCCTGGCCGTCGACGCCCTCGCCATCCCCGCGCCGAGTCGGCCACTTACATGATCGTGTGGACTATTCCGCAGATAGACCGGAAAAGACCACACGATCATGGATGCGGACGCGGATGCGGATGCGGGGCGGGGCGGGGAAGCGGCGAGCCCGGCGCGGCCGGTGGGCGGCGCCGGGCTCTGCGTTACTTGCGTTACTTGCGCGCCGGGCGGGTTAGCGCTTGCGGCCCTTGCGGGTGCTGCGCTTCCGCTGCATGATCACGGTCATCGACAGCATGGCCACGCACGCTGCCGCGGCGGCCATGCCCATCTTCATTGAAGACATCCTGATTTCCTCCCCGTGTTACCCATGTGCGCAGGCTTTCCGCCCACTGTGCGGAACGGACGTCCGGCCCGGGCATCTGCAGATACCCGCAGCATTACCCGGCCCTGTAGATAAAGACTCCGGAATGGGCGCGCGAGCAGTTAATAGTTTGCCGATTCTCTGGCAAAGAAGGTAATGGGCGGCGCGGCGCCGAGTGCCTAGAAGATGACGTAGACCTTGCGGATCTTCTCGTGGATCTGCCAGGAGCCGGCCCAGCCGCGCGGGAACACGGCCATATCGCCGGGGCCGATCTCGCGGGCCTCGCCGCCGTCCGGGGTGACGGTCATCCGCCCGGCCACGATGTGCACGACCTCGTGGGTCTCCAGCTTCCAGTAGGACGGGCCGGGCGTGCACTCCCAGACGCCGGCCTCCTGGTCGCCGTCCTGCCACAGGGTGAGCCCGGCGGTCTGCATGGGCTCGCCGGTCGCCTCGTCCAGCGGCCCCCAGTCCTCCAGCTCGGCGGTGACGGCGGCAGCCAGGTACGGCGTCGTGATGTCAGTCATGCTCACGAGTCCTCTCGGGGTCAGCGGGTCGGGGCGGCGGTGGGGAAGGGCAGGGCGATCGGGTCGGTGGCGAGCCGGCTGTGGCCGGCCGCGTCGAAGCGGTCCAGGCCCAGGTCGGCGACGTCGACGACGTCCGAGCGGCCGGTCAGGGCGACGTCCGCGGCGGCCCGGGCCACGGCCGGACCCCACATCATCCCGGCGCCGCCCGCGCTGGCCACGGTGACGCCGCCGATCGGCGCGCCGCCGGCCAGGGCGGGGCCGATGATCGGCAGGTGATCGGGCGTGTAGTCAATGGTCGCGGCCCAGATCCGGCGCAGCCCCAGGCCCGCCGTGACGGGCACGAGCTCGGCCAGGCGCGCGCGCATCCGGGCCAGGTACGTCTCGTCGATGGCGGCGGCCGGGCCGGGCGGCTCGTCGGGGTTGCTCATCCCGAACAGCAGGCCGCCCTCCTCGGGGCGCCAGTACAGCCCGGCGGACAGGTCGAACACCATCGGCACCCGGCCGGGGGCCAGGTCGGGGTGCGGCTCGGTGACCGCCACCTGGTGCCGCACGCCGCCCGCGGGGACGATCACGCCGGCCAGGCCGGCCACCTGCGCCAGCTCCGGGCCGCCGGTGAGCACGACCAGCGGCGCGCGGACCGGCCCGGCGTCCGTGCTCACGCCGGTGACCCGACCGCCGGCGGTGAGCACGCCGGTGAAGCGGACCCGCTCCCGGACCTCCACGCCGCTGACGGCCAGGGCCACGGCATAGGCGGTCACGTTCCGCGGCGGGGTCAGGTACCCGTCCTGCGCGCAGTAGGTCCCGCCGAGGGTCGCGCCCGGCGCCAGGGTCGGGTTGAGCGCGTCAAGCTCGGCCGGCTCCAGCCACCGGACGGCCAGGCCCTGCTCGACCTGCATGGCCAGGCGCTCGCGGGCCGCGGTAACGTCAGCCGGCGTGAAGCAGGGCAGCACGTAGCCCTGCGGGGTGAAGCCCGAGTCGATTCCGAGCTCGCCGGCCTGGCGCAGGTAGAACCGCCGGGACCACTCGCCGAGCTGGACGGCCCACGGGGTGCCGCCCTGGGTCCGGACGACGCCGGCCGCCCGGCTGCTCGCGCCCTGCCCGAGGGTCCGCTTCTCCACCAGGATGACCCGGTCCAGGCCGGCGTTGCGCAGGAAGTAGGCACACCAGGCGCCGACTGTCCCGCCGCCGACGACGACAGCGTCGGCGACGTCGGCGGCGGTCGCCGCGCCATTTTCAGGCATTGGCACAAGGCCGAGTCTGACCTAGACTGAACGTTCAGTCAAGATGCCCCGGAGGACGTGACGTGTACGGCTTGTCGGATGAGGACCTACGGATTCAGGCCCGGGCCGCCGCCTTCGCGGATGAGCTCATCCCGCTGGAGACCGAGGCCGAGCTGAGCGGCGGCGACCTGCCCAAGGAGGTCACCGCCGGACACGCCGCCCGCGCCCGGGAGCTGGGCCTGTGCGCGACGAACATGCCCCGCGAGCTGGGCGGTCTCGGGTACACCGCGCTGCAGCAGGTCCTGGTGCAAGAGCAGGTCGGCCGGGTGACCAATGCCCTGGCCTGGGTGGCGACCACGCCGCCGTCGTGGCTGCCCCGCGTTGCGACCCCGTTCCAGCTGGAAAAGTTCGTCCGGCCGAGCATCCTCGGCGATCGGGAGGAGTGCTACGCGATCACCGAGGAGGGCGCCGGGTCGGACGTCGACGCGATCGAGGCGACCGCGCGGCGGGACGGCGACGAGTACGTGCTCAACGGCGAGAAGTGGCACGTGACCTCGTACAACAGCGCTGACTACGCCTTCTTCCAGGGCAAGCTGACGGGCGGGGAGCACGCCGGGGAGCACGCCATGTTCCTGGTCGACCTGCCCAGCCCCGGCGTCCGGGTCGTCCGCACTCCGGCGTACTCTCACGCGTTCAGCCACCACCACCCGATCGTGGCGTTCGAGGACGTGCGGGTGCCGGCGGCGCACCTGGTCGGCGCCGAGGGCGACGGGATGAGCTTCGCGTACGAGTGGTTCCGGTTCGAGCGGTTGATGGTGGCGGCGCGGTGCCTGGGCGCGGCGGGGCGGCTGGTGCAGGAGATGACGCAGTTCGCGGCCGGGCGGCGGGTCCGGGGCGCGCCGATCGCGACGCTGGGGGCAATCCAGGCGATGCTGGCCGACAGCCTGACCGAGCTGTTCGCCGCGCGCTCGCTTACCTACGAGACGGCCCGCGCCATCGACGCCGGCACCGACGTCAAGATCCAGCACGCGCAGTGCTCCATGGCCAAGCTGTACGCCTCGGAGATGGCGGGCCGGGTGGCCGACCGGGCCGTGCAGGTGTTCGGGGGCCGCGGCTACATGCGCGAGAACGTGGCCGAGCGGTTCTTCCGCGAGCTGCGGGTCGAGCGCATCTGGGAGGGCACCAGCGAGGTGCAGCGGGCCATCATCGCCGACCAGATGGTGCGCCGCGGGCCGGGCGCGCTGGCCTGACGGCGGCGGCCCGGCCGGCGCCCCGGGGGGCGGCCGGCCGGGCCGGGTGCGCGGGCTCAGGCGGGGAGGACGGCCTCGATGGCGGAGACGACCTCGTCGGACTCGGGCTCGGTGCGCGGGCGGAACCGGGCGATGGCCTTGCCGTCCGGGCCGATCAGGAACTTCTCGAAGTTCCACTGAATGTCGCCGGCCTCGCCGCCGGCATCGGCCAGCTCGGTGAGCTCGGTGTAGACCGGGTGCCGGGAGGCGCCGTTGACGTCGACCTTCTCGAACATCGGGAAGGTGACCCCGTAGGTGGCGGAGCAGAACTCGGCGATCTCCTCGGCGCTGCCGGGCTCCTGGCCGCCGAACTGGTTGCACGGGAACCCGACGACGGCGAAGCCGCGGTCGGCGAACCGCTCGTGCAGCCGCTCCAGGCCGTTGTACTGGGGTGTCAGGCCGCACTTGGAGGCGACGTTGACAACGAGCAGCGTCTTGCCGGACAGGTCGCCCAGCGAGCCGGGCTGGCCGTCGAGGGTCGTGAGGGGAATGTCATACAGAGACAAGGCTGGTGCTCCTTCGGTGGCCTCGGGGGTGAGGTTGCGGCCCAACCCTCAGGACAACGCGCCGGGGGCCTGGTCCATGCCCGCTTAGTCCATTGCCCGCTTAGCTCGCGACCGCGGCGGCCGCGCCCTGATTCCAGACCGGCTCGCCGCGGTAGCCGCGGCCGATCATGGTGACGAACTGATATACCGCGTCCTCGTCGGGGGCCAGCGGGCCGGGCTGCGCGTGCTCGCTGGACAGGCCGCGCTGCACCGACTGGCACGCCTCCCAGTCCTGGCGGTTGGTGATGTCCCAGAAGTCGACGGCGTAGGCGGGGTCGAAACCCGGGGCCGCCACCGCCTCGGGTGCGAACGACCAGACGCACTCGATCATCGTCCGGTCCGCGGCCAGGGGCACCAGCCGGTGCGTCATGACATAGTCCGGATGCAGGCTCAGCAGCACGTTCGGGAAGACGTTGACGTAGATCACCGTCCGCAGGCCCTCGGCGTCCAGGCCCCGCAGCGCGGGCGCGTGGCTGGCCCCGTCCAGCGACATCGTGGCCATGCCGTCGCGCAGGTCCATCCAGCCGCCGACCCAGGTGCCGCGCGCTGAGTAGTTCTCGCCGCTCTTGGGCGGGCTGACCCGGCACAGCTCCGGATGGATGGCCGGGCAGTGATAGCACTCGTGGTAGTTCTCGGACAGGATCTTCCAGTTGGCCGTGGCGTCGTAGCGATGCCGTCCGGCGATGACCAGGCGCTCGGGCTCGTAGGGCGCGATCACCGGCTCGAGCTCGCTCAGGGCGGCGGCCAGCGGCCCGGCCGCGCCGCGCGAGCCGTCGACGAAGATCAGGCCGTGCCACTCGGCCACCGGGAGCTCGGCCAGGCCCCAGGCCTCGCGCTCGAAGCCCTCGCTGCGCTGGAACCCCGACGCGAAGCGCAGGCCGCCGTCCAGCGCGTAGGTCCAGGAGTGATACGGGCAGATGATGGCGTTGTGCTGGGCCGACTCGCCCGCGGCCAGCAGCTCGTGACCGCGATGGCGGCAGGTGTTGGCGAAGGCGCGCAGGGTCCCGTCATCGCCGCGGACCAGCAGCACGCTGCCCGCTCCGGCCGGCTCGGCCCGCTGATCACCGGGCTGGGCTACCAGGCTGGAGAAGCCCACGCAAGTCCAGCCGCCGCCGAAGAAGTTCTGCTGTTCCCAGGCGAACACGGCACTGTCGACGTAGGCGGCCCTGGGCAGCATGGTGCTCGTGCCGAACGGGCGCAGCGCAGCCGCGAGCCCGGCCGGGTCCACCGGCGCGGCGGGGTACCGCGCGGCCGGGCTCCCGGCCGGGGCTCCGGCCGGGCTTCCTATTTGACTGACCATACAGTCAAGAGTAAGTGGACGGCCTGACGCTGTCCAGCGGCGCCTCCGCCCGGATGGGCCCCTGGCCAAACCGCACCCGATGACGGGGGGTTCGCGGTACCTTAGCGGCACTTGCCTATCACCGGGCGTTACGTGGGTCCGGCGCTGACGAGGAAGTGCGACATGAGCGGCAGCTCCCACCACGCGCGCCGGGCCTACCGTCCGGCGCATCCCCCCTTCACCGCCTTCCCCATCGCGGCCTACGTGTTCGCGGCGGCGTTCGACACGGCGTCCCTGATCGGCGGGCCGCGCCATTCCTGGGCCGTGCAGTTATGGCACGCGGGCACGTTCGTCCTCATCGCAGGGCTGGTGACGTGCCTGATGGCCATGGGCAGCGGATTCCGCGACCTGGTCCGGTTCGCGGCGCGCTGGGCGGGCGATGGCCGGCCCAGTAACAGCTCGGGCCTGGCCGACGGGACCACGACGGTGGCCGCCCATGTCGCCGTCGTCGCGGGCACGTTCATGATCGGATCGGGCGACCTGGCGTGGCGGCTCACCGATCAGGGCAGCCGGGCTGCGGCGCCGGTCGGGGCCGCGGCCTTGTCGCTGGCGGCGGCGGTCGCGGCGGGCACGGGCGGGTTCCTGGGCGGGAAGCTGGTCTTCAGCCACGGGATAGGCGTGCGCCGGCCGGCCTTGGCGGCCGGGCTGGACGGCGGGCTCGCCGGGGCTGGCGGGCGGGCGGGGGGCGGCGGGCTGGCCGGGGCGGGCGGCCTGGCGGAAGCCGGCGGTCTGGCCGGGCCGGGCGGGCTGGCCGCGCCGGGCGGGCTGGCCGGGACCGATCGCGGGCGGCCGGGGGCGGCTGGCGGACTGGCGGGGCCGGCGACTAAGAACTTGCCGTAACCTGCGGCTGGGCGTGATCATGGCCAGGGAGCGCAGGAAGGCCGGGCACGGGACGTCGCGGCCGGATGCCCCACGGCGGTCGGCGGACGGCGGAACCTGCTGCGCTGACCTCGGCATCAGCATCAGAATCGGCAACGGACCCGCGCTCGCTGAGCGGGAGGTCTCCGGGATGGGACGGGCGTGGCGCGGCGCGAGCTGACCTCGGTCCCCGCGGAAGCACAGCCCGGCAAGGTGCCCCTGACTCCCAAGGTCCGCGCGCTGCTCATCTTCGTGTGCGTTCTGGTCCTGGTCGACACCGTGTTCTTCACGGCGCTCACCCCCCTGCTGCCGTTTTACGTCCGCACCGCCGGGCTGACCAAGTCCGGGGCCGGGCTGCTGGTGGCCGCCTACCCGCTGGGCACCCTGGTCGGCGCGCTGCCCGGCGGGCTGCTGGCCTCGCGGCTGGGCTGCCGCGTCACCGTGGTCATGGGCCTGGCGCTGATGAGCGTGTCGACGCTCGTCTTCGGCTGGGCGTCCGCGCCCGCCGTGCTGGACATCGCCCGGTTCGTGCAAGGCCTGGGCGGCGCCTGCACCTGGGCGGCCGGGCTCGCCTGGCTCACGACTGTCGGCCCGCCGGAGCGGCGCGGCGAGCTGCTCGGCACGGCCATGGGTGCCGCCGTCGGCGGAGCCCTGCTCGGCCCGGCGATCGGGGCCATCGGCAGCCGCACCGGGACCGGGCCGGCGTTCTCGGCGGCCGCCGTGGCCGGCGCAGCGCTGATCGTCGCGGCCTTCCTGGTGCCGCGGCCGCATGGCAGAAACATGCAGGGACTGCGGGCCGCGCTGCCCGCGCTCCGCGACCGCCAGGTCGCCGCCGGGATGTGGCTCACGACGGTGCCCGGGCTGGCCTTCGGCGTGATCGACACGCTCGCGCCGCTGCGGATGAGCGCGCTGGGCCTCACGGCCACGCTGATCGGCGGCACCTTCCTGCTCGAGGCCGCGCTCGAGACCGGCCTGT
Organism: Streptosporangiaceae bacterium; assembly: GCA_036501025.1. Taxonomy (GTDB): domain Bacteria; phylum Actinomycetota; class Actinomycetes; order Streptosporangiales; family Streptosporangiaceae; genus DASUBV01. Next base: position 49,227 of record DASYBB010000237.1, read on the forward strand.
CGCCCCTGGCCGGGCGGCTGTCGGACCGGCACGGCGCGCTGATGCCCATCCAGCTGTCCCTGATCGCCGCGGTGCTGGTCAGCCTGCTGGCGCCGACCGCCCGGCCGGGCGTCGTGCTCATCGTGGTGCTCGTCATCGGCATGCCCGGCTTCGGCACCATGTTCGCGCCGGCCACCGCGCTGCTCAGCGGCGGCGCGCACCGGCTGGGGCTGAGCCAGGGGCTGGCGTTCGGGCTGGGCAACCTGGCCTGGGCCAGCGGGCAGGCGGTGGCGGCCGCGGCCAGCGGCGCTATCGCCGAGGCCACCTCGGACCTGGTTCCCTACCTGCTGCTCGCCGCCATCTGCCTGGCCACGCTGATCGCGATCCGGCCGTCCGGGCGACGGCTGGCCGCCGGGGCACGGCGGGCCATCCGCAGCGCCCGGCGCCCGTCGTCTTAGGCTGCCGCCCGCATAGCGGCCGCTACTGGCCGCCGTTGACGTCGAGTTCGGCGCCAGTGATCCACTGGCCGCGGCTGGACACGAGGAAGGCCACTGCCTCGGCGATGTCACGGGCGTCACCGAAACGTCCGAGCGGTACGTTCTTCGCCAGCGCCGCCAGGGGCGCCCCGATGGCGTCGGCGATGGTCTGCAGGATCGCGGTTCCGCCCGGCGTCTCCACCGGCCCGGGGGTGACCACGTTGACGCGGATCCCGGCAGGGGCAAGCGCCTTGGCCAGGCCCTTGCTGTAAGTGGCGAGCGCGGCCTTGGCCGCGGCGTAGTGCAGCACCGGAGGCTGCGGGTTTTTGGCCGCGCCGGTGCTGATGTTGATGATCGCCGCCCCGGCCCCGGACTCCTGGAGGGCCGGCAGCGATGCGTTGATCACCCGGACGGCGGACAGGAAGTTGACGTCGATGGAGTCCTGCCACTCGTGGTCCGGGATCGCGGCCGGGCCGCCCGGGTAGGCCCTGGCCGCTCCGGCCGCGTTGACCACGATGTCGAGGCCGCCGAGTTCCTCCGCGGCCTGCCTGGCCAGCTGCTCCGCCCCGGAGGCTGAGCGGAGGTCGGCGGCGATGAAGGTCGCGCCCTTCGGCGTGTCGGCGGCGGCGGAGCGGGCGCTGGTCACGACGCTGGCACTGCCGTCGAGCAGCCGCCGCACGACCGCTGCCCCGATGCCGCGGGACCCGCCGGTGACGAGCGCCCGGCGTCCCTGGAACTCGTCCGGCAGTGCGTCGGTGGGAACGTACATGCTGATTCCTCTCAGTGCTGGCGATGTGTCCGTTGACACACTCACGAGGTACTAGCTGTGTACAGTAAAACTACTAGCGGTACTCAGTAATTCCCCACGGCTGGCACGAAGTGGCTGACGTGCGAACAGGTCGAATCCGAACTGGCCGGAGCCAGCGTCGAGGTGGCACATGCTGTATCCAGCTAGTAGTTTTGTGCGATCTGAGCCGCATGAGAGGTGCTGCGCCGACCGTCGGGGCGTGAACCTGCGCACGGCCCCGGCCGCCGGAGGGGCGACGAGCCTCAGTCGCCGGCCACGAGGCGCGTTCGATTCCGCATCGCCTGCGTCAGCAGCGGCGTGATGGCCAGCAGCTGATCCTGCTGCTCGACCGGGAGGTCCCCGAAAGCGGCGCTGACCGCCGCCTGGAATTGCGGCCAGTAGGTCGCAAGGTGCTTGCCGCCCAGTTCGGTCATGCTGATGACCGTGCTGCGGCCGTCGGCGGGATTCGGCGCACGCGAGACCAGGCCCTCCGAGACCAGTGCCGCGACCAGCGCGGTGACCCGGCGCTGGGTGATGTTCAGCGACAAGGCCAGCGCCGTCATCGTCTGGTCGCCGTGCTGCCCGAGCCCGCGAAGCAGGCGCAACCGGATGTAGCTGACCGAGGCGGCCGGAGTACAGACCGTAACCCAGCGGCCCCACGCGGGTCCCAGGTCCGTAAACGCGGCCGCGAGTTCCTCTTGTCGGTTCTTCGCCACCCGCCGCGCCATGAGACCGGATTCTATCTGGTCAGGAACGACCGGCCCGGAGCAGAAGCAGTCGCGGGCAGGCCGGCCGAGCGGGGCGGGGCGTAGTCTGCGGATGTGAGCGGGCGGGCCGTCCTGTGGGACTTTGACGGGACGCTGGCCACCCGCCCGGGCCACTGGGGGGCGTGCCTGGTCGAGGTGCTGGATGCGCGCGAGCCGGGGCACGGCCTGACTCGCGGCGACCTGGCCCCGTTCCTGCACACCGGGTTTCCCTGGCACGACCACGACCAGCCGCATCCGCACCTGAGCGATCCTGACGCGTGGTGGCAGCACATCGGGCACACCCTGCTCGGCGTCCTGACCAGCGCGAAGGTTCCGGCCGTGCGCGCCGCTGACCACTTGCGGCACTTCCGCGGTACCTACCTCGACACGGCCCGCTGGTCGGTCTACCCGGACTCGGCCGCGGCCCTGGCCCTGGTCGCGGCGGCCGGGTGGCGCAACGTGATCGTCAGCAACCACGCTCCCGAGCTGGCCGACCTGGTCAGCGGCCTCGATCTCGGCGCGCACGTCGACGAGGTCATCACCTCAGCCCGCTGCGGTTACGAGAAGCCGCATCCGGCCATCTTCGACCTCGCCCGGCAGGCGGCGGGCCACCCGGACACGGTGTGGATGGTGGGCGACAACCCGATCGCCGACATCGCCGGCGCCGCCCGGGCTGGCATCCCCGGAGTCCTGGTTCGCACCTCCACGGCCGACGAGAAGTTCGCCGCCATGCTGGAACGCAGCTACGGCCGCCGCGGCTGGCCGGACTGGCGGCAGTACTGCGCCGTTACCGCCCCGACCGCCGAAGCTGCCGCCCGGCGCGTTCTCGCCGCCAGCCCGAACGGCGGCAACTCAGCTACCCGTTAGCGGACTCCGTGAGGGTCGGCACGTCACTCACGTAGAACCAGCGCCGGCCCTCCCGGGCGAACCTGCTGTTCTGATGCTCGATGCCGCGCTGCCCGTCCAGCTCGAAGTGGGCCTCGAACTCGACCGTCCCGTCGCTGTCGAACACCCCGCCGCCCGACCTGGCCAGCACGTCGAGCCGGGTCCAGCGCCCGGCGTCGGGCAAGGTCACCTGGGCCGGCCGCGTCCGCGGATGCCAGGTTTCCCGTAGGTAATCGGCGTCGCGGACGGCGAACGCGGCATACCGGGCACGCATCAGCGCATCAGCCGTCGGGGCGCTGGCCTCGCCGCGGTGAAACCGGCCGCAGCAGTCGTCGTACGTCCCGCCGGCACCACAAGGACACGAACCGTTCATCATCTCCCCAGTCTGGCGGACCAAGCCACCCCGAGCCGCCACAATCCCGCACCCAACTCCGAGCAAGACCTCCGGTAGCACGCATCCAGCAAGGCCGCTCCGGCGCCGGACCAACCCGGACGGGGTCTCCGCCGAGGGCAGAGACGACGCTCTTAGTGGTTCGCATCGTGCGTCGTTTCCGCGGTGCGATCCGGACCAGTAACCCCCGGATCCCTCAACGGCCGACCCAGGCGAGGTCGCCCCACCCGGGCGCGGCCGCGGAGACAGCCATGCCGTCCAGCCAGGCCCGGCGCAGCCGCGTTCGCCGGGGGTTCCGGGGGGTCGTCCCCCCGGGCAAAATGACGGCCCACGCTGCAGCTCGCCAGCGGCGAGCAAGCAGCATGGGCCGGCTCGTGGAGGTGGCGGGAATCGAACCCGCGTCCTTCAGTACATCACCAGGGCTTCTCCGGGCGCAGCCTGCTGTGTTTTTCTCAGCCCCGGCAGTCACGCAGGCAAGCTGCCGACGGGCTCAGTCGCTGTTTGATGTCCCGCCTAGCCCCGCGACCGGGCCGGGCAGTGGATCCCCCTAGCTGATGCCAGACACCGGGCCGGAGGAACTCCCGGGCTGACAGCACCTACCTACTCGCGGTTATTAGGCCGCGAGAGCGTAGGCGGTGCGACTGCTCTTTGAATTGGCAGTTATATGTTTGCGGTATCTGGATTTACGAGGTAGGCACCGCAACCCTCGGCCCGCTTCCCCTGGATCAACCACCGAAGTCGAAGCCTGTCACCCCCTGTTGAGTTGTACAGAGCACGCTACCTGACGCGCTCCGTATGGTCCAACGAGAACCGGGCTCCGGGTATGCCCCGGACCGGTCGGCCCGCATCCGGGGCAAGCGGCGCATAACGCCGCCGCGAGCGCAGAACGCCCGATGGGCTGTCCGCAGAGCGCGGATCCCACCGGGCATCCATCAGGGGTGATGAGGCCCCCGCGGGCGCTGGCGGTGGCCGAAGAATGCGCCCGCGGGGGTCGACCGGCAGGGTCGGGGCCGGTCCCATTGGTCCGGGCCTCCCCCGAGATGAGGCCCGGCTCTCACCACGACTGGGCCGCAACCCCCCAAGCGGCACCCCAGTCATCTATGAAGACGTCAGGCAACGACCGGAAGGTTGCTCACAGTTGTCAAAAAGGAGGTAATAACCGGGTCATGACCTGCCACGTCCCGGGGACAGGCCCGTCGCGGGGGTTCAGCCCTGCAGGTTGGTCAGGAAACTCCCGGCCAGCGTGGCCGCGGAAGTATCGGGCGACCTGGTGAACTCCAGGATGGCGAAGGCGACGCCGCCCTGGTAGCCGACGAACCAGGAGGAGCCGAGCCCCTTGCCCACGGAGCCGGGGCCGGTGGTCCCGACCTGCCCGTAGACCGGGGGGCCGGCCACGTTGGCCGGCTGTCCCGCGCCGCTGGTCACGGTGGCCCGCATGAGGCTGCGCAGCGACGCGACGATCCGGGCGTCGAACGGCTGCGAGGGCTTCGCGGTGCGCTGGCCGGAGACCAGCGTGGGCGGGGTCCAGGTGCCCGACTGGACGAGCCCGGCGGCCAGCGCCATGGCCAGCGGGCTGACCCGGACGCCGGCGCCGCCGACCGACGTGGCGGCGATCTGGCCGTACCCGGTCGGGTTGCCGATCGTGCCGGAGCTGGCGTTGATCTTGAGCTGCCACTTGGCGCCGATCCCGAAGTCGGCCGCGGCGGTGGCCAGGTCGTGGGCGCTCAGCTGCATCGACAGGCCGGCGAAGGCCGTGCCGCAGGCGTGCGCGAAGTCGACGGAGAACAGCGGCTGGGCGCCCAGGTCGGCCTCGACCGGCTGATTGGAGAAGCTCTGGCCGCCGACGCTGTTCTGCGCCTTGCACGGGATCCGGCTGGTGACGTCGAACCCGCTTTGCAGCAGCGCGGCGGTGGAGATGATGGTGAACGCCTGGCCGGGCTGGTACAGGCCCGCCAGGGGGTCGACCAGGGGCATGCCGCGACCGTGCTTGGCCGCGACGGCCAGGATCTTCCCGGTGCCGGTCTGGACGGCGACGATGGCGGCCGTGCCGGCCTGGTCCGCGACCGCACGGTCGGCCGCGACCTGCACGTGGCTGTCGAGCGTGGTCCGGACGGGCACGCCGGGGTTGCCCTTCCAGCTGTGCAGCAGCTTGACCTGGTGGCCCGCCGCGTTCTGGACGACCACCGAGGTGGTCGGGGAGCCGGTCAGCGTCCGCTGGTAGGCGGCCTGGAGGCCGGACAGGCCGACAGTGTCGCCGGGCCGGTAGGGCACCCCGTCGGCCCGGAGGATCTGCGCCGTCTCGGTGCCGACCGACCCGGTGACCACGGGCGCGATGCTGTCGAACAGGCGCGCGAAGTGCTGCCGTATCTGGACCCCGGGCACCTTGTGGAGCTGGCGGCGCCAGGCGGCGTAGGTGGAGGGCTGCAGCTGGAGCAGCGGCAGGAAGCCGTTCGACGGCGCGGCGACGATCTGGCCGTAGACCTGGGCCGGATCGAGCCCGGCCACGGTGGCCAGGGCGTCGGCGGTCGCGGTCGGGTCGGCCAGGGCGCCGGGGTGCACGCCGACCGCGTAGACGGCGGAGGGGACGGCCAGCGGGCGGCCGGCCTGGTCCTCGAGCTGGGCCCGGGCGGGCGAGCTGCCGACCACGGCCAGCCGGTCGCCCGGCCGCAGTCCGGGCACGATGACCGACGGGCTCCAGATCACCCGCCAGCCGGAACTGCCCGCGCGCATCGTGAACCGGCCCCGGTAGGTCCAGTTCAGGCCGCTGCTGCCCAGGTCGACGGACGCCTGGAAGGTGGCCGTGGCGTGATCGCCGTGCTGGCTGATGCCGGCGATCTGCAGGACCAGGTCGGCCGCGTCGAGCTGGCGGTAGGCGCCGGCCAGCGCATCGGTGACCACGGCCGGCTTACCGGTGGTCATGGCCGCGGCGGCCTTGTAATGCCCGTTCTCCCAGGCCAGCAAGAACGACTGCACGGTTGGCTCAGCCGACGCCTCGCCGCCCTGGACCAGGCCGAAGCTGATCACGACGATGATCACCACGACCGCGGCGATCTTGCCCATCATGGCTCGCGGCAGACGCGCCACCATGCTGCCCCCGGTTTTCCTGTTCCCGTCCCCGGTCCCCCTGGCCCGGTTGTCCCGCGACGGCGGCCCCGGCCGTATCGGCGCGGGGCGCGGGGCACGGTGCGCGGCGGCGTGCGCGCCGCGGCTACGCGTGCGCGGCGTCATCCGCCACCCCCGCTACCTCCGGCGCCGCAAGGCACGGTCCACCTCCCTGGCCGCGTCCTTCTCGGCCAGGTCGTGACGCTTGTCGTAGCTGCGCTTGCCCCGGGCCAGCGCGATCTCGACCTTCGCCCGTCCATCCTTGAAGTACAGCGAGAGCGGGATGATCGTCGAGCCCCGCTCCCGGGTAGCCGTGTCCAGCCGTTCGATCTCCTTGCGGTGCAGCAGCAGCTTACGGGTCCGGCGGGGCTCATGGTTGGTCCACGTGCCCAGCGTGTACTCGGGAATGTGGACGTTGTGCAGCCAGGCCTCGCCGTCGGTGACCTGCGCGAACCCGTCGGTCAGCGAGGCGCGGCCGGCCCGGAGCGACTTGACCTCGGTGCCGGTCAGCACGAGGCCCGCCTCGACGGTGTCGTCAATGTGATAGTCAAACCGGGCGCGCCGATTCCTCGCGACGATCTTCGTACTCTGTTCCGCTGCCACCGGTTCGCCCGTGCTTCCTGCTCGCCCCGTGCTCGTGGTTCATTCCGCCGCCCCAGCTCCCCCGGCAGCCTAGCCGGGCCTCAAGCGTCATGGGCATGCCCAGCGCCACGACCATCACACGCGCAGGTAGCGCCTGAGCGTCAGGAACGAGGTGGCGCCGCACAGCACCAGCCCGATGACCATGGCCAGCACGACCACCTCAACGAGGTCGGCCGTGGTGAGCTGGACGTTAAACGGGAAGTACTGCTGCAGGCTGTCGAGGCCGACGGATTTAACCGCGATGAGCAGGGCCGCCGCCACCAGCCAGCCGATCAGCCCGGCGATCATGCCCTCGACCAGGAAGGGCAGCTGCACGTAGAAGTTCGACGCGCCGACCAGGCGCATGATGCTGGTCTCCCGGCGGCGGTTGAACGCCGACAGCCGGATCGTATTGGCCACCAGCAAGATGGCGGCGATGATCAGGATGATCGCGATGATGACCACCGCGTCCCGCGCGCCGCCGAGCAGCTTGTAGAACTTGTTCAGGACCGCTGAGTCCGCGACGACCATGTCCACGCCCGGCGCGCCGTCCACCACCGACGCGACCTGGGACGTGTCCGCCTCGGTGTTGGTGAGCTTGATCTGGAACGAGCTCGGGATCGAGTTGGCCGGGGTGGCTGACACCAGCGACTGGTTGCTCGAGAACTCCTGCTTGAACTGCTGGTAGGCCTGGGCCTGGGAGACGAAGGAGACGCTGCGCACCTGGTGATCGCCGGTCAGCTCCTGGCGGATCTGGCTGATCTCGGCCGGGGTGGCCGGGCCGTTGCGGGTGCACTGCGGGCTCACGCTGGCCGTCGTGCACAGGTATACCGAGAGCTGGACCCGGCCCTGCCAGTAGGTCCTGGTGTTGTTCACCTGCTTGACGAACAGCAGGCCCGTTCCCAGCAGGGACAGGCTGATGGCCACGACCACGATCAGCGCAACCGTCATGGTCAGGTTCCGCCGCAGGCCGATCCATACCTCATGGAGGACGAACTGGGCACGCATGTCGTATTTCCCTCGGCAATCAGGTTAGAGGCCGGGTTAGTTAGTAGGCCTGGCCGTAGACCCCGCGCGACTGGTCACGCACCACCTTGCCGTACTCGAGCTCAATGACGCGCTTGCGCATGGAGTCGACGATCGCCGCATCATGGGTGGCCATGACGACCGTGGTCCCGGTCCGGTTGATCCGGTCCAGGACCTTCATGATGCCGATGGAGGTCGCCGGGTCGATGTTGCCCGTCGGCTCGTCCGCGAGCAGGATCATCGGCCGGTTGACGAAGGCCCGGGCCATGGCGACGCGCTGCTGCTCGCCGCCGGACAGCTCATCGGGCATCCGGTCCCGCTTGCCCTCCAGGCCGACCAGGTCGATCACCTCGGGAACGACCTTGCGGATGAAGCGCCGCGGCTTGCCGATCACCTCGAGCGCGAACGCGATGTTCTGGTAGACGTTCTTGCTGGGCAGCAGGCGGAAATCCTGGAACACGCAGCCGATGCGGCGCCGCAGGTGCGGCACCTTCCAGTTAGTCAGGCGGGCCAGGTCCTTGCCCGCCACGTGGATCCGGCCGTCCGTGGGCCGCTCTTCCTTCAGCACCAGCCGCAGGAAGGTTGACTTGCCCGACCCGGATGGCCCGACCAGGAAGACAAACTCGCCCTTCTCGACGTCAAGGGTGACGCTTTCCAGAGCCGGGCGGCTCTGGTTGGGGTACGTCTTAGTGACGTTATCGAAGTGGATCACTGGCCCATCACACGAGGTAGACGAGATCCTGACAGGCTTAGCCAGGAAGCTTGGGGGGTATTACAGATGCCTGGGTTGGCCTGCGGCCAGTCTAGGGGGGAAACTGGGTTGGAACGTCCAACATCGTCGAAGTGACCGGGCTCTCACGCCGGCCCCGGAGGAAGCAAGATGAGCTGCGAGCATCTGATCTGCGCCCAGTGTGCCGGGCCCGTCTCGGAGGGCCGGTGCCCCAGCTGCCGCCTGTCCCGCGAGCACGTGCACCGCTCCGGCCACGGCCCGGGCCTGTCGCTGCTGCTGGCGGCCGCGCTCGTGCTGGTCCTGCTGGGGCTGGCCGCCATGCACCTCGGCCACTAGGCCGCTAGGCCACGAAAGGGCCGGTCAGGCCGGCCTGAACTACAGGCCCTGCTGGCGCAGCCAGCGGATCTCGGCCTCGATGAACCCGTCGATCTCGCCGTCCATGACGGCCGCGGTGTTGCCCGTCTCGTAACCGGTCCGCAGGTCCTTGATGTTCTGGTACGGGTGCAGCACGTAGCTCCGGATCTGGGTGCCCCAGCTCCGGCCGCCGTCGCCGCGCAGCTCGTTCAGCTTGGCCGCCTGCTCCTGGCGCTTGCGCTCGAGCAGCTTGGCCTGGAGCACCGCCATCGCGCTGGCCCGGTTCTGGATCTGGCTGCGCTCGTTCTGGCAGGAGACGACGATGCCGGTCGGCAGGTGGGTGATCCGGACGGCGGAGTCGGTGGTGTTGACGCCCTGGCCGCCCGGCCCGCTCGACCGGAACACGTCGACCCGCATCTCGTCCTCGGGGATCTCGATGTGGTCGGCCTGCTGGACGACGGGCAGGATGTCGACCCCCGCGAACGAGGTCTGCCGCCGGCCCTGGTTGTCGTACTTGGAGATCCGCACCATCCGGTGCGTGCCATGCTCGCCGCGCAGCGTGCCGTAAGCGTAGGGCGCCTTGATGGCGAACGTGGTCGACTTGATCCCGGCCTCTTCCGCGTAGGACGTGTCGTAGACCTCGGCCGCGAAGCCGTGCCGCTCCGCCCAGCGCAGGTAGATCCGGCGCAGCCCCTCGGCCCAGTCGGCCGCATCGGCCCCGCCGGCCTGGGCGTTGATGGCGATCAGCGCCTCCCGGGAGTCGTACTCCCCCGACAGCAGGGTCCGGATCTCCAGCTGGTTGACCTCGTTGCGGACGGACGTGAGCTCGCGGCCGGCCTCCTCGCGGGTCGGCTCGTCGTTCTCGCTCTCGGCCAGCTCGAACATCACGCCCAGGTCGTCGAGCCGGCGCTTGAGGGTCGCCAGCCGGGTCAGCTCGCCCTCCAGGTAGGACAGCCGCCGGGTGACCGCCTGGGCCTGCTCCTGGTCGGCCCACAGGTCCGGGTCGACCGACCGGTCCCGAAGCCCGTCAGCCTCCTTGCGCATCGCGTCCGGGTTGAGGACCGCCTCCACGCTGCCGAGCTTCGACACTAGTTCCGAGATCTCGCCCGCAGCGTCGGTTGCCATGCTAGAAGCCTACGCGAGCGCGGCTACCTCCCAGTAGCGCCAGGCCAATATTGCGAGCCGTGCAACGGGCCTGTGCAGCTGGCACTTGCAGGAGGCTTGTGCAGCCGCCGTGTGCAGGCCTGCCGTATGGGCAGGTCACAGGCGCCGCCTGGCGCCGCCGCCGGCATTAGGGGCGCTTTGCGGAGCTTCTCGTATCTTCAGGGAAAGCGCGGGATTTCGCCAGTAATGGGCACCGGCGGAAGCGCCCGCGGCGGGCCGGCCCGCCGCCTCACGCGGGCAGGCCCGCCGCCTCACGCGGGCAGGCCGCTGCTGGCGGCCAGCGTCCGGATGGCCCGGACCGCGACCGACAGCGTGGCCACGTTGAAGGCGTTGCTCTCCCAGATCTCGGTCAGGGTCTGCGCCGCGCGCCGGACGCTGGAGTCGTTGCGCCGCTCCCAGGAGACCAGCCGCTCGGCGGGCGGGCCGGGCTCGGTGACGGTCAGCACGTCCCGGACCAGGGCCGCGTGGGCCGCGTACAGGTCGTCGCGGATCGCGCCGCGGGCCATGGTCGTCCAGCGGTCCTGGCGCGGCAGCGCCGTGATCATGTCGCGGAGCCGCGCGATCTGGAGCCGGTCGGCGAGATCGAAGTAGACGGCCGCGGTCTCCGGGACGGGCCGGCCGGTGCCGCGGGCGATGTCCACGACGTCGAACGCCGAGTAGGCAGGCACCATGGAGGCCAGCCGGTTGGCCAGCGGGTCGGGCACGCCCCGCGCGGCGAACATCTCGCGGCGGTCGTCGTACCCGGCCAGGTCCCGCCCGGCCAGCAGGCCCGGCAGTTCCCGGCCCACGGCCAGCACGCCGTCGGCGAAGTAGTCGATCGTGGACTGGATGTCGTAGGGCGGCCGCCGGTTGTGCAGGAGCCACCGCGCGGCCCGCTCGCTCAGCTTGCGGCCCTCCAGCAGCGCCGCGATCTGGACCGAGCTCTCCACCTGGCCGTCCAGCGCCTCCAGCTCGGTCCAGAAGCCGGGCAGGTCGAACACCTCGCGGGCGACCAGCCAGGCGGCGGTGATCTCGGGCACCGAGGCCCCGGTCTCCTCGTTGAGCCGGAAGCTGAACGTCGTGCCCGAGCGGTCCACCATGTCGTTGACGATGGCGGTGGTGATGATCTCGCGGTGCAGCCGGTGGTCGCGCATCCGGCCCGCGTAGCGCTCCCGCAACGGCGTCGGGAAGTAGCGGACCAGGACCTGGTGCAGGTACGGGTCGTCGGGCAGCCCGCTGCCGAGCACCTCCTGGGTCGCCGCGATCTTGGTGTGGGCGAGCAGGACCGAGAACTCGGGGATGGTCAGGCCGGTGCCCGCCGACCGCCGCTCGGCGATCTCCCGGTCGCCGGGCAGCACCTCCAGCCGGCGCCGGATCAGCCGGTCGCGCTCCAGCTTGCGGATGTAGCGGGCGTGCACGTGGAGCATGCCGGTGTCCTGGGCGCGGGAGGCGGCCAGGGCCCGGTTCTGCTGGTAGTTGTGGGCCAGCACCAGCGCGCCGACCTCGTCGGTCATCTCGTGCAGCAGCGCATTGCGGTCCGGCTCGGCCAGCGTGCCGTCGCGGACCTCTCTGTCGAGCAGAATTTTTATGTTCACCTCGTGGTCCGAGGTGTCCACGCCGGCGGAGTTGTCGATGAAGTCGGTATTGACCAGGCCGCCGGCCAGCGCGTACTCGATCCGCGCCTCCTGGGTCAGCCCGAGGTTGCCGCCCTCGCCGACCACCTTGGCCCGCAGCTGCGACGCGTCGATCCGGAGCGCGTCATTGGACCGGTCGCCCACGTCGGCACTGGACTGGGCGGTGGCCTTGACGTAAGTGCCGATGCCGCCGTTCCACAGCAGGTCGACCGGCGCGGCCAGGATGGCGGAGATCAGCTGGTCCGGGGACAGGGCGTGCACCCCGTGCCCCAGCCCGAGCGCTGCCGCGGCCTCCGGCCCGACCTGGACCGACTTGGCCGACCGGGGCCAGACGCCGCCGCCCGCGGAGATGAGCGCCTGGTCGTAGTCGGCCCACGACGACCGGGGCAGCCCGAAGAGCCGCTGCCGCTCGGCGAAGCTGGCCGCCGGGTCCGGGCCGGGGTCGAGGAAGATATGCCGGTGGTCGAAGGCGGCCACCAGCCGGATGTGGCGGGAGAGCAGCATGCCGTTGCCGAACACGTCACCCGACATGTCGCCGACGCCGACCACGGTGAAGTCCTCGGTGCCGACGTTGACGCCCAGGGTCTGGAAGTGGAACTTGACCGACTCCCAGGCGCCGCGGGCGGTGATGGCCATCTTCTTGTGGTCATAGCCCTCCGAGCCGCCCGACGCGAAGGCGTCGCCCAGCCAGAAGCCGCGGCTGGTGGCGATCTCGTTGGCGGTGTCGGAGAAGGTCGCCGTGCCCTTGTCCGCGGCCACGACCAGGTACGGGTCGTCGTCGTCGTGCCGGACCACCCGGCTGGGCCCAGCCACGGCGCCGGCCTCGAGGTTGTCGGTGACGTCCAGCATGGCGCTGATGAACATCCGGTAGCAGGCCAGCACCTCGCCCTGGTGGGCCTCGCGGTCGGCCGGGTCGGGCAGCCGCTTGCAGACGAAGCCGCCCTTGGCGCCGGACGGCACGATGACCGAGTTCTTGACCTCCTGGGCCTTGGCCAGGCCGAGGATCTCGGTGCGGAAGTCCTCGCGCCGGTCCGACCAGCGCAGGCCGCCCCGGGCGACATCGGCGAACCGGAGGTGGACGCCCTCGAACCGGGGCGAGTAGACGAACAGCTCGAACTTGGGCCGCGGCGCGGGCAGGTCGGGCACCCGGGCCGCGTCGAGCTTGACGACCAGGTACGGGACCTGGATGAAGGCCCCGGCGAAGTAGTTGGTGCGCAGCGTCGCGCCGATCAGCTCCCAGTAGGTCCGCAGGATGCGGTCCTCGTCCAGGCTGGCGACCTCGTCCAGCTCACCGCGGATCTCCTCGGCGATGGCCTCGCTGCGCTCTACCTCGCCGCCCTGGTGGGCCGGGTCGAAGCGGGACTCGAAAAGCCGCACCAGCAGCCGGGTGACCGTCGGGTTGGAGCGCAGCACCTGCTCGATGTAGTCCTGGCTGAAGGCCGTCCCGGCCTGCCGCAGGTACTTGGCGTAGGCCCGCAGCATCGCGGCCTGTGACCAGTTCAGGTGCGCGTCCAGGACCAGCGCGTTGAACCCGTCGTCCTCGATGGTGCCGCGCCACAGCGCGCCGAGCGCGCCCTCGACGTTGTCCCGGACGAGGTCGATCCGCATGTCGGGAGCGCCCCGCGAGGACTCCACGGCGCTGCGCCGCAGGCCGAAGTCGTAGATCCAGAACGGCTCGGCGGCGGGGAACACGTAGGGGTGCTCGTCGACGACGTCGACGCCCATGTGCTGCAGCCGCGGCAGCACGTCGGTCAGCGTGATCGGGCTGCCGGTGCGGTAGATGGTCAGCCGCCAGACCCGGCCCTGGCCGGCGCCGTCCTCCAGCGGGACGCCGCCGACATAGTCCTGGGACTCCCACAGCTCGAACGCGACGTCCTCGCCGGTCTCCCGCAGCTGCATGATCTTGGCCAGGTCGGCGCAGGCCGCCGACGGGGGCACGTCGGTCTTGTAGGTCTCCGGGATCGCGTCGCCGACCATGGCCAGCAGCGCCCGGCCGCCCTGCTCCCCGCAGCTGCGCGGCACCTCGACGGCCAGGTCGTCGTCCCAGGACCGGGCGGCGGCGGCCACGGCCCGCTCCAGCTCGGCCGTGTTCATGTCCGACAGCGCCTCGCCCTGCTCGGCCCGCAGCACGATGTGCAGCCGGGCCACCGGGGACTCGCCCACCTGCACGCTGTAGTCCACCTGCGACCCGGTGAGCCCGCGCTGCAGGATCTCCTGGACCTTCAGCCGGACGTCGGTGGTGTAGCGGTCGCGGGGCAGGTAGATCAGGCACGAGATGTAGCGGCCGTACACGTCGCGCCGCAGGAACAGCCGGGTCTGCCGCCGCTCGCGCAGCTGCAGCACGCCCGCGGCGACCTGGGCCAGGTCGGGCACCGAGGTCATGAACAGCTCTTCGCGCGGGTAGAACTCCAGCACCTCGGCCACGTACGTGCCGTCGTGGCTGTCGGCGGCCAGGCCCAGGTAGGCCAGCACGCCGTCCAGCTTGCGCCGCGCCACCGGGATGGACGTGATGCTGTCGGTGAAGGCCACGTGGGTGTAGAGCCCGAGGAACCGGTACTCGCCGGTCACCGTGCCCGTCGCGTCGACCCGCTTGACCGCGATGTAGTCGAGGTAGCTGGGCCGGTGCACGGTCGACCGGGAGTTGGCCTTGGTCACGATCAGCCGGTCCGGGTCCCGCGCGAGCGCGGCCGCCTCGGGCGGCAGCGTGCCCGACGACCCGGGCCCGGCCTTGTCGTGGCGCAGCAGGCCGAGGCCGGTGCCGGGCACGGCGCGCAGCGCCAGCGCCTCCGGTCCCTCCTCCAGGTCGTACTCCCGGTAGCCCAGGAACGTGAAGCGCCCCTCGGCCAGCCAGGCCAGCAGCGCGGCCGTCTCCGTGTCGGCGGCCCGGTCGGCTCCCGGCCGCCCGGCCGGCTCGTCGCGGAGGGCCTGGGCCAGGTTCAGCGCCCGGGCGCGCATCCGGCTCGAGTCCTCGACGGACACCCGGACGTCGTGCAGGACCCGCTGCAGGTCGTCGGCGAGCACCTTGCCCTCGCCGTCGCCCAGCCGGGAGACCTCGATGTGCATCCACGACTCGGCCAGCTCGTCGTGGGCCGGGTCAGGCCCGTTGACCAGGCCCGCCACCTCCGACATGGCGCCGTCCACGCTCCGGCGGACCCGCAGCTGGGGGTGGACGATCAGCCGGGCCGACAGGCCGTGCCGGGCCAGCTCCATCGT
Source organism: Streptosporangiaceae bacterium (assembly GCA_036501025.1). Taxonomy (GTDB): domain Bacteria; phylum Actinomycetota; class Actinomycetes; order Streptosporangiales; family Streptosporangiaceae; genus DASUBV01. Next base: position 64,314 of record DASYBB010000237.1, read on the forward strand.
GATCGAGTCGACCAGGAACGGCATGTCGTCGGTCACGATGTCGATGATGTCCGAGCCCGGGTCGAGGGTGGCGTCGCCGCCCACCCGCACCCCGACGATGGCCCGCCCCTGCGGCCGGCGGACCGCCAGCTCGGCGTGCGCGACCGCCACCGCAGTCATCCGCTGGGGGCTGGCCAGCTCGTCGTCGGCCACGTGCCGGTAGTACGCCCGCACGTAGGCCGGCCCGTCACCGACCCCGGCGACTGCCCCGACCAGCTGAGCCGCCGAGCTCAGCGGGTCCAGCGTGCCGTCGCCCGCGCTGTGTGACATGTGACCGTCCACTCCCTTACAAAACGTCCCGCAGCTCCCACAGCAGCGGGTAGTACCGGATCGGAACGCGGCCCTGCAAGTACGGCGCGCCCGTAGACCCGCCGGTCCCGGACTTGGTCCCGATCTGCCGCTCCACCATCTGCACGTGCCGGGCGCGCCACAGCCCGGCCAGCTCATCGTGCGTGAGCAGGCCCTCGGCCAGCTGCCATTCTCCGTCGTAGCGGCCGCGGTCGCGGGCCACCTGGACCAGCGCGGCCAGGACCTCGTCGTCCGTGCTCGCGGGCAGCCCGCGCGCGCCCAGCAGGCCCAGGTAGGCGTCCCACAGCGACGGCTCCGCGAGCCGACGGCCCAGCCGGGCGCGTTCGGCCTCCGTCAGGGACCGGAACCTCGACACGAAACGGGGATCCTTGAGGCCCGACAGGAACTCCAGCTCGCGGAACTGGACCGACTGGAACCCGCTGGCCGGGGCCAGCGCCGCCCGGAAATCGAGGAAGTCCTGCGGCGTCATGGTCTCCAGCACGTCGACCTGGCTGACCAGCAGCCGCTCGATGACGTGCGCCCGCCCCAGCAGCTGCCGGGCCTTCCACAGCTCGCCCGCCGCGATGTGATCCCGGACCGCGGTCAGCTCGTGCAGCAGCTGCTGGAACCACAGCTCGTAGGCCTGGTGGACGGTGATGAACAGCAGCTCGTCGTGGGCCGGCGGGACGACCTGCGGGACCTGCTGGGCCAGCAGCTCGGGCAGGCGCAGGTAGCGGCCGTAGGTCAGCAGGCCGCCTTCCTCGCCGAAGCTGCGGCCGGCCGGCGTCATCCGGGCTCCGGCGGGCCGGAGGGCGGACCGGACGACGCGGCTGACGGCGCGTCCGACGGGGCGAAGTAGCCCAGGACCTCGGGGTTGGCCAGGGCGTCCGGGTCGGCGGCGTCGGCCACCGGGGTGCCGAGCAGGATCCGGCGGACCGGCACCTCGAGCTTCTTGCCCGACAGGGTCCGCGGGATGCCGGGCACGGCCCGGATCTCGTCGGGCACGTGCCGCGGCGACAGGCCGGCCCGCAGCGCGCCCTTGATCTCGCTGACCAGGGCATTGTCCAGCTCGCGGCCGCCCGCGGGCACCACGTACAGGATCAGCCGCCCCTCCTGGCCGAGCTGCCCGGTGTCCACGACCAGGCTGTCGGCGACCTCCGGAAGCGCCTCCACCACGCGGTAGAACTCGCTGGTGCCCATCCGCACGCCGCCCCGGTTCAGCGTGGCGTCGGACCGGCCGTAGATGACGCAGCCGCCGTCCGGCAAGATCATCAGCCAGTCGCCGTGCCGCCAGGTGCCGGGGTAGTCGGCGTAGTAGCTGGCCCGGTAGCGCTCGCCGCCGGGGTCGTTCCAGAAGCCGACCGGCATGGAGGGCATCGGCTGGGTCAGCACCAGCTCGCCGACCTCGCCGGTGACCGGCTGGCCCGCGGCGTCGAACGACTCCACCCGCGCGCCGAGGCAGCGGCCCGAGATGATCCCGGCCCGCACCGGCAGCAGCGGCGCCGGCCCGACGAAGGCGGTGCACACGTCGGTGCCCCCCGACAGGGAGCCGAGCACGAAATCGCCGCCGGCGGCGGGCGCCACCTCGTCGTAGACCCAGCGGAAGCCCTCGGGCGGCAGCGGCGAGCCGGTCGAGCCGACGCCCCGCAGCGCCGACAGGTCGTGCGCGGCGGCCGGGCGGACGCCGTTCTGGCGGCAGGCCAGCAGGTAGGGGGCGCCGACGCCGGCGTAGGTGACCCGCTCGCGGGCCACGTACGCCCACAGCCGGTCGGCGCTCGGGTAGCCGGGATGGCCGTCGTACAGCACCACGGTCGCGCCCACGAGCAGGCCGCCGACCAGGTAGTTCCACATCATCCAGCCGGTCGTGGTGTACCACAGGAACACGTCGGCGGCGCTCAGGTCCTGGTGCAGGCCGAGCATCTTGACGTGCTCCAGGACGATCCCGCCGTGGCCGTGCACGATGGGCTTGGGCAGCCCGGTAGTGCCCGAGGAGTACAGCACCCACAGCGGGTGCTCGAACGGCACCTCCTCGAACTCCAGCCCCGCGGCCGCGCCCGCGCCGAGGTCGTCCCAGCCGATCCCCGGGACGGCCGACTCCGGCCGGCCGGCGCCCAGGTAGTCGATGGTGACGAGCGCCTCCAGGCCGGGCAGCGCGGCCGCGATCTGGGCCACCTCGGCGCGCCGGTCGAAGTTCTTGCCGCCGTAGGCGTAGCCGTCCACCGCGATCAGCACCCGGGGGGCGGTCTGGGCGAACCGGTCGATCACGCTGTGCGCGCCGAAGTCCGGTGAGCAGGCCGTCCAGATCGCGCCCAGGCTGGCGCTGGCCAGCAGGGCGATCACGGCTTCCGGGGCGTTCGGCAGGTAGCCCGCGACGCGGTCGCCGCGGCCGACGCCGAGGGCCCGCAGGCCGGCCCGGACCCGGGCCACCTGGGCGGCCAGCTCCCCGTAGCTGAGCTGCCCGGCCCGGCCCGTGTCGGACTCATAGATCACGGCCGTGGCGCCGGGATCGGACTGCGCCCGGCGCAGCGCGTTCCGCGCGTAGTTCACCGTGGCCCCGGCGAACCACGTCACCTCGGGCATCGGGCCGCCGGCCAGGGCCGGCCCGTCGCCGCGCTGGCCGAGCACGTCGAAGTAGTCCCAGACCGAGGTCCAGAACCGGCCGGGATCGGCGACCGACCACTGCCACAGCTCGTCGTAGCTGCCGGGGGCGGTGACGCCCCGCTCGGCGCTGAGCCAGCGGGCGTAGTGCGTCATCCGGGCCGAGCCGGCGAAGGCGGCGGAGGGTGCCCAGAGCGTCTCGCCGTAGTCCCGCCCGGCCTGCGAGATCATCGCGCTCCCACCGCCCTCGCCCACCCGGTCGCCATTGACCGGACTGGTATGTGCCAGTATGCACGGCGCCCGGTGGATGTCGCTGACCTGGGGGTACCTAGCCCCGACGGGGTAACCATTCGTCGTTTGTACTCATGATCGAGGCTCCGCGGGCCGATCTGAGGAAATCAGCGGGCGGCCGGCACGGCGGTCAGCCGGTCGGCCGCCGCCACCACCTGGGCGGTGTCGGTCAGGTCGGTCAGGGCGACGTCCGCGCCCGCGGCCCGCAGTTCGCTGACGGTCGACCGGCCGCTGGCGATGGCGATGCAGCGGACCCCGGCGATCCGGGCCGCCTCGACGTCGCGGTGCGAGTCGGCCAGGTACACGGTGGCCCCGACCGGGGCGCGGTACTTCTCCTGGGCCGCGGTGACCGACCGCAGCAGCTGCGACCCGCGCGGGTAGGGATCGGCGCCGTAGCCGCCGATGTCCAGGTCGAAGTAGTCGGCCAGGCCGAACGCGGTCAGCTTCTCGGCGGCGTTGGGCCGGATCGAGCCGGTCACCACGGACTGCAGCGCGCCGGGCAGGCCGGCGGTGGCGGCGGCCGCCTCGAGCGCGCCGGGCAGCCGCCGGCCGTTGCGGGTCAGCAGGTCGCGGCGAGCGGCGAAGGCCTCCTGGAGCTCCCAGATGTAGCGGGCCAGCATGTCCTGGCCGCCCTCGGAACTGCGCTGGGACGGGACGTCGTTGAGGGCCAGCGACTCGAAGAAGATCTCCGAGTCGCTGCGGCCGGCCAGCTGCGGAAGGGCGACCAGCGGGCGGCCGGTGACGCGGCGGAACGCCTCGGCGTAGGCCTCGCGGGAGACGCGGACGACGTCGACCAGGGTCAGGTCGATGTTCCACAGGACAAGGCGGTAAATGGCACGGCCTCCGGTATCGCTGGATCGCTTGAGCGTACCGCCGCGAAGCGGGGCAGTCTCCACGCGACCGGACACGGCGCCGCGGCCCGCGCCGTCACCCCATGTGGGGCTCATGAGGCCGTCCGCTCTGGTTCGCGCCCGTCCGCCGCCGCCGCTCCGCGCGGATGGCGCCGTGCGGCTTCAGTCGCCGTCGTCCGCAGCGATCCGCAGCAGACGGCTCCCCTAGTTGGCTCCCAGTTACACAGCGGCCCCGCCGTGCGTTTGGCGCGCCCGGCGGGGCCTGGATCACCCATCCGATTCGACCGGAAGGACAACCCGATGGACAAGGTACACAACCCGGCGGCCGCGATCCGCGACAGCGCCGAGGCCGAGCGGGGCCGCGCCGCGGTCGCCGAGCTCGACGAGGCGCGCCAGGTCTTGCTCAGCTCCGATGTCGGCTGCCCGGACGCCGGGTGGCAGGCCATGAAGAGGCGCATCGAGCTCGCCGAGTTGGAGTGCTCCATGGCGCTGGCCGCCCTGCTGTCCCGCGTCGACCACGAGGCGGGACCCCGGTGACCGCCGACCCGCGGCTGACCGCCGCACGGGAGGTCCTGGCCGGCGCCCGGCGCCGGAAGATCGCCGAGCTGCCGCCGTCCGTCCTGGCCCGCGAGGCGGCCGAGCTGCGCCGCCAGCTCGGCCAGGTCCTCGACCTCATCGGCGAGGACGGCGCCACGCTGACCGGTGCCGAGCTGTCGGTCGTGCTGGGCGCCCTGGGCCACGGCGCCGTGTTCCTGGCTGAGCGGGCCGCCCGGCACTGCGAGGCCTGCGCGACGCACCCGGCCGGGGCGTGCGAGTCCCACGTCGACGACCTGGACGCCGCCGACGATTACCGGCTCCTGGCCGCCCGGCTCGGCGGCCGCCAGCCGGGCTCGCCCGTCATCCTCGCCGAGGCGTTCGCCAGC
>DASYBB010000238.1:0-84696 GCA_036501025.1 Streptosporangiaceae bacterium
GCCGAAGCCGCCCGCCCCTGACCCGCGTCCCGTGCTGCCCGAGCGCAGCAGCGACGAGACCGATGCGGGCTGGGGCGAGCGGCCCGAGCCCGACGATGACGAGCGCCTCCGCCAGGACCGGCCGCCGCACTACGACCAGTAGGCCGAGGCGGCGGCGGACCCGGCCCGGAGCGGCACCGGGCTCCGGGACGGGCACCGGCCCCGGCGGCCACGTTTCGGCAAGTTGGAGATTTTTCCCGGATTCGCCCGGGCGTCCGGGGATGCTATGGGCGCGCGACCTAGTGCAATGGGCCGGGTCTGACGGGGAGAAAGAGCGCCGCATATGCCCGAAATGATCTTCTTTACGGATAATTACCAAGACCGGGGGACCCGTGAGGGGTATCAGTTCGAGTTCTTCTGCAAGCGTTGCGGGAATGGCTACACCTCGTCCTTCCAGCACTCCGTCACCGGCTTCGGCGGCCGGATGCTGCGGCTGGGCGGCGACCTGATCGGCGGCACCGTCGGCGAGAAGGCCAGCGAGATCGGCTGGGACGCCGAGTGGATGCGCGACGGCACCCGCGGGTCGACCCGCGACCGGGACGCGGGTTTCGGCCTGGCGCCGGGCTCGGGCCGCCGCTGGCCGGGGAGGTCGCCCACGACGAGCGGTGGGCGGCCGGCCTGGACGAGCTGCTGAGCGGGCCGGCCTAGCGGCCGGCGGGATGTGTCTCATCATCGCGAAGGCTTTGGCACACCCTGGTATGCCAAAGCCTTCGCGATCATGGCGGACCGGCCGCCGGAGTCAGCCGGGGACGACCGTGACGGGGCCGATGCCGAGCGCCTCGACCGGGGCCTGGATCTGCCCGGCGTCGCCGACCAGGATCGTGACCAGGCGATTCTCCGGGAACGCGGCCAGCACCGCGGCGGTCGCGGCGTCGGTGCCGGTCTGGGCCAGGCGGGCGTAGAGCCTCCCCTGGTAGTCGTCGGCCAGGTGCTGCTGCACCTGATCGGCCATGGTGCCCGCGACCGATGCCGCCGTCTCGAACCGCAGCGGCGCGACGCCGACCAGGTTCTGCACGGCCACGTCCCGCTCGGCGTCGGTCAGGCCGCCGGCGGCCAGCGTGCGCAGCACCGTCCACAGGTCGCCGAGCGCGGGGCCGGTCGACTCGGTGTCCACCGAGCCGCTGATGGCCAGCAGCGACGAGCCGGGCGCGCGGGCCGGGTCGGGTGACTGCAGGACCTGCTGCGAGGCGCGGACGCCGTAGGTGTAGCCCTTCTCCTCGCGCAGCACCCGGTCCAGCCGGGAGGTGAGCGTCCCGCCCAGGCAGTACGTGCCGATGACCAGGGCCGGCCAGGCGGCGTCGTGCCGGTCGGGTCCGGTCCGCCCGATCAGCAGCTGGGTCTGGACCGAGCCGGGGCGGTCCACGATGACGACCCGCCCGGTGTCGTCGGCGGGGGCCTGGATCGCGGGCAGCGGGCCGGCGGTGTCACCGGTCCAGGCGCCGAGCGTGCCGGCCAGCACGGCGTCCAGGTCGAGGCCCGACAGGTCGCCCACCACCACCGCGGTCGCGGTCGCGGGCCGCACGTGCGCCTGGTAGAAGGCGCGCACGCCCGCGGCGTCGATCCGCCGGACGGTTTCCTCGGTGCCCTGGCGGGGCCGGGACATCCGCGCGGACTCCGGGAACAGCTCGTGCGACAGCTGCTTGGCCGCGCGCCGGGCCGGGCTGGCGTTCTCCAGCGGGATCCGGTCCAGGCGGTTGCGGACCAGCCGCTCGACCTCGCTGTCGGCGAAGGCCGGCCCCCGCAGTGCCTCGGCCAGCAGCCCGACCGCCCGCGGCAGCCGCGAGACGGGCACCTCCAGCGAGAGGCGCCCGCCCAGGTAGTCAGCGTGCGCGTCGAGCGTCGCACCGCATCGCTCCAGCTCGGCGGCGAACTCCTCGGCGGTGTGCTCGCCGGTGCCCTCCGACAGCGCGTCCACCATGATCGCGGCGATGCCGTCCAGGCCCTCCGGCTCGGCGTCGAGCGGCGTGCTCAGGCACACCTCGACCGCCACCACCTGCTGGCCGGGACGGTGGCAGCGCAGCACGGTCAGCCCGCTGGCCAGCGTGGACCGCTCGGGTGCCGGGAAGGCCCACGGCCGGGCCGCGCCCGCCGCCGGCTGCGGGTAGAAGTCCATGGTCACGTCGACGTCCGTCACCGGCCGGCCCCTTCCTGCTCCGCGCTGTCACTGCTGCCCGCGCCGTCCGCGCCGGCGTCGGCGGACAGCGGCTCGTACTCCAGCACCACCCGGTTGTCGGGGCGCAGCCGCGCCGCGGCCACCGCCTGGACCTCGGCGGCGGTGACGCTGAGGATCCGGCCGACCGCCGTGAACGCAAGCTGCGGGTCGCCGAACAGCACCGCGTAGCGGCACAGCTCGTCGGCCCGGCTGGCCACCGTGCCCAGCCGCTCCAGCCACTCCCGTTCCAGCAGGGCCTGGGCCCGCTCCATTTCCTCGGCGGTCGGGCCGTCGGCGCCGAGCCGGGCCAGTTCCTCGTCCACGGCCGCCTCGATGTCGGCCAGCTGCGCGCCGCCCGAGGTCTTGACCTCCAGCCAGCCCAGCGATGGGGCGCCCGCCAGCCGCATCAGCCCGAAGCCGGCCGAGACCGCCGTGCGGTCGCGGCGCACCAGCCGGTTGTGCAGCCGCGACGCCATGCCGCTGCCGAGCACGGTGAGCGCGACATCGGCGGCATCGGCCGCGCGCGTCCCGTCGGCCGGCATCCGGTACCCCTCCATCAGGGCCGGCGCCGGGACCTCCTCGCGGATCTCCGCCCGCAGCTCGGTGCCCATGATGTCGGGCAGCGTGCCGTCGCGGGCCGGCACCTTGCCGTCGTGGGCCGGGATGGAGCCGAAGTACTTCTGCACCCAGGCCAGCGTCTGCTCCGGGTCGATGTCTCCCACCACGGCCAGGACCGCGTTGTTCGGCGCGTAGTTCGTGCGGAAGAACGCCCGCGCGTCGGCCAGCGTCGCCGCGTCCAGGTCGGCCATGGACCCGATCGGCGTGTGGTGGTACGGGTGGCCCTCGGGGTAGGCCAAGGCGATCATCCGCTCGAACGCGGTGCCGTAGGGGACGTTGTCGTAGCGCTGGCGGCGCTCGTTCTTGACCACGTCGCGCTGGTTCTCCATCGACTCCTCGTCGAGGGCGGCCAGCAGCGAGCCCATGCGGTCGGCCTCCAGCCACAGCGCCAGCTCGAGCTGGTGGGCGGGCATGGTCTCGAAGTAGTTGGTCGACTCGAAGCTGGTCGTCCCGTTCAGCGAGCCGCCCGCGCCCTGGATCAGCTCGAAGTGACCGTTGCCCGGGACCTGGGCCGAGCCCTGGAACATGAGGTGCTCGAACAGGTGGGCCAGGCCGGTGCGGCCCGGCACCTCATACCGGGACCCGACGTCGTACCAGAGGCAGACCGCCGCGACCGGGGTCAGGTGATCCTCCGACAGCACCAGCCGCAGGCCGTTGCTCAGCCGGTGCTCCGTCGCGGTCAGGCCGCCGAAGCCGGCCCGTTCTGTGGCCGTGTGACCCACGGGCGTGCACGTCCCTTCGATCGGGTTCAGGAGAGTCACTGTCACTGTATGCAAGGGGGCCGCTCGGTGGCCGCCTGAGGTCGCCCGCGGCGACGGCGCCCGGCGCGGGCGCCGATGACGGTTGATACCGTGACGAACAGTTAGTGGACAACCTCGTGGGCGGAACGGCGGGATGACATTGACTGGCGGCTCCGGCGGCTTCGAGAGTCCCTGGACGTCGGCCGGCGAACGGCGGATCCGGGCCGACGCGCAGCTCCTGCAGACCGCGCTGCGGAAGGCCGTCAGCACCTCGCCCGAGGCGTTCTTCACCACGCTGGCCGACCTGAAGGCCCGGTCGGACGCCGGGTGGGTGCGCGAGATCCGGACATCGTCCTGGGCCGTGCTGGAGGCCGGGGACGCCGTGGTCGGGATCGCCGCGGCCAAGCCGCCGGACCCGGTGGCGGACTCCGGCCATGACCCCGCCCGGGCCTGCTTCATCGAGTCGGTCTGGGTCGATCCCGGCCACCGCCGCCAGGGGCTCGGCGAGCGGCTGGTCAGGTACCTGATCGAGACCCAGCGCGGCCGGGGCATCGAGTGGTTTTTACTGTGGGTCCTGCCGGCCAACCTGGGCGCGATCTCGTTCTACGAGAGCCTGGGCTTCCGGAAGACCGGGGAGCTCAAGCCCTACACGCGCGATGACCAGGGCTCGTGGGGGCTGGAGGTTCAGTTCGGCCGGCAGTTCGGGCGCCCGGACGCCGGGGGCGGCTCGCGTGCCGCCCGGCCGCGCCGGCCGGCCCCGCGGCGCGGCACGGCCGGCAACCCGGTCGGCTGCCGACTGCTGGGCGCCGCCCTCGATGCGGAGCCCTAGTCACCGTCGCCCGCGGGCGTTACCGGCGGTTGGCGACCGTCTGATCGCCGGGTGCGCCGGCGTCCGCCGGCGGGGCGGCAGCGGACGGGTCAGCGACGGCCTCGGCCACGGCCTGGGTGTCGGTCTTGCGGTGACGGCGGGCGGTGCGGCGCAGCTGGATGATCCGGCCGGTGCCCGGGATCGCGACCAGCAGGACGCCGAGGGCCGCGGCCAGCAGCAGCGCCACGCCGAGCGGCATGTGCCCGTGGGCGCCGAAGAAGCTGATCTTGACGTTATTGCTGTTCTCCAGGATGAAGACCAGCAGCAGGACGAGGACCACCGCGCCCAGCGCCAGCCCCACCCACGCGCCGCCCATGCGCGACCGGTGCACCTTGTGGTGCCGTGCCGATGCTGCCGCGGCCGCCGCCGGGTCCTGCCCCGCCGGGGCCGGCGCCGCCGCGCCCGGCGCCGCCCCCTGGCCGCCCGGCGCGCCCGGGGCCCCCTGGCCGCCGGGCGGGAACTGATCCTTGGTTCGGTCTGGCTGAGTCATGAGCTGTGCCCCCTTGCAGCAGGCCCGTGGCCTGGTGGCCCAGGCCGTTTGCCCAGGTCCGCCCGCCCTACCCCCATGCGGCCCGGCCAACCATCGCGGTCCGGCCGGCCGCCCCGCCGCCCTGCGGCCGAAAGGGCGGAATTCGCCCAGCCTTTCAGAATCGCACCAATCTGGCCGAAAAGCCAGATTTTTACGACAAAGACAGCCAAAGATCTTGTGCTCGTAACCTCGCTGGGCTTCACTGCCGTGGTGGCCGCAATGACACTCCTCGGGGCCGTCCGCCGGGGCGGACGGCACGGCGCGCGCGACTTCCGGAACACCAGGAAAGGGTGGCTCTACTCGGCGCCGGCAGTCCTGATCTTCGCCGCGTTCGTCATCGTGCCGACCTTCTACACGTTCTATGTGTCGCTGTGGAAGTGGAACGTCCTCAACCCCAGCCTGTCGGTCTATAAGGGGCTGGGAAACTACCGGGCGCTATTCACCGCGACCGACCCGAGCTTCGGCTCGAGCCTGTGGCACTCGCTGTACTTCTGCGGGGCGATGGTCATCGGCGGGACGGCCATCTCGCTGGCCCTGGCCCTGCTGCTGCAGCGGGGCGGGCGGGCCGTCAACGCCTCCCGCCTGGCGATCTACCTCCCCAACGCCACCCCCCTGATCGCCACGTCACTGATCTGGACCTGGATTCGCTGGCCATCATCGCCATCCAGGTCTTCAGCTTCAGTAGCGCCAACGGGACCGACTACTCGGGTCTGGCCGCGGCGGCGACGTTTACTACGCTGCCGCTAATGGTCTTCTTCCTGCTCCTGCAGCGGCAGTTCATCCGCGGCGCGCTGTCCGCGGCCGGATCCATCCGGTGACCCCGCCCCTGCTCGTCGTCGACTTCGACGGCACTGTCTGCCGCGGTGACGCCCCCGTCCGCTACTACGCCGCCGTCATCGCCGACGCGATGGCCCCGCCCGACGCCCGCGAGTTCCTGGACGCGATCGAGCGGTACCTGGCCCAGGGCCCCGCGGCCGCCGCGGCCAGCACCGACACCGTCGCGGCGGCCGCGCTGCGGGAGGCGGTCGACTCGTGGGGCGCCGTGCTGTCCCTCGCCGCCCGCGGCTACGCCGTGCCGGGCGCCGTCATCGAGCAGGCGTTCACCCGGTGCCGCGAGTGGATGCTCGACCCGGCGTGCGCGGTCGGGCTGGTCACGCCGCTCCTGGACACCCTGGCCGACCTGCGCGGCGACACGCGGATCGTGCTGGTGACCAACAGCCCGCGCGACAGCATGCTGCCGCTGCTCCGGCGGCTGGGCATCCTGGGTGCCTTCGACGACGTCGTGGCCGGCGCGGGCAAGCCGGACGGCCTGCGCCGGTTCCTGCAGCGCAGCCTCGGCCCCGACCTGCGTGCCCGGCCGTGGCGGCTGTTCTCGATCGGCGACCACTACCGCAACGACATCGAGCCCGCCGTCGAGCTCGGCGCGGGCGGCGCGTACATCGACCGCTTCGGCCGCGCCGACGGCCCGGCCTCGGCCCGCGCCGCGCGGGCCGAGGACCTGCTGCCCGTGCTCCGCGCGTGGGCCGCCGACCCGGAGAGCGGGACCCGGCGCGCCGCGCTGGCCGGCCGGGCCGGGGCCGGCTGAGCCGGTGGCGCGCATCGAGTTCTGGGGCGGCGTCGGCGTCATCGGCTCCAGCAAGGTCCTGATTCACGACGGCGGGCACCGGGTCCTGCTCGACCTGGGCCTGGACATCCCGCGCGGCAGCGACCTGTTCCGCAGCCCGGCGGCCCTGCCGCGCGGCCGGGAGCTGTCGGCCCGGCTCCGGGTCGGCGCCGCCCCGGCCATGGCCGGCCTGTACGACCCCGCCGCGCTCGACCCCGGCGACCCGCTCGGCGAGCCGGCCGAGCCCGCGGCCGTCTTCATCAGCCATCCGCACATCGATCACGTCGGCCTGGCCGGGTTCCTGCGGGCCGATATCCCCGCCTACGCCTCGCCCGACGCGATCGCGCTGCTGCGGGCACTCGACCACGGCGGCGAAACGCTGCCCGGACCGCGGGACTTCAGCTCAGCCGAGACGTCCTGGCGGCGAATGCCGGCGGGCGCGGCCGTGCAGGTCGGCCCCATCCGGGTGGAGCGGCTCGACGTGGACCACGACGTGCCCGGGGCCAGCGGCTACCGCGTCACCACCAGCGACGGCGTGCTCGCCTTCACCGGCGACATCGGTTCCACGGCCATCACCCGGAGCGATCGTGGGCCTTCGCCGATGCCGTCGCCGGCTGCGATGTCCTGGTCACCGAGGGCACCACGCTCAGCTTCGACGAGCACCAGCCGGCGCGGACCGAGGCGGACGTGGCCCGCGACTCCGCGGCGGCCCTCGACGGCTGCCCCGACCTGATGCTCCAGGCCTGCTACCCGCGGGACCTGGACCGGGTGCGCGCGTTCGAGGCCATCGCGGCCGCCGCCGGGCGGACCATCCTGTGGCCGGACCGCGTCGCGGCCTTCCTGCGCGCGGCCGGGGCCGGCCCGGCCGTCACCCTGGCCGACGCCGGCCCGGCCGCCGTGCGCGCCGCGCCGGGCCGCTTCGTGGTCCAGCCCGACGCGGGCGACCTGCCCGGCCTGCTCGACCTGCCGGTCGGCCCGGCCAGCGCGATGCTGCACGCCAACGGGGAGCCGCTCGGGCCGTTCGATCCGCGCTGGCCGCTGTACGCCGACTGGCTGGCCCAGTGCGGCGTGCCGCTGCGCACCATCGGCTGCTCCGGGCATGCCTCGGCCGACGACCTGCACGAGATGCTGTACCGGATCCGGCCGTCGGTCGTGGTCCCGATCCACACCCGCAGCCCGTACCGGCTGCATCCGGTGGGCGGGCCGGCCCGGCTCGTGGCGGAGTACGGCCGTGCCTACGACTTCGCGGGACGGCCGGTGCCGGCCGGCCGGTGAGCCCGCCCGCGGCGGCGGCGCGGGACCCGGCTCACTCCGGCGCGCCGCCGGCCAGCGCGGCCACCGCGTCCGCGACCTCGGCGCGGAATCCCGGATCAGTGATCACCCCGGCCGCGCTGACCCAGTCCCGGGCCACCGGCAGCCGGCGGCAGGCCGGCTCGACGACCGTCGCCCCGACGTAGCCCAGCACCGTCTCCAGCGTGGCCTGCGCGCCCCCGCCGCGGCCCTGGTTCGCGACGTTGAGCCAGGCCACGGGCTTGCCGTCGAGCTCGCCGCCGCCGACCGTCCAGTCGAGCAGGTTCTTGAAGCTGCCCGGCAGCGTGCCCGCGTACTCGGGCGTGCAGAACATGACGGCGTCGGCCGCCGCGATCTCCCGGCGCAGCCCGGCCGCGGCCGGCGGCAGGTCCGGGCCGTCGTGGTCGGGGTTGAACGCCGGCAGGGCGGACAGCCCGCCGTACAGCCCCGCCGTGACCCAGTCCGGCGCCGCCTCCGCCACCGCGCGCAGCGCGGCCGTGTTCGTTGAGCCGTCCCGCGTGCTGCCCGATATCAGCAGGATCCGCTTGTGATCTGGCACGCTCATTCCTTCCGTGAGGCTCTGGTCCCGGTGCAACAGCCCGGCTCCCGGCCGTCATCCCGCCGCCCGGTCACGGGCCCGCGCGGGCCGCCACGCCCCGGGCGGCGAGCGCCCCGGTCACGTCGCCGTCCAGGAACTCGGCGGCCGCGGGAAGCTGCCGCAGGGCCGCGTCCAGGTGGCTGAGGGCGAGCCCCCGGCTGAACAGGTACGCGTGCTCCGGGGGGCACAGGTCGCCCGCGGGCCGCATGCCCGCGGGCAGCCAGGCCACCTCGGCCGGGAAGGAGGCGGTCCGCACCGCCTCGTGCTGGACGGCCGCGTCGTCGACGAAATGCTGGTGATCGGCGTTGCGCAGGATGAACATCCGCTTGGGCGGCGGCATCCGGCCGAACAGCTCCCGCAGGCCGTCCAGCGGGATGGGCGTGTCATTCTCCGCGGCCAGGCACAGCACCGGCACCGCGCGGCCCCAGCCGAACGCCAGCGTGAGCGGCAGGACTCCCGGCCGCGGGTCCGGGATCCCGCCGGGCGCCAGCGCCACGACCGCCCGTACCCGCGGCTCACTCTCCGGCGCGGCCAGGGCCGTCCACCCGCCGAAGCTGAACCCGGCCAGCCCGACGCGCTCCGGGTCGAGCTCGAGGCCGCCGGGGACAGGCCCGCCACGGTCGCGCCCGGCCAGCAGGTGATCGAGGAGGAAGCGCACGTCCGGCACCCGGCTGGCGATCATGGCGGCCATCCGCGCGGACCGCTCGGCCGCGGTCTCGCCGTCCCGGCCGGCCAGTTCCGGCGCGACGACCTCGGAATGATCCATCGCGGCTACCACGTACCCGTGACTGGCCAGGTGGATGCCGACGAAGCTGGAGGCCTGGCGGTGCCCGCCGCTGTGGTGGGAGAAGATCACCAGCGGGTGCGGCCCGGGGCGGGCCGGCGCGCTGCGGGCGGGCATGGGGCCGGGCCACGGGCCGGACCGGGCCGGGTACCAGAGCTCGACCGGGAACAGCCGGCCGCGCCCGGTGTCGGCGGCCTGGGCGGTCGACACCCCGACCGCGAGCGGGCCGGGGGCGAACGGGTCATAGGGACGGCTCACCCGCCCAGGACAGCCTGCTGGCGGCCACCGCGCAACCTGATCTGCTGACCGCAGAACCGCGGTGCGGCACGGCTAGCGTTCTGGAGAAAACGACTGCTGCCAGCGGAGGGCGGCGGTGGTACCTTGATGGCAGTGGCAGCGCACGCCTGCCCGCTTCCGAGCTATCCGCCGGCCCGCGCCGAGGTGGCGACGAGGACAAGGGTCCACGACTCGCGTGCCGGTTCCCGTCGGGTGATGCACCTAGGCGAGCAGACGCGGGCGGACTCGCCGGGAAGAAATCATCATGACGAAGGACAAGGCCCGCAAGACTGTCATCCGCCAGCGCATGGCGGAGACCGGCGAGCCCTACAGCGTGGCCCGGCAGGCGACGGCCGCCAGGGACGGGGAGCTCTCCGAAGCCGCGTTCGCCGGGGCGGAACCCGGCGAGCTGAGCGCGGCTGACCCGCGCGCCGACCGCCTGAGCCCGGAGGAGCAGTACGCCCGGGAGGCGGCGGCGGCCGGGCACGAGCCGGAGCAGCTCGAGGCGGAAATGGCCGCGTTCCGGGCCCAGGAGCGCGCCCAGCAGGCCCAGGATGCGGCCCGGCGGGCGCGCGAGCAGGCCAGCGACGCCGAGGCGGCCGTCGATGCCGCGGACGACCGCGCCGACCTGGCCCGCGAAGCGGCCGACGAGGCGGGCGACTCCGCTGACGCCTCGGAGCTCCGCCGGGTGTGGGAGCGCGCCGAGCAGGACGCCGAGCGGGCCCGCGAGCGCGCCGAGGCGGCGCTGGCCGCCGCCGACGCCGCCGAGGATCAGGCCGACCTGGCTCAGGAGGCCGCCGACCGGGCCGTGGAGATGGCCGGGGAATGGCCGGACGACGCGGAGTTCCCGGAGGGGCCGGACTTCGCCGGCGGCCCGGGGGCGCCCTGGTCCCGGTCGGCTCGCTCGCCGGCGCCGCCCTGGCCGCCTGCGGCGCCCCGGCCGCCGGCCCCGCCCCGGCCGCCAGCGCCGCCCCGGCCGTTCCGCTGACCGCGGCGGCCGGAACGCCCCGGCGGCGGCCTAACGGATGACGAAGATCCCGGCGGGCGGGGCCGGTGACGGCTCCGCCCGCTCATCCGTGATCGGCTGGGCGCCGGCCGCGAACTGGGCCAGCTCGGTGCCGTGCAGGACCCGCCCCCGGAACGGGTCGCCGGCCGTCCGCCGGGTCAGCCCGGCGACCGGCAGGTCCTGCTGCGCGGCGGCCAGCACCAGGTTGCCGAACCGGCGGCCGCGCAGCACGCCGGGGTCGGCGATCAGGCAGGCGCTGGCGAACACGGAGCGGGCCGTCGCCACCCGGGCGCGCGCATGCGCCAGCGGCGGGCCGTCGCCGATGTTGACCGCGTAGCAGCCGGCCGGGCGGAGCACCCGCGCGACGGCCGCGTCGAACTCGGCCGAGGTGAGGTGGGCCGGAGTGCGCGCCCCGGCGAACAGGTCGGCGATGACCAGGTCCGCGGACCCGGCCGGCGCCTCCGCCAGGACGGCGCGCGCGTCGGCGACCCGGACGCGGACCCGGCCCGCCCGGCCCCCGCCCGCCCGGCGCGATCGCTGGTCCAGCGGCAGCCGCTCCCGGACCAGCCCGGCTACGTCGGCATCGGCCTCGACCGCCAGCTGGCTGGAGCCGGGCCGGGTCGCCGCCACGTACCGGGCCAGGGTCAGGCCCCCGCCGCCGAGGTGCAGCACGTCCAGCGGCGCTCCGGGCGGCGCGGCCAGGTCGGCGAGGTGCCCGAGCCACCGCATGTACTCGAACTCCAGGTAGTGCGGGTCGCCGAGGTCCACGTGGGACTGGGGGGTGCCGTCGACGAGCAGCGTCCAGGCCCCCGGCCGGCCCGGCACGCCGGCCAGCTCGACCCGGCCCGGGCCGGCCCGGTCGTCCCGCTGGCGCGCCATGGTGACCAGTATCGCGTTAGCTTGGCAGCAATCGGTCCCGGAGGTTTGCTCGGCCCGACCGGGTTACGCCCGCTATCCTCCGCGACGGGTACCCAACTGATGACGGAGGGCGCCTTGAAGCCTGGTCAGGCTGCGGGGACTGGTGCGCCGGCACGGGCGGCGGCCAGCTCCGGCGACCCCGCGCGGCCCGATGCCGCCGGCCTGCTGCTCAGCCGCCTGACCGTCCTGCCCGCGCTGATCGCGGTGGCGTGGCTGGCCGGCGGGCTGCCGCTGCTGCTGCTGGGCTGGTTCACCCCGGTGCTCATGCTCGCGGTGTGCGGGCCGCTGGCGGCCGCGGCGGCCTACGCGGGCTGGCGCTGGGTGCCCGGCCTGCGCGGCGGGGGGCCGGGCCCGGCGGCCACGCCGTGGTGGACGGTCGTCGCCCTGATCGCGGTGGCCGTCGCCTTCGGCGTCGACCAGCTCGCCTTCCACTCCCAGCAGATCATCGTGGAACGGGACCCGGCCTCCTACATCCAGTTCGGGAACTGGATCGCCGGGCATCACTCGCTGCCCATCCCGATGAGAGGGAACGCGTTCGGGCCGGCCCGGCAGCTGCTCCGGTTCGACAGTTCCGCCTTCTACCAGGCCCAGGGCGCCGTCGTGCCGCAGTTCATGGCCGGGCTGCCGATGATCCTGGCGGCCGGCTTCTGGGCCGGCGGGGTGTCCGGGGCGGTGCTGGTCACGCCGCTGCTCGGCGCACTCGGCGTGCTGACCTTCGGCGGGCTCGTCGCCCGGCTGGCCGGCCCGCGCTGGGCGCCGCTGGCCGCCCTGGCCCTGGCGCTGTCGCTGCCCGAGCAGTTCACCAGCCGGTCCGCCTACAGTGAGCCCGCGGCGCAGATCCTGTTCCTCGGCGGCCTGTGCCTGATCATCGACGCGCTGGTGCTGGCCGGCCGGGCGGGCGAGCCCGGCGCCGGGGGGCGCGCCGGGCGCGTGGTCACGGCGCTCGGCGGGCTGGCACTCGGGCTGACCGTGCTGGTCCGCATCGACGGCGTCAGCGACATCCTGCCCGTGATCCCCTACGTCGGGCTGCTGCTGGCGGGCCGCCGCCCCCAGGCCCTGCCGCTGCTGGCCGGGACGGCGGCCGGCGCCGCCTACGGCCTGGTCAATGCCGTCGTGCTGTCGCGGCCGTACGTGGACAGCATCTCCGGATCGCTGCTCCCGCTCGCGGCCGCGGCCGCGGTGGCGCTGGCCGCCACCGCGGCCGGCGTCGTGGTCCTGCGCCGCCGTCGCCTGCCTGGCCTGCGGGGGACCTGGCTGCCCGGCGCCGCCGCCGCGCTGGTCGTGGTCATCATGATCGGCTTCGCCGTCCGGCCCTACGTGCAGACCGTGCACGGCCAGGCGACGCCGCTGGCGACGCGGGTCATGGCCGGCTACCAGCGAGCCGACCACCTGCCGGTCGACCCGACCCGGCTGTACTACGAGATCAGCCTGCACTGGGTGTTCTGGTACATCGGCCTGCCCGCCGTGGTGCTGGGCACCCTCGGGGCGGCTCTGCTGGCCCGCCGCTGCCTGCGCGGCGAGGCTCCCGCGTGGATCCTGCCGCTGCTGGCCTTCGGCTGGATCATCGTCGTCACCCTGGCCCGGCCCGGCATCACCCCCGATCAGCCCTGGGCCAGCCGCCGGCTCGTGGCCGCGGTGCTGCCGGGCTTTCTCCTGCTGGCCGCCTGGGCCGTGGCCTGGCTGCTGGACTGGCTCCGCCGCACCGGCCCGGAGCCGCTGATCCGCCGCAGCGCCGCGGTCCTGGCCGCCGCCGCCCTGCTGGCGCCCGCCGCGGTCACCAGCTTCGGGCTGAGCTTCTCGGGCGCCAACGGCCTGGCGACGAAGACGACCTACAGCGGCGAGATCGCCGCCGTCGATCGGCTGTGCGCCTCGATCCCCGCCGACGCGTCGGTCGTCGTCGTCAACTTCGCCACGGCCAGCCGGTTCGTCCAGCTCATCCGCGGCATGTGCGGCGTCCCCGCGGCCCGGCTGTACCTCCCGGCGCCGGCCTCGGTCCAGGCCACCGTGGCCGGCATCCGGCACGCCGGGCGCCGCCCGGTGCTGCTCGCCGCCAAGCAGGCCCAGCTGACCCGGTTCGGCGGCCCGGCGCGGCAGGTCATGGCCCTGCACAGCACCGCCGACGCGCACACGCTGACCGGGCCGCCGACGGGCACCTCGCCCCTGACCCTGACCGTGTGGATGTGGGAGCCGGCGTCCTGACCTGCGCGGATGGCCGTATATCCGGCGCGCCAGGAACGTTCAGCGCCCGCTCAGGCGATGCCCAGGTCAGCGCCCTATGCTCACCACCAGCACAGGATTACCGAGTGGCACTGGAGGGCTTGGATCGTGGCCGACAATGTGGTCATCTCGCACCGGGGCGCGGCCTATGAGATCGGCCGCGGCCGCGGCTTCTACGGGATCTGGCCGGCGGGCGCACCGCGCTCGCAGCCCGCTGAGTGGTGGCCGGCCACGCCCGCGGGCTGGTCCGGCGCGTGGTCCCGGTTCACCCGGCTGGAGGCACCGGCCGCGATCGTGCCGGTCACCGCGGCCCCGATCCTCAAGGTCAGCGCGAGCACCCGCGCCATCATCGCGGCCGTGCTGCTGGCGGTGGGCGTCGTGTTCGGGGCCGGCTCGCTGTTCCCCGGCTACATCGGCCATCCCAGCCTGGCCAGCTCGGCCGGCGAGCTGGTCCCGCACCTGATCTACCTGGCGACCTGGCTGGCCAGCACCGCGCTCATCCTGCGCGGCGGGACCCGGCTGCGGATCGGGGCGCTGCTGGCCGCGGGCACGAGCGTCGTGACCCTCGGGCTGTTCTTCGCCGACCTGGCCACGGCCACCGCCGGCTCGAACCTGGTCGGGGCCGGCCTCGTGCTCGGCCTCATCGGCTGGCTCAGCTGCGCGGCCGGCGCCGCCACGGCCGTCTGGATCCGCCCGGACGCGGCGGGCGCCGTGCGCTCCTACCAGCTGCAGCCGGTCCGCTGGCTCCCGGCCGTCGCGGCCGCCGCGATCGGCGTGGCCGCGACCTTCGGGCCCGCCTGGGACAGCTTCACCATCCACGCGGCCAGCGGCCAGTCGCAGACCCTGACCGAGGGGAACGCCTTCGCCATGCCGGGCGCGGTGATCGCCGGGGACGTCATGGTCATGATCGGCCTCGTCGCCGTGGTCGTCGTCGCCGGGCTGCTGCGTCCGGTCCGCCAGGGCGGCATCCTGCTCCTCGGCGCGATCATCCCGATGGTGGCCCAGGCCATCTCGGCCGTCATTCAGCTCCTGGAGCCGGCCACGCCCGCCCAGTTCGGCATCACCCCGGCCCAGGCGGCGCTGGCGGGCATCACGGTCAGCTCGGGGGCGACCGCCGCGTTCTGGATCTACTGCATCTTCGCCGCCGCCGCCCTGCTCATGGGTGTGCGCATGATCCTGCCGAGCCGGCCGGCGGTCGCGGCCCAGGTCCCGCCGCCGTCGTTCCCGGCCGCGGGGCCGGCGCCCGCGTTCGGCCTGCCCGGCGGCCCCGGTGGTCCCGGCGAGCCGGCCGGTGCCGGCCCGGCCGCAGGGACCGGGTGGCCGGCCAGCGGCACGACCGTCGCTGCGGCGCCCGCCGCCGGGTCGGCTGAGGCCGGGGCGCCTGGGGCCGGGATCCCTGGCGCCGGGGCGGCCGCCGCCGGATCGGCGTCGGGCGCGGGCCCGGAGGCGGCCAGTCCGCAGCCGGGTACGGCCGGGCCGGGCGGCGCGCCGGCGGCCGATACCGTCGACTGAGCGCCCCGGTTCCCCGGACGGCGCGGCCGTACCGGAGGGCCAACGGCTGGCCGGGGCGGTCGGTCATAGGCTCAAGGGAGACCAGCGCCGGGGACGGCTGGGGGCCGATCAGCACCGGGGGGATGCGCATGGCCATCAGGATCACCGTTGAGGTGGACGAGGAGCGGCTGCGGGAGGCCGGGCTCGGTGCATCCGTCGACGAGGTCATGGCGGAGGTCGACGGACTGCGCGAGGGGCGGCTCAGCCTGCAGACCCGCGACCACTGGCTGCCCGTCCGCGACCTGCGCGTGCGGCCCCGGTAGCCCGCTGCCCGCCGCCAGCGCCCGCCGGACCTAGCCGGGCTCGCTCGGCGCCCAGCTCAGGGTGAACTTGTCCAGCGTGTAACCGAACGCGTTCACGGCGGGCTGCACGAAGCTGCCCCGGATCGTCCGCGCGGCCTGCGCCTCCGCCGTGCTGATCAGCGGGCGGGTGATGGCCGCGGTGTGGTCGGCCCGGTAGAAGGCAATGCGCTGCGCCTGGCTGTAGAGCACGGACGGCGGGAACTGCGGCCGCAGCACCATCCCGCAGGCAATCCCCGGATAGGTCCAGCTGTGCTGCACGGATACCGGGCGCGACGGCAGGTTGTCGATTGTCACGTCATGCACGGACTGCGGTAGCTGCGGGCGGGGCAGCACCATCGTCACCGCGACCAGGCCCGCCCGGCCGGCCTGGGGGTGGCGGAGAACCTGCAGCCGGTAGTGCCCGGTGCCCGGTGCCCACCAGGCCGGCCCCGGGTTGAGGTTGACGGTCGCCGACGCATGGCCCACCGCGTAGAAGGTGCTGGCATACCAGCACGGCAGCGGGCCGATGTTCTTGGACACCTTGTGCGTGAACAGGAAGTTGAAGTTGGCCTGGCCGAGAGCCGGCTTGGAGATGCCCTCGATCTTCTGCAGCACCCACGGGCCGATGTCGGTGTTCGTGGTCGTCGCGGTGCCCGCGCCGGCCGTCTGCCACGGCCAGCCGAAGCTGACCCTCGGCAGGTGGACGCTGATGCCGACCATGTGCAGGATCATCGACACGGCCGCGACGGCTACCGCCGCGATGGCGCGGCGGAACACCCAGGCCGCCAGCGCTCCCACGAAGGTGATCTTGAGCCAGCGCGGAATCCGGCGCCGCCGGCCGGGCCCACTCCGCCCGCCACCAGGGCCGGCCCCGCCGGCCGCGTCGTCATCGGCGCCCGGACGCGCCACCGCGCCACCGGCGCCGCCGGCCGCATCCTGGCCGTCCGGCTGGCCGTCCGCCGGCCGTCGGCCGGCCGGGCGGAGCACAGCCGGGTGCCGCGGCCCGGACCCGCCGTAGGTGACCGAGCCCAGGAGCAGGAGCAGCAACTTGATCATGTGATTCATCTACTTTCGGTGCCGGGCGGGCCGGGCTAGGCGAGGGCCGGGTAGTCGAGGCTGAGCACCACGGGGACGGCGCCGAACGGCATCCGGAACCGTGCCCCCGGCCGGTCCGGGGCGTTGGGCTCGGCGATGTTCGGCCAGCGCATGCTGAGCAGGTGGCCGGTCAGCCCGGCCACCGAGTACGGGAACTCCATGGCCGAGGTGCGGTGCAGCTTGAGCAGGCCGCCCCACCGGAAGGCCGCGTAGACGTTGGCCAGGTCCTGGACCGACATGGCGCCGGGCGCGCAGATATCGATGCGGTACACCGCCCAGGCCAGGTCGGCCAGGTCCTCGGCGCACTGCTCCAGGGCCTCCGACCGGGTGCGGAAGGCCGTGCCATCCGCGTTGGTGGCGCCGAGCTTCTCGCCCTGGACCGGCGAGAGGCGCGGCCGGGCCCGGCACTGCATCCAGTCGCAGGCGGCCAGCATCTCCCAGCGGAGCCCCGTCTGGCGGGCCACGTCCCGGTACAGCGGCTCCTGCCGGAGCAGCGGCAGCTGCGCCGACGTCAGGAAGGCGGTCGTGACCGACGCCGGCATCTGGTGCCGGAACCGGCTCGGCCGGCCGGGGGTACCCGCCGCCCGGCGGGTCCGGCCGCTGGCCCCAGCGGCCGGATGCACCGGGCGCGGAGTCCGCGTCGACACAGTCAGCGCGGACGGGCGCTGGGCGGCCGGCGGCGGGCTCGCGGGGCGCCGGGCGGCAGGAGACTGCGCGGGCGGGGGCGGAGCCGCGGGGCGCCGGGCGGTGGAGGGCTGCGCGGCGGCAGGCGGGGCAGCGGCGCGCCGGGTGGCCGGAGCCGGGGCAGCGGGGCGTCGGGCAGCGGGAGGCTGCGCGGCCGGGGGCGAGGCGGCGGGGCGGCGGTCGGCAGGCGTCCCGGCGGTGGGGCGCCCGGAGCGGGGCTGCGCTGCGGAGCGCTGCCCGGCCTCCGGCCGCGCCGGGGGCCGCGCGGCCGGCTTCCGCGCCGCCGGCGCGGCCTGCGCCGCCGCCCGGCCCGCCGCCGTGCTAGCTGGTACCGCGCCAGCCGGAGTCGCCCGGGAAAACGGCCGAGCTAGCTCGGACAGGAGGCCAGGTCGCCGCCGCGTCGCGCTGGCCCGGGTGAGCCTGGCCGTGCTGCGTGGGGAGCTGACCGCTGGCGTCATGGCCGCGGTGGTGTCGCCAGTCGCTGGCGCCGTCGTCGTCGCCGGAATGTCCGCCGCCATGGGACCCGCCGCCGAGGCCGCGGGCTCAGCCGGAACAGGCGGTGCTCCCGGCACGGCCGCCGTGGCGTGCTGGCCGCCGGCCGCGGCAGGCGGGGCAGCCGCCCGGGCGCGCGAACCGGGGCTGGCCGGCGGCGGCGTGACCGGAGCGCCGGGCCCGGCAGCCGCGGCCGCTGCGGCCGCGGGCGCGCTCGGCGCCGCCGGGCGGGCCGCTGACCCGGTCGGCCCGGCCGCGCCCGAGGGGGCCTGATCGGCCGAGGCAGTCGGCACGCCGGGGACGGATGCCGTGGCCGACCCGATGGCGGCCCCGGGCGAAGC
Source organism: Streptosporangiaceae bacterium (assembly GCA_036501025.1). Taxonomy (GTDB): domain Bacteria; phylum Actinomycetota; class Actinomycetes; order Streptosporangiales; family Streptosporangiaceae; genus DASUBV01. The sequence goes on from DASYBB010000238.1 coordinate 18,083, forward strand.
CGGGACGGCAGAGCGGGCGGCACGTGGCGACGGAGCGGCGCGGCCGGCGCCGGACCGGGCCGGCGTCGGCGTCGGCGTCGGACGCTCCGGCCGGGACGGCGCGGGTGCCGGGTCTGGCCTGCCGGGCGAGGTCGTGCTGGCGGGCGCGGGCTGGCCTCCGGAAGCGGCCGGGGCGGACAGGACAGGCGCCGGCGTGGGTGAGGGCGGTGCCGGCGGCTTCGGGGTCGCCGCAGGTGATGCCGGGGCCGACGGCGTCGTGGCTGACGGCGTAGGCGCGGGCGGCGTCGGCGTCGGCGTCGGCGTTCGGGCCGGCGGTGAAGTGGCGGGTGGCGGCGAGGAGGGCCGGGGCGAGGGGGAGGGCGATGCGTGCCCGCTCGGTGACGGAGCCGCGGACGGGCTGGTCGCCGGCACTCCGGGAATGGACGAGCCCGCTGGCCCCGTGGATCCCGGCGAGCCCGCGGTCGGCTTCGCGGCCGGGGACGGCGCGGCGCTGTCGTACTGGTAGAGGTCGTACTCGGACATCAGGCTGATGATCTTCGCGCCGTAGTGCGGGTCGGTGGCATAGACGCCCGTGAGCGCCGATGCGAAGGCGTTGGGGTTCTGCCGGTAGCTCATCGCCTGGCGGTAGTAGCCGCTGGTGGCCAGGAGCCGGCCGTGATCATCGATGCTCTCGGCGTCACTGCGGTAGACGCGGAAGGAGCTGGTCACGGTCACGGACTGGCCGTTCACGTACTCCTGGGTCGGGAGCCGGTCGCTGCCGGCCGGGCCGATGCCCTTGATGCCGAACAGGTTGTGATCCCGGCTGGCCAGAGCGCTCTGCCCCCACCCGGACTCGTCGATAGCCTGGGCGATCGTCACGGCCGCCGGTACGCCATACCGGCGCTGGGCCGCGATGGCGCCGGCCGCCACCGCGCTGATGAACGTCTGCTGAGAGGATCCGGGCGGCGCCGCCGCGGTCGCTGCCGGCTGATGCCTCCCGTACGGGGCGGCGCCGGCCGCCGGACGGGCCGGGCCGGCCGGGGCACTCGGCGCGGCCGTCGCGCCGACCGCGGCGGGCACCCCCGGAATCGCGGACACCGCCGCGGATCCCTGAGCCGCGGGCGGCTTGGCCGCGTCCCGGCCCGCTGGTGCCTTCGGCCGGGCCGGACTCTTCGGGGCGTCGGCCGCGGCGCCGGTCTCCGGCGCGGCGAGCCCGGGAATGGCCGGAGCTGGGCCCGGCTGGGTCCCGGCCGCGGCCGGCGCCGCGGGCCGGGCCGCGCCCGGCGGGTCCGTCCCCGGCACGGCGGCATCGGCCACCGTCGCCGAGCTCGGCTTGGCGGCCGGCGCCGAGCCGCCCGCGGCATCCGCTGTCCCGGTGGTCCCGGTGGTCCCGGGACCGCCCGGAGCGGAGGCCGCGGTCCGGCCGGCCGGGCTGGCCGCGTCAGCCAGGTCGCCGTTGTTCACGAAACCCGTGACGCCCTGGGCGGCCAGCGGCCCGCTGTACTGGTGGGCGTTCACCGAGAAGTCGGGCAGCGAGTCCCCGCCGATGGTGTCCAGCACGCCGCTGGCGTAGGACGTGACCACCTCGACGTGACCATCGAACATCACCCAGTCGCCCGCCTGCGGCTGGTAGCCGTCCCCGATCGGGCGCCAGCGATGCCGGGCCTCCGCGTCCTGCAGGACCGAGATGATCTGCAGGGAGTCCGGGTTCGGGTCGACCCGGACGTCGGCCCAGTCGTGCAGCGGCCAGGGGTAGCTGGAACCGCCGGTGACCCAGCTCTGCTGACCGACCACCTGCGCCGCGAGCTCCAAGGTGAGGCTGGCGAACGCGGCGCAGGACTGGCCGTGGTCCACCCCGTCCGGGCTGTCGCGCTGCCAGATCAGCGCTTCCATCTCGGCCGGCGTCTTGGTCGCCGCCAGGCGCAGGTAGTACTGGGCGACATTGACGATCGCCGACCGCAGCATGCCGTTCTTGCTCTCGCCCGGCTGGGCCCGCGCGGTCTGCCGCAGCGCCATCAGGCGAATCTGGGTGATGGGCGGCGCGGCAGCATCCGTGACCGTCCCCGGCACGAATGAGAAGCCCGTCACGGCGCCGCCCGCCCCCAGGCTGACGAGCGCGGCCGCCTGCTGCCAGCGGGGCTTGGTCGCTGGATTCACGCGCTCCCCCCTTTCCTGGCCTGCGCCACGTTGTCCGCACGGGACCTCACGCGAGGCCGCTGGTCGCGGCCCGGCTCCCGTCAGGCCGGCGGCTGGGCGTTCCGCAGGTTCCGGAGGATGGACTGGACCTGCGGGTCGGCCGGGTTGTTCGCGTTCACGAACAGCACGCCGGCGTTCTGGGCGGCCTGGGGCGCGGCACCGACGATCCACTTCTGGTAGACGTCAGCGACGAGGGCCGCCTGCCCGGCCGGGACGTCAACCGGCCGGGCGCACACGGCCGGGAAGCCGCGCCGCATCTTGAGGGCGGGGGACCCCGTGTAACGGGTGCAGTTCGCCGCGGTGCTCTCGAGCCCGGGCTGGACGACCGCCTTCCCGTTGGTGCCGGTGACCGTGGCGCCGCCGATGATGTTGTTGATGGCACGAGCCGCGACCTCGAGGCTGTCGACTGGATTCGCCGGGCTGTACGGGTGATGGAGATTCAGCGACCAGGCCACCTCGCCGCCCTGGGCCGGAGTGATCGGCTCAAGGCCCATGCGCCCCGACTTCGCGTCGCCGAAGTCCGGATTGCCGCCGCTGGTCATCAGCGCGAATACCCACAGGATCTGCCGCGTCGGCTGCGCGCAGGCAAAGTTGACCTGGCCGGGCTCCGACGCCACGTCAGGGTTCTTGCAGGCCGTCGCGGATTGCGCGGTGACGGTCGCCACGCTGGACGGCCACGCCGCGCCGCCACCGGAAAGGACGAGCACCAGGATCGTCACCAGCGCCGCCCCGGCGGCGCAGCCGACCACAATGAGCTGCCGCCGCGAGATATTCCAGTAATGACGGCCACCCCGGCCGTGCGTGACCAGAACTTCCGTCCGCGCCTGCGCTGACGGCATTGGCGCGCCCGAATTGGCGGAGTCATCATCGGGCCGGGAATCCGCATCGGGGTCCAGCGCGTATGCATCATCCGGGTGGAGAAAAGCCGATCCGAAGTCCAATTCATCCGGGCCGGAGCTGGCGGGATGAGCCGGGTCAAACTGCTCGGGATTGACCGCTGAATCGTACCCGGACTCGCCTAGCTCGCGCTCCAGCTGCCCGCGGGCATCGGACAGCTTCCGCTGAAGGTCCGCGGCTTCGTTCTGCAAGTCAGCCAGCCGCTGGCTCCGCTGGCGGACGCTGTCGCCGATCTGCGTTCTCATCCCTCACCTCTAGCGTGCGGCCTGTGAAAGGCGTTGTGTATCCAGGCCCGGACGGGACCCGAAGGAACTGCCTGCGGGGTATCTGGCCGGCGACTCGCGGGCGTTTCGCCGGGCAGGTCCACGCGGCCGGCTGTCACCTAGCCGGCGGCCGGCGCGGCCCCCGCCTCGCGCTGGCCAGCACGGCTGCAGGCACCCGGCGGGCCGGCCGCAGGCGTCTGAAGACGTCCGGCTGACCTGGATGCCGCGCTACGAGTAACCTGTGCCATGGCTCAATTAGAACACACGTACGAGCATCGTGTGAAGGGCCCGCGATTAGAATACACGTTCGGTCTGACATTCCCGGGTGCCAGCAGGCCGACCAGGGCAGACGCCACCCAGCACGGCCCTATCGGGCCCAGCCCCGATAGGGCCGCCGGAACGGCGGCCGGCCGGCGCCCGAGTCTGGCATCCGAGCGCCCCGCCCGCCCCGCCGGCGGGACCGGGCCAGGCGCCCATCGGCGGACCATCAACGGGTGCCCCTGGCACCCCGCCCGGCCGCCAGCCACGGCCGCCCTTGGCCCGTCCTGCCCATCCGCCGCCGGCACGATCAGTCGCCGGCACGATCAGTCGCCGCCCGCCCGGCCGGTCCCACCGGGCGGCCGGTCACCCCCGCCGGGCACCGGGTGGCTGCTCGAGGGAACGGCCGCCGGCGCCGATTGATTCCAGGCGCGCCGCCTCTCCATAGGCCGACCGGTCCGTGGGCCGGACGCCTTTCGGTCGCGAAATTGCCAGGCGGGTCGACTTTGGCGCCTATTGTGCGGCCGGCCGGCCGCCGACCCGGATTTCCTCGGGCTCACGGAACTCTCCGCAATGGTGGCGCTTTCGGCCCGCGCGCGGATGAAGCTCGCGTTTCCGGGAGTCTCAGTGGGGCGAGCGGCTGGCCCGAAAACGGCTGGCCGACGCCATCTCCGCGCTCTCATACTGGTTGTGCCGGGTACAGGGGTAATTGCCCGACGGAGGGAGCGGCCCGTCATGCGGTCCTCATCGATCAGGCGCCGTCCGGGTAAGAAGACCAAGCCCGACGAGGCCCGCCCGCCCCCTGACCCCCACGCCGAAGACCCCCACGCCGATGACCCCCACGCCGATGACCCCCACGCCGAAGACCCGCAGGCCGACGAGCTGAGCGCCGAGCTCGCCACCGCCTACTGGACCGCTTACCGCGACCGGATGGCCACGATCGGCTTCCGCGCCATGGCCCGGCAGTTCCCCGGCCTCGTCGGTCAGGCCGTCCGGCTGGGCTGGGAGGCCGGCCGCGGGGACACGACCGCGACCATCGCGGCGAGCCTGGCCTCCGGGGTGTTCACCGGCTACGCGCTCCTGGCCTCGACCAGCGTGCTGCAGGCCCTGTTCGCGGCTGGCCCGACCCCCGGCCGCGTCCGGGCCGCGATCCCGTCGCTCCTGGTCGTCGCCGCGGCCGTCGCGGCCCGGTCGGGACTGCAGGCGGCCGCGGGCTGGTCCCAGGCCCGCCTGGAGCCGCAGATCCGCCGCGTGGTGGAGACCCGGCTATTCGAGCTGACGACGCGCGTTCAGCTGAGCGCGTTCGATGACGCTGAGTTCAACGACGCGATGCTGCGCGCTCGAGACCGGGGCGTGATGTCAGCCGCTGAGGTCGTCGAGACGGTCCTCGACTGCCTGACCGGGGGGGTCGGCATCGCCGCGGCCGCCGTGGTCGTGAGCGTCCTGAACCCCATCCTGCTGGCCGTGCTGGTGGCCGCTGAGGTGCCCGGCGGGTGGGCCGCCGTGCGGTCGGCCCGGATCGGTTACGCCACCAACTTCGCGCTGGCCGACAGCCGGCGCCGCAAGTGGATCCTGTCTGACCTCATGGCCATGCGCCGGACCGCCGCCGAGCTGCGGTCCTTCACCTTCGCGCCGTTCCTGCTGGCGCGCTTCCGCCAGCTCGTCGCCTACGAGCGGGACGCCGAGCTGGTGGCGGCGCGGCGGCAGGCACTGACCAGGGTCGCCGCGAACGTGGCCGGCGGCGTCGCCACCGCGGGCGTCTACGTCGTGCTCGGCGTCCTGCTGGCCGTCGGCACCGTGCCGCTCGCCATCGCGGGCACGGCCGTCCTGGCCATCCGCTCGGCCCAGGCCTCGCTGGCCCAGCTGCTATATGCCGTGAACCGCTGTTACGAGGAAGGGCTCTACTTCTCCGACTACCTGGCGTTCTGCACCCGCGCGGCCGGCCTCGCCCCGGCGCGCGGCGGCCAGCCGGCGCCGGCCGGGTTCGACCGCATCACCGCCGAACGCGTCACCTTCGCCTATCCCGGCGCCACCGAGCCGGCGCTGCGCGAGGTCAGCATCGAGATCCGCCGCGGCCAGGTCGTCGCCCTGGTCGGCGAGAACGGCTCCGGGAAGACCACGCTCGCCAAGCTGCTGGCCGGCCTGTACCAGCCGGACTCGGGCTCGGTCTGCTGGGACCGGACGCCGACCTCCGCGATCGACCCCGACCGGCTGCGCGAGCAGATCGCCGTGATTGCCCAGGACCACGTGAACTGGCCGCTGACCGTGGCCCACAACATTGTCATGGGCCGCGCCGCCGACCCCGGGGCGCTGGCCCGGGCGGCCGAGGTGGCCGGCGCCGACCGGGTCATCGGGGAACTGCCCCGCGGCTACCGCACTCTGCTCGACCGGCAGTTCAAGGACGGCGTCGAGCTCTCCGGCGGCCAGTGGCAGCGGATCGCGGTCGCGCGGGGCTTCTACCGCGCCGCCCCGCTGCTGATCATGGACGAGCCCACCGCCGCCCTCGACGCCCGCGCCGAGTACGCCCTCTTCTCGTCGTTCCGCGAGCACGCCCGGGGCCGCAGCGTGCTGATCATCACCCACCGCCTGGCCAGCGTGCGCCAGGCCGACCGGGTGTACGTCCTGCACGACGGGCGCGTGACCGAGCAGGGCACGCACGCCGAACTGCTGGCCCGGCGCGGCCGGTATGCCGAGCTGTACACCCTCCAGGCCTCCCAGTACGACCCCGCGCCGGGCTGACCGCTCCCCGGGTTCCGCACCTGGGGAGTGCTGCAAACGAATGCATAGTCGCCAGGCATCGGGGCGCCCGTGCGGTTTCATGTCTGGGCCTCCGAGGGCCCCCCGGGCGCCGGGATGGAATTTCGCAGAATCCGCAGCCGCCAACACCCGCTCGCCGGATCGGCCGGAGAGCCGGGGCTATCCGGTACGGTCCGGCCGATACTCGCCCTTCGGCCTCGATCCGGCCTATCTGTGATGATTCAGTGACGGCATGCTCACGCGCCGCCAGCGGTCGGGCCGGCGCTTTCCGTCGGCCGGCTGCGCATGGGCCGAGGACAGCGCGAGACAATGCGGCTATGGATTCCCTTGACCTGGCCGGCGCCGTTGTGATCGTCACCGGCGCCTCGTCAGGAATCGGCGCGGCCACGGCCCGGCTGCTCTATGCCGCTGGCGCCCATCCGGTCCTCGCGGCGCGGCGGGCGGATCGCCTTGCGGTGCTCAGCGCCGACCTCGGCGGAGCGCTGGCCGTCACCGCCGATGTCACCGACCGCGGTGATATCCGCCGAATCGCGGAGGCCACCCTCGAGCGTCATGGTCAAATTAACGCGCTCGTTAACAATGCCGGGGCCAGCCTGCATTTGCCGCTTGACCGGCTTGATCCAGAAGACTTCGCCCGTGCCCTGGGCCTCAACGTCGTCAGCGTCCTGGCCATGACTCAGGCCGTGCTGCCGGCCATGCGCGCGCAGGGCTCGGGAAGCGTCGTGAACGTCAGTTCGGGCACCACCCGGCTGGCGCCGCCGGGAGTGGGCGGCTATGCCGCCAGCAAGGCCGCCCTCAACCTGCTGACCGAGGTCCTGCGGAAGGAACTGGCAGGTGAGGGTATTGCCGTGTCGCTGGTCGTCCCGTCGATCACGGCTACCGAGTTTGCCGGCGGCCGCTTTCTGAGAGGCGGTCCAGTGCCGCCGGGAATGGTGCCGCACAGCGCCGAGTACGTCGGCCGGATCATCCTCCGGGCACTGCGTTCCGGCGAGGCCAGCATCGACATCCCGCATGGTCCCGAGCAGCCCGGCCTGGCCGTGCTTCCGGCCGGCTGAGAAAAGCGGCCGCCGCGGCCGCGCCGAGGCCCGGCTCCGGCGGCCCGGAGGGGGCTGATTTCTGCATTACCGCTGCCTTATCGGAGGGGCCTAGGCAGCCCGCAAGGGCCGCCGTGTCGCGGGTCACTTTGACATTGAAGCGTGGAACGTGCACCATCACAACATGGCAAAGACTGTGAGTGTGGTCGTCACTGATGACCTAGACGGAACGCCCGACGCTGAGACCGTGGCTTTCAGCGTGGAGGGCCAGACTTACGAGATCGACCTTAGCCAGAAGAACCTGGCTAAGCTGCAGAAGTCGCTGCAGCCTTTTATGGACGCCGGTCGCCGCACCGCGCTTCGCAAAACGGCCCGCCCGGCCCGGGGTCCCGGGGCCAGGATTGACCGGGCCGCGGTCCGCGCGTGGGCTACCGCCCAGGGCCTCCAGGTGTCCGAGCGCGGACGGATCAGTGCTGAGGTCATGAGCAAGTACGAGGCCGCGCACTAGGGACAATGCGCGGCGGAACGGGCGTTCCGCAATTGAGCACCCGAAGTATGTAGATCACGCTGCCATGGCCCGGTCGGGCGGCGGCACGTATTGTCGGTCTCGGGGTCACCAGTTACCGGGACGGGGCATGCGTGAGTGACATTCTCAGGCAGGGCCGGGACCACGAGCCGGGGCCATGGCGTCGCCGCCTGGTCGCGCTCGCGGTCCTGGTCGGCCTGCTGGCCGCGGTGATCCTCACCCACCTGCCGCACCACCGGGCACCCCGGCCGCATCCGGCCGCGGCCGCGGTCGTGACCGGCCCGGACGGGATCACCGGCCCGACGCTGGCCTGGGCGCCCAGCCTGCGCGTGCCCGTGGCCACCGAGCATCCCGCGCTGCTGTCCCCGGCCGCGGGCCGTCTCCAGCTCATCGGCGGTCTCCCGCTAGACCCGGCCGGCTACCAGTTCACTCAGGTGGGCGGGGGCTGGGCCATCCAGGCCAACCCGGCCCGCGCCCAGCCGCCGCGGGCCGTATGCGACGTCTGCGCGGGTTCCCCCCAGCCGGTCTACTTCCTTCCTGAACGTGGCCGTTCGGCGGCTCTCGTCGCCCCGGCCGACGCGGTCGCCCCGGCGGCTGCCGCCAGGGCCATGTGGCTGACCAGCTACCCGCGCGGCGTGAGCCTCCAGCTGGCGGCCGGCCGGGCGCGCGAGGTCGGCGCCGCCGGCCGCCTGCTCCACGCCCCCGTCCGGCTGCCGGCCGGCTACATGATCGTCCGGGGCACAGTCCGCGGCCTGCTGCTGGCCGCAGTCGGCCCGCGGCCGGGCGCCGCCGCCGAGGGACTGCTTGACCCGGCCACGGGGCACCTCACTGCCGTGCGCACGCCTGTCGTCGCGGCCAGCGCGACCGAACTCGCGGCGACGACGCCCTGCTCCAGCACGTCGTGTCATCTCGTCGTCAGCGACCTCGCCACCGGCCGGTCCGGCCCGGTCGCGCTGCCGCCGGGCACCTCCGTGGCCAACGCAGCGTTCAGCCCAGACGGCAGCTACCTGGCCCTGCAGGTCAACGCGGCGCCCGGCGGGGCGGACGGCGGGTCGGCGACGCGACTGGAGGTCGTGGCCACCGCGACCGGCCGGCTGACGCCGGTGCCGGATACCTCGCTCAGCAGCGACGCCCTGATCGGGTTCGGCTGGCCACCGGGCGGCGACGAGCTGGTCGCCGAACTCAGCTTCACGACCAAGGTCCAGCTGGCCTCGTGGCGGCCCGGGGCTACGCAACTGGCTGTGACCGTGGTCCGGACCGGTCACGGCGCCGACTCGATCTTCACCGGCTAGCACGGCGGCGCCGCTGGCGGCAGGCAATCCATGGAGCAGGCCGCTCCTAGGGGAATTTCGGGCAGCCGTGCCGGCGGCCCCGCGCAGCGCGCCGCCGGCGGCGCGCGGCCCGCCGCGGCACCTTCCGCGGCGGGCCGCGCGGGCGCGCCGGGCCGCGCCGGGCGGGCGCGGGCCCGCCGCCGTCGCGGCGGGGCCGCCCGGCGCGGGCCCGACTCCATCGAGACGGGCCAGGTCAGGCCGGACACGCCCCGGGATCCCGGAACGGGCGGCACGGCTCCGGGGCTGGCTCCCGGACGGGCCGCGGCGACATTCGCGGCCAGGGAGCCGGACCGGGCCGGGGGCCAATCCGAGCCGGGCCCGTGGCTCCGCGCCGGCGGCCCGTCAGCTCTCCTCAAACGTTAACGATGACCGTTTTGTCGCAACCGAAATACCGGCAACTCACGCGTAAAGTTGGCCAAAAATCAGGAACGCTGTGTTACTACTCAGGTACCGGGAATCTAATGGCCGCCGCCCGCCCGGGGCGGCATCGGGTCGCCGGGCACGCCCTGTCGTCGCGCTGGCCGGGTCCGGCTGCGGGTCCCGAGCCGCGTCCCCGGCGCCCCCGAGGGCCTTCCGGCTAAGGTCCGGGCGGTGCTGCCGTGCAGGTGCACGTGCACCTGCAAGGTAGGACGGCACGTGCTACCGGGCGTCGGCCACGTCCGGGCCGGCCGCCGGCGCAGGCCCGGGCGATCGGTCAAATGAACGTCATTCTGGAATCTGCGACGCTATAAGGGACGTTAACCAGGTAAGTCGTCCGTGCGTCTACCCTGTGCTGCCTGCGGGAAGCGTGGGAAGATTGACTTAATCCACCAGCTCGGAGGGTTGACTGTGGAACTTTCTGCGACATCCGGGGAGAGGCTGGCGGCGGCCCCGCGTCGCCGTGTCGCCGCGGACGAGGTCCTCGATGCGGCATGCGCGGTGTTTGCCGCCGAGGGGTTCGCGAATGCCAACATGGACGCAATCGCGGCGCGCGCCGGGATGACTAAGCCGACGCTCTATGCCCGGTTCGGTCCCAAGGAGCGGCTGTTCGCCGCGGTCGTGCGCCGCGAGCACGAGATGCTCAGCGACTGGGTGGTGGCAGAACACCAGGCGGGCGAGGACGAGCCTTTCCATCAGCGGCTGCACCGGTGGATCGGGGTCTACTTCGATTTCGTCCGGGAGCGGCCGGATGGCTTCAAGCTGACCTTCGAGGGGGAGCGGCACGCGGCGGCGGCCCAGGCCGTCGAGGAGGCGACCGACGACCGGATCGACCGCATTACGACCCTGATCGCCAGCCTGTCCGGCCGGCCGGAGGGGCTCGGCCCGCGCCTGACCGCGGCGTCCATCGTGGGCCTGATGCGCTGGTGCGCGCGGGAGGCCATCCGGCACCCGGAAGTCAGCCTGGACGACGTCCAGGCCCTGTGCGAGTCGCTGGTGTCGGCGGCGATGCACGGGCTGAACCTGGACATCATGGACCACATCAGCAAGAAGGCCGACGCCGAGGCGATCGCGGCCAGCTGAGCCCGGCCGGGACGGGCGGCTCGCTCATTAGCGGAGCTAAGTGTATTGTTTAGCGAAGCTAATAGTCCATTGATGGGCGGTCCGTGCACCTCAAGTCCCTGGCCCGCCGCGCAGGTTTCGAGCCGCGGCAGATGGCCTCGTCGCTACGGCAGCACAACTACCGGCTCTACTTCTCCGGCCAGCTCGTCTCGGTCGCCGGAACGTGGATGCAGACCGTGGCCCAGTCGTTCCTGGTCCTGGGCCTGACCCACAGCGGCACCCAGCTGGGCCTGGTCACGGCGGTCCGGTTCCTGCCGATGTTCCTGTTCGGGCCGCTGGGCGGCCTGATTGCCGACCGGATGCCGAAGCTCCAGGTCATGTACGTCACCCAGTCGCTGCAGGGCCTGCTGGCCGGCGCCTTCGCCGTGCTGGTCGGGACGCACACCATCGAGATGTGGATGGTCTATGTCCTCGCGCTGCTGCTCGGCTGCGTCAACGTGTTCGATAATCCCACGCGGCAGTCGTTCATCTCCGAAATGGTCGCGCCGCAGGACCTGCGCAATGCGGTGACCCTGAATTCCGTCTCGGTCAACATGGCCCGCATCTTCGGCGCCGCCCTCGGCGGGGTCATCGCCGCCGCGCTCGGGCTGGCCCTGTGCTTCGCCTGCAACGCGCTGTCGTTCGGCGCCGTCCTCCTCTCGCTGGCCGCGATGCGCAAGTCCGAGCTGTTCCCGGCCCGGCGCCTGGTCCGCAGCAAGCGCCAGGTGCGCGAGGGCCTGAGCTATGTGCGCTCCACCCCCGAGCTCATCGTCCCGCTCGTCATGATCGCCGTCATCGGCACCCTGGCCTGGGAGTTCCCGGTCACGCTCCCGCTGATGGCCCGCAACATCTTCCACGGCGGGCCGGGCGCCTACGGGGTGATGGGGTCGGTCATGGGCATCGGCGCGGTCGCGGGCGGCCTCGTCGCCGCGGCCCGGCCGCGGCCCCGGACCCGCGCGCTGTGCCTGGCCGCGATCGGCTGGGGCATCGCCATCCTGGCCGCCTCGGCGGCCCCGAACCTGCCCGTGGAACTGGCCGCCCTGGTGTTCGTCGGCTACGGCAGCATCACGTTCAATTCGTTCGCCAAGACCACCCTGCAGCTCGCCGCCGCCCCGAGCATGCGCGGCCGGGTGATGGCGCTGTGGGCGGTGGCCTGGCTCGGCTCGACGCCCATCGGCGGCCCCATCGTCGGCTGGGTGGGCCAGCACGCCGGCGCTCGCTGGGGCCTGGTCATCGGCGGCGCCGCCGCCCTGGCGTGCGGCCTCGCCGCCCTGCCCGCCCTCAGCCGCATCGACCACCGGGCCCTGGCCGAGGCCCGCGAGCGCGAGGCCGCCGGCGCCGAGGCCCCCGCCGCGGCCGGCTCCCTCGCCCGGCACCAGCCGACCCCGACCTGACCGCCCGGCGGCTGGTCATAGGCTGGAGCGCGGTGACCAGACGCATCAACTCGGACGGAAAGGGTGTTAACGCTGGACGGCAATGAGCGGCTGCGGGTCCTGCTCCTGGAGAATATTCACCCGGACGCGGTCGCGCGCCTGACCAAGGACGGCTATCACGTCGAGACGGCCCCGCGCGCCTTCGACGAGGACGAGCTGGCCGCCGCGATCGGCGGGGTGCACCTGCTCGGCATCCGGTCCGGCACCTCCGTCACCGAGCGCATCCTCGACGCGGCCCCGGACCTGCTTGCCGTCGGCGCCTTCTGCATCGGCGTGAACCAGGTCGACCTCGACGCGGCGTCCCGGCGCGGGATCGCCGTGTTCAACGCGCCGTTCTCCAATACCCGCAGCGTGGTCGAGCTGGCCCTGGCCGAGATCATCGCCCTGACCCGGCGGCTGACCGACAAGAGCACGCAGATGCACGCCGGGCTGTGGGACAAGTCCGCGGCGGGCAGCCACGAGGTGCGCGGGCGGCGGCTCGGCATCGTCGGGTACGGGAACATCGGCGGGCAGCTGTCGGTGCTGGCCGAGAGCCTCGGGATGACCGTCTACTTCTACGACACAGCCGACAAGCTGGCCCTGGGCAACGCCCGCCGCTGCGGCACGATGGAAGAGCTGCTCGAGATCTCCGACGTGGTCACCCTGCACGTCGACGGGCGGCCGGGGAACAGCGGCCTGTTCGGCGCGGCCGAGTTCGCGGCCATGCGTCCGGGCAGCATCTTCCTCAACCTGTCCCGGGGCTTCGTGGTCGACCACGGCGCGCTGCGCCGCGAGATCGAGTCCGGCCGGCTGGCTGGCGCCGCCGTGGACGTGTTCCCGACCGAGCCGCGCGGCCGCGGCGAGGAGTTCACCTCCGAGCTGCGCGGCCTGCCCAACGTGATCCTCACCCCCCACGTCGGCGGCTCGACCGAGGAGGCGCAGCAGGACATCGGCGAGTTCGTGGCGGGCAAGCTGCACGACTACGTCGCGGCCGGCACGACCTCGCTGAGCGTCAACCTGCCGGGCGTCGCGCTGCCGACCACCCCCGGCACGCACCGCCTGGTCCACCTGCACCGCAACGTCCCCGGCGTGCTGGCCACAATCAACCAGGTCCTGGCCGAGCACCGCGTCAACATCGAGGGCCAGCTACTCGGCACCCGCGACGAGCTCGGCTACGTCCTCACCGACGTGGCCGCCCCGTACACCGCCGACATGCTGACCAGCCTGAACGAGCTCGACGTGACCGTCCGGCTGCGGACGCTGGCGCCCGTGGTCCCGTAACCGCCCGCCGGTACGAAACGGGGCCGCTCAGGCCTCCGGCGGCTCCGTCACGAAGTCGATCAGCTCCTCGACGCGGCCGAGAAAGGCGGGCTCCAGGTCCGCGAACGACCGGGCGCAGCGGCGGATCCGCTGCCAGCCCGCCCCGGTGTTCTCCGGATCCGGCCAGCCCAGGGCGTGCAGCACGCCCTCCTTCCACGGCTGGCCGCGCGGGACGTCGGGCCAGCGCGGGATGCCGACCGCGGACGGCTTGACGGCCGCCCACACGTCGATGAACGGGTGCCCCACGATCAGCACGTGCCCGGACGCGGCCTGGGCCGCGATCCGGCTCTCCTTCGAGCCGGTGACCAGGTGGTCGACCAGCACGCCCAGCCGCCGGGCCGGCCCGGGGGAGAAGTCCGCCACGATCGCCGGCAGGTCGTCGATGCCCTCCAGGTACTCGACGACCACGCCGACATCGCGCAGGTCGTCGCCCCAGATCTGCTCCACGAGCTCGGCGTCGTGCCGGCCCTCGACGTAGATCCGGCTGGCCCGCGCCACCTTGGCCCGGCTCTGCGGCGCCGCCACCGAGCCCGACGCGGTCCGGCGCGGCCCGGCCTGCTCCGGGACCGAGGCCGGCCGCACCAGCCGGACCTTCTGGCCCTCGAGCAGGAAGGTGCCCGGCAGCGGGAACACCCGCCACTTGCCGTGCCGGTCCTCCAGCGTGACGGCGTCCTTCTCGCAGAACACCACGGCCCCGCAGAAGTCGGCCGCCGCGTCCTCGACAACCAGGCCGGGCTGGGCCGCGACGCGCGGCAGCTCAGCCTCGGCCGGGCGCCGCGGCCCGGGGGCGAGGACGTCCCGGCTGTACCGGTCGGTCGGCATTCCGGTCGGGCGCCGCTGGCTCAGCCCGCGAGCGTCGCGGTGAGGGTGATCTCCGGGACGCCGGCCAGCGCACGGCTGACCGGGCAGCCGGCCTTGGCCGTCTGGGCGTACTCCTGGAACGCGGCCTCGTCCACGCCGGGCACGTGCCCGACGGTGACCAGGTTGACCGAGGTGATGGTCGGGGTGCCGTCGACCATCCGCAGCGTCACCGTCGCGTCGGTCTGCACCGAGTCCGGCGGGCTGCCCGCCTGGGCCAGGATGTTGGACAGCGCCATCGAGAAGCACGAGGCGTGCGCAGCCGCGATCAGCTGCTCGGGATTGGCGCCCGGCCCGTCCTGGAAGCGGGACTTGAAGGAGTACTCGCCGCTGATCGTGTCACCGGCCGTGAACGTGCCGCTCCCGGTCGGAACGTCGCCCTTCCAAACTGCGCTTCCCTTTGCCGGCATGGCTACCTCCTCGAGTGTGGGCCCCATGGCGTGGCTCGCTGCCCGGCGCCCGGCATGCCGTCGCCCGCAGACACCGGAACTCTACCGGCCGGGAGGGTCCCCGCGGGGGCCGGCCGCCGCCCTCGTGCCTGTCCGGGCGTGCCCGGCAGGGCGGGATTTATCCGGGTGCGCGAGAATGCGGTGACCGGCCACGCGGCGGCGCCGGCCGTGACCAGGCCGCCCATGACCAGACAGCGGAGCCCGATGCAAGCGTTCCAGGCCCAGCCGCCGGCCGGCCGGGTGTTCAGCACCGACCGGCGGGTGCGCAGCACGGAGGTCACGCCGGCCGGCCGTCTGCGGCTCGATGCGCTGGCCCGGTACCTGCAGGAGGCGGCCGAGGACGACCTGGCCGACGCCGGCTGGCGGGAGCCGCAGTTCTGGCTGGTCCGCCGGACGGCGCTGGCCGTCCGCAGCTTCCCCCGGCTCGGCCAGCGGGTCCGCCTGGATACCTTCTGCTCGGCCACCGGCCCGCGGTGGGCGGAGCGCACCACCACGCTCGCCGGCCCCGGCGGTGACCTGGTCCAGGCCACCGCGGTGTGGGCTGCCGTGAGCCGGGCCGACGGCCGCCCCGCCGTCCTCGGGCCGCAGTTCCACGCCCTGTACGACGGCGCCGCGCGGGGCCGCACGGTCTCCGCCCGGCTGGTGCTGCCGGGACCGCCGGCCGGGGTCACGGCCGCGCCGTGGCCGCTGCGGGCCGCCGACCTGGACCCCGCCCGGCACGTCAACAATGCCGTCCACTGGGCCGCCGTGGAGGACGTGCTGGCCGGGCTGGACTGGCTGCCGGACACGGCCGAGATCGAGTACCACCGCGCGATCGAGGCGGGCACGGTCCCCGGGCTGGCCGTCAGCCGGGCCGGGGACGCGGTCAGCCTGTGGCTGCTGAACGGCGGCCAGCGGCTGGCGTCGGCCCGGCTGGCCCGGCTGGACGGGGCGCCGGGACCGGGCGAGCGGCCCGGTGAGCGCACGCGGAGGGCCCGCCCGGCCTGATTACGCCGGCCTGACTGCGTCGGCCTGATTACGCCGGCCGGCCGCTCGCGACCACGATCTTGTTGATGACGCTGAGCACCCCGCCGCAGCCGGCCGCGGCGTTTTCCGCCGCCGCACGCTCGGCCGCAGAGCTCACCAGCCCGTCCAGGACGACGTGTCCCCCCAGGACGCCCGCCCGGATGCCGTCCGGCACGGCGGCGTCGGCGGCCAGCGCCTGGTTCACCACCCGGGCCAGCGCCTTGTCGTCTGTCCAGTCCTCGGACGACAGCACGACCTCCAGGAGATTGTGCACGGTGGTCACGCCCCCCGCCCGCTGCGCGGCCATGGCCGCCTCCGAGCGCTGGGCCTGGCTCGGCACGGTCCCGTTGAGCGATACCTCCCCGCCGAGCACCCGGACCTCGATGTCGCCGGTGTCGATGAGCGGGTCAGCGCGCAGCTCCTCGCTGACGGCCGCCCGGATGTCCCCGGATGCGCTCATGGCGATCCCCCTCCCCGGTCAGCTCTCAGCACTATCCCCCGGCCCCGGGCCGGCCGCCGTCACCCGGCCGGGGTGAACTGGCGGCCGCGCCGGGCCGGCCGGGCCGGCCGGCCCGACTGAACGGGGCTCCGGGGCCGGGTGCGCGGCCAGGTGGGCGCGGGCCGAGCGCACGCCCGCGATGAAGGCGACGGTGCCGATCACGGCGCCGGCCCTGGCCGCTGGCCGGCTCAGGGAACCGGCGGCGCCGCGACCGCGCCGGCGCCGCGGTTCCGCTACCCGGCGGCGCGCGGTTTTATGGCCCGCCTGGGCGGGCGGGCGGCGGCGGGCATGACGGCTGTCATGGGGAGGTCGTGACAGCGCGCTCAGGCTGCCGATCCCGCTCGCACGGGAGAATGGGGTCATGACATCGACAAGTGCAGACGCATCGGCGCGATCGCGCGGGGTCGGCCAGCCGCATGCCGTCGGCCTCGCCGGCGTGCACAAGAACTTCGGGTCGGTTCACGCCGTTCGCGGAATCGACCTGAACATTGAGCCGGGCGAGATCGTCGCGATCCTCGGCCCTAACGGGGCGGGCAAGACCACCTCCATTGACATGATCCTGGGCCTGTCCCAGCCCAGCTCCGGCAGCGTGTCGGTGCTCGGCCTGCACCCGCGGCAGGCCATCAGCCGCGGGCTCGTCTCCGCCGTCATGCAGACCGGCGGGCTGCTGAAGGACTTCACGGTGGCCGAGACCGTCGAGTACACCGCGAGCTTGTTCACGCACACCGAGGCCCCCGCCGACGTGCTGAAGCGGGCGGGCATCTCGGGGATCGCGGACCGCCGGGTCGGCAAGTGCTCCGGCGGCGAGCAGCAGCGGCTGCGCTTCGCCATGGCACTGCTGCCCGACCCGGAGCTGCTGGTGCTCGACGAGCCGACGACCGGCATGGACGTCGAGGGCCGGCGGAGCTTCTGGTCCGCGATCCGGCAGGACGCCGGCAAGGGGCGGACGGTGCTGTTTGCCACCCACTACCTGGAGGAGGCCGACGCCTACGCCGACCGCATCGTGCTGATGCGGCAGGGGCAGATCGTCGCCGACGGCACCTCGTCGCAGATCAAGGCCATGTCGGCGGGCCGCACCGTGCGGGCCACTCTCCCGGCCGCCAATGAGGCCGAGCTGGCCGCCATCCCCGGCGCCGACAGCGTCGAGCTGCGCGGCGACACCGTGCTGATCCACGCCACGGACAGCGACGCGGTGGCCCGGTACCTGCTGACGTCTACCCCAGCCAGGGACCTGGAGATCATCGCCCGCGGCATCGAGGACGCGTTCCTCGCCCTGACCGGCGATGCGGCCCCCGCGACCACGACCACGACCGCCAGCAGCCAAGGAGCATCCCGATGAGTGCCGAAGTTCCGGCGGCGCGGCATGCCGCCGTGCCCGACATCAGTGACCGCCGCGCGCCGGGCCTGGGCGGGCTGAACCTGACCATCCTGAAGCTGGAGGTCCGGCGGCTGACCCGCAACCGCCGCACCATGATCTTCGCCGTCGTCCTGCCGGTGGTCCTGTTCCTCGCCTTCGGCCTCAACAAGGCCTACGCCGGCCAGCGGGCCGGCGAGGGCAACCTCTCGGCCTTCATCATGATCAGCGTCTCGCTGTACGGCGCCGCGCTCGCCACCACCGCGGGCGGTGCCATGGTGTCCATCGAGCGGGCCGCGGGCTGGAGCCGCCAGCTGCGCCTGACCCCGCTCAGCCCGGCGGCGTACATCGTGGTCAAGACCCTGACCGCGATGGTGCTCGGGCTGGTCTCCGTGGTCGTGGTGTTCGCCGTCGGCAAGGCCACCGGCAAGCCGTCGCTGCCCGGTGACCTGTGGTTCGCCACGGCCGCCGCCGTCTGGGTCGGCTCGGTCCTGTTCGCCGCGTTCGGCCTGTTCCTCGGCTTCGTGCTGCCGACCGAGAACGTCATGCAGTTCCTCGGCCTGATCATGGCGCTGCTGTCCTTCGCGGGCGGCCTGTTCATCCCGCTCAGCAGCTTCCCCCAGGTGGTCGCGACCATCGCCCGCGGCACCCCGCTGTACGGGCTCAACCAGCTGGTGCACGCGCCCATGCTGAACCAGGGCGTGCACCTGGCCTGGGTGGCCAACGCCGTGATCTGGCTGGCCATCTTCGTCGCGGGCGCGGTCTGGCGCTTCCGCAACGACACCGGGCGGGTGTAACTCTCTCCGCTCGCCCGGCCGCAGGGGCCGGCTGAATCCCGGCATCCGCCCGGAATCAGCCGGCCCTGCCGCGTTGCCGGCCGCCCTCCGCCGCCGGGTTAGTCACTATCCGTGACAGGGCGCAGCGATTCTAGTAATCTTCCGCCGGGTTCCGGTGACGTTCGCGCGCCGGGTTCTGCGGCGGCCGCGAGCACGAGACGGGGGCGTGGTCTGCCGCGCGTCGACTGCGCGGCCGCCCGCGGCCGCCCGCGGCGCCTATCTCCGGCAGCCTGATCAGGGGGGATCATGCCCGAGCCTGTGCGCGGAGGCCAGCGTTACCTGCCCGGCCTGGACGGGCTGCGCGCGCT
The DNA here is from genome assembly GCA_036501025.1 of Streptosporangiaceae bacterium. Lineage (GTDB taxonomy): Bacteria > Actinomycetota > Actinomycetes > Streptosporangiales > Streptosporangiaceae > DASUBV01. The sequence continues at coordinate 36,883 of DASYBB010000238.1, forward strand.
GGCCGTCCTGGCCGTGCTGGCCTACCATCTCGGGCTGGGCTGGGCGCCGGGCGGCTTACTCGGCGTCGGCGTCTTCTTCACGCTGAGCGGCTACCTGATCACCGACCTCCTGCTCGGCCAGTTCGCCCGCACCGGCTCGCTCCAGCTGCTCGACTTCTGGTTCCGGCGCGCCCGGCGGCTGCTGCCCGCCCTGTTCGTGATGCTCGCCGTGGTGGTCGCCTGGGTCGCGCTGCTGCAGCGGACCCAGCTGGCCGGGCTGCGCGGGCCGGTCGGGGCGGCCGCGGTGTACGTGAGCAACTGGTACCTGATCGGCCAGCACACCTCGTACTTCGCCCGGTTCGGCCCGCCGTCGCCACTCGGCCATCTGTGGTCGCTGGCCGTGGAAGAGCAGTTCTACCTGGTCTGGCCCTGGCTCTTGCTGCTCGGCCTGGCCCTGGTCCGGCCCCGCCGCGGGGCCGGAAGCCGGGCCGCGACCGGAACCGGGGCCGCGGGGCGCTACGGGCTGGCCGTCGTCGCCCTGATCCTGGCCGGCGCCTCGGCCGCGGCCATGACCATGCTCTACCACCCGGGCTACGACCCGACCCGGGTCTACGACGGCACCGACACCCGCGCCTTCGCGCTGCTGATCGGCGCGGCGCTGGCGTTCGCGTGGCCGACGCATCAGCCGCGGCGCGACGTCAGCGCCGTCTCCCGCTGGAGCCTGGACGGCGTCGGGCTCGTCGGGCTGCTCGTCATCGCCGCGCTGGTGTGGCGCACCAACGAGTACTCACCCTTCATGTACCGCGGCGGCCTGGTCGTCTTGTCCCTGGCCACCGTCCTGGTCCTGGCCGCCGTCGCGGCCCCGGCGGGCCGCCTCGGCCAATTGCTGGGCGCCGCGCCGCTGCGCTGGATCGGCGTCCGCTCCTACGGCATCTACCTGTGGCACTTCCCGATCATCGCGCTGACCACCCCGGCCGGCGGCCGGGATCCGGCCAGCCGCGCCGCCCTCCAGGTCGCCGCGACGATCGCGGTCGCCGCCCTGTCCTGGCACTTCGTCGAGGAGCCGATCCGCCACGGGGCCCTGAGCCGCTGGTGGTCCGCCCTCCGGGCCCGACCTGGCCGCGCCGCGGCGCACGGGGCCGGGGGCAGGGGGCGGCTGGCCTGGTGGCCGGCGGCGGGGCTGGCCGGCGGCGTCGGCGCCCTGGCCCTGGCCGGGGTGTGCCTGGCCGGGGTCATCCCGGCGCTGCCGGCCAGCCTGACCCACCCCGCCCCGCCGGCCGCCGCGGCCGGGCCGGCCGGGCACCCCGACCGGGTGACCGGCGGCGGGTCCGGGCCGGGCACGGGCAAGTCATCGGGGCGCAGCCCGCAGCAGGCCCTCGGCCCCGGCACCGCCGCCCGGCCGCGCACCTCCTGCCAGTCAGTCGTGCACATCGGCGACTCGACGTCCGATGGCCTGATCTCGGCGGACTACCTGCCGAAGAAGTGGGAGCGGATCACCGCGCAGTACAAGCGCGTCGGCGTCCAGCACGTGCACCTGCAGATCTCCGGCGCCCGGTCGATCGTCGAGACCTGGGAAGGCCAGCCCAACGCCCGGACCGTGGCCGAGAAGCTGAAGGCCGAGAACTACAACGGCTGCTGGGTCCTCGCGCTCGGGACCAACGACACCGCCGACGTCTACGTCGGCTCGCCCGTCGGGCTGTCCGCCCGGATCCAGCAGATGATGTCGGTGATCGGCCAGCAGCCGGTCATGTGGGTCAATGTCATCTCGCTGCCCGAGGCGCCGGTGGACTACTCCGAGGCCCAGATGCAGCTGTGGAACCAGGCCCTCACCCGGGCCTGCGCCAAGTACCCGAACATGCGGGTCTACGACTGGGCGGCCGTCGCGAAGCCGCGGTGGTTCATCAGCGACGGCATCCATTACACCTCGCCCGGCTACAAGGCCCGGTCCCGCCTGATCGCCCGCGCCCTGGCCGCGGCCTTCCCGGCCGGCTCCCGCCCCTCAGCCGGCTCCGGCTCCGGCTGCGTCGTCCAGTAGCCCGCCGCGCGGGCCGGGCCGCACCCGGCTGCCGGCCCGCGCGGGCCGGGCGGCGCGGCCGGGCGGTCAGCGGGGCTGGCCGGTGAAAGGCGCGCCCTACCGCGCCCCCGCCCGGCCGGCCTAGTGGGCGGGCCAGGCGATGCCGTGGCTGAAGTCGCCCGCGAAGGTCTTGGCCATCGATGCCAGCACCGGCGGCGTGGCGATGATCAGGCCCAGCTCGCGGTTGCGGTTCAGCGACGTGCTGGAGAAGTTCTCCGAGCCGATGAAGATGCGGCCGGCCGGGGTGCCGTAGTCGGCCTCGACCACCTTGCCGTGGATGTAGAACCCGCTCGGCGACTTGTAGTACCGGATCTGGACGCCGCCGGCGGCTAGCTTGCCGAACGCCGTGTCGTACTCGTGGTCGGTGTTCTCGCCCACGACCTGCACGGCCACCCCGCGCTTGGCCGCACTGACCAGCGCGTTCTCCATGGTCGAGTCGGCCATCTCCTCCGTGTAGACGCGCAGGCTGTGCCGCGCGCCGTTGATCACCGACAGGATCTTGGCCTGCGAGTCAGTCGGCGACCAGACCAGGTCGTCTCCGCCGCCGGGCGTCCCCGAAGCGTGGACGAAGTCCGCGTTGAACACGGCCACGATGGCGGCCACGTCCCGCGGGTCGTGGTCGACGACCCCGAAGTCCCGCGTCGTGGAGTAGTACCGGCTGGTCAGGTTGGCCGTCAGGATGATGGCCGTGGCGTTGTTGACGACCAGCGTCTTCTGGTGGGTGTAGGTGTAGGCCGGCGAGGACCAGGCGACCTTGACGCCCCGGGACTTCAGGTAGCTGTAGGCGGCGGAGTTGGTGTGCTCCTCGCGCTTGTCGAGGATGACCCGCACCGCCGCGCCGCGGTGGGCGGCGGCCGCGAGGTCCTTCTCGGCCGTGGTGTCGCTCAGCTCGTACATGGTCAGGTCGACGCTGGTCTTGGCCGTTCCGATCAGGCTGTAGACCGGCCCGAACCCCTGGGCCGGCTCGGTCAGCAGCGCGTCGGGCCCGCTGGCCGCCGCCACCTGGCTGGGCTGGGCGGCCGGGTCAGGGCTGGCCGGGGCGGAGCTGGGCGCGGCGGGCGAGCTCGCGGCCGGCGGGGTCGGGCTGCCCCCGGCGGTGAACTGGACCCGGCACCCAGCCACGCCCAGGGCGGCGCCCAGGACCAGGGCTGCTGACGTCAGCAGGCTGCGGTGTCGCATGAGGGTCCTCCCAAGGGCGGGCAAATGGGCCGCCCGCCAGTTACCCGCCAATAACGCCGCCATTCCCCGAAGGGCGCCGCGCTGCTAACGATCCTTAACTGTCGGGGTTACTGAAGGGTGCGAGGTCTCGACGGCTTACTCGCCGGCACCGGGCTCGACTTCACACCGTTCTGCAGCCCCCGCATTGGGATCGTTAGTTCGCGTTGAGGGGATCGGGCTGGCGATGTTTACGTCCCAAGTCCGGCCGCGGCGGCAAGCCAGGTGCGAACCGTGATGTGGTGCGCTGACCAGGCCGCCCATGTGGAGGCTGCCCAGTCGTCAATGAGAGCCGGGCGGCTGTTCCCCGTGACGTCCGCGACCTCGCGGATCGTGATGGGGTAAGTGCCCGGCCGGGGAACCAGCTGCGGGTAGTCGCGGTGGGTCCAGCAACCGATCATCTGGGGCAGCCGGGTGCCGCTGACCCGGTGCTCCAGGGCGGCACACAGGCTCATCAGGTGCACGGCAACGGACTGGCGGTTGCGCCGATCGTCGTTCGCGGCGTGCTGGGCGGCGTAGGCGTCGACCATGTGCTGCGACACGGCCGGGTCAGCCGAGGGCAGTCCAGCGTGCCAGGCCAGGACCGATCCATACATCGCCCAGCAGCCGGGAGCAGAGAGCATGTACTTATGGACCGGGCCATGCTGATCGGGGACCAGGGCGCCGCAGCCGAAGCACAAGACCTGACTCACGGGATAGACGGTAACCGGATCATCCGCGGGCCGTAGCCGATGAGCCGCCCACGGTGACGCCAGCTGCCGGCACCAGCGACCACGGCGGCGCGTGGCAACAACAGTCGCGCTGCCAGAGCAAGGGTGACCGACGACAGGTGGCGGCCTGGCCGGACAGGGCGTGCAAGCGGTCAGCTCCCCGGACCAAATGGGACCACCCGGCATCATGCCCCAGCCTTCACCAGGCCCGTAACCTCCGCCATTGAAGATCTTTAGCGGGGGAGGATCTGGCTCAGGTCGTAGCTGACCGGCTCCTCCAGCTGCGCGAAGCCGCACGACTCGGGCGTGCGGTCGGGCCGCCAGCGCGAGAACTGCGCCGTGTGCCGGAACCGGGTCCCTTCCATGTGCTCGTAGCGGACCTCGAGCACCCGCTCGGGCCGCAGCGGCACGAACGACAGGTCCTTGCCCGCGTTCCACCGGCTGGTCTCCGACGACCGGGGATTGCGCACGCCCTCGGCCTGCCCCGCCCCCCAGTTCCACGGGTGCCCCTCGAACGTGGTCACCAGCGGCTGCAGCTCGGTGAACAGCTCCCGGCGCCGCGCCATCGGGAACGCGCCCACCACCCCCACGCTGGCCAGCCGCCCGGAGTCGTCGTACAGCCCGAGCAGCAGCGAGCCGATGACGTCATCGCCGCTCTTGTGCGGCCGGTACCCGGCGACCACGCAGTCCGCAGTGCGCTCGTGCTTGACCTTGAACATGACCCGCTTGTCCGGCTCGTACGGCCCGTCCAGCGGCTTGGCCACCACCCCGTCCAGCCCCGCGCCCTCGAACTGGCTGAACCACTCCACGGCCCGGTCGCGGTCAAGGGTGGCCGGCGTCACGTACACCGGCGGCCGCGCGGCAGCCAGCGCTTCCTCCAGCAGGGCCCGCCGCCGCTCGAACGGCAGTTCCGTACAGTCCTCGTCCCCGAGGGCCAGCAGGTCGAACGCCACGAAGGACGCCGGCGTCTGCTCGGCCAGCAGCTTCACCCGGCTGGCCGCCGGGTGCACGCGCTGCAGCAGTGCCTCGAAGTCCAGCCGGCGGCCGTCCCCGGCCGGGATCACGATCTCGCCGTCCACGACGCAGCGCTCGGGCAGGTTGGCCAGCAGGGCCGCGGCCACCTCCGGGAAGTACCGGGTCATCGGCCGCTCGTTGCGGCTGCCGATCTCGACCTCGTCGCCATCCCGGAACACGACGGACCGGAAGCCGTCCCACTTCGGCTCGAAGCTCAGCGCCCCGGCCGGGATGTCCTTGACCGACTTGGCCAGCATCGGCGCGACGGGCGGCATGACAGGCAGGTCCATGCTCCCCATCCTCGCCGACGCGCGGCCGTGACGTCGCCGAACGCCACGCGGGCCTTGATCGCCGGGTGAATGTCTGACTAAAGTCAGACAATGGCCGACCTGACCGAGCCCGTGCGCCGCTTCAACCGGACCGTGACCGAGCGGATGGGCGTGCTGAGCGACGATTACCTGGCCCGGTCCCGGCCGCTGGGTGCCTCCCGGGTGCTGTGGGAGGTCGGCGCCGGCGGCGCCGACGTCCGGTCCCTGCGGTCCCGGCTCCGGCTCGACTCCGGCTACCTGAGCCGGCTGCTGCGCGGGCTGGAGGCCGAGGCGCTGGTCGAGGTCCAGGCCGGGGACGGTGACCGCCGGGTCCGGGCGGTGACGCTGACGGCGGCCGGCCGCGCGGAGCGGGCCGAGCTGGACCGGCTCAGCGACGAGCACGCCCAGTCGCTGCTCGCCCCGCTGACCGGGCGCCAGCGGGACCGGCTGGTCGAGGCGATGGGCACCGTCGAGCGGCTGCTGACCGCCAGCCTGGTCGAGATCGGCGGGTCGGAGCCGGCCAGCGAGGCGGCCCAGTTCTGCCTGAAATCCTATTTTTCCGAGCTTGAGGATCGTTTTGACGGCGGGTTCGACACCGCCGCCGGCCTGGCCGGGGCGTCCGCGTACGCCGCGCCGGGCGGGCTGCTGCTGGTCGCGCGGCTCCGGGACGAGCCGGTCGGCTGCGGCGCGCTGTGCTTCCTGGACGGCGAGCCCGACCAGGTCAAGCGGATGTGGGTGGCCCGCTCGGCCCGCGGCCTGGGCCTCGGGCGGCGCCTCCTGGCCGAGCTTGAGCAGCGGGTCCGCGAGCGCGGCGGCCGGGCCATCCGGCTGGAGACCAACCGGCGCCTGGCCGAGGCCATCAGCCTGTACCGGTCGGCCGGCTACGTCGAGGTGCCGCCCTTCAACGACGAGCCCTACGCGCATCACTGGTTCGAGAAGCAGCTGCCGCCGCGCTAAGCCGCCTTCTTGCCGAAACTCGGCCCTTCAGGTCCCGTCGCCCGCCGTCGCCCGGCCCGCTCCGGAACGCGGTCACCCACCGGGCCCGCTCGCGGCCGGCGCCGGGCCGGCGGCGCGCGGCGGCCTCGGCCGGGCCGGGGTGGGCGCGCAGCCGCGCGGTGTAGATGGAGTAGCCGTCGACATGGCGCGCGACCACGGTGGCGGTCACCGTGGCGGCCGCCATCGGGATCATGAGCTGGAACCCGGAGTGGGTGAGTTCCAGGACCAGGGCCAGGCCGGCCGGCGGCGCCTGCATGGCCGCGGCGAGCATCGCGGCCGCCCCGACGAGGGCGTACGCGCCGGCCGGCGAGCCGGGCCAGGCTCCAGGCCAGGGCGGCCCCGTCGTCCGCCCACACCACATCGTCGATCTCGGACCGCTCGCCGGCGGTGCAGCAGGTACCAGGCCACGCCGCCGAATACCCCGGCCGACTCAATAAGTTCTGCAACAGAAGCATATGTCCGGCACGTGCGGGCGGTCGGCCGGCCCCCGGCCCGATCGGGCGTGGCCGGGCTTGGCCGCCCGGGCGTCTCCTCGCGGAAACTCCGCGTTCAGCGGGCTGCCACCCCGGCCTGCCAGGCTCGGCCGGGTGGACGTCACGGAACTGGCCCGTTCGCTGCTGGAGCCGATCCCGGCGCACCGCCTGCTCGGCATCGAGGTCCTCCACGCTGCCGACGGAGTGGGCGTAGTCGCGCTGGTGACCTCCGACGCGGTGACGAACGTCATCGGCTCGCTGCACTCCAGCGGGCTCACCGCCCTCGCCGACGCGGCCGGGCTGGCCGCGGTGATCGGGGCCAGCGAGGCGGCGGACAGCTTCCGCGGCGTCGTCCCGCTCGGCGCGGCGGCCACGCTGGAGTTCCGGGCGCCCGCCCGCGGGCGGCTGGTCGCCGCCTGCACCCTCGACCCGGCCGCCCGGCAGGCCCTCGCGCCGGTGCTGTCCGGGTGGCGCGACCGGGTCAAGATCGCGACCGTCGCGGACATCACTGACAAGGCCGGAACGCTGACCTGCCGCGGCACCTTCGAGTGGAGCATCCGCCGCGTCTCGCCGGCCCCGGCCGCCTGACCGGGCCGCCTGCCTCGCGCGGCGGCGCTGGTGCTGGAGGGAGATCGGCGAGAGGGTTGCCTCATGGCCACGGCAGACCACGGCAGCGATCCCGGCGTGGCCGCCGGGGGCGAGGCGGCGCCCGTCACCGAGACCGAGCCCGATGCCCGCTACACCTTCGCCAACGAGCGCACGTTCCTGGCCTGGACCCGCACCGCGCTCGCCTTCATCCTGGCCGGCCTCGGCATCGTCCAGCTGCTGCCGCCGTTCCCCGGCGTCCCGTGGGGGCGGCACCTGCTCGGCGTCCCGCTCATCGCGATCGGCGCGGCCATCCCCGTGGTCGGGTACTGGCAGTGGCAGGCCAACCAGAAGGCGCTGCGCCGCGGCGAGCCCGTCCGGACGTCGCCCCTGCCGCGGCTCCTGGCCGCGGCCATCTGCGCCCTGGCCATCGCGGTGGCAGTCGTCCTGCTGCTGTCGGCCCTGCTAAGGCACTGATGCCGCCGAGCGACGGGGGGCCGGCCCCGGAACCGCGGCGGGCCGAGGACTTCGACCCCGGCCTGGCCCGGGAGCGGACCCGGCTGGCCTGGAACCGGACCGCGATCGCCTTCGCCACCGTCGGCGCCGCGGTCCTGAAGTCGCACCTGGTCGCGGGGCTGACCGTGCTCGGCCTGGCCGCGATCGTCTGGGGCCTGCGGCGGCTGTTCCGGGACGCGGCCGTGGCCCGCAGCCAGCCCGCCCGGCTGCTGGGCGTTACCCTGACCGTGGTCGCCGTCGCGCTGGTGGCGCTCGTCCTGTCCTTCTTCGGCCACCCCCGGTGAGGTCACCATGGCGCTGATCTACCACATCACGGCCGGGCCCGACTGGGAGCAGGCGCGCCGGGACGGGGCCTACCGGCTGTCCACGCGCGGAGTCACGCTGGCCCAGGAGGGCTTCATTCACGCCAGCACCGCGCGCCAGGTGCCGCTGGTCGCGAACGCCTTCTACCGCGGCGACGCGGGCCTGGTCGTGCTCGTCATCGACACCGACCTGGTCGAGCCGGAGATCCGCTACGAGCAGCCGCCGGGCTCGGACGAGACGTTCCCGCACATCTTCGGGCCGCTCAACGCGGCGGCCGTCGTGAGCGTGCGGCCGCTGGCGGCGGACGCGTCGGGCCGCTTCGCGTTCGAGCCGGACGGGCCCGCGCGGGACGCCCCGTAACGCCGCTCCTCTGGGCGCAGCAGTGCATAACGACATGGCCGCCGAACTCGCCCTTCGTCTTTCTGTTCTACTGCCGAATAAGTTCATGCTAACGCACCGAAACAGTGTTTGACACCAGTGCCGCCCGTGCGGCAGTCTGAGCCACGCGAATGGCGCAGACGGACGCGCCGCCGATACGCAGGGAGGCACCCGAGATGGGTCAGAAGACGGTCCGGTTCAGCGACCTGAGCGGCGAGATCATCACCGACGAGGCGCCCGCGCGCATCGTGATCCACGAGCACCCGGACCTGGTCGGCGGCCCGGTGGAGATCGACGTGCTGGCCGACGAGGCCCTCGGCGTGGAGAAGTCGGCGGTCCGGGTGACCGTGCTCGACCTGTACCTGCCGGGGAACGACGAGCCGCAGCGTGTCACCGTGCTGGCCGACGACTTCGACAAGACCGCCACTGACAGCCCCATGAGCGAGCTGCTGGCCGCGGCGCGGCCCGCGCGGCGCAGCAGCCGGTCCGCCGCGAGCAGCCCGGCCCGCGGTGCGGCGGCCAGCTTCGCCACGCTCGAGACCGCCGGGCGGCCGCACAAGGGCCGGATCACCGAGGCCGAGCAGCGCTACGTCCGCGACCACTTCGACGCCATCAACGAGCGGCTGGCGGCCGAGGGCCTGCGCCCGATCGACCTGGACGACCCGGCCCACATCGAGCGCTACGACCTGGCCGACCTGGCCGCCAAGCGCGGCGCGGCCGCGGCCGCACCCGTCGCCGCCGGCGGCCGGTCCCGGGCCGCCGCCAGCGCGGCCGCCTGACCCGGCCGCCTGACCCGGCCGCGGGCCTGGTGCGTACCGCATCAGGCCCGCGCAATGGGCACAATTGTCCGCCCGCCCCGTTCCCTGGCGGCCCGATCGACATTCCTGATGGCAGTCATTGACGCCGTCCCGTCCCGGTCGGCAGTATTCGGGGATGGCCTGACGGGGTTAGACCACGTTTCGCCTATTAACGGATCCGCCGCGAGCCGGCGCGGCGGGCGGCAGATGTCAGCGGAGGTCATGCGTGGCCAGCTTCCGCTCTCTCGACGACGTCGAGATCGCCTACTACAGCTGGGGGCCGGCCACCGGCCGGCCGCTCGTGCTGCATCACGGCTTCATCAGCAACGCGCAGCACAACTGGGAAGAGCGCGGCGTCGTGGCCGCCCTGGTCAGCGCCGGCCACCGCGTAGTGGCCCTGGACGCCCGCGGCCACGGCCGGTCGGCCAAGCCGCACGACCCCCGGCTGTACGGCGAGGCCCGGATGGCCGCTGACCTGTCCCGGCTACTCGACATCCTCGGCGCGCCCGTCGTCGATCTCGCCGGCTACTCGATGGGCGCCGTCGTGGCCCTCATCGCCGCCGCCCGCGACTCGCGCATCGGCCGCCTGGCCATCGGCGGCGTGGGACCCCCGCTGGTGATGGAGTTAGCGGACGACGACCGCCGCGCCGCGCTGCGCCGCTCGCTGGCCGACGCGCTGCGGGTGCCCGACCCGTCCGCCATCACCCATGTCGGCGCCCGCCAGTTCCGGACGTTCGCGGACTACGTGGGCGGCGACCGGCTGGCGCTGGCGGCCCACGCCGAGGCCCTGTACAGCGATCCCATCCCGGTCCACCTGATCACCGTCCCGACCCTCGTCCTGGCCGGCGACGCCGACCCGCTGACCCGCCGGGCCGGCGAGCTGGCCGCGGCCATGCCCCGCGCCACCCTGACGACCCTGCCGGGCGATCACCTCGGCGTGCCGGCCAGCGCGGCCTTCGCGATCGCGCTGGTCGAGTTCTTCCGCCAGTGCTGAGGCCCGATGCAGCCGGCTCCCGCGCAGGATCTCGGGCCGGCGGGTGTCCTCGCCGGGGATGTCCTGATAGGAATGCAACCAGCGGCCCCGGCGTCTTGCCCCGGAGGCCGCCCGCGTGCTGGCCGTAAGAGGGGATCGCCATGAAGGTGCCGCTCACCATCGGGGACTTCCTGCGCCGCGGCGCCGCCGTCTACGGCGGCCGCCCGGCCGTGATCGATGAGCCAGGGACCGCCGGGTCGCTGGGCACGCTCACATACTCCGAGCTGGAGAGCAGATCGCGGGGGATGGCCATCGCCCTCGACGACCTCGGCGTCGGCCAGGGCGAGCGGGTCGCGATCGTCAGCCCGAACGCGGCGCGGTTCCAGATCGCCTACTTCGGCGTCAGCGGGTTCGGCCGGATCCTGGTCCCGGTCAACTACCGGCTGAACGCCGAGGAGATCCGCTACATCATCGAGCACTCGGGCGCGACCGTCCTGCTCGTGGACCCCGAGTCCGACGAGGCGCTCCGGGACGTGACGGCCAAGCACCGCATCGTGCTGGACGGCGTCGCGGACGAGGCGCTGTTCGCCCCGGCCGCGCCCGGCGCCGAGCCGGCTGCCTGGGTGCCCGACGAGGACGCCACCGCGAGCATCAACTACACCAGCGGCACCACGGCGCGTCCCAAGGGCGTCCAGCTCACGCACCGGAACTGCTGGCTCAACGCGACCACCTTCGGCTGGCACACGTCCGTCACCGACCGGGACGTGTTCATGCACACGCTGCCGATGTTCCACTGCAATGGCTGGGGCATGCCCTACGCCGTGACCGGCATGGGCACGCCGCAGGTCATCGTGCGCAAGATCGACGGCGAGGAGATCCTGCGCCGCATCGAGGAGCACGGGGTGACGCTGATGTGCGGGGCCCCGGCGGTCGTGGCCGCCATCCTGGACGCCGGCGCCAAGCGCCTCGCGGCGGGCAAGCTGGTCCCCGGCGCCGGGCTGACCCGCATCGTGGTGGCCGGCGCGCCGCCGCCGTCCAAGACCATCGAGCGCGTCGAGACGGAGCTGGGCTGGGAGTTCATCCAGATCTACGGGCTGACCGAGACGGCCCCGCTGCTGACTGTGAACCGCGCCCCGGCCGAGTGGGACGGGCTGGAGCCCGCTGAGCGCGCCCGGCTGCAGTCCCGGGCCGGCGTCCCGGCCATCGGCGTGCAGGTCCGGACCGACGAGGACGGCGAGGTCCTGGCCCGGTCGAATCACGTGTTCGAGGGCTACTGGCAGCAGCCCGCCGAGTCGGCCGAGGTCCTGGCCGGGGGCTGGTTCCGCACCGGGGACAAGGGCCACGTCGAGGACGGCGACTACCTGGTCATCTCCGACCGCAAGAAGGACGTCATCATCTCCGGCGGCGAGAACGTCAGCTCCATCGAGGTCGAGGACTGCCTGTTCCAGCACCCGGCCGTGGCCGAGGTCGCGGTCATCGGCGTCCCGCACGAGAGGTGGGGCGAGACGGTCAAGGCACTGGTCGTGCTCCGCGAGCCGGCCGCCGGCGGCGCGGAGGCGACCGAGCAGGCCCTGATCGAGCACTGCCGGGGCCGCCTGGCCCACTACAAGTGCCCCACGTCGGTCGAGGTCCGCGAGGCGCTGCCGCGCACGGCCACCGGCAAGCTGCAGAAGTTCAAGCTGCGCACGCCCTACTGGGAAGGCTACGAGCGGGGCATCAACTAGCTTCTCCCGAAACGGATCGCCCGCCGGGCGCCCCCGCCGCCGGCTATCCGTCGTCCTCGCCGCGGCCCGGGTCGCCGGGGCGGCGGGCCAGCCGCGGCGAGACGATGAAGTACAGCTGGACCACGGCCAGCGCGATCACGCTGGCCACGGTGCTGGCCGGGCAGATCAGCGCGGCCAGCGCGTAGAGGACCTGGGCGAGCAGGATCCGGCGCCGGAAGATGGCCAGCCGGGCACGGGCCTGGTCGCCCGAGACGCCGGCACCCGGTTGGGTCGCGCCCGGCTCGCCCCCGGCCGGGCCGCCCGCGCCGGGCAGGAACGCCCGGCGGCCGTGCCGCGCCGCCCACTCCAGGGTCACCCCGAGCAGCAGGATGTTCAGTCAGTAGAGGCCGACCGCCAGCCGCAGGTGGACGTAGTGGGCCAGCAGCGCCGCGGTGAACGGCAGCAGGGTGTGGACGGCCAGCCAGAAGGTCCCCAGCATGGTGAAGCTGAGCAGGTACGCCGCGAAGCTCGGCCCCAGGTGGGCGAGGGCGCGCCCGAGGCCGTGCTCGCTGTACGCGGCGGCGGCCGGCACCCGCAGGTCGAGCACGAGCAGCGTCATGGCCACCGCGAACAGCCCGTCGGTCAGCGCGGTGAGATGCTCCAGGCTCTGCCCGGAGAACCGGTTGTACGGCTCGTTCACCCTCACATGATGACGGCTCCAGCGCGCCCCCCGCGGGCTGACCGCGTCGCTGGCCCGGCCTCGCCGGGGTGGGCCGCGCCACCCGTACGACCCGGGTAGCGCGCGACGGACGGCCAGTTCATCCTGTGGTTGGTCGACGCTATGCCGGCGCCCGGATACCGTCAGATCCCATGCAGCCGACCTGCGGATGTCCGGAGTGACCGTCCGCGGCATCAGCCTGCGCCCGGCCGCGGTGCTGCGCCGGGGCGGCGGCGGCGACTCGCGCCCGCCGCCCCGGCCGGACACCCCCGCCGCGGGCGCAGCCCTGCCTGCCGCGGCGGCGCGGCCGCGGTCCCTGAGCGCCGCCTACTACCGGGCGCGGCAGTTCGCCCTCACCCACGCGCTGGTCACCGACGCCGTGCTGGCCCTGGTGCTGGCCGGGGTCTGCACGCCGTGGCTGGTGACGACGCGGCCCAGCCCGCTGTCGTGGCTGCTGCAGGCCGGCCTGCTGATTCCGCTGGCCTGGCGCCGGCGGTACCTGGCCGGGGTGTTCGTCGTCGTGTGCGCCGTGGCCCTGGTCCAGTGGCTCGTCGGCATCCGGCTCGTCGCTGACCTCGCCCTGCTGGTGGCGCTGTCGACGCTCGCGACGTACCGCCCGCGCCGGGTCGCCCTCGCCGCGGCGGGCGTCCTGGAGCTCGGCGCGGTCCTGGCCTCGGTGGCCTGGCGCCTGGCCGGATCCTGGCTGAGCTCCCTGGTGTTCCTGTCCGGCATGGTCGCCGCGGCCCTGCTGCTCGGCATCAGCGTCCGCGCCCGCAGCGCGCTGGTGGCCACGCTCACCGAGCGGGCCGGCCGCCTGGAGCGGGAGCGCGACCAGCAGGCCCAGATCGCCGCCGCCGCCGAGCGCACCCGCATCGCCCGCGAGATGCACGACGTGATCGGCCACCAGCTGGCCGTCATCGTCAGCCTGGCCGACGGTGCGGCGGCCAAGCTGGCCAGCGACCCGCCGCGCGCGGCGGCCGCCATCGCCAGCGTGGCCGACGTCGGCCGCCAGGCCCTGGGCGAGACCCGCGGGCTGCTGGGCGTGCTGCGCGCCGACGGCAGCGGCGACGGGCTGGCCCCGCAGCCGGGCCTGGCCGGCCTGGGCGACCTGGTCGCCCAGACCCGCGCCACCGGCCTGGCCGCGACGCTCGACTGCCCCGGCGACGCGGCCGGGCTGGCCGCCGACATCCAGCTGGCCGTCTACCGGATCGCCCAGGAGGCCATCACCAACACCCTCCGGCACGCCAGCGGAGCGCAGGCCGTCGCGGTGCGGGTCACCATCGGCCCGGCCAGCGTCGAGCTGGAGGTCACCGACGACGGCCGCCCCGCGCCCGGTGCCGGGCCGGGCCGGGCGAGCACCCCGGCACCGGGCCCGGCGGGCGGGCAGGGCCTGGCCGGCATGCGGGAGCGTGCCCGGGCCTACGGCGGCTCGGTAACGGCCGGCCCCGGGCCGTCCGGCTGGGTGGTCCGGGCCACCTTCCCGACGGGACGGCGGCGATGAGCGTCCGGGTCCTCCTGGTCGACGACCAGGCCCTGCTGCGCTCCGGCTTCCGGATGGTCCTGGAAGAACAGGACGACATCGAGGTCGTCGGCGAGGCCGCCGACGGCGACGAGGCCGTCGCCCGGGCCAGCGAGCTGTCGCCGGACGTCGTTCTGATGGACGTGCGGATGCCCGGCAGCGACGGCATCGACGCGACCCGCCGGATCGTCGCCCAGCTGCCCGCGGTCCGGGTGCTCATCCTCACGACCTTCGACCTGGACGAGTACGCCTTCACCGCGCTCCGGTTCGGGGCCAGCGGCTTCCTGCTTAAGGACGTCCGCCCGGCCGAGCTGGCCGGGGCCATCCGCTGCGTGGCCGAGGGCGATGCCGTGGTCGCCCCGAGCGTCACCCGCCGGCTCCTCGATGCCTACGCCCACCGCCTGCCGGACCTGCGGCCCGGCCGGGACCCCGCCAAGGACCAGGGCCTGGCCCTGCTCACCGAGCGGGAAGTCGGGATCCTCACCGAGGTCGCGGGCGGGCTGTCCAACCAGGAGATCGCGGCCAAGCTCTGCCTGGCCGAGGCCACCGTGAAGACGCACCTCGGCCGGATCCTGGCCAAGCTCGCCCTGCGCGACCGGGTCCAGGCCGTGGTCTACGCCTACCAGACCGGGCTGGTCCGGCCCGGCGCGCCTAGCTGACCGCCGATCCGGCTCGCCAACGGGCCGGGCTGACCTGACACAACGCCCAAGGAGCACGAAATGCCGCCCACGATCGCGGACCGCGCGAGATCGCTGACGAAATTCAACCTGTCGCCCCGGCACCGGCCGCCAGGGGTAGTTGTCGTCGCCGCCGTCACGGTCCTGTGCGCGGCGCTCTCCCTGCTGGCTGACGAGCTGATCGTGCGGGCCGGCACCGCCGTATTCCCTGCCACCAGGGGATACGTGCACTTCCAGTTCGGCGACTACGCCAAGCTCACCGTCATCGGCGTCGTCGCCGCCGGAATCGGCTGGCCGATCGTCGCCCGGCTGACCTCGGACCCGCGCTGGGCGTTCCTCCGCCTGGCTGTCGCCGTGACCGCGGTCTGCCTCCTGCCCGACCTGTACATCTGGCTGCGGGGGCAGCCGGGCCAGGCCGTCCTCGTCCTGGTCGCGATGCACCTGGCCATCGGCCTGATCACCTACAACCTGCTGGTCCGCCTCGCGCCCGTCCGGCCCGAGCCTCAGCAGACCCGCTAAGAAAGGCATCATGCCCGTGCCGTCCCACAGCCGCAGCACCGCCCGCTTCCCGGAGCCGCTGGCCGCCAAGGTCCCGGAGATCACCGCCCTGTTCTGGGTCATCAAGATCCTGACCACCGGGATGGGGGAGGCAACCTCCGACTTCCTGATCAAGATCAACATCCTGCTCGGCGGGGTGGTCGGGCTGGCGGTGTTCGTCCTCGCGCTCTGGTGGCAGTTCCGGGTGCGGCGCTACATCGCCGTCGTTTACTGGCTGGCGGTGGCCATGGTCGCGGTCTTCGGCACGCTGGCCGCCGACGGACTGCACGTCGAGCTGCACGTCCCGTACATCGGGTCGACGATCTTCTACGCCATCATCCTCGCCGTGGTCTTCTACCTGTGGCGCCGCAACGAGGGCACCCTGTCCATCCACAGCATCGTGACGCGGCGCCGGGAGACCTACTACTGGCTCACCGTGCTGGCGACGTTCGCCCTCGGCACCGCCCTCGGCGACCTGACCGCCATGACGCTGCACCTGGGCTTCCTGACCTCAGGTCTCATGTTCACCGGGCTCATCCTGATCCCGGCGCTGGCCTGGTGGCGGTTCGGCCTGAACGAGATCGTGGCCTTCTGGTGGGCCTACGTGCTGACCCGGCCGCTCGGCGCCTCGTTCGCCGACTGGCTCAGCAAGCCGCATGCCCTGTCCGGCCTCAACCTCGGCGACGGCCAGGTGGCCGCGGTCGCCACCGTGATCATCGCCGTCCTGGTCGCCTACGTGGCCGTCGCCCGCAACGACATCCAGCCGCCCCTGACGCCGCTCACCCCGCCGCGCCCGTCCCCCGTCAGCGAAGCCGAGCCCACCTGACCCGGCCCGTCAGCGACGCCCGTGCCCGCCTGACCCGCCCCGTCAGCGACGCCGAGCCCGCCCGAGCGGGCCGGTCAGCCGGCAGGACCCACCCGAGCAGTCCGGTCAGGCCGGCCGAGCGCGCCCGAGCAGCCCGGTCAGGCCAGCCGAGCGCGCCCGAGCAGTCCAGCCGGGCCGCCGGCCCGGCCCGCCAGTACGGTAGGCAGGTGTCGGCCGAACACCCCCTAGCCGCGATGATCGCCGCCGCCGCGGCCGGCCGGTTCCCGGACCCAGACAGGGGCTGGCAGCGGATGCCGCCGTGGAGGGCCGGCCTCGAGGCCGTCGCCGCGTTCACCGGGCATGCCGTGCTCGTCGTCGACCCAGCCCGTCCCGACCGCCAGCTCGCCGCCCTCGGAGCCGATGGCCTGGGCGGCGCGCACCACCCCCGGCTGATCGCCGCCCTGGCCGGCCCGGACGGCTGGATCGACAGCCTCGACCTGCTGCTGGCCGGCCGCGGCACCGGCGCCCCCGGCGTCCCGCCCCGCCTGGCCCCCCGGCCCGACCTCGCCGCCCACCCGCGTGCCGCCTTCGCGTCCCGGATCCGGGACGACGTCCGGCTGCTTGGCTACCCCGACCGCGATCGCAGCGCGCTGGCCGTCATCAGCCGCGGAATCGCCGGCCTCACCGAGCTGAGCTTCGAGGTCGTGCCCGCGCACCGCGGCGCCGGGGCCGGCGCCGCCCTGGTCGCCGACGCGCTGACCACCATCCCGGCCGGCCAGCTCACCGTGGCCGCCGCCGCCCCCGGCAACGCCGCCAGCGTCCGTGCCCTCCTGTCCGCCGGCTTCACCCCCCTGGGCTCCCTCCAGCTCTTCCGCCCCGCCGCCACCTAGCAGCCAGCTGCCCCCCGCTCTCGCCCCTCGCCCCTCGCCTCCCGGCTGGGTACCGGTCACCCGGCGGGATGGACGTACGGGACTGGAGGGACTGCAGCGGCTGGTGAGACGCGGCGGCCTGCGGCTGCCCGCCAGGGAGCCCGTCCGGTCCAGCTCGCTCGGGTTCCGCTCTTGATCATGGGAGGCTCGCTCACACCCTGAGGTGAGGAGACCTCCCACGATCAAGGTCGAGCATCCTGCCCGCGAAACTCCAGCGGTGCGCGGGGTGGATGTGACTGACGTGGCCGCGGGGGCCGAGGCGCGGATGGCCCGAAGCCCGCCGATCGGGCACTGCGCGTGGCAGTTCGGCGAAGCGCGCCGCCTGGCCGCCCCGAGGGCGCGGTCACCGCGTGGGCGGAGCCACGAATATGCAGAACGGGTGCCCGGCCGGGTCGGCGTACACGCGCAGGGGCTCCTCGGGATCCTCGGAACGGTCGAACAGCAGCTTGGCGCCGAGGGCCAGTGTCCGATCATGCTGGCGGTCCAGCTCGGCCGCCGTCGGCACGGTCAGGTCGACGTGCAGTTGCTTCGGTCGCGGGCCTTCCGGCCAGGTGGCGGCGGGGAGGCTGTCCACCTGCGCGAAAGCGATGCGGGTGGGGCCGGACGGATCCTGCAGCACCAGCCAGTCTGCTCCCGCCGGGTCCGGCTCGCCGGCCACCGGCGGCTCGTCTCCGGACCGGTACTTCAGGCCCATCAGCTCACGGTAGAACTCCGCCAGCCGCCGCGCGTCCTCAGTGTCGAGGACCACCTGCCGCAGTTGCGGGAAGATCGGGGAGTCGCTCATCCGCAGCATCTGCCCGCGCGGACGGTCGGCCACACCTGCAGTTTCCGCGCCGCGGTGATCGCTCGTCGCGGGGTGCCCCGCCGGTCCAGCCGACCAGCCAGGATGTCGCGGCCGCGCCATTCAGCCCCGCGGAGCCGGGCTTGGCAGCCCGTCCGCTCAGCCGGCCAGCCGGGACGTCACCTCCGTCGGCTCAGCCGGCTGGCCCGGGCCTGGCGGTGAGGTGCACGAGGCGCAGCAGGTAGCGGAGACCGCCGGTGCCCGCGGGGCAGTACACGGTCGTGCCCTGTGGCTCGCACGAGCGGGTCGCGTCCTGCCGGAGGGCCGCGTCGAGCGCCATCCGGCTGGCGGGGGACAGGACCCAGCCCAGCGGAGCGGCCACCCTCGGCACTGTCTGGGGTGCGACCAGAACGGTCTGCCGCGGAATGACCTGGGCCGCGGCATCCCGGATGGCGCCGCAGTCCGGGGCCGCCGGAGCGCCAGCCGCCGCCGCAGCAGCACCGGCCGCTGCGGCCGCCGGCGCGCCCGGCTGAGGGCAGGGGAGCCACGCGTCGGCCGCGGTTTCCTGGCCGAGCTGCTGGAGGAAGGCATTCGGAGTCGTCAGGTTGCCGCTGGCGGCGGATGCGTCCACCGGAACGAGGAGTTCCGGGTCGCTGCCCGGAGCGGTGGGAGACGGGACGACCTGGGGGCTGTTGCCCAGGTACACCGTCACCGGGACGACCAGGGTGACCGGCTGGCCCGCCTGCGCGCTGGCCACGGCGCTGGTGTTGTACTGCCGGACCGCGGCCGTCAGGCTCGGCGCCAGCCCGGCGAGCGTGGCCAGCCCGCTGCTGTCGGCGTACCCGCCGTCGACGAACTGCTCCTGCGCGGTGTTCCGCTGCGCGCGGCGGCAGCCGTTCACCACTCCGGACGGGGAGATGAAGGTGAACCGGGCGGACAGCAGTGCCGCGGTGGCGGTGTCGATGCCCTTCAGGCAGGGCAGCTTGGCGAACAGGTCGTAGCTGTTGGCGGCGGGCGCCGCGGAGCCCAGGCCGCAGGTCAGCGGAGAACCCGCGGCCGGAGCGGGCGCGCCGGGAGCGGCCAGGCTGCGATCGGGGAGGATCGCCCGGCAGCCGGTCCGGACCGCGGTGGAGTTGAACAGCAGCCGCCAGGGCACGACCGGCTGGCCGAGCGGGAACGGGTCGGTCAGGCCGGAGTCCTCCCCCTCCCAGGCGTGTTCCATCAGGGCCGCCCGGTCGGGGTAGCGCTGGTGGGCGGGCATCTGGGCCGCGGTCAGGTCCAGCCCGGTGTAGCCGGCGATGGTGTCCCGCAGCACCAGCCCGTCGATCCCGGCCGCCAGCGCGTCGGGACCGGCGATCCTGGCGATGGCCTGGTCGGGATGCGGGCTAGTGGCCAGCACGCCCATGCCGACGGAGCCGCCGCTGACGCTGCTGACGGCAAAGACCCCGTGCCGGCCGCACTGCGTGCCCGCCAGCATGGTCATCGTGTGGACGGCCCACCATGCGGCGCGGATTCCGCCGCCCGAGGCCGCCACCAGGACCAGGGGTTCGACCCGGATCACCGGAGGGCCGGCTGTGGCGCTGCGCGGCGCGGGGACCGCGCAGGTCCGGGTGAGCGGGTCGGCCAGCCATTGCTGCAGGCTGCGGGCCAGGGTGGCCGGGCTGGATGACGCCCCGGCGCCCGCGGTCGCGCTGCTCGCGGTTGTGGTGTTCGCGGCCGTGGAATTCGTCGCGGTGGTGCTCGCGGCGGCGGGGCCCGGCTGCGTGAGGCCGCCGGTCAGCCCGCCCGAAGCGGTCGCGCTCGTCCCGGCCCGGCCGCTCGGGGGGCGGATATCGTGCAGCCCGGAGTTCCGGTTGATAGCCACGCCCAGGATTCCGGCGATGACGATCAGCGTGATGACGGGCGTGCTGCTCAGCCGCAGCAGCCGGAACAGGGGCGGCGGCTGGTAATGCTGGGCCAGGAAGGCCAGCCCGGCCAGCCCGAGGGCCAGCGTGCCCAGCCCGGTCACGGCCGTCCCGAGCACGCCCAGCCAGTGGGTCGTCCACAGCGGCACGAAGATCAGCAGGCCGTCCGCCACGACCAGGGGCGCGGCCGCGGCCGCTACGGGCCACCACGGTCCCTTCGGGTCCCTGGCCCGGCGGACCGGATCCTCCGGCGGCGGCGCCGGGCTGATCTGGCCGGCTGGCTTCATGCTGGCCGGCTGCTCCTCCAGCGGGGTCTCGCCGCCCGGCCCGGAGGCCGCAGGCTGGGCCTCCCGCGGGGCCTGGTCGTCCGGTTCGGAGGCGGCCCGTGCTTCCGTGAAGTTCTCGTCTGGCGGCCCCGCGACCGCAGCGACGCCGGCCGGTGGCGCCTCCGCCGGCACCGCCGGCAGTTCCGGGGGCAGCATGCCCGCCATCCAGGCCAGGGCCGGGCGTGCAACCGCCCACACGGCGACGGCGCCGACGATGCCGACCACGACGGCGGCGCCGTCGGCGCGGGCGTACCAGCCGCCGACGACGAGCGCCGGAGCGGTGAAGGCCCGGACCAGCCCCAGGCCGGCCACGGCGACGACGGCGACGGCCAGCAGGTCCCCGACCGTGTGCACGAGCGCGATCATGTCTTCCGCGTCGCCGGCCACCTCGGTGTCGCGGGCCGGGGCCTGGCGCGCTCGTGACCGGAAGACCAGCGAGGCGACGGCCACGCCCCACATGACCACCGGGATGGCGATGGCCCCGAGCCACGAGACCTGAGCCCAGTGCCGCCAGCCGAGCACCCAGGTCACGGCCAGCAGCACAGCCGGGGCGAGCAGCCACAGCCACACGTGGCTCTGGTCGCGATTCTCGCCTTGCTGGCCGAACTTATGGACGGCCCGCCGCACCCTCCGCCGCCCCAGGTAGAGCAGCAGGAAGGCGACGAGGAACTGGGCGATGACCGCGGCCGCCAGGTGAACCCAGCCCAGGCTCGGCGTCCGGGTCAGCCACGCGCGCTCCACGTCCGGCATCTGCTCCAGCACGTCGCTGCCGCGGGAGGCGGCGATCACGCCGAGCAGGACGAGGATGACCAGCGAGAAGCGCTGGGCCTTCACGGCCCGGACGATCTGCCCGATTCCCCGGGCGACGGCCGGGCTGTTCAGGATCCGGTACCCGGCCCAGATCACCGCGACGATGGCGGCGACCCACTTGGCCATCGTCGCCCCGTGCAGCGCCCAGGCGAGGGCGGGCGGGACATCCCGTCCATGGCCGATCCAGCCCCGCACCGCGGCGGCCGCGAGCGCGACCTGAGCCGCGTTGCCGGCCACGACCAGGCCGAGCAGCAGGTATCCCAGCCGCCAGCGCCGCGCCGGCCCCGCCGCGGCCTGCGCGGCCGCATCCTGCGAGCGCGCCGCGGCCGCCCACACCATGATCACGGCCAGCAGGCTGTACCCGATGATGAAGAGCACGTCGAACCCGAGATGAGCGAGCAGCCAGCCGGGCAGGTCAGCGTTTCCCTCCTGAGCCCACCCATTCAGCGTCGGGGCCGGTGACGTCAGCGGCTGAGCCAGCTGGCCGATGCCGTACAGGGAGCTCACCGAGAACTGGCCGGTGGGCGTCGCCTCCAGGATCACCCCGCCCGCCTCGGCCATCCCGATGAAGCCGGCGGCGGCCAGGCTGCCGCCCGTCAGCGCCCACCACGGACGGCCACCCGGCAGGACCCGCATTCCGCTCACCCACGTTCATTCCGGCCATTACCGCCGCCTGGGGCCATTACGGTACTCCCGGCTGCGGGCCGGCCGTGCTAGGTCGCGCAGGCCAGCGTGACGATGACCGGCCGGCTGCGATCGCCCGCGGTGTCGTAGATCCAGGCCGCCACCGAGATTTGATCGGGCTGGGACAGCCCGCAGCCCAGGTCGAATGGGTAGGCGATGGAGCCGACGTTGATGATGGCACCGGCCGCATCGGTAAACGGGTGGGTTTCGGAGGGCCATTTCGAGCCGCTGACGCCGGCAAACCCGACGCCCGCGGCGTCTTTCCCGGGGTCGGCGTAAGTAAGGCTGACATAAACCAGGCTGCCCACCATGTAGGTGGCGGCGGTGAGTACCCGCGGCACCGGCGGGCCCAACGCGGGCGGCGAGCCCGGGCTGGCCGGGGCAGAGGGCGATGGGTCCGCCGGGCGGGCCGAGATCCCGGCCGCCAGGGCGGGCGCGGCCGGAGCCGCCGGGGCGGTGCCCCGCGGCGCTGCCGGGCCGGCGGCCTGCGATGGCGTCACCGCGGGCCGGGCCCGAGGCGGCCCGGCCTGGAATTCGGCCCCGGGCTTCGCGGACGACGCACCGTACAGGGTGCCCGGCAGCAGCATGACCGTGACGACGGCCGCGGCGGCGAGCCCCGCCAGCGCCCCGGCCCAGGCCAGGCGCCGGCGAGTCCGCCGCCGCGGCCGCGCGCCCGCCCCGCCCGCCCCCCGCGTGCGGGCGGGCGGCGGGCCGCCGGCGGCCGCCCGCGGGGCGGATGCCCGCCGCGCGGCAACCAATGCTGTGGACGCCAGGGCAGCCGGCGCCAGGGCAGCCGGCGCCAGGGCAGCGGGCGCCGCGCGTGCCAGCCGGGCCGGAGCGACACGCGCCGGAGGCACCGGACCAGCGGCCTCCGCCACCGCGGCCGCCCGCGCGCCGCGCGCCCCGCCGCCGGCCATCACGGCATGGGGTGCCGCGGCCCGAGGCGCCGGGCCGGCGGCGGCCGCCGAGGCCCGGTGCCGGCTCGCGCCCCGCGCCGCCCGCGGCGCCCCGGCCAGCCGCGCCAGCAGGTCGCCGGTACCCGGCCGCTGGCCAGGGTCCTTGGCCAGGCACCACGTCACCAGCGGCCAGACCGGGCCCGGCAGGCCCGACAGATCCGGGTCCTCGTGCACCGCCCGGTACATGAGCATCGGGGCGGTGCCCGTCCCGAACGGATGCCGCCCGGTCGCCGCGAACGCCAGCACCGCGCCCAGGCTGAACACGTCGCTGCTCGGCCCCACCTCCCGGCCCACGGCCTGCTCGGGGGACATGAATCCCGGCGAGCCCACCACCATGCCGGTCTGGGTCAGCATGCTGGCCTCGGGCGACCGGGAGATCCCGAAGTCGATCACCCGCGGCCCGTCGCCGGCCAGCAGCACGTTGGACGGCTTCAGGTCCCGGTGCACGACGCCCGCCGCGTGGATCGCGCCCAGGCCCTGGGCCAGGCCGGCAGCCAGGGTCAGCACTGCGGGCACCGGCAGCGGCCCCTGCGTCGCTACCGCCTCCGCGAGCGACGGGCCGGCCACGTACGCCGTGGCCAGCCACGGCGTCGCCGACCGCACGTCGGCGTCGAGCACCAGCGCGGTGAACTGGCCGCTGACGTTCGCGGCCGCGGCCACCTCCCGGGCGAACCGCTCCCGGAATCCGGGCTCCCCGGCCAGTTCCGGGCGGATGACTTTCACCGCGGCCAGCGCCCCGGTGCCCGACCGCCCCAGGAATACCTGGCCCATTCCGCCCGCACCGAGCCGTCCCACTAAGCGGTACGGTCCCGCCCAGCCGAGCTCCCCGACCTGCTCATCCCCCACCATTCCCGACCCTCCCTGCCGGTATTCGCTCCGCCGGCGGCCCCTGAGCCGGCCAGAGCGCAGCCTCCGCCCCAGTGGCTGCCGCAGATAAGCGGCACATGAGGCGATCACTCCGTACAAATCGACTTATAGTCCGTTACGCCGAGTTACTGCTCCGCTACTGTATCGAGAATCATCCGCGCATTTCCAGGCTTAAAAAAGACACAAGATGAATAGGACTGATTAAGCCGTATTGCCGGATTACTACTCCGGCGCGGCCGCGCCGGCCGGCCGGGAGCCGCTGCCGAGCAGGATCCTGGTGAGCTGGCTGCGGGTGTCGAGCAGCTGATCGAGGGCGGCGCTCATGTCGGCATCGGTCACCCGGAGCGGAGCGGCGGGGTCCGCCGCCGGGTCCCGCTCTGCGGCCTCGAGGGCCGCCCGGCGCAGCAGTTCCTTGAGGAACGACGCCGTGACGCCCTCGGTCCGGGCGACCGCGCT
Organism: Streptosporangiaceae bacterium; assembly: GCA_036501025.1. Taxonomy (GTDB): domain Bacteria; phylum Actinomycetota; class Actinomycetes; order Streptosporangiales; family Streptosporangiaceae; genus DASUBV01. Next base: position 60,876 of record DASYBB010000238.1, read on the forward strand.
CTCCGCGTCGGCCAGGTCGAGGATCAGCCTGCCGCGGTAGAGCTCCATCAGCGCCCGCCGGGCGGCCGCGTCGGGGATGGGCAGCTCGGCCGCGTGGTCGACCCGGCCCGGCCGGGCCGCCAGCGCCGCCTCCAGCAGGTCGGCCCGGTTAGTGGTGAGCAGGAAGGTCACGTCGACGTCGGCGCCGAGCCCGTCCATCTGGTTGAGCAGCTCGAACAGCAGCGCGTGCTGGCCCGGCCGGCCGGTGCGCTCCTCCGCGATCAGGTCGACGTCCTCGATGACCAGCACCGACGGCTGCAGCGTGCGCGCCACCGAGCAGGCCTGCCCGATCCAGCGCAGCGCGGCACCGGACATGATCACGACCGTCGACTCCGGCAGCTGGCCCAGCAGGTAGCGGATGGTGTGGGTCTTGCCCGTGCCGGGCGCGCCGTGCAGCAGCAGGCCGCGCTTGAGGTGCTGGCCGCTGGCCGTGAGCCGGCTCGCCTGCCGCGCGATGCCGAGCACGTGCCGCTCGATGCCCGCCAGCACGGCGGGCGGCAGGATCACGTCTGCCCGGTCGAGCTGCGGGCGGTCCTGGAACTGCAGCAGCGCGCCCCGGCCGCGGTCGAACACGGCGCCGCCGAACGACAGGACATGCCCGCGGAACACGTTGCACCGGACGACCAGGTCCGCCACCTCGTTCAGCACCCGCTGAGCCGCCGCCTGGTCCGGGGCGCACGCCTCCAGGGTGACGTCCTCGTTGCCGGTCCGGTCGTCGGGCCCGCGGGCCAGGATCGCGACCGGGCCGCCGGCATCCTCGACGAGGTAGATGGCGCACTGGACGCAGGCCAGCGTCTGCCCGGCCGGGCCGGCGGCCCGCGTGTCCAGCGCGACGCTGCCCACCCCCACGCCCCAGGCGTCGGAGCCGGCCTGCAGCAGGTCGCCGAGCCCGAACACCTGATGCCGGAACCCGGTCAGCCCGGCCAGCTCGTGCCGGCGCCCGCCCCCGGCCAGCCACGCGTTCAGGCCGGCCTGCACGTTCACGTGGTCATAGCCGGGCCAGGTCCCGCTCACCACCGGCAGGTTGGCCGTGCCGGCGCCCAGGTGCGCGCGCAGCAGCTTGCGGGCCGGGGCGTCCTCGGCCCGGGCGGCGGTCACGGCCCGGCGCACCAGGCGCCGGGCCAGGCGGCCGACATCGGCGAGCTCCGGCCCCGTTTCGCTATCCGGGACGTCCGCGCGGGTGCTGCCGATGCGGCCGGCGGAGCTCACGCTGCCGTCAGCTAAAGATTCTCCGTTGCCCACCCTCGCAGGATAGGCACGCCGGCCGGCCGGGCCGCTAGCGATTTACCCCGCCGCCCGCCATCCGGCCGAACCTGGCGAAACGTGGCCGTCCTAGAAGCGGTCGCCCGTCCAGGTCCGGCCGCCGTCCCGGGTGGTCCAGACCATGTTGCCCTGGGCCACCCGGCCGGTCAGCGGGTCCTCGTAGCCGACCAGAATCACCGGGGCACCGGCCGGCAGCCGCAGCACGGTCGACCAGCTCACCCCGCCGTTGACGGTGAGCAGGACCTGGCTGCCGTGCTCGCCGTCGCCGTCGGTGTCCTCGACCGCCAGCAGCCGGCCCGGCCCGGCCGCGGCCAGCTGGTAGGCGCCGAGGTCACCGGGAGCCTGCGCGAGGGAGGGCACGGCCTGATCCGGTCCGTAGCTGGCGCCGCCGTCAGCGGAGACGCGGACCCAGGCCGGGCCGTACGACCCGTCCGCGCCGGGCAGCTGATGCTGGCAGAGCAGCACCAGCACTGCGGGCGGGGCCAGTGCCACGGCCGAGGCGTAGCCGTCCCGGCCGTAGCCCGGCCGGCTGTGGCAGCTGTCCGGGGCGGCCGGCGTCCACGTCCGGCCGCCGTTGCCCGAGCGGCTGATCGCCGCCGTGGCCGCGACGCCGCCCGCCGGGTTGCCGTACGCGGCCAGGACCAGCTCCTGGCCCTGCCGGTACAGGACGGGCGGGCAGATCGCGGCCAGCTACGAAGGTCGTCGGCGCTAATGCCTGCCTGGTGGAGAATCGAGGCCGCTGGGCTGCGGTATCCGCGGGCTCACGCAGCGGTGGCCTCAGGGCAGAGCGACACGAACTCGTCGCCTTCCTGCCATACCAGCGCGGCGAGACGGAGCGTATTACTCATTTGGGCCGAGATAAAGACGGCGGCCCGGTCAGGCCGGGCCGGCCTGGCCGGCGCCGAGCCGGTCGATAGCCGGGCGGAACGCGGCGGCGATCCGGGCGTAGCCCAGCTCGTTGGGGTGGAAGTGGTCCTCGGCGAGGGTGCCGAACAGCGAGCGCAGGCCCGTCCGGGGGAATTCCGCGACCCGGACCTGACCGCGGGCGGCGGCCCGGCCGATCAGCGCGTTGATGGCCAGCGCGGGCTTGTTCCGCTGCGGCAGCGGCGCGACGACGCTGCGCCCGGCGGGGAGCCGGTCGAGCAGCGCGGCGTACCAGCCGACGGCGGCGGGCCGGCGGCTCCGCGGGAACATGTCGTTGGCGCCGATCAGCACCGTCACCAGGTCCGGGGTCACCCCGAGGGCCTCCAGCCGGGGCAGCTGATCGTCGACCACGTCCCCGACGCGGGCGCCGGTGACGGAGAGGTTGACCAGCCGGAACCGGCGGCCCTGCGCGGCGAGCTGGTCATGCAGCTGGCTGACCCACCCGCCACTGATGCCGGCGGCCCCGATGCCCTGGGTCATCGAGTCGCCGAGCGCGGCCCAGAGCGGGCCCTCGCCGTCCAGCGCGGCCTCGTTCGCGGCGCGCCAGGCTGCGGCGAACGGCTCCTTCTGCGCGCGGACCCGGGCTACGCCGGGCACGGCCCAGTCGAGGACGGACCGGAGCAGCGCCGACCGGAGCGCGCCCGGGTGCGTAAGAGTGCTCACGCTGAGATGCCAACGGGCCGGCCGCCCGATAGCTTCCCGCCCTGCCGCCAGGCCGGCCTCGGGCGGGCCGGCCTCCGGCGGTCCCGGGACCCTACTGCGCAGCCTGATTCTGGGCCAGGTCGGCGAGCTGGGCGCGCGCCGCGGTGACCAGCTCCGCGTTCGTGTGGGCGTGGCCCCACAGGCCCCAGCCGCCCTCGGGTGCTTCGGTGAGCAGCACCCAGGTGCGGTCGGCCAGGGTCGGGTCGCCGGCCGCCGCCGCGACGATGTCGGTCAGCTCGCGCACGACGGCGAGCTGCTTGTCCCGGTCCAGCGCGCCCGCGTTGGTCAGGACCTGGACGCGCACGTAGTTGCTGTCGCCGTCCACGTTGGCCAGGCCGTCGGCCACGTCGTGAACGAACGCCGCGGTGTTCTGGCGGAACATCGGGATGTCCGGGACCTGCTCGATGGTCATGACCGCGGTGGCCAGGTCCACGGCCAGCTGGTGCTTGTCGGCGAACGTGCCCGGCGCGGCGTAGGCGTCGATCATCGGCATAGCGGGCTCCTAGCGGTTGATGCGCGCTGCTCAGGTCCGCTCCATCGTGACTATGATGGTCGTCATAGTCAAGCCGCCGGGCCTGGGCGCCCCGGCTAAGCTGCTGGTGCCCGGCCCCCAGCCCCGGCCGGGGGACCGGAGAGATGATGACCCGGAGTGCCCGCGAGCGCATGGTGGACAGCGCCGTCGTGCTGCTGGCCCAGCGCGGGTTCCAGGGCGCATCGTTTACCGAGGTGCTGGCTCACTCGAAGGCGCCCCGCGGCTCGATCTACCACCACTTCCCGGCCGGCAAGGAGCAGCTCATCGCCGCGGCCGTCGACTACGCCGGGGCCAGGGCGGTCGTGCTCCTGGACGCGCTGGACGGATTGAGCGCGGCCGAGATGGTGGACGCGTTCATGGCCATGTGGCGTGCCGTCCTGGAGCGGTCCGGCTTCACGGCGGGCTGCTCGGTGCTGGCCGTGACGGTCTCGGCCGACTCCGCTGAGCTGCTGGCGCGTGCGGGCGAGGTGTTCCGGGCGTGGCAGGCCCGGCTGGCCGCCCTGTTCGCAGACGCGGGCCTGGCCGGCGACGACGCGGACGGCCTGGCCACGCTGATGATCGCGGCCAGCGAGGGAGCGGTCGTGCTGGCCCGGGCCCAGCAGGCGCTCGCGCCCCTGGAGACCGTGCACCGGCAGCTGCGCCGGCTGGCCGAGGCCTACAGCCCGGGCCAGGGCCAGGATGACTGAGCGCTGGGAGCCGGAGTCGCCGGAGGCAGTGGCGCTGGCGGACTGGCATGAGGAGTTCCGGGGCATCGGCGTCGACGGCGCCCTGGAATTGCTGGCCGAGGTACCGCCGATTGATGAGCTGGTCGTCTGCCATGGCGATAGTTGCGCACCCAACACCCTCATCGGGGACGACGGCCGGTCCGGGCACGTGGATCTGGGCGAGCTCGGCGTGGCCGACCGGCGGGCCGACCTGGCCGTCGCGACGTGGAGCACGACCTGGAATTACGGCCCCGGCCGGGAGATCCCGCTGCTGGACGCCTATGGCATCGCGCCCGACGGTGACCGCATCCGGTACTACCGCCTGCTGTGGGAGCTCGGCCCGTGACGGCCTGGGTATACCCACCGGAGCCGGCCAGCCCGCCCGGCCCAGCCGACCGAAGGGAGCAGCGGTGACCACGACGCAGCCCGGACCGGGCCGTCCCCGGAAAGTCGGAGTCCGGGAGGCGACCCGGATCCTGGGCGAGCGCGACCCGGTGATCGCCCGGATGGTCGCCGACTTCGGGCCGCCGTCGTTTCCGGCCCCGGCCGGCAGCCACTTCGCAGCCCTGGTCACCTCGATCACCTACCAGCAGCTGGCCGGGGCCGCCGCCCGCGCGATCCACGGCCGCCTGGTCGCGCTCCTGGAGGACGAGGTCACCCCGGAGCGCATCCTGGCCGCGACCACCGAGCAGCTGCGCGCCGCCGGCCTGTCCGGCAACAAGACCCTCTCGCTCCAGGACCTGTCGGCCAAGGTGCTGGACGGCACGGTGGTCCTGGAGCCCCGGCGCCTGGCCCGGCTCGGGGACGAGGAAATCGTCACGCGGCTGTCCACCGTGCGCGGCATCGGGAAGTGGTCGGCCGAGATCTTCCTCATGTTCCAGCTCCGCCGCCTGGACGTCTGGCCGACCGGCGACCTCGGCGTCCGCCGGGGCTTTGCCGCGGCGTGGCAGATCCCGGAGCCGACGCCCAAAGTGCTCGACGCGCTCGGCGAGCCGTACCACCCGTACCGGACCATCGTCGCGTGGTACTGCTGGCGCGCCGCGCAGCGGTACACGGGCTCGGCCGCCTCCGCCGTCACCGCCTGAGCCCGGCCACGGCCAGGGCCCGGCCATGGCCTGAGGCCGGCCGGCGACTGAGGCCGGCTGGACGCAGAGGCCGCCGCCTAGGATCGGAGCCGTGCTCATTCGGCCCCGGCGCGAGCAGGACGTGCCACGCTGCGTGACGCTGCTACGCGTCGTGCACGAGCACGACGGCTACCCGTCGGTCTGGCCGTCGGATCCGGGCCGGTGGCTGACCTCGGCGGGCACGGACCTGGCGGCCTGGGTGGCGGTCGATGACGACGGGACGATCCGCGGCCACGTCGCGGCGCAGGCCGGCCGCGACGACCCGGAGCTGGCCGCGCTGGCGGCCTGCCCGGCTGACCGGCTCATGCTGGTCCTGCGCCTGTTCGTGGACCGGGGCGGCCGCGAGCGCGGCACCGGGGCGGCGCTGCTGACCGCGGCGGCCGGCTACGCCCGCCAGTCCGGCTGGCAGCCCGCACTGGAAGTAGCCGACACCGGGATCGCGGCCCGGCGGCTCTACGACCGGCTCGGCTGGGCCTGCGTCGGCACCAGGCGGGCCGGCTGGCACGACCCCGACGGCCGCCACCCGCTCCTGTACCTCTACGCCCCACCCCCCGCCAGCGCCCCGCCCCCCGCTGGCGCCCCGCCCTCCGCTGGCGCCCCGCGCCCCGCCGGCGCCCCGCCCCCCGCTGGCGCCCCGCCCTCCGCTGGCGCGCCGCTCCCCGCATGTGTCCCGCCACCCGCGTGCCCGGCTCGGCCCGCACCGTTATCGACCCGGCAGCCGGCCCACCCGTCCCATCCGTCCCGGTAAACCCGCTGGCCACTCGGCCAGCCCCCACGACGGGCCGGAGCAGCCGAGCCAGCGTCCCGCCAACAACATGAACGTACGAACGCTGCTGCCCTAACGACAGCGGCCGTACGCCGATGCTGCTGTCCCCGAAACCGCGAGCGGGATAATCCAAAGGCGAGGAGGACAGGACCCGGCCGCCGCTCTGACGGCCAGTCGAACGCGCTCCCTCTCCGTCGGATCGGCTGCCGTCATCGGCGTTCTGGAGGCGCCGTTCGCGCCGGTCGGCCGCCCCATTCCGCAGCGGGTGGAGGGGCGGGAGGGGATCCGGGCCGTGCTGTCAGCCCGGTACCGGGATTCTCCGACCGCCGACCAGAAGGTCAACGCGGAGAAGTCGCGGTACGTCCTGCACGAAACGGCGGATCCCGGCGTGTTCATCGCGGAGATCGACGCGGTCCCCGAAACGGGAGGCGTGGCCGAGACCCTGTCCATCGTGCAGATCTTCCGCGTACGGGACGGCCAGATAGCGATGATCCGTGACTACTTCGCCCCGGAGCACGCCGGCTGAGGGCGCCTCACCCTCAGTAAATGTGCCGGCCTAGTCCGCCGCCGGGGCCGGAAGCTCTTTCACGACGTACGTTCCGCGTGTGCTGACCGTCTCGGCCAGGCCGCGCTTCCTCAGCTCAGCGATAGCCAGCCGGACGGTTGTCCGGCCTACCTCGAACTCGCGCATCAGCTCGGACTCAGAAGGCAGTCTCTCGTCACGCGGGTAGTGCCCGAGTCCGTTGACCTGCCCGCCCCGGCCGCCGGCATCACCGCCCCGGTCCTGCTTCTGCTCGGGACGGCCAGCCCGGACTGGGCCGGCGACATCACCCGCGACCTGGCCGCCGTGCTGGCCGCCGCCACGGCGGAGCTGCCTGGTTTCGGCCACGAGGCCGTTCGATACCGCGCCCGGCCTGGTCGACGCCCGGTCCTTCCCGCCGCGGCCGAAATCCCAGGAATCTGGGATTAGGCCCCACATCGTTGACCTGCGCATCTCACCTCAGCATGCTCGTAACGGCAGCGGGCACCACGAGCCCGGCGGACCGACGGACAGGCGAGGGCATGATGGGTGACCGGGCAGGCGGCGGGCGCCGGATGGCGGCCGGCCGGCTCCAGGGGCGGAACCGGAGGCGGTGGGTCATCGCGGGGGCGGTCACCGGCCTGTGGCTGCTGATGCTCATCATCTCGGGCTCGCTCACCGCCAGCCTGGTGCTGCTCGTCCTGGCACTGCTGTTCCTTGGCCTCATGGCGGTCGGGCTCCGGAGCCTCGGCATCAGCCGGGATCACCCGGCGTTGCAGGCCCTGGCCACCCGGCCCTGGCGCGACGGGCGCGAGGTGCTGGCCCTCGCCCTGCGGCACATGTCCGAGGTGTTCATCATCACGCCCAACGGCTCGCGGCTCGCGCCGAGCTCGGTCGAGCTGTGCATGAACCCGGCCGACTTCGACTCGCTGGCCAACCTGATCGACCTGGAGCTGGTCAACGCCAGCGCGGCCGAGGCCTACGTGGCGGAGGTCTCGGCCAGCGGCGCCCAGGTCCGCCAGGACGTGCCCATCGAGGTGCGCGTCGTGCCGGACGCGGCCGTGCCGGCCGGGCGCTACGGCCTGCGGCAGGGCCAGCCGGACGCGCTCCGTGCCGCACCCGGCGCCGCGCACCGCGCCGCGGCCGGCGGCGGCTTCGCCCGCCCGGCCCCGCCCCTGGCCAGGGCAACCCCAGCTTCCGCCGCGGCCGTCCCCTCCCACGACGGCCGCGGCGGGGTCCACTTGGCGGACGCCCCGACGATGGCGGCCTGGACGCCCGGCGACGCCACGACCAGCGCCGCGACGATGTGCGAGCTGACCCCCAACCCGCTGCTGCGGCTGACGACCGGTGAGCTGACGGCGGAGACCCGGGTGTCCGGGGCGTGCGCGGGCCGGGGCCCGGCGGCCGAGCTGCTGCTTCCGTCCGACCCCACCGTGTCCCGGGTGCACGCCCAGTTCGCCTGCGAAGCGGGCGAGTGGCGCATCACCGGCGTGGGCCTCAACGGGCTGGCCGTGAACGGGACGGTCCTGACGGACGCGCAGGTCGTCCGCGACGGCGACGTCATCCGGTGGGGAAAGCGGCCCGACTCGCTGAGCTCGCGGGTCCAGATCCGGCCCTGACCTCCGTTCGGGATCTCGGCGGCAATTCGAATATCCTGCTCGGATGAAGCAGGCCGGGCGGACGGACTCGTCCGCGGACGCGCGGGACGGCCGATGTCCGAGCTAGTCGTCTGGTCGGCCGCCGGCGGCGGGTGGCACAAGTGCCCGCCCGACGAGATCACCTGGCTCGACCGGAGCCTGCTGAGCGGCGGCCGTGACCTCACCCTGCACCGGTCCCCGCGCTGTCCCGGCCTGCGCCATGTGCATCACCGCTGGGAGCTGTTCAGCCGGGACATCAGCCACCTCGTCTACGCCGCGCCGAGCGCGCCCGGCTCCGTGCCGGACCACCGGGAGGTCGAGGCCGCGGCCCGGTTCGTGCTGCCCGTGGCCCACGGCGCGTTCGAGCCGACGCCGGCCCGGCTGGATGCCGGAGCCTGGCTGATCAGCGTCGGGACGTGGGTCCTCCCAGTCCGGGTCAGCGTGGCGCCCGGCGACCGCGACCGGCCGACCAGCCCGGGCGCCGATCACCTGCCCGGCACCTACGAGATCCACCGCCCGGGCCAGGCGGCCCGGCGCAGCCCGCCAGTGCCCGACGCGGTGCCGCGGGTCGCCCGCTACTTCCAGCGCAGCCCCATGGCCTGCCTGGCCATGGCGTTCTACTACCAGGACTTCATCAGCGGCGGGCTCGGTCCGCAGCCCCGGCCCATGGACAGCGTGATCATCGCGCTCGACCTGAACAAGGGCGCGATCTCGGAGTACAAGAAGGAACTGCAGCGGCACATCTGGAACGAGCAGGGCCACCAGCGCGAGCTCGGGGAGTTCCTGCTGGTGAACGGGCTTATCGGGCCGGCCGATCTGGGTCGCGCGCTGTCGGCCGCGGCGGCCAACGAGGCGGCCGACCGGACTGGGCTCGCGCGGGAACGGCTACGTTACAACAAGAAATAGGCCGGCCGCCGGAACGGGCGCCGCACATTCAGCACATGCCGATGCAGCGTTAAGGCCCCCGTCGGCGTCTCTCCTTCGTGGACGCAGATACCGCCCAAGCGGTGAACGGGTCCGGCGGAGCGGTGCCGCCGCCCGCGACCGCGGCGGACCGGGCCGTGGCAGCCCTGTTCCGCGCGCACCACGTGGAGCTGGTCCGGCTCGCGCTGCTCATGGTCGGTGACCTGGCCACGGCGGAGGACGTGGTGCAGGACGCGTTCGAGCACCTGCACCGGCGCTGGCGGCGGCTGCGCGAGCCGGGCGCCGTGGCCTACGCGCGGGCCAGCGTGCTGAACGGCTGCCGGTCGGTGCACCGCCGCTCGGCCGTGGCCCGCAAGCACGCGCCGCGGCTGGCCGGGCCGGTCATCCACAGCCCGGACGCGGCCACCGCGCTGGCCGAGCACGGCGCGCTGCTGACCGCGCTGCGCGCCCTGTCCCGCCGCCAGTGCGAGGTGCTGGCCCTGCGCTTCTACGCCGACCTCGACGCGGCCGAGATCGCCGCGACCCTGCGGATCAGCCCGAGCACCGTCCGGTCGACGACCTCCCGCGGCCTGGCCGAGCTGGCCCGGATCCTGGAGAGAGGCGAGCGATGACGGACATCGAGACCCGCCTGCGCGAGGGACTCCGCGCCGAGGCCGCGCGCGTCCAGCCGGACCTGCTCCGGCAGCTCCGGTTTCCGTCGCGGCACCGCCTGCACGGGCGCTGGCGGCGGCGTTCCGGGCCGCCGCTCGGCCCGCGGCTGCTCCCATGGCTGGCGCCGCTGGCGGCGGCGCTGGCGGTCGTCGCGGTGATCATCGGCGTGCGGCTTGGGGTGGGCGATAGGCCGGCCGTCGCGCCGCGGGTCACCCCGGCGGTGACCGCGGCCGCTCCCGCGGTCCCTATCCCGCGGTACTACGTGGCCGCCAACCTCCACACCCAGGCCAAGGCATGGGTCTACGACTCCGCCACGGGGCAGGTGCTCGGCAAGGCTGGCGTGGCCGGCCAGCTGCCGATCGCCATCACGGCGGCGGCCGATGACCGGACCTTCGCGATCGCCTTCCAGGACTTGTACCGGCCTGCTTTCACGACGTACATGCGGCTGACCCTGCGCGCTGACGGGGACCCGGCCGTGTTCCAGCGGCTGCGGGTGAACCCGCCGGCCAGCACCTCGCCCGGCGCCATGGCGCTGTCCCCCGACGGCCAGACCCTCGCCCTGGCCCTCTTCATCGACCCATCGAAGGCGGCCATCGAGGCGAACCCCACGGCCGCGGTGAACAGGGTTGGCGAGGTCGAGCTGATCTCGCTGCGGACGGGCGCCGCCCGGACCTGGGTCGCCGCGCCCGGTGTAGGCATCAGCGACCTGTCCTGGGGCCGCGGCAGCCAGACGCTCGCGTTCCTGGCCGGCCGCCGGGGCGGCCCGCCGAACGACAGCCTCGGCCAGGTCCGGGTCCTGGATGTCAGCCGCCCGCCAGGTGGCCTGATGAAGTCCAGCACGCCCGTCCGGCTGCGCACAGCCGGCGGTCGGGTCCAGTCGATGCAGGTGACCGACAACGGAGCCCAGGTCATTGCCTGGGTCCGGATGCCCTCCCATCCGGCCGACACCGGACGAGGCCCGCTGGTCCTGGCCGCGTTCTCGACGCGGACTGGGCGGCAGCTGCGGCTCTTCAGCCGCCTGCCCACCGTCAACGGCGGCGTCGGATACGGCGAGATCTTCTCGGTCGACCCTTCCGGCCAGCACATCCTCATCGCCAGCGAGAACGCCTTCGCCCGGCTCGACAACGGCCGGGTGACCACACTGCCGAGTCCCGCGCAGGACCCGACTGAGTTCGGCGCCTGGTGACCGGCATCAGGCACGGGCGGACCAAGGCCGGCCGCCCCGCGCGCCGGCCGGTCTCAGCTGGCCTGAGCGGAGGGCCGGCGGCGCGGTGGCCGCGGGAAGAAGCCGCTCGTCCGGGCCACGTACTCCGCGTATCCGGGCCGCGACTCGAGCCGCCGCTCGGTGATCGGCTTGCCGCTGCCGCGGGCCAGCAGGAAGCTCATCAGGATCGGCGCGTAAATCGCGGCCACCCCGATCCACGACCCCAGGCTCAGCAGGAACAGTCCCCACCAGACACACGCGTCCCCGAAGTAATTCGGGTGCCGGGTGTACCGCCACAGTCCGGCGTCCATGACCGTTCCCCTGTGCGCCGGGTCGGCCTTGAACCGGGCCAGCTGCCAGTCGCCGACCGACTCGAAGGCCAGCCCGCACAGCCACAGCGCCAGCCCGACCCACGCCGCCGCCGTCCAGCCCGGGCCGCCGCCCCGCTCGAACATCCCCGCCTGCACCGGCACCGAGACCAGCCAGATGAGCGCCGCCTGGAGCAGGAACACCTTGCGCAGCGCGTACGCCGCCCGGTTTCCCGGCGCCTTGTCCAGCATCTCCGCGTACCGCGGGTCCTCGCCCCGCCCGCGGCTCCGCCACGCGATGTAGCCGCCCAGCCGCAGCCCCCAGATCACCGTGGCCGCCGCCAGCAGCGCCTTGCGCCACGTGTCCCCGTGCCCGCCCGACAGGGCCAGCGCCACCACCGCGATCAGCGCGAACCCCGGACCCCAGGCCACGTCCACGACGTTGTAACGCCCGACCCGCAACGCAATGAAAAAGACCACCAGGAGGAACGCGGCGCTGACCGCCAGCGTCGCCACCAGGGTCAGCCCCAGGCTGGCCAGTGCGCTCCCGGTCACCGGGGCCGGCCCGGCTCAGCCGGGCCGCCGGGGCGCACGGCCAGGATCTGGTCGACGCCCATCCGGCCCTCCTCGAAGGCCAGCGCGGCGCCGGCCAGGTAGAGCCGCCACACCCGGGCCGCCTCCGTGCCGAGCATCGCGGTCGCCTCCGCCTGCCGCTGCTCCAGGCGGTCCAGCCAGGCGCGGATCGTCCGGGTGTAGTCCGCCCGCATGCCCTGGACGCCGACGACTTCCAGGCCCGCGTCCTCCAGCAGCGACACGGTCTGGCCGAGCGGCCGCATGTGCATGTCGGGCGCGATGTACGCCTCGATGAACGCGCCGCCGCCGGGGGCGCTGGCGCCGCGGGACATCTGCTGGATCAGCATCCGCCCGCCCGGCCTCAGCCGGTCCCGGATGAGGGCGCAGAACGCCGGGTACTCCCGGTCGCCGACGTGCTCGCCCATCTCGACCGAGGCCACGGCGTCATACGTGCCCGCGCCGATGTCGCGGTAGTCCTGGCTGACGACCGTGACCAGTTCCGGCCGGTCCAGGCCCGCGGCGCGGCGCCGGACGTAGGCGGCCTGCTCGCCGGCGAGGGTGACGGCGGTGACCCGCGCGCCGTACGCGCGGGCCGCGTGGATGGCCAGGGACCCCCAGCCGCAGCCGATGTCGAGCAGCCGCTGGCCGGGCCGCAGCTCCAGCTTGCGGCAGATCGCGTCGAGCTTGGCCAGTTGCGCGCCGGCCAGGGTGGCAGCCGGGTCCGGCGACGTCCACAGCGCGCACGAGTAGGCCATCCGCGGGTCGAGGATCAGCTCGTAGAACGCGGGCGGCACGTCGTAGTGGTGCGCGATGACGGCCTGGTCCCGGCTCCGGCTGTGCCTCCGCCCGGTGACCCGGGCCTCCGTGGCCGGCGCCGTCGGCCGCGGCCCCGGAACGCCGAGCCGCACCGCGGCGGCCGCGGCCGCCACCCACGCTCGCGGCGGCGCGGCCGGGCCGCCGCGGTCCCGCGCCACCTGCCAGACGGCCCGCAGCCCGTCGGTGAGGTCACCCTCGACGTCCAGCTCGCCGGTCACGTACGCCTGCGCCAGGCCGAGCTCGCCCGGCTGCCACAGCAGCCGGCGCAGGGCCCGCTTGGTGCGCAGCACCAGCACCGGGCCCTGGGCCGGCCCGGCCTCGCTGCCGTCCCAGGCCCGCAGCCGGACCGGCAGCTGGCCGCCCAGGAACCGCTCGGCCAGCGGGGCCAGCACCGCCGCCACCCCGGCGTTGGAGGCGTCGCGCCGGGTCGCGGGCGGGCGGCGGGTCGCGGTCATGCTGCTACGCCGGTTTCGGGACCGGGGTCGCAGAGCCAAGCCGCGCGCGGGTCGGCGGCCGTGACGGCTCGGGTCAGCAGGAACTGCGACACCTGCAGGTAGCCCGACCGGAACCCGGCCTCGGAGTAGGCCAGGTAGAGCTCCCACATCCGGCGGAAGACGCCGTCGAAGCCCAGCCAGTCCAGGTCCCCGGCGGCCGCGCCGAACCGGTCCCGCCAGATCTGCAGCGTCCGCGCGTAGTGCTGGCCGAAGTCGCGCCGCCCGGTGATCTCCAGGGTGGTGTGCGCGCGCAGGTTCTGCTCGATGGCGGTCACCGACGGGATGAGGCCGCCGGGGAAGATGTACTTCAGGATCCACGTCTGCGTGCGCCGGGTGGCCATCATCCGGTCGTGCGCCATGGTGATGGACTGCAGGCCGATCCGCCCGCCCGGCGCGAGCAGCCGGTCCAGGGTCGCGAAGTACTCCGGCCAGTAGCGCTCGGCCACGGCCTCGACCATCTCGACCGACACGATGGCGTCGAACTGGCCGGTCACCTCCCGGTAGTCGCGCAGCTCGACCGCCACCCGGTCGGCCAGGCCGGCCGCGGCGATCCGCCGCCGCGCGAGGGCCCGCTGCTCGGCCGACACCGTGATGGACAGCACCCGGGCGCCGCGCCCGGCCGCGCGGATGGCCAGCTCGCCCCAGCCCGTCCCGATCTCCAGGACCCGGCAGCCCGGCCCGACGCCGGCGATGTCGAGAATCCGGTCGATCTTCCGGCGCTGCGCCGCCGCCAGCGTGTCCGCCGGCGCCACGGTAGCCGGGGCCGGCCGCAGCCGGCCCGGCTCGCGCTCGAACAGCGCCGCCGAGTAGGTCATGGTCTCGTCGAGGAAGAGCGCGAACATGTCGTTGGACAGGTCATAGTGCTGGCGCACATTGCGTCGTGCTCCTTCGGGGTCGGCGTCCCAGTCGGCCGGCGGGCGCGCGACGTACGCCGCGCGCAGCCACTGCAGCCAGCGCGGCACCAGCCGGTCCATGTGCTCGGCCATGCTGGTGAGCAGGCCGGGGAGGTCGTCGCTGTCCCAGTCGCCGGCCATGTACGACTCGCCGAAGCCGATCAGGCCGGCCGCGCCGACCCGCCGGAAGAAGTCCGCGGGCCGCCACAGGTACATGGTCGGCGTGCGCCCGGCGGGCGTGCCCGTGCCCGGCGTGCCCGTGGCAGGCGTGCCCATGGCGGGCGTGCCCGTGCCCGGCGTGCCCGTGACAGGCGTGCCCGTGGCGGGTGTGCCCGTGCCCGGCGTGCCGGTGGCGGGCGGGCCGGCCGCCGGGCTGGCCAGCACGCGGCCACCGGGGAGCTGGACCCGGATCCCGAGGCGCGCCGCGACCGTGGTGAACAGCAGCCGCGCGACCGCGGCCCGTCCCGCGGCGCGCGGGACCCGCGCGACGTCCGGCCACCGGGCCGGGTCCACCGCGGGGCCGGGCTCGTGGCCGCGCCGCCCGGGCGCGCCGGCCGGCCGGGCCGGGCCATCCGGGCCGGGCCGGCGCTGGTCACGTGGCCGGTGCACCCCCGTGAGCTGGCTCATTGGACTCCCTCCTGCGGGCGGTGCCGGGGCCGGCGGGATACCGGCAGGCCGCGGGCGTAGAGCTTCAGCCCCTGGGCATGGATCCGGCCGGTCACCGCCGCCGTCGACCACGGGTGCCGGGCGGCCAGGGCCAGCAGCCCGGCCGGGGTGGCCGGGTGGCGGCGTCCGCGCACGCTGGCGACGAATGGCGGTCCGGCCGGCCGGTGCAGCGCCACGGTGAGCGCGAGCCGGTCGCCGGGCTCGGGGAGCGACATCCGGTAGCGCCCGTCCACCGGGTTGAACGGCGATACGTAGAACTCCTTCGTCACCTCGGCCCGCCCGCGCTCGTCGGTGCGCAGCAGGTAACAGTGCCGCTGCCCGTAGGTGTTGTGCACCTCGGCGAGCACGCACCGCAGCGCGCCCGTGGCGTCGTGGCACCAGTACACGGTGAGCGGGTTGAACACGTAGCCCAGCACCCGGGCGTTGGCCAGCATCGTGACGCGGCCCCCGCCGAGGTCAATGCCGCGCGCGGCCAGGAAGCGGTCGACGTTCTCGCGGATGCTGCGCCCGGCGCCGCCGAGGTGATCGGCGGACCGGAAGCTGGCCAGCGGGCGCAGCCACCAGGGCAGCCGCGGCAGCGCGTCCAGGTCCACCAGCCACTGGTAGGTCCGGTAGCTGAACGCGTTGCGGAGCGGCGCCGTGCGCACATGGCGCACCGCGCACTCGTACAGCGCGCTCTCGGGCAGGGCCGTCACCAGCGGCCTCCGAGCGACTCGGCCGCGGCCAGGCCGGCCCGGCACCCGTCCTCGTGAAAGCCCCAGCCGTGATAGGCGCCGGCGAAAGCCGTCAGGCCGTCGTTCAGCTCGGGCAGCCGCCGCTGGGCGGCCACGCTGGCCGGGTCGTAGACCGGGTGCGCGTAGCTCATCGCGGCGATCACGTGCTCGGGCGCGACCGCGCCGGGCGCGTTCAGGGTCACCACGTAAGTCCGCGCGCCCGGCAGCCGCTGCAGCCGGGTCATGTCGTAGCTGACCCGGACGCCGCTGTCGGCCGCCGTGCACGAGCTCAGCGCGTAGTTCCAGGACGCCCGCACCAGCCGGCTGGCCGGGAGGAGCCGGCTGTCGGTGTGCAGGACCGTCTCGTTCACCGAGTAGCGGAACGCGCCGAGCACGTCGCGCTCGACGGGCGTGGGGTCGGCCAGCAGCCGCAGGGCCTGGTCGGGATGGGTGGCGATCACGATCCCGTCGTAGGACTCGGTCCGGGTGCCGTCGTCGTCCTCGTAGGTGACCACCGCGGGCCCGCCGGCCCGCCGCACGGCGGTGACCCGCGCGCCGGTCCGGACCGCGGCCAGCTCCTTGGTGATCCGCTCGACGTAGCTGCGCGACCCGCCCCGGACGGTGAGCCAGGGCGGCGAGCCGGTGACCGACAGCAGTCCGTGCTGGCTCAGGAACGCGAACAGGTAGCGCGCCGGGTAGCGGAGCGCGGTCGGCGGCGGGCACGACCACACCGCGGCGACGAACGGCAGGGCGAAGTGCCGGATGAAGTACGCCGAGTAGCCGCCCGCGGCCAGGAACTCGCCCAGCGTCGGCTCGCCGTCGCCCATCGGGCTGTCCGCGAGCAGGCGGCGGGCGGCGCGGTGGAAGCGGAGCACCTCGGTCAGCATCCGGGCGTAGCGCAGGCCGCCGCCCTGCAGGCCGGCGGCCAGGCCGCCCGGGCCGCGCTGCCCGGCGTAGGCCAGGCCGCAGCCCCCGCAGCTCACCGACAGGCTCATCTCGGACTCCTGCACCGCGACGCCCAGCTCGGTGAACAGCCGCGTGAGCAGCGGGTAGGTCTTCCGGTTGTGCACGATGAAGCCGGAGTCCACCCACACATCCGGCCCGTCCGGGTCGGCGACCCGGTGGGTGTGGGCGTGCCCGCCCAGCCGCGGCTCGGCCTCGAGCACGGTCACATCCGCGCTGCGTGACAGCACGTAGGCGGCCGTCAGCCCCGCGATCCCGCCGCCGATAATGCCGATGCGGCGCCCGGTCATCTGACCAGACAATCGCCTGGCCAGGCGTCAGCTGGCCAGGCGCCGCACCGGCGGCCACGCTGCCGGCCGCGATCGCCGGCGCCGTCTCGCACGCCAACGGCGTCTCGCATGTCGGTAGCACCCCCTCGGTTGGCCTCTCCGCACCTTGTTCGGCGCCGCGCGCCCTGCGGATTGGTGATCCACGTCACACTCCCCGCCCACCCCGCCCGGCCGAGGGCCGGGCTTCATGATCACGACCGGTTCTCCGCGGATTTCTGCGGACTATCGGTCGTGATCATGGGAACCCCGCCCTGGCCCCGCGGTCACTGGGCGGCGGGCGGGAGGTGAGTGACAATGGGGGCATGGGGACGGGGAGGAGCCGCCTAGCTGCAGCGCCGCCGGGCGCCCGGCCCGCCCCGCCTGCCGGTCCGGTCGTGGACGAGCACGTGGCCGGGCTTCCGGCGGCCGGGCTGCGGCCCTTCATCTCCGGGTACACCGGCTACCGGCAGGCCGGGTTCTTGCCGGCCGTGCACCGGGGGCTGCCGTCGCCCTTCCTGACGGTGATCTTCACCCTGGACGACCCGCTCGAGATCGCGGCCCATCCCGATCCCGGTCAGCCCGGCGGCCGCTACGACACCCTCGTCGGCGGCCTGCACACCGCCCCGGCGCTGATCACCCACGACGGCCGCCAGTCCGGGATCCAGGTGGCGATGAGCCCGCTCGGCGCCCGGGCGCTGCTCGGGGTCCCGGCCGGGGAGCTGGCCAGCCTGGACGTCGAGGGCGCCGACGTGCTGGGCCCGCTGGCCGCCGAGATCTCCGAGCGCCTGCAGGACGCCGCGGACTGGCCCCGGCGGTTCGAGATCCTCAGCCAGCTGCTGCTGGACCGCGCCGGGGCCGCCGGGGCCGCGCCGCCGGGCGCCGGGCCGGGCATCAGCCGCGAGGTCCGCCACGCGTGGCAGGCGCTGCTCCGCTCGGGCGGCCGGATCGGTGTCGCGCAGCTGGCGGCCGATACCGGCTGGAGCGACCGTCACCTGAGGGCCAAGTTCCGGATGGAAATCGGGCTGACGCCGAAGGCGGCGGCCCGCGTTATCCGCTTCGACCGGGCCCGGCGGCGGCTGGCCGGCCGGGTCCGGGCGGGCGGAGCGCCCGACCTGGCCGGGCTCGCGGCGGACTCCGGCTACTACGACCAGGCCCACCTGGACCGGGAGTTCGCGGCGCTGGCGGGCTGTGCGCCGACCGCGTGGCTGGCCCGGGAGTTCCGATCCGTCCAAGCCTCGCCGGGTTCGCCGGTGGCAGGCTGACCAGCATGAACGACAAGACACCGCCACCACAGGTGTGGCCGACGCTGCGGGCGCGCGACGCCCGCGCACTCATCCGGTTCCTCGTCGAGGCGTTCGGGTTCGAGGACACCGTCGTCTACGGCGAGGGCGACATGGTCGATCACGCCCAGCTGTCCTGGCCGCCGGGCGGGGGAGTCATGCTCGGCTCGGTCCGGCCCGCCGCGCAGACCGACGGCTGGCCGGTCCCGCCGGGCAGCTTCGGAGCCTACGTCGTGACCGACGACCCCGACGCGCTGTTCGCCCGGGCCACGGCCGCGGGGGCCGAGGTGATCAGCGGGCTGCACGAGACCGACTACGGGTCGCGGGACTTCGCGGTGCGCGACCCGGAGGGCAACCGGTGGTCCTTCGGGACCTACCGGGGCGAGCCGCGATCTTCTTAAGCGCAGGCAGATGCGCTGATAGCATCCCAATCCGTGCCCAGCTCAAAGCTCGGGGAGCGGTATGTCATCAGCGCGGTATGACTTCATCATCGTGGGCGGCGGCTCGGCCGGCTCGGCCCTGGCGAACCGGCTGTCGGCTGACCCGGCCACGCAGGTGCTCGTGCTCGAGGCCGGGCGGCCGGATTACCTGTGGGACGTCTTCATCCACATGCCGGCCGCGCTGACCTTCCCGTGCGGCAGCCGCTTCTACGACTGGAGGTACTCCTCGGAGCCGGAGCCGTTCATGAACGGCCGCCGGATCAAGCACGCCCGGGGCAAGGTCCTGGGCGGCTCCAGCAGCATCAACGGGATGATCTTCCAGCGCGGCAATCCGCTGGACTACGCCCGGTGGGCGGCCGACCCGGGCATGGCGAGCTGGGACTACGCGCACTGCCTGCCGTACTTCAAGCGGATGGAGAACTGCCTGGCCGGGGCGGATGAGTACCGCGGCGGGGACGGGCCGCTGGTCCTGGAGCGCGGGCCGGCGACCAACCCGCTGTTCGGCGCGTTCTTCGCCGCGGTGCAGGAGGCCGGCTACCCGCTCACCGACGACGTGAACGGCTACCGCCAGGAGGGCTTCGCGCCGTTCGACCGGAACCTGCACCGGGGCCGGCGGCTCAGCGCCGCGCGGGCCTACCTGCATCCGGTCATGAGCCGGCGGAACCTCACCGTTCATACCCGTGCCCTGGTCACCCGGGTGCTGTTCGAGGGCCAGCGGGCGGTCGGCGTCGAGTACCGGCGCGGCGGCCAGTTGGTCCAGGCCCGGGCCGGGGAGGTCATCCTGTGCGGCGGGTCGATCAACACCCCGCAGCTCCTCCAGCTGTCCGGGGTCGGCCCGGCCGGCCTGCTGGAGCGGGTCGGCGTCCCGGTCGTGCACGACCTGCCCGGCGTGGGCGAGAACCTGCAGGACCACCTGGAGGTCTACGTCCAGTACGGGTCCAGGCTGCCGGTCTCGGTGGCGCCCGCGCTCAAGCTGCGCAACCGGCCTATGGTCGGCGCCAAGTGGCTCTTCGGCCGGACCGGGCCCGGCGCCACCAATCACTTCGAGGGCGGCGGCTTCGCCCGCAGTAACGACGAGGTGCTCTACCCCAACCTGATGTTCCACTTCCTGCCCATCGCGATCCGCTACGACGGATCCCAGCCCGCGGGCGGGCACGGATACCAGGTGCACATCGGCCCGATGTACTCCGACTCCCGCGGCACCTGCAAGATCACGTCGACCAACCCGGACGTGCACCCCGCGCTCCGGTTCAACTACCTGTCCACGCCGACCGACCAGCGGGAGTGGGTGGAGGCGATCCAGATCGCCAGGAAGATCTTGACCCAGCCCGCCTTCGACGACTACAACGCGGGCGAGGTGTCACCCGGCCCGCAGGTCCAGACCGACGAGGAGATCCTGACCTGGGTGGCCCGCGACGCCGAGACCGCGCTGCACCCGTCGTGCACGACCAAGATGGGCACCGACGAGATGGCGGTGACCGACCCCGGCTCGCTGCGCGTCCGCGGCCTGGACGGGCTGCGGGTGGTCGACGCGTCGGTCATGCCGTACGTCACCAACGGCAACATCTACGCGCCGGTCATGATGGTCGCGGAAAAGGCCGCCGACCTGATCTTGGGCAATACCCCGCTGCCCCCCGAGCGGGTCGAGTTCTACCGCCGCGAGCAGGGATCCGGGCCGTCCGCACGAACCACGGTCCGTTCGGAAGATTCTTTATCTGGAAACTAGACAGAGCGGCTCTCACGTCACCATGATCGAATTGCACTGGTGGCATGCGACATCGGTGCGCGCACAGCGAGGAGCGAACCGGGCATGACCACACCGAACGGGCCCGCGGCCGATCCGCTGCCCGAGGCCATGACGCTGGTCCGGAGCGCGTCGGAGGCCGGCCATCAGCTCAAGATCCTGGGCGGCCTCGGGGTGCGGGTGCTGTGCCCCGGCTTCCCGCCGCGGCAGCGCGCGGGCCAGGACATCGACCTGGCCTGCCTGGGCAAGTCCCGCCGGCAGGTGGCCAATCATCTCGAGCAGGCCGGCTGCACGCCCGACAAGCGGTTCAACAACCTCAACGGCGACCGGCAGATGTACTTCAACGCCCCGTCCGGCCGGCCCATCGACCTCATGGTGGACCGGCTGTCGATGTGCCACACGCTGGACTTCCGCCAGTCGTTCAGCTCGGCGTTCGGCTCGGCGTCGGCCACCTTGGACCCCGCCGACCTGCTGCTGTCCAAGCTGCAGATCGTCGAGCTCAACGCCAAGGACGCGCACGACATCTTCCACCTGCTGTCCGGGGTGCGGGTCGGATCCGACACGACCCGGCCGTTCATCGACCCCGACCGGTTCGGCTCGGTGCTGTCCGGCGACTGGGGCTGGTGGCGCACCGTGACCGGCAGCCTGAACAAGCTGCCCGGCCTGCTTTCTGAACAGCCGGGCCTAGCCCCGCCGGACCCGAAGTACGACGCGCTGACCCAGGCCAAGCAGCTGCTCGAGGTCGCGGAGACGGTGCCGAAGGGCCTGAAGTGGAAGACCCGGGCCAGGGTCGGCGACCGGGTCCGCTGGTACGAGCTCCCCGAAGAAGTCGACCACTAGGTAATACCGGAAGGCGCGGGCATCACGATGAAAGTCTTCTTCGCCACGGACATTCACGGCTCTGAGACCTGCTGGCGTAAATTCCTGAACGCCGCCGCCTTCTACAAAGCCGACATGGTCATCCTGGGCGGGGACGTGACCGGCAAGGTCATGGTGCCGATCGTGGCCCTGCAGCCGGGCCACTGGGAGGTCACGTTCGGCGGTCAGCGGGTCCAGCTGGACACCGAGGCCGAGCTGGACAACATCAAGCGCAAGATCCGCGACCGCGGGTACTACCCGGCCGTGATGTCCGGTGACGAGCTCGATTCGCTGAATGCGGAGGACGGCTCGATCGACCGCCGGTTCACCCAGGAGATGACCAAGGGCCTGGAGACGTGGCTCGACATGGCCGACAGCAAGCTGCGCGGCGGCGAGATCCCCTGCATCCTGAACGGCGGGAACGACGACATCTGGGAGATCGACGACATCATCGAAGCCTCCCCGTCGGTCAGCTTCGCCGAGAGCAAGGTGCTCGACATCGGCGGCTTCTACCTGGCCTCGATGGGCTGGACCAACCCGACGCCGTGGAACACGTTCCGTGAGGCCCCCGAGGACGTGCTGGCCGCCAAGATCGACGCCGTGGTGGCCTCGATCCCGGACCTGGGCCGGGCGGTGTTCAACTTCCACGCGCCGCCCTACGGCACCGGGCTCGACGAGGCGCCGGCCCTGGACGAGAACATGCGGCCGATTCACGGCGGCGCGGTGATGAAGCCGGTCGGGTCGACCGCGGTCAAGGCGGCCATCCAGAAGTACCAGCCGATCCTGTCGGTGCACGGGCACATCCACGAGAGCAAGGGGGTCCTGCGGCTGGGCCGGACCCTGACCATGAACCCGGGCAGCTCCTACAGCGACGGCGTCCTGCAGGGGGCCGTGCTGGACCTGAATGAGAAGAAGGGCAAGGTCACGAGGTACATCCTCGTGAATGGCTGAGACTGCGACACCGGAGGACACCTATGACAGCAGGGGCACTGGGAGAAGAGAGACCGACCCTCTTCCTCCGTAACGCGACGGGCCTGGTCCGGGGCTGGTCCGTCAGGGATTCGATGATCTACGCCACCCTGTCCACCAACGTGGTGACGCTGGGCATGGTGGAGTGGACCGTGCAATCGTCCTTCCCGCACGGCAACCTGCTGTACTCGATCCTCATCTCGGGGGTGTGGGTCTCGTTCCTGGTCGTGGCCTACACCGGGCTGGTGACCACGATCCCGCGGGCCGGCGGCGACTACGTGTGGCAGAGCCGCATCCTGGGCAGCGGGATCGGCTTCGTCATGGCCGCCACCGGGTGGTGGTTCATCTTGTGGCTGTGGGCGCCGATCTACGGGGCGGTACTGTCCGAGGAGTTCTTCCAGCCGATCTTCGCCACGCTCGGCACGCAGAGCCAGGCGGCGTGGTTCACCACGTCCAACGGGAAGTTCGTGGTCACGCTGATCACCATCGCGCTGGCCGGAATCCTGGTCTCGGTCGGCATGGCGGGCTACGCCCGGATCCAGAAGTGGTGCTTCTACGGCGGCCTGCTCGGCGTCCTGGTGCTCGTGATCTTGCTCCTGGTGTCCAGCCACAGCTCCTTCATCTCCTCGTTCAACACCGAGACGCACAAGCTGTTCGGGATCAACAACGGGTACCAGTCGGTGAACTCCGCGGCGGCCACGGCCGGCTACACCGCGCCGACGTTCGGCGGCGGCACGTTCAGCCAGAGCCTGCTGCTGGTGCCGTTCATGATGTTCTACCTGTTGTGGCCGAACTGGGGCACGACCCTGTACGGCGAGATCCGCGGGGCCAGCGACTTCCGCCGGGTGTTCAGCGGCATGTTCATCGGCCTGTGGACCACGGTGGCGCTGTCGGTGGTGTTCCTGCTGCTGTTCGCCAAGACGTTCGGCTGGGCGTTCTACATGAACGTCAACTCGGGGCAGAACCTGGTCAGCAAGGCCGTGCTGCCGGTCTTCCCGTACCCGGTGATGATGGCCGCCTGGCTGGTGCACAACTCCGCGTTCCAGGTCATCGTGATCCTGCTGATGAGCCTGTGGTTCTTCGGCTGGGTGGGGACGCTGTTCCTGTCCTCGACCCGGGTCATCTTCGCCGCCGCCTTCGACCGGGTGCTGCCGGACGCGGCCGCGCAGGTGTCGGAGAAGCGCCGCGTGCCGGTCGCCTCGCTGGTGCTGATGCTGCTGCCCGCGGTGGGGTTCGGCGCGCTGTACGCGTACAACTCCACGTTCGCGTCCTACACGCTGGACGCCACGCTGGTCATCGCGGTGACGTACCTGTTCAGCGCGATCGCGGTGGTGATCCTGCCGCTGCGCAAGCCCGACCTGTGGTCCGCCTCGCCGGCCAGCAAGGTGAAGCTTTTCGGCGTGCCGGTAGTGCCCGTGGCAGGCGTTATCACCGTCGGGCTGCTGGTGTTCAACCTGTACGAGTGGCTGTCCAACGACTCCTACTTCGTCAACAACCACGACTCGCTGTACTACATGGGCGGCATGTACGTGCTGGCCATCCTCATTTACGTGGCCGCGCGCATCATCCGCGCCCGCCAGGGCATCGACCTAGGCCTGATCAACAAAGAAATCCCCGTCGAGTAGGTCCTTTCGTGATCGTGTAGCCGGTTATGGGAGGCGCGGTGGCGGGTGAGCGCACGGTCATGGTTACTGGTGCGAATACTGGGATTGGGCTGGCCACGGCGAAGGCGTTGGCTGGGGAGAGCTGGCGGGTTTATGTGGCTGCTCGGTCGGCGGAGAAGGGTGAGGCGGCGGTTGCTGGTAC
>DASYBB010000239.1:0-4108 GCA_036501025.1 Streptosporangiaceae bacterium
GTGCGCAACTTCTCCGGCAGCATCGGCGCCATGTCCGGCGGCCAGAAACAGGCGGTCGCGGTCGCTCGCGCCGCCGCCTGGGCCAAGCGGGTCATCCTGCTCGACGAGCCCACGGCCGCGCTCGGCGTGGTGCAGACCAAGAGCGTTCTCGACCTGATCCGCCGGGTCCGCGACCGCGGGCTCGGCGTGGTGTTCGTCAGCCACCAGATGCCGGCTGTGCTCCAGGTCGCCGACGACGTGCAGGTCATGCGGCTCGGCCGCCGGGTGGCCACATTCCGGGCGCAGGATACGACGATGGAGGAGCTGGTCGGGGCGATGACCGGCGCCGTGACCCAGGATGACGCGACGCAGGAAAACGGATTGCGGGAGATTCAGTCATGACCGAGCAGACGACCGTGCCGCCCGCTGCCCCGGCCGGCGGGGCGCCGACCGAGGAAGAACCGACCGGCCGGCTCGCGCGGCTGGCCCGGCTGCAGGCGCTGCAGATCATCATCGTGCTGGCCGTGATCGTCGTCGTCTTCTCGATCCTCAAGCCCAGCAGCTTCCTGACCGTGTTCAACATCCGCGGGATCGTGCAGAACACCGCTATCCTGGCCGTGCTCGGCGTCGGGATGACCTTCGTGATCATCACCGGCGGCATCGACCTGTCGATCGGCAGCGTCCTGGTCTTCAGCGGCGTCGTCGCCGACAAGGTGATGGCCAACATCGGCGGCGGCCAGGGCTGGGGCGCGGCCATCATCGGCGCCCTGGTGGCCATCGGCTGCGGGCTCGCCTGGGGGCTGCTCAACGGATTCCTGGTCGCGCGGGCCAAGGTCCCGCCGCTCATCGTCACGCTCGGTACCCTCGGGATGGCCCTCGGCCTGGCCGAGGTCATCACCGGCGGCGTGGACCTGCGCAACGTGCCGACCGTCATGGTCAACTCGGTCGGCTTCGGCAACATCGTCTGGCAGATACCGTGGCTGGCCGTCATCGCCGCGGTCGTCGTGGTGCTCGGGATCGTGCTGCTGCACCGGACCCGGTTCGGGCTGCACACCTACGCGATCGGATCCAACCCCGAGGCGGGCCGGCGTTCCGGCGTCAACGTCCCCCGCCACCTGGTCGGGGTCTACGCCCTGTCCGGGCTGCTGGCCGGCTTCGGCGGCTGGC
Organism: Streptosporangiaceae bacterium; assembly: GCA_036501025.1. Classification (GTDB taxonomy): domain Bacteria; phylum Actinomycetota; class Actinomycetes; order Streptosporangiales; family Streptosporangiaceae; genus DASUBV01. The sequence continues at coordinate 1,147 of DASYBB010000239.1, forward strand.
TCAACCTGGCGTTCTTCCAGTCGACCACGATCGGCGGGCAGACCTCCACCAACCTGTCCGTGATCGCCGGCGTCGTCATCGGCGGCACCAGCTTGTTCGGCGGCTACGGGTCCATCCTCGGCAGCGTCATCGGGGTGTTCATCCCGGCCGCGCTGCAGAACGGGTTCGTGATCATCGGCATCCAGCCGTTCTGGCAGCAGGTCGTGGTCGGGGCCGTGCTCGTCGCCGCGGTCTACGTCGACCAGGAGCGCCGCGCCGCCGCCCTGCGCGGCGGCAGCCCGAAGTTGAGCGGCCTGCTGGGTCGCATGATCAGCAGGCAGGGGGATCCGGCCCGGGAGTGAGCCCGGGCCCGGCCCGGTCCGGGTATGCCCGGTCCACCCGGCCCCGTCCGCCGAAGGACCGGCCCCGTCCGCCGAAGGAGCAGTATGAAAGCCGTTGTCTACGATGCCCCGGGAAGCTTCGCGATCAGGGACATCCCGACACCGGATCCGGAGCCCGGGGAGGTCCGCGTCCGCGTCCGCCAGACCGGGATCTGCGGCACGGACCTCCACATTCACAACGGCAAGTTCTTCGCCGAGTTCCCGCTGACCCCCGGGCACGAGCTCATCGGGCCGGTGGACGCGCTGGGTGACGGCGTGGCGGGATTCCGCGTCGGCGAGTACGTCTCGGTCAACCCGAACATGAACTGCGGGCACTGCGAGTACTGCCGGACCGGGCGCACCCTGCTGTGCGCCAACCTCAAGGGGCTCGGCACGAACTGGCCCGGTTCCTTCGCCGAATACGTCACGGTCCCCGCCAGCCTGGTCTTTTCCGTCGACGGCATCGATCCCGACGTTTCCGTGTTCACCGAACCCACGGCGTGCGCCATGCACGGCGTGGAGACGCTGAGCCCGCGGCCGGGGAGTTCGGCCCTGGTCTTCGGCGCGGGCCCGACGGGTCTGCTGCTGGCCCAGCTCATCGCGCGCGGCGGCGCGGCCAGCGTGACGGTGGCGGCGTCCTCGGCGTTCAAGCTCAAGCGCGCCGAGGATCTCGGGCTCGACGCGACGTTCCTGATGGACCGCGCGGACCTGGCCGGCGACGCGGCCAAGCTGAAGGCGGCCTCGGGCGGCGGCTTCGACATCGTGGTCGACGCGACCGGGGCGGCGGCCGTGTCAGAGCAGTGCGTGCCGCTGACCCGCAGCGGCGGGACCGTGATGTTCTACGGCGTGACCGAGCCCGAAGACCTGGTGCGGGTCAGCCCGTACGACGTGTTCCGGCGCGAGATCACCATCAAGGGCTCCTTCGCCGAGATCAACGCGTTCCCGGCCGCGATCGCGGCGCTGCGGAGCGGTCGGGCCCGTACCGGCGGCCTCATCACCCACCGGTTCCCGCTCGACGACTACGCCGGCGCCCTGGACGCGCTGCGCGGCGACCGGACCGTCCACAAGATCATCATCGAGTGCTGGCAGCCGTAGGGGCGGAGTGCTGGCCGGGATGAACGCGATCTCCACCCTGGGTCTTGACCTTGGCACCAGCTCGGCCAAGGCCGTCGTGGCCGATACCGGGGGCAGGGTACTGGCGCAGGCGTCGGCCAGCTACGCCGTGAGCTCGGCGAAGGCCGGCTACGCCGAGAGCGACCCGGCCGACTGGTGGAACGCGATGCGGGCCTGCGCCCGCGAGGCCGTTCTGGCGGCCGTCCACGCGGGCGGCGCCCGGCCGGCGGCGATCGGGCTTTCCGGGCAGATGCACGGCCTGGTGCTGGCCTCGGCCGACGGCGAGGCGCTCCGGCCGGCCCTGCTCTGGGCCGACAGCCGGGCCACCGGGGCGCTGCGCGCCTACCGCCGCCTCGAGCCGGCCGCGCTGGCCCGGCTGGCCAACCCGCTGGCCCCCGGGATGACCGGGCCGCTGCTCATGTGGGTGGCCGAACACGAACCGGGCACGTACCGGGGCGCGCGCTGGGCGCTGGCGCCCAAGGACTGGCTACGGGCCCGCCTCACCGGCGAGACCCACGCCGAGCCCAGCGACGCGTCCGCCAGCCTGCTCTACGACGTGCCGGGCGACCGCTGGGACCTCGAGGTGGTCGGCGCGCTCGGCCTGGACGCTGGCCTGCTGGCACCCGTGCTGCCCTCGGCCGGCGCGCCGGCCGGGCACCTGACCGCCGGGGCAGCGGCCGAGCTGGGGCTGCCCGCGGGCATCCCGGTCGCGGCCGGGGCCGGCGACACGGCCGCGGCCGCCCTCGGCACCGGCATCGGCCTGGGTGAGATCCAGCTGACCGTCGGCACCGGCGCGCAGGTCCTCCGGCCGCTGGCCGCACCGGCCAGCCGGGCGGACGCCGGGGTCAACCTCTACCGGTCGGCGACGCCGGACGGCTGGTACCAGATGGGCGCCACCCTCAGCGCCGGGCTCAGCCTGAACTGGGTGCGCGAGGTCATGAACGCCAGCTGGGCGGAGCTGTACGCCAGCGCGGACCGCCCTGGCCGGCCGCACGACCCGATCTTCGTCCCGCACCTGTCGGGGGAACGGACACCGTACTGCGATCCGGCGCTGCGCGGCTCGTGGACCGCGTTGTCGCTGGCCGACGACCGGACATCGCTGCTGCGGTGCGCGCTCGAGGGGACCGCGTTCGCGATCCGCGACGCGCTCGACGCCCTGCTCGGCGGGCCACTATCTAGCGGGCCCCTATCCGGCGAGCAGGGCCCGCCGCGGCTGCGGCTGGCCGGCGGGGGCACCCTGGCCGCGGGCTGGCGGCAGCTGCTCGCGGACGTGCTGGGGCTGCCGCTATTCGCGGTGGACGTGCCCGCCGCGTCCGGCCGGGGCGCGGCGCTGCTGGGCGCCCACGCCGCGGGCCTGCTGAGCTTCGACGACATCGCCGGACCGCTGGCGCCGCGGGCCGGCCTGGCGGCCGAGCCGGACCCGGCCATGACCGCCTTCCACGCGGACCGCCACGCCAGGTTCCGGCATGTCGTCTCGGCGCTGCGATTGA
>DASYBB010000240.1:0-17730 GCA_036501025.1 Streptosporangiaceae bacterium
AGCTTAGATCCAGCTCCGGAACCACATGCGCGACAGCCACGCAGTGTACGGGATGACCCGCCCGGCCAGGATCGGATACAGGTAGGCGAAGTTGGCCAGGACCGTGATCAGGTAGGCGCCGGCGATCACCGCGCCCAGCGCCCGGCGCCCGGCCCCGGCCGCGGACGGGCCGATGATCAGCCCCAGGCACAAGGTGATGGCGATGATCAGGAACGGCTCGAAGGTCACGGCGTAGTAGTAGAACTCGGTGCGCCCGTCGTGCAGGTAGAACCAGATCCACGGCAGCCACCCGGCGCTGATCCCCAGCACCGCCGCGCCGGCCCGCCAGTCGCGCCGCATGAGCCACCAGACCAGGCAGAACAGGGTCGCCCCGATGGCCGCCCACCAGATGGCCGGGGTCCCGATGGCCAGGATCTCCTGCTCGGTGGAGCCCGGCCCGCCGCACCCCTTGGCCGGCAGGCAGCTGGAGTAGAAGGAGATCGGCCGGGCCAGCAGGAGCCAGCCCAGCGGGTTCGACTTGTAGGTCTGCCCCGTGGTCAGCCCCAGGCCGAACTGGAGCATCCACTTGTTGTACTGCAGCCACGCCACGATGGTGGAGGTGTGGACGCCGCCGGGGCTGAAGCGGATCCCGGTCCGGTCGTAGCCGTAGGGCGTGGCGAACCAGCCCGACCACGAGGCGATGTAGACCACGGCCGGGACCACGCCGAACGACACCGGCAGCCACTTGGCGTCGCTGCGCAGCACCCCGGCCAGCCGGGCCGGGAACCCGGCCGCGCGGCGGGCGCCCAGGTCCCAGGCCAGGACCAGGCCGCCGAACGCGAAGATGTACCAGACGCCGTTCCACTTGGACGCCACGGCCGCGCCCAGGCACACGCCGGCCGCCACCCGGAGCCAGCGGATCCCGAGCTTGGGCCCGCGCGGGTCGGGATCGCCGGAGCCGGGCTCGCCGTCCGTCCCGGCCGCGGCGGCCAGCCGCTCCCGGCCCCGGTCCCGGTCGATCACGAGCAGGCCGAAGGCGGCCAGCACCCAGAACATGACGAAGATGTCGAGGATCGCCGTCCGGCTCAGCACCAGCTCCAGGCCGTCCAGCGCCAGCAGCAGCCCGGCGACGCAGCCGAGCAGGGTGGAGCCGGTCATCCGGCGGACGATCCGGGCCAGCATCAAGATGGCCAGCGACCCGACCAGGGCGACGGAGAAGCGCCAGCCGAACGGCGTCAGCCCGAACAGCCACTCGCCGACCGAGATCATCATCTTGCCGAGCGGCGGGTGCGCGACCAGCTCGCCCCGGGTGCCGTTGAGGATGTGGGTACTGCCGTGCGCGAGCAGCGAGTCGGCGTTCTGGAGGTGCTTGAGCTCGACGCCGTGCTTGAGGATGGCCCAGGCATCCCCGACGTAGTAGGTCTCGTCGAAGACGACGGCCTTGGGGACGCTCAGCCGGTTGAACCGCAGGAACGCGCCCAGCGCCGTGACCAGCAGCGGCCCGGCCCAGCCCCAGAACGCGGGGCCGCCGATGCGCGCGAGGCCCGGCCGCGCCGGGGCGTCATGGACCTCCGGCTCAGCCGGGTAGGCCTGACCGGGCGCCGCCGTCTCGTCTGCCCTCATCGCAAGCAATCGTAGGGGGGCGGCCCGCTAGCCTGGGCACTGAAATGGAACGATCTGCTGATCCCGGGGTGCTCACGGTCGCCGCCACGCCCATCGGCCAGCCCGGCGATGCCTCGGCCCGGCTGGTGTCAGCCCTGGCCAGCGCCCCGGTCATCGCCGCGGAGGACACCCGGCGGATCGGGCGGCTGGCCGCCGCCCTGGGCATCACGCTGGCGGGCCGGCTGGTGTCGTACTACGACGACGTGGAGGCCCGCCGGGTGCCGGCCCTGCTCGCCGAGCTGCGCGGCGGCACGGACGTGCTGCTGGTCAGCGACGCCGGGCTGCCGGGCATCAGCGATCCCGGCTACCGGCTCGTGGCGGCGGCCGCGGCCGCGGGCGTGCGGGTGACCGCGCTGCCGGGGCCGACGGCGGTCACCACCGCGCTGGCCATCTCGGGCCTGCCCACCGACCGGTTCGCGTTCGAGGGCTTCCTGCCGCGCAGGGCGGGCGACCGGGCGCGGCGGCTGGCCGCCCTGGCCGACGAGCGCCGGACCGTGGTGTTCTACGAGTCGCCGCGCCGGCTCGGCGCCGCCCTCGCGGAACTGGCCGCCGCGCTCGGCGAGTCCCGCCGGGCGGTGGTGTGCCGGGAGCTGACCAAGACCCACGAGGAGGTGGTCCGCGGCACCCTGGCCGAGCTGGCCGCCGCCTTCGCGGCCGGGGCGCTGGGCGAGATCACCATCGTCGTCGCCGGGGCGGCCGGCACCGGGCCGGCCATCTCGCTGGAGGATGCCGCCGCGCAGGCCATCGCCCGCGCCCGCGACGGCGAGCCGCGCAACGCGGCCATCGCGGCGGTGGCCAAGGCGCACGGCCTGGCGCGCCGCGCCGTGTATGACGCGGTGGTCCGCGCAGGACAATAGGCTTCATCCCATGCCTAGCAGCCGTCCCATCCTCTGCGCACCCGCCTGGCCGTACGCGAACGGCCCGCGTCACATCGGGCACGTCTCCGGCTTCGCCCTGCCGTGTGACATGTTCGCCCGGTACCAGCGCATGGCCGGGAACCGGGTCCTGATGGTGAGCGGCACCGACGAGCACGGCACCCCGATCCAGGTGCAGGCGGACGCGGAGGGCGTGACCACCCGCGAGCTCGTCGACCGCTACAACCAGATCATCGCCGAGGACCTGGTCGGCCTGGACATGTCCTATGACCTGTTCACCCGCACCACCACCGCGAACCACTACGCGGTGGTCCAGGACGTCTTCACCGGCCTGTACGACAACGGCTACATCTTCCCGCGCAAGACGGTCGGCGCGATCTCGCCGTCCACCGGCCGCACGCTGCCCGACCGCTACCTGGAGGGCACCTGCCCGATCTGCGGGTACGACAGCGCCCGCGGCGACCAGTGCGACAACTGCGGCAACCAGCTCGACCCGGCCGACCTGATCAACCCGCGCTCGCGGATCAACGGCGAGACGCCGGTCTTCGCCGAGACCGAGCAGTTCTTCCTCGACCTGCCCGCCTTCGCCGACGCGCTCGGCACCTACCTGCAGGCTAAGGCCGGCCAGTGGCGGCCCAACGTGCTGAAGTTCTCCCTCAACCTGCTGGCCGACCTGCAGCCGCGGGCCATCACCCGGGACCTGGACTGGGGCGTCCCGATCCCGCTGGACGGCTGGCGGGACCGGCCCGACAAGCGGATCTACGTCTGGTTCGACGCGGTCATCGGCTACCTGTCGGCGTCGATCGAGTGGGCCGCCCGGTCGGGGAACCCGGACGCCTGGCGCGAGTGGTGGCAGAGCCCGGACGCCGAGTCCTACTACTTCATGGGCAAGGACAACATCGTCTTCCACTCCGAGATCTGGCCCGCGATGCTGCTCGGCTACAGCGGCCAGGGCGCCCGCGACGGCAAGCCCGGCTCGCTGGGCGCGCTGGACCTGCCGTCCGAGGTGGTGTCGAGTGAGTACCTGACCATGGAGGGCCGCAAGTTCTCCTCGTCCCGCTCGGTCGTGATCTACGTCCGGGACCTGCTGGCCCGCTACGACGTCGACGCGCTGCGCTACTACGTCGCGGTGGCGGGGCCGGAGAACCAGGACACGGACTTCACCTGGAGCGAGTTCATCCGGCGCAACAACGACGAGCTGGTCGCGAACTGGGGCAACCTGGTCAACCGCTCGGTCTCGTTCGCGGCCCGCAACCTCGGGTCCATCCCGGCCGCCGGCCAGCTCACGGACGCCGACGCGGCGATCCTGAGTCGCTCGCGCGATTCGTTTCGGGTGGTGGGTGAGTCTTTGTCGCATTCCCGTTTCAAGGCCGCGATCACCGAGGCCATGCGGACGGCCGGCGAGGCCAACAAGTACCTGTCCGACCAGGCGCCGTGGAAGCTGCGCGAGTCCGATCCGGAGCGGATGGCCACGATCATGCACGTGGCGCTGCAGCTCGTGGACGACGGCAAGACGCTGCTGACCCCGTTCCTGCCCGAGTCGTCGCAGAAGGTGGCGGCCATGCTCGGCGCCGGCGGCACCTGGTCGGGCATGCCCCGGATCGAGCAGGTCAGCCAGGAGGGCGGCCCGGACTACCCGGTGATCACCGGCGACTACGCGGCGGCCGCACGGTGGGCGTCGGCGCCGATCGCGCCGGGGACGCCGCTCGCGGCGCCCGAGCCGCTGTTCGCCAAGATCGACCCGAAGGTGGCGGAGGAGGAGCTGGCCCGACTGGCGGCCCCGTGAGCGCGACCCTGGACCGGCCGGCCGCGCCCGACCCGGAGCCGCTGCCGACCAGCGTGCCGGACAGTCACTGCCACCTGGACATGATGGGCGGCCCCGTCGCGCCGGTACTGGCCCAGGCGGCCAGGTCGGGCATCTCCCGCGTCGTAACGGTGGGCTGCGACGTGCCCTCCTCGCAGTGGGCGGCGGACTGCGCGGCGGAGCACGACAGCGTGATCGCGGCGGTGGCCATCCACCCGAACGAGACGGCCGCCGCGGCGGCGGGCCCGGGCGGGCGGGACGGCGTCCTGGCCGCGATCGCGGCCCTGGCGGCGCAGCCGCGGGTGCGGGCGGTCGGGGAGACGGGGCTGGACTACTACCGGGACAGCGCGCCGCCGGAGGTGCAGCGGGACTGGTTCCGGGCGCACATCGACATCGCCAAGTCGGCCGGCAAGGCGCTGATGATCCACGACCGCGAGGCGCACGACGACGTGCTGGCCATCCTGGCCGAGCGCGGCGCGCCCGAGCATGTCATCTTCCACTGCTTCTCCGGCGACGAGACGATGGCGAAGCGGTGCGCCGAGGCCGGCTACGTGCTGAGCTTCGCCGGGACCCTGACGTTCGCCAGCGCGCCGGGGCTGCGCGCGGCGGCCGCGGCGGTGCCGCCCGAGCTGCTGCTGGTCGAGACCGACGCGCCGTTCCTGGCCCCGGTGCCCAACCGGGGCAAGCTGAACGCGCCGGCCCAGGCGGCGCACACGCTGCGCGCCCTGGCCGCGGCCCGGGGGGCCGATGCCGCCGCGATGTGCGAGATCGTCGCGCGCAACGCGGAGCGGGTCTTCGGCGCGTGGTGAGGGCCGCGCGGGCATGGGTGCCGCGGGTGGCGGGCTCGTGGTGACGCGCCGGTGGTAGAGCTGGCCGCGCTGCTCGGGCCGGGCGACATCCGGGCGCTGGCCGCCCGGCTGGGGATCGTCCCGTCCAAGCGGCTCGGCCAGAACTTCGTCGTCGACGCCGGGACGGTGGCCAAGATCGCGGCCGCGGCCCGGCTGACGCCGGCCGATGTCGTGCTGGAGGTCGGGCCGGGGTTCGGGTCGCTGACGCTGCCGCTGCTGGGCGCGGCGGGCGGGGTGGTGGCGGTCGAGATTGACGCGGCCCTGGCCGCGGAGCTGCCCGCGACCGTCGCGGCCCGGGTCCCGGAGCTGGCCGGGCGGCTGACGGTCGTGACCGCCGACGCGGTGCGGCTGCGGGAGCTGCCCGGCGCGCCGCCGACCTCGCTGGTGGCCAACCTGCCCTACAACGTGGCCGTCCCGGTCGTGCTGCACCTGCTGGCCACGTTCGGGTCGCTGCGCCGCGGCCTGGTCATGGTCCAGGCCGAGGTGGCCGACCGGATGGCGGCCCCGCCGGGCAGCCGCACCTACGGCATCCCGTCGGCCAAGCTGGCCTGGTACGCCGACGTCCGGCGGGCCGGGTCGGTACCGCGCAGCGCGTTCTGGCCGGTGCCGCGGGTGGACTCGGGCCTGGTCGCCTTCACGGTGCGGGACGCCGGCCCGGGCCGCGACGGAACGTCGCGGGAGGGCGTGTCGCGGGAGGCGGTGTTCGCGGTCATCGACGCGGCGTTCTCGCAGCGGCGCAAGACGCTGCGGGCCGCGCTGGCGGGCTGGGCCGGGTCGGCGGCGGCGGCCGAGGTTGCGCTGCGGGCCGCGGGGGTCGACCCGGGGCGCCGCGGGGAGTCCCTCGGGATCGCCGAGTTCACCGCGATCGCGGCGGCGCGGCCCTGAGGTCGCGCGGGGGGTCTCCAGGTGCGGGGCAAGCGCGACCTGCGGCGTGTTCGGGGAACCACAATGGGCTTAGTCGCCGGTCCTTAGCGGTGGCATCATGATCGCGAAGGGTTTTGCACACCCTGGTGTGCCAGATCCGCCGCGATCATGGCAAACCCCCTCCTAGGGCGCGGCGTCGTGTGTGCGGCGGCCTGCGCGCGGGGGCAAGCGCTGTAGCGCGTCGTGGGCCTGGCGGACCAGCGGTGCGGTCGTGGGTCAGGCGCCTTCTGGTTCCTCGGTGCGCGGGGTGCCGCGCTCGCGCTCCCAGTGCTCGCTGAACGTGACGATGGCGGGCCGCAGCCACAAGGTCCCCGCGGCCAGCTCGTAGGCCGGGGCCGGGAAGTCCCGGTGCCCGGCGGCGAGCTGCTGCAGCCGCTCCACCGAGACCTGCAGGAGCTCGGCGGCCTCAGCGGCGGAGACCAGGTCGGGCAGCTGCGGCTGGGCCAGGTCCTCGACGAACACGTCCTCGCGGACGGCCTCGGCGCGGACGATCGGCCACTCCGGCAGCTCCGCCTGGCGGGCCAGCAGGATGACCAGCGCGACCCCCAGGGCCGCGCCGTCGGCGGCGCCGGCCGCCTCGACGCTGATCCGCGCCGACCACGACCGCTCGGTGCCGCTGACCGCGGCGTGGTAGGGCTCGACCGCGGCCGCGAAGGCGCGGAGCGCCGTCCGGTCGATCTCGCGGTCGTCGGCGGCGCGCGCCTCGACGAGCACGCTGAAAAAGGCCAAACCGCCTCCTGTCACGGACTGCTCTGCATTATCCACAGTGATCGCGGTGGCAGCCACCGGGACGTACCCGGCGAGCGGGGCGCGCGATCCGGATACGATCATCGGGTCGTGAGCTCAGTTGCCTCCGGGCCGTCCGCCGTCACCGTCCGGGTGCCGGCCAAGGTCAACCTCCAGCTCGCCGTCGGCCCGGTACGGGCCGACGGCTTTCACGGCGTGGTCACGGTCTACCAGGCCATCGCCTTGTTCGACGAGGTCACCGTGCGCCCGGCCGCGCAGCGGACCAAGATCGTGGTCACCGGCGAGGACGCGGCGTCGGTCCCGACCGGCGCGACCAACCTGGCCAGCAAGGCGGTCACGGCCCTGGCCCGGGCCACCGGCCAGCGCGAGCGCGGGTCGGCCACCGTGCAGATCGAGATCCGCAAGCGCATCCCGGTGGCCGCCGGGCTGGCCGGCGGCAGCGCGGACGCCGCCGCGGCCCTGGTCGCCTGCAACGAGCTGTGGCGCACCGGGCTGAGCCAGTCCGAGCTGTCCGCCATCGGCGCCCGGCTGGGCAGCGACGTGCCGTTCGCCCTCATGGGGGGCACCGCCGTGGGCCGCGGCCGCGGCGAGCAGCTGACCGCCGCCCTGGCCGCCGGGACCTATCACTGGGCGCTGGCCTTCGCGGCCGGCGGGCTGTCGACGCCTGAGGTCTATGCGGCCTGCGACCGGCTGCGCGCGGCCGGCGGCGGGCGGGTGCCGCCGCCCGAGCTCAGCGGCCCGCTGATGACCGCGCTGCGGTCATCGGACCCGGTGGCGGTGGGCCGCCACCTGATGAACGACCTCCAGCCCGCGGCGATGTCGCTGCGCCCGGACCTGCGCCGCGCGCTGAGCGACGGCCGGGAGTTCGGCGCGGTCGGCGCCATGGTGTCGGGCTCGGGCCCGACGTGCATGTTCCTGGCCCGCAGCGCGGCCCAGGCGCGCGAGATCGCGGTCTCGCTGACCGGCGCGGGCAGCTGCCGGGCGGCCGCGGTGGCCAGCGGGCCGGTGCCGGGCGCCGCCATCGTGGGGGTCAGGGAACCGGCGTGAACCTGGTCAACCTGGAGCTGGCCGCGAAGGCGTACGACGAGCGGCCGCTGCTCGATCACCTGTCGCTGGGCGTCACCGCGGGCGACCGGATCGGCGTGGTCGGGCGCAACGGCGCGGGCAAGACGACGCTGCTGGCCGCGCTGGCCGGGACGGCCGAGCTCGACTCCGGCCGCTCGACCCGGACCGGCGGCATCACCATCGGCTACCTGGCCCAGTCCCAGGAGGCGACCGGCCGGGTGCGCGACCTGGTGTTCGGCACCCTGCCCGAGCATGACTGGGCCACCGACCCGCGCAGCCGCGCGGTCCTGGCCAACCTGCTGGGCGGCATCGACACCGACGCCCAGGTCACGCAGCTGTCCGGCGGCGAGCGCCGCCGCACCATGCTGGCCGCGGTGCTGCGCGTCCCGCACGACCTGCTGCTCCTCGACGAGCCGACCAACCACCTGGACATCGAGGCCATCCGCTGGCTGGCCGGGTACCTGCGCGAGTACGGCAAGAGCTACGTGGTGGTGACCCACGACCGGTGGTTCCTGGACGAGGTCTGCGAGCGGACCTGGGAGCTGGCCGACGGCCAGGTCCATTCCTACGACGGCGGTTACTCGGCCTACGTGCTGGCCCGGGCCGAGCGGATGCGGCTGGCCCAGGCCGCCGACCAGCGCCGCCGCAACCTGCTGCGCAAGGAACTGGCCTGGCTGCGGCGGGGGCCGCCCGCCCGGACGAGCAAGCCCAAGTTCCGGATCGAGGCCGCCACCGCGCTGACCGCCGACGAGCCCGAGGCCCGGGACGGGGTCGAGCTGACCAGCCTGGCCGCGGCGCGGCTGGGCAAGACGGTGTTCGACCTCAAGGACGTCAGCGTCACCGTGGACGGGCCGGCCCCCGGCCAGCAGCGCCGGCTCCTGGACCACGTGAGCTGGCAGCTCGGGCCCGGTGACCGGGTGGGCGTGGTCGGCGTCAACGGCACCGGCAAGACCACGCTGCTGCGGCTGATGGCCGAGGCGCTCCAGGGTGGCGGGGACCCCAGCCGGTCCGTGCACACCTCGGGCACGGTGGTGCGGGGCAGCACGGTCAAGCTGGGCTACCTGACCCAGGAGCCGGCGCCCGTGGACCCGGCGCTGCGCGTCCTGGAGGCCGCCGAGCGGGTCCGCGGGTCCGTCCAGATCGGGAAGCGGGAGCTGTCGGCCAGCCAGCTGCTCGAGCGGCTCGGCCTGCGCGGCGACCGGCAGTGGGCGCCGGTCGGCGAGCTGTCGGGCGGCGAGCGCCGCCGGCTGCAGCTGATGCTGATCCTGCTGAGCGAGCCCAACGTCCTGCTGCTGGACGAGCCGACCAACGACCTCGACATCGAGACCCTCACCGAGCTGGAGGACCTGCTCGACGGGTGGCCGGGCTCGGTGGTCGCGGTCAGCCATGACCGGTACTTCCTGGAGCGGGTCACCGACCACGTGCTCGCGCTGATCGGCGGCCAGCTCGCGTTCCTGCCCGGCGGCGTCGAGGAGTACCTGGAGCTGCGCGCCGGGCAGCGCGCCGCCGCCGCCCCGCCGGCCGCGGCGCAGGCGCCCGCAGCGGCCGGGTCCGCGCCGGGCACGGCCGCGCGGCAGCGGGCCGGGCAGAAGGAGCTGGTCCGGCTGGAGCGCCAGATCAGCAGGCTGGCCGGCACCGAGGCGGCGCTGAGCGAGCAGCTGGCCGCCAGCGCCACCGACTACGCGAAGCTGGTCGAGCTGGGCGCGGAGCTGAAGGCGGCCCAGGAGGAGCGCGCGGCCCTGGAGGAGCGCTGGCTGGAGCTCGCGGAGGAACTGGCCGACTAGGTCACTGCTGCACGACCAGCAGGAAGGCCGCCGCCATGATCGCGTAGCCGAGGTCGTTGGCGTGCTCGTTCGGGCCCTGCGGGGCGGGCGCGCACGCCCAGGTCAGCTTGCAGAGGGTGGCCACGCTGCGCGGCAGCCTGCCGACGCCGGGCAGGCGCACCCGGTCGGCGAAGTCGGCGCTGTGGAAGGCCGAGAACACGTCCGCGGTGCGCGCGCCGAAGGCGGCGTATTCCCCGCTGAGCAGGAGGTTATAGCCGTTGACCAGGCGCTCGGTGAGGACGGCGAGTTCCTGGCCGGTCCGGCCGTGCCGCCACTGGGCTAGTTCGGGCACGTAGTAGTTCATCCCGACGAGCTGGACCGATGGCCCGCCCGCAGCCCGCAGCCCGGACAGGATGGTGCGCAGGTCGTCCACGGTCAGCTGCAGCCGCCCGGCCATGCAGGAGGCCAGCTTGCTCAGCCGGGCGTGCAGGTAGCACGAGTTGGGATCGTTGGCGCCGATGTCGATGGTCACGAGCGCGACGTGACCGCGGTGCGCGCGCAGGAACTGGCGGGCCGCGCCGAGCTGTGACCCGGCCGGGTAGCGGCAGATGCCGCCCCTGATCATGGTCCATGAGGTCTCGCCCGAGCAGCCCAGCTTGACCAGCCGCAGGCCCGGTGCCTTGCGGCGCAGGGCCGCGTAGAGCTGATCCGAGTAGCCGCGGCTGGTCGGGCGGCTGGCGCCGGCCGCATCCGGCTGCACGCCCTGGGCTAGCGAGTCGCCGAGCGACAGGTAGTAGCTGGGACCCGGGAGCAGGGCGGGCGGAGCGGTGACCGAGCGCTCGGCCGTGGTGTGCGCGGGGGTCCCGGAATTGGTGCAGGCCGCGGTGACCGCCGTTCCCGCAACAAACGCCCCCACCGCGATAACGGCAATAGCCAGTCGACGCAACAGCTGCTGACCTCCAGTGCCCGATTCTGTACCTGTCATCCGATTCTGCGGCCTATCCGCGCCGGAGTCCAGGCCAAATCCGTCAGTCCAGGCGGGAATCGGACTGCGCGTCGAACGGGGCCAGGAGGAGCCGCAGCAGCCCGGCCAGCTCGGCCTGCTGGCCCGGGGCCAGGCCGGCCAGCAGCTCGCGCTCGCGGGTCAGCAGGCCCGCCAGCGCGGCGTCGGCCGCGTTCTTCCCCCGGTCAGTGAGGGCGACCAGCACGCCCCGCTTGTCCTGCGGGTCACGGTGCCGGCTGACCAGGCCGGCCGCGGCCAGCCGGTCGATCCGGTTGGTCATCGTGCCGGAGGTGACCAGCGTCGCGTGCAGCAGCGCGCCGGGGCTGAGCTGGTACGGCGGGCCCTGCCGCCGCAGCGCGGACAGCACGTCGAACTCCCACTGCTCCAGGTCGTGGGCGGCGAACGCGGCGCGCCGGGCCCGGTCCAGGTGCCGGGCCAGCCGTGACAGCCGGCTCATGACCTGCATGGGGGCGACGTCCAGGTCCGGCCGCTCGGCCCCCCAGCGGGCCACCAGGTCGTCCACCTCGTCCCGCAGCGGATCCGCTCGGGCCTCGCGGCGGGGCGCAGGGTCTGCCATGCGAGCCAGCATATCTCTTGACATCGAGATGTTCCCCGGGGCGATAATGAAGGGCAGTTATCTTGACATCGAGATAATCCTAGATCGAGGTGAGCCATGTGGGACCCCGCGCAGTACCTGCGCTTCGGCGATGAGCGATCACGGCCGTTCTTCGAGCTCACCGCCCGTATCCAGGCCACCGACCCGGCGCTGGTGGCCGACCTCGGGTGCGGGCCGGGCCAGCTGACGGCGACGCTGGCCGACCGGTGGCCGGGCGCGCAGGTCCGCGGCCTCGACTCCGACCCCGAGATGATCGCGGCCGCCCGGGCGCGGTCCGTGCCCGACCGGGTCAGCTTCGCCCTGGGCGACCTGCGGGACTGGCAGCCCGGCGCCCCGGTCGACGTGATCGTCTCCAACGCCGTCCTGCAGTGGGTTCCCGGTCAGGATGAGGTAATCCGGCACTGGACCGAAACGATTGCCGCCGGGGGCTGGCTCGCCTTCCAGGTACCAGGCAATCTTGACCAGCCCATTCACGCCATCCTGCGCGAGCTGGCCGGATCGGGCCGGTGGCGCTCCCGGCTGGGCGCCGTCGAACTGAACCGGCAGGCCGGGGATCCCGCCTGGTACGCCGACCTGCTGCTGCGGGCCGACTTCCGGGTGGACGCCTGGGAGTCCACCTACCTGCACCTGCTGCCCGGCCCGGACCCCGTCCTGGAATGGGCCAAGGGCACCGCGCTGCGCCCGGTCCTGGCGGTGCTCGACCCGGCCGAGGCGGCCACGTTCACACAGGAATATCGCGTCCTGCTGGCGCAGGCCTATCCCGCCGCGCCCTACGGCACGATCCTGCCGTTCCGGCGGGTGTTCGTGGTGGCGCAGGCGCCCGGCTAACCGGGCCGGCTACAGGTCCGACGAGCCGCGGAGGCGGTCGCGGGCCTGCGGCGAGATGCGCGGCTTGGGGTCGAGCTGGGACAGGCCGTTCCAGGCCAGGTTGACCAGGTGCGCGGCCACCACCTCGAGGTCCGGCTTGCGGGCGTCCAGCCACCACTGGCCGGTGAAGGCCACCATGCCGACCAGCATCTGCGCGTACATCGGGGCCAGCTTCGGGTCATACCCGCGGGCCTTCAGGACGTCGCCCAGGATGTACTCGACCTGGCTGGCCACGTCGCTGATCAGGCTGGCGAAGGTGCCCGAGCCGGAGGTCGGGTTCGAGTCGCGGACCAGGATCCGGAAGCCGTCGGCGTTGTCCTGGATGTAGCGCAGCAGGCTGACCGCGGCGACCTCGAACTTCGGCATCGTGTCGTCGCCCTCGAGGACCCGGGTCGCCATTTCCAGGAAACGCCCCACCTCGCGGTCCACCACGACGGCGTACAGGCCCTCCTTGCCGCCGAAGTGCTCGTAGACGACCGGCTTGGAAACGCCGGCCCGGGCGGCGATCTCCTCGATGGAGGTGCCGTCCAGGCCGCGCTCGGCGAAGAGCCGCCGACCGATATCGAGCAACTGCTCGCGGCGCTCCTTACCGGTCATGCGCTTCCGATTGCTGCTCGGTGGTTGGCTGCTCACGCTTCCATCATGTCCGGGTTACTCTCAGTCGGCCAATTCGCCGGAGCGGGCGGCCGCGGCCGAGGGCCGGGCCATGGCGCCGAGCTTGCGGGTTCCGCCGGTGTACTTGGCGGTCAGCCGGTCGGTGTCCGGCCAGCGGACGTCGGTCGCCCAGCCGAGCTTCTCGCAGAACCAGATGACCCGGGCGGCGATGTCGATCTGGCCCTTGAGCGCGCCGTGCCGGGCGCAGGTCGGGTCGGCGTGGTGCAGGTTGTGCCAGGACTCGCCGAAGGACAGGATGGCCAGCCAGTTGACGTTCCGCGACTTGTCCCGGACCTCGAACTCCTCCTTGCCGAAGGTGTGGCAGATCGAGTTGATGGACCAGGTGACGTGGTGCAGCAGCGCGACCCGGACCAGGCTGCCCCAGAAGAACGCGGTGACCGCGCCCTGCCACGACATCGACCACAGGCCGCCGATCAGGGCCGGCGCCAGCAGCGAGGCCACGACCAGGGCGGTGAACGAGTCGGAGATGCGCCTGATCTTGGCGTCGGCCAGCAGGTCGGGGACGAACTTCTCCTGCGAGGTGTGGTTGCCGTCGAACAGCCAGCCGATGTGGGCGAAGCCCAGGCCCTTGACCAGCGCGCGCCAGTCGCTGCCGAACCGCCACGGCGAGTGCGGGTCGCCCTCGCGGTCACTGTACTTGTGATGCCGGCGGTGATCGGCGGTCCAGGTCAGCACCGGTCCCTCGATGGCCAGCGAGCCCGCGATGGCGAGCGCGACCCGCAGCCCGGTCGCGGCCTTGAAGGACTTGTGGGTGAAGTAGCGGTGGTAGCCCATGCTGATCCCGAGGCCCGAGACCGTGTAGAACACCACGGCGATCACGATGTCGTGCCAGCCCAGGCCCCAGCCCCAGGCGAGCGGGATGGCGGCCAGCAGGGCCAGCAGCGGCACGACGACGAAGATGGCGACGAGGGTCTTCTCGCCGGCCCCGATCGGCTCAGACTGGAGGTCGGGAATCGGTCCGGGGTTGCGGGTCTCGGGCGCGGTCGTTGTCATGGCGTCCTCGCTTGGCGTTGCCGTACCTGCACGTACCAGCGTTATTGCCGGCTGGGCGCGGTTTGCACGGACCGGGGCAAGGGTTCATGCGAATACGCTTACGTAACCGTAGGCTACGCGACCGTAGGTTGCGCAAGAGGCAAGCGAATATTCGCGAAAATTGTTCTGAAGCTCACGCCGCTCAGGGGTTGCTATCCCACGATAAGGTACATATCGGTACAAAGCCGGTATCGGGCCAGCCGACACCGCGCTTCGGGTGGCCGGCGGGTCCGGGCTCGGCCGCGCGCCGACGGGTAGAGTGACGTCCCAGGCCCGTTCCCGGGTCGTCCAAGCGGCAGGACTTCCGGTTTTGGTCCGGACAACCGAGGTTCGAATCCTCGCCCGGGAGCATCGTGCCGCCCGTCAGCTCAATACCTGCCAGTTCACAGTCCGCCAGTTCAGTGCCCGACCGCAGTGCCTGATGATCTACGGGGGGACGACGCCATGGAGCCCAGCGGAGTCAGCGTGACCGGTCCAGCCGCTGTCATCGTGCTCGCCGCGGGCGAGGGGACGCGGATGAAGAGCAGCACCCCCAAGGTGCTGCACGAGGTCTGCGGCCGCACCATGCTGGGGCACGCCCTGGCCGCGGCCCGCGAGCTCGCGCCCCGCCAGCTGGCCGTGGTGGTGGGCGAGGCCGACGGGCCCGTGGCCCGGTACCTGGCCGACTACTGGCCCGACGCCCGGGCCATCGTGCAAGGCCCGCGGCGCGGGACCGGCCACGCCGTGCGGGTCGCGGTCGAGGCCCTCGGCGCCCCGGCCGGGACCGTGGTCGTGACCTACGGGGACACCCCGCTGCTGCGCGGGCAGACGCTGCGGGACCTGGTCGGGCAGCAGGAGGCCACGGGCGCGGCCGTCACCGCGCTGGTGGCCCGGGCCACCGACCCGACCGGCTACGGGCGGATCGTCCGGGACGCCGGGGGGAACTTCGCCGCGATCGTCGAGCAGGCCGACGCGACCCCGGCGCAGGCGGCGATCACCGAGATCAACTCGGGCATGTACGCCTTCGACGGCGTCGCGCTGGCCGCCGTCCTCAAGCGGCTGACGACCGGCAACGCCAAGGGCGAGGAATACCTCACCGAGGCGCTGACCATCCTCCGCGACGACGGACTCGACGTCGGCACCGTCTGGTGCGCGGACTTCGACGAGATCCTCGGCGTCAACGACCAGGCCCAGCTGGCCCGCGCCCGGCGGGTGCTGAACGACCGGCTGCTCGGCTCGTGGATGGGGACCGGCGTGACGATCCTCGACCCGGCGAGTACGTGGGTCGATGTCGGGGTAGTCCTGGAGCCTGGCGCGCAGATCGGCCCGGCGACCCAGCTGCAGGGCGGCACCACGGTCGGCGCGGGGGCCCGGGTCGGGCCGGGCTGCCTGGTGCGGGACTCTGTTATCGCCGCCGAGGCCACGGTGATCCAGTCGGTGTGCGAGCGCGCGGTCGTGGGACCGGGCGCCACCGTCGGGCCGTACGCGCACCTCACCGCGGGCGCGCGGGTAGAGGCCGCCCCGGCCGAGGCTGAGCCAGACGCATGACGCCAGACGTATGACGAGAGGGCAGGCATGACCGGGATAACCGCCTCAGGCGAGAAGAAGATGATGCTGTTCGCCGGCCGCGCCTATCCCGAGCTCGGCACCGAGATCGCGGGGTGCCTCGGCATCGACCCGACGCCGTCCCGGCTCTATGACTTCGCCAACGGGGAGATCTTCGTCCGGTTCCTGGAGTCCGTGCGCGGCTGCGATGCCTTCGTCCTGCAGAGCCACACCGCGCCGATCAACCAGTGGATCATGGAGCACCTGATCATGGTCGACGCGCTCAAGCGGGCCTCGGCCAAGCGGATCACGGTGGTGGCGCCGTTCTTCGGCTACGCCCGGCAGGACAAGAAGAGCCGCGGCCGCGAGCCCATCTCGGCCCGGCTGATGGCCGACCTGTTCCTGACCGCGGGCGCCGACCGGCTGATGGCCGTCGACCTGCACACGGCCCAGATCCAGGGCTTCTTCGACGGCCCCGTCGACCACCTGTTCGCCCTGCCCATCCTGGCCTCCTACCTGGAGGCCAAGCTCGACGTCTCGAACGTGACGGTCGTCGCGCCCGACGCCGGCCGGGTCCGGGTGTGCGAGCGGTGGACCGACCGGCTGGGCTGCCCGCTGGCCATCATCCACAAGCGCCGCGACCCCGACG
This sequence comes from Streptosporangiaceae bacterium, assembly GCA_036501025.1. Classification (GTDB taxonomy): domain Bacteria; phylum Actinomycetota; class Actinomycetes; order Streptosporangiales; family Streptosporangiaceae; genus DASUBV01. The sequence continues at coordinate 16,034 of DASYBB010000240.1, forward strand.
TGGCCAACCAGGTCAAGATCCTGGAGGTCGTCGGCCAGGTCGCGGGCCGCACCTGCATCCTGGTGGACGACATGATCGACACCGGGGCCACGATCGTGAACGCCGCCGAGACGCTGTTCGAGCAGGGCGCCGCCCAGGTCATCGTGACCGCCACCCACGGGGTGCTGTCCGGCCCGGCGGTGGACCTGCTCAAGAACTCGCGGGTCAGCGAGGTCATCGTGACGAACACGCTGCCGATCACCAACGAGAAGCGGTTCGACAAGCTGACCGTGCTGTCCATCGCCCCGCTGCTGGCCCGGGCGATCACGGAGGTCTTCAGCGACGGCTCGGTCACCAGCCTGTTCGACGGCCAGGTCTGACCCCTGTCCGGCGGTCAGGTCGGACCTCGCCGCTGGTTCCGCTAGACTGCCCAGGCGCTGATGCGCAGTAGGTAACACAGTCTTAGGAGTTGTTCACCGTGCCCGAGGTACACATCGCGGCGGAGCCGCGCACGGAATTCGGCAAGGGACCGGCCCGGCGGGAGCGCCGCGCGGGCAAGGTCCCGGCCGTGCTGTACGGGCACGGCAGCGACCCCCGGCACATCACCCTGCCCGGTCACGAGGTGCTGCTGGCCCTGCGCACGGCCAACGTGCTGATCCGCCTGGAGGGGCTGTCCGGCGGGAGCCAGCTGGCCCTGCCCAAGGCCGTGCAGCGGGACGCGATCAAGGGCACCGTCGAGCACGTGGACCTGATCATGGTCCGCAGCGGCGAGAAGGTGACCGTCGAGATCCCGATCAACGTGATCGGCGATGTCGCCCCGGACGGCATGCTCGACCAGCAGCTCGTGCAGATCTCGCTGGAGGCCGAGGCGACCCACATCCCGCCCGGCATCGACGTGGACGTCGAGGGACTGGCCGTCGGGACCCAGATCACCGCGGGTGACCTGAACCTGCCCAGCGGCGCGACCCTGGCCGTCGAGCCCGACATCCTGGTCCTGCACGTGGTGGCAGCGCCGACGGCCGAGCAGCTGGAAGCTGACCTGGGCGTCGAGGCCGCCGAGCCGGCCGCCGCCGACAGCGAGGCCCCGGCCGCCGTGCCGCCGCCCGCCGAGCAGTCCGGCTCCGAGTCCGCCTGACCCGTCCCGGCCTTCCGGGCTCGGTGACATGCCTGACGAGCGCTGGCTGATCGTCGGCCTGGGGAATCCCGGGCCGGCGTACGCCGGGAACCGGCACAACGTGGGCTTCATGGTGGCGGACGTGCTCGCCGCGCGCCTTCCTTCTAGTTTCAAGCGGGACCGGTCGCGCGCCGAGGTCGCGACCGGGCGGCTGGCCGGGCTTCCGGTGACCCTGGCCAAGCCGCTGGGCTTCATGAACGTCTCCGGCGGCCCGGTGGCCGCCGTGCGGAACTTCTACAAGGTTCCGCCGGACCGCGTCGTTGTTATCCACGACGAGCTCGACCTGGCCTTCGGGGAGATCCGGGCCAAGACCGGCGGCGGGGACAACGGGCACAACGGGCTGCGGTCGGTGACTAGCGCGCTGGGGACCCGGGAGTATCACCGGATCCGGGTGGGGATCGGGCGGCCGCCGGGGCGGATGGAGCCGGCCGACTTCGTGCTGCGGGACTTCTCGCCGGTCGAGCGCAAGGAACTGCCGGTGCTGCTGGAGCTGGCGGCGGACCTGGGCGAGGACGTGCTGGGCCGCGGGGTGGGCGCGGCGCAG
>DASYBB010000241.1:0-71392 GCA_036501025.1 Streptosporangiaceae bacterium
CTTCTCGACCGCGGTCGGCATCGGCGGGGACCCCATCATCGGGACGACGCACATCGACTGCCTGCAGGCGTTCGAGAACGATCCCGAGACCGAGGCCATCGTCATGATCGGCGAGATCGGCGGCGACGCCGAGGAGCGCGCAGCGGCCTACATCGAGAAGAACGTGACCAAGCCGGTCGTCGCCTACGTGGCCGGGTTCACCGCGCCCGAGGGCAAGACGATGGGCCACGCGGGCGCGATCATCTCCGGCTCGGCGGGCACGGCGCAGGCCAAGAAGGAAGCCCTGGAGAAGGTCGGGGTCCGCGTGGGCAAGACGCCGAGCGAGACGGCGCAGCTCGTCCGCGAGATCGTCCAGGCGGGCTAGCCGCGGGCCGGCCGGCTTACCGCAATTAGGGCTAGACCGGCGCGCCTGCTCGCCTGCCGGGCGGCCGGCCCCCAGGGTAGAACCGTGACGACCTCGGCTACGCGTTCTGGCAGCGGCGGTCCCGGCGCGGGCGGTTCCGAACCGGGACGGCCCGGGCCGGGCGGGACGGGGCCGGGCGGGACGGGGCCGGGCGGATCCGGGCCTGGGCCCGGCGGCGCCGGGGCTGGCCGTCCGGGTGTCGGCGGGCGTGGTGGCTCTGCTGTCCGTTCTGGCGCCGCGGGGAGTTCCGGTTCCGGCGGGCGTCCTGGCGCTGCGGGGAGTTCCGGTTCCGGCGGGCGTTCCGGTTCCGGCGGGCGCCTGGGTTCTGGCGGGCGTTCTGGTTCTGGCGGGCGCTCGGGTTCTGGCGGGCGCTCGGGTTCTGGCGGGCGCCCGGGTTCAGGCGGGCGTTCTGGCTCCGTCGGTCGTATCGCCGCCGCGGGCCGTTCGGCCGTTGGCGGCCGTTCCGCGGTGGCTGGCCGCGGCGGGATGCTCGGCGCGGGCGGGCCGGGCCCGGCCGGGATCGGCCACCCGGTGATGGTGTCCGGCGCGGTCGCGGCCGTCGCGGCAGCGGCGGCCGGGCTGGCCGTGCTGACCCTGCTCGTGCTGGTCGGCTGGATCGCCGCGCCGCATGCCGGGCTCGGCCTGACCGGCGTGCTCCGGACCGCGGCCATGCTGTGGCTGATCGGCCACCACGTCGGGTTCTCGCTGCACGGCGCCGGGCGGATCGGCATGCTGCCGCTGGGCCTGGTCCTGCTGCCCGGCGCGCTGCTGTGGCGGGCGGGCCGGTGGGTGGTCCGGGCCGGCGGGGTGACCCGCCTGCGGTACGTCGCCTGGGCCGCGCTGGCCCTGGCCGTGCCCTACGCCCTGGTCGCCTGGGCGCTCGCGCTGGCCAGCCGGTCCGCGCAGGCGGCGCCGTCGGCGGCCCAGGCGCTGGTCTGCGGATTCCTGCTCGCCCTGGTCGCCGGCGGCCTCGGCGGCGCGCGGGCCATGGCGCCGTGGCCGAAGCTCACCGCGCTGCTCCCGGACCGGCCGCGCTCGGTGATCATCGGCCTGGTCGGCGCCCTGTCCGTGCTGGCCGTCGCCGGGGCGGTGCTGGCCGGGGCCTCGCTCGCCACCCACCTCGGCGAGTACGCCACGCTCAGCAACAGCCTCGCCCCCGGCGCCATCGGCTCGGTGCTGCTGCTGGTCACCCAGCTGGCCTACGTGCCCAACGCAATCGTCTGGGCCATCTCCTTCACGCTGGGCCCCGGCTTCGCGTTCGGAACCGGCACCATGGTCGCGCCGACCGGCGCCGCGCTCGGCCAGCTGCCCGCGTTCCCGCTGCTGGCCGCGCTCCCTCAGGGCGGCGCACTGCACAGCGCCGCGCCCCCGTGGCTGACCGTCGCGGTGCTGGCGCTGCCCTACCTGGCGGGCGGCGTCGCCGGGCTGCTCCTGGTCCGGGCCGCCCCGACCCCGTCCCTGGAGGCCGCTCCGCTCTGGGGCCTGGGCTGCGGCGCGGCGGCCGGCGCCATCCTCGGCGTGCTCGCGGCCTTCTCCGGCGGGCCCTTGGGCAACGGCCGGCTGGCCGCCGTCGGCCCCTCCGGCTGGCAGGTGGCGCTGGTGGCGGCCCTGGAAATCGGCATCGCCAGCGCGATCACAGCCGGCGTCGCGAACTGGATCCGGCTCGGCGGCCGGCCCCGCCGCCCGGCCAGCGCCGCCGCGACCGCGGCCGCGCCGGGGCCTGGGCCCGGGCCCGGCGGCGCGACGGTGCCGATGCCGCGCCCCGATCAGGACGCCGACGCGGGGCACACGATCTACCTCGACCCGTGGGCAGGCGACACCGACGCGCTCCCCCCGCCCGGCTCCCGCGGCCCGTCCGCCCTGCCCTAGCCGAGGCCCCGCCTGGCGGCAGCCGCGCCCGGCCGCCAACGCCCCGGCCGCCGGTCCGCGGCCCCGGCCGCCGGTCCCCGCCGCCGGTCCCGCCCCCGGCCGCGGTCCCCGGCCGCCCGCCGCCGGTCGGCATCCATGATCGTGACCGATATCCCGTAAGACTCTGCGGAGAAACGGTCACGATCATGAAGCCGTCCCCCGGCGCGGGGCTAGCGGGACTGGCCGTCTAGCTGCTTCTGGACGGCCTGGATGAACCTGGTGGCGCACGCCTGCTTGGCGGCGCTGGTCGGGGCGTTGCTGACGCACGTCTCGTAGTTGGCGAACTGGGTGGCGAACACGACCGCGATCAGCGACACCGCGCACAGGAAGATCGAGACCGACCCCAGGATGACGGCCGCCAGTGACCCTCGCGGCCGGGCTGTCTCCTCCCGCCGCGCCCGCCGGGACGCCGACGCCCCGGCGACGATCGCGATCACCGCGACGGCGAAGGCAAAGCCCACCAGGTAGAGGGCGTGCGCGACCTGCCCGGCGGCCGACAGCGCGAGCAGGCTCAGCAGCCCGAAGACCGTCGCGGCGAGCGCCCGCTGCCGCAGTTCCTTGCGGGGCAGCGCGGTCGGCCGGGGCCGGCGCTGGCGTGGCGGCTGCGGCGGCCGGGCCGGCCCCCGGGGCGGAGGCGGCGGGCCGGGGTGCGGTGCCTGACCGGAGGGCGGTGCCTGACCGGAGGGGGGAGCCTGACCGGAGGGGGGTACCTGACCGGAGGGGGGTGCCTGACCGGAGGGCGGTACCTGACCCGGGAAGGGTGCCTGACCTGGGAAGGGTGCCTGGCCGGAGTCTGGAGTCTGGCCCGGAGGCAGCGGCTGGCCGGATTCGGATCCCTGTCCATGCGGCGCATAGCCGGGCGGTGGTGCCTGGCCCGGCGGCACCCACCCCGGCGCCCTGGGTCCAGGACCCGGCCGGTACGGCGGCGGGGGACCGGGACGCGGCGGTGGCGGAGGGACCGCGGGCTCGTCCGGGAAGAACAGCCGTGGCGGGACGCCGCGGCCCGCCACCGGCTCGGCCTCGGGGCTGGCCGGCGGAGTGGGCGAAGGCTGATCGGCGGACAGCGTGGATCCTCTCTCGGGCGGCGCGCCGGCTAGCTGACGCAGGACTATTTCATACCGGTACGACAGCCTTGGCGAGCCAGGGACGGCTCCTGCTGTCCATAATCCCGCAGCCGCGCGCCGGACGGGACCTCGGAGCCAGCGGCCGGCCCCGCCCTGTACGCTGAAATCCCAGGTAATCCGACTGCCGCCAGCAGTGGCCGGGCAGGTCCCGGCGGGACGCGAGTCTGTGCGAAGGAGCCGAGCCGTCAGTTACACACGGTTGGTCGTGCTGGTGTCGGGGACCGGCAGCAACCTGCAGGCGCTGCTGGACGCTGCGGCCGGCGACGGCTTCGGCGCCCGCGTCGTGGCGGTGGGCGCGGACCGGGACGGGATTGCCGGGCTGGAACGGGCCCGGGCGGCCGGGATCCCGACCTTCGTCCGGCGGGTCAAGGACTTCCCGGACCGCGCGGCCTGGGATGAGGCGCTCGCCGCGGACTGCGCGCAGTTCGCGCCGGACCTGGTCGTCTCGGCCGGGTTCATGAAGCTCCTCGGGCCCGCCTTCCTGGCCAAGCTGGGCGGCCGGATCATCAATACCCACCCGGCCCTGCTCCCCTCGTTCCCCGGCATGCACGGCGCGCGCGACGCGCTGGCCTACGGGGTCAAGATGACCGGCTGCACCATCTTCCTGGTGGACGAGGGCACTGACACCGGGCCGGTGGTCGCGCAGGCGGTCGTGCCGGTGCACGATGACGATGACGAGGCCGCCCTCCATGAGCGCATCAAGGAGACCGAGCGGTCGCTGCTGGTGCAGACCGTGGGCCGGATGGCCCGCGACGGATGGTCCGTGCAGGACCGGAAGGTGAGGATCGGGCGTTGACCAAGGTGGCAATCAAGCGCGCGCTGATCAGCGTCTACGACAAGACCGGCCTGGCCGGGCTGGCCGCGGCGCTGCATGAGGCCGGGGTCGAGATCGTGTCGACCGGCAGCACGGCCGCCGCGATCGAGGCGGCGGGAGTGCCAGTCACGCCGGTCGAGCAGGTCACCGGGTTTCCCGAGGGCCTCGACGGCCGGGTCAAGACGCTGCACCCGGGCGTCCACGCGGGCCTGCTGGCCGACCTGAGCAAGCCGGCCCACCGCGCCCAGCTGGCCGAGCTGGGCATCAAGCCCTTCGACTTGCTGGTGTCGAACCTCTACCCGTTCGAGGCGACGGTCGCGAGCGGGGCCACGCCGGCGGAGTGCGTCGAGCAGATCGACATCGGCGGCCCGGCCATGGTCCGCGCCGCGGCCAAGAACCACGCCACGGTCTCCGTCATCACCAGCCCGCAGGAGTACCCGGACGTCACCCAGGCCGCGCGGGACGGCGGGTTCACCCTGGCCCAGCGCCGCCGCCTGGCGGCCCGCGCCTACGCCCACACCGCCGCCTACGACGCGGCGGTCGCCTCCTGGTTCGCCTCGGCCTACGCGCCCGACGAGACCGCGGCCGACACCGGCTGGCCGGACGTGACCGGTGCCCTCTGGACGCGCCGCGAGGTGCTGCGGTACGGCGAGAACCCGCACCAGCGCGCCGCTCTCTACACCCGGGACGGGGTCGCCTCAGGACCCGGCATCGCCACCGCCGAGCAGCTGCACGGCAAGGCCATGTCCTACAACAACTACGTCGACGCCGACGCGGCGCGGCGGGCCGCGTTCGACTTCGCCGAGCCGTGCGTGGCGATCATGAAGCACGCCAACCCGTGCGGGATCGCGCTCGGCCCGGACCTGGCGGAGGCGCACCGGCTCGCTCACGAGTGCGACCCGACCTCGGCGTTCGGCGGGGTCATCGCCGCGAACGGCGTGGTCACCGCGGCCATGGCCGCCCAGGTGGCCGAGATCTTCACCGAGGTGCTGATTGCGCCCGACTTCGAGCCCGAGGCGCTGGACATCCTGGCCGCGCGCAAGAACCTGCGGCTGCTGCGCTGCGCGCCGCCGCCGGCCGGGCCGGCGATCGAGTCGCGGCCGGTCAGCGGCGGCCTGCTGATGCAGACCGCCGACAAGGTGGCCGAGCCCGGCGACGACCCGGCGGGCTGGCAGCTGGCGGCGGGCGACCCGGCCAGCGCCGAGGTGCTGGCCGACCTGAAGTTCGCGTGGAAGGCGTGCCGCAGCGTCAAGTCCAACGCGATCCTGCTGGCGGCCGGGCGGGCCAGCGTAGGCGTCGGCATGGGCCAGGTCAACCGGGTCGACGCGGCCCGGCTGGCGGTCGCGCGGGCCGGTGACCGGGCGGCCGGGGCAGTCGCGGCCAGTGATGCGTACTTCCCGTTCCCGGACGGCTTCGAGATCCTGGCCCAGGCCGGCGTCCGAGCCGTGGCCGAGCCCGGCGGATCGGTCCGCGACGAGCTCACCATCGAGGCCGCGCGGGCGGCCGGAGTCACGCTCTACCTCACCGGAGTGCGGCATTTCTATCACTGAGGCGGCCGTCGCCCGGCGGGGCGGAGGGCCGCGGGTCGCCCCGCGGGACGGCGGTGCACGATGAGCTTTACTCATGAGTAAAGTAGTGTCAGGCGCCAGCACAGGGGTACCCCGGTGCCAGTCACGCCGGCAGGTTTGACAGGCTTTACCCTGTCGGCACCCCCCCGGGGGAAAGCAGGACACCGTGCCGGGAGCGCGGATCAGGTAGCAGGAGGGCAGGCAGTTGCAGAGGGAGGTCGGCCGCCGATCATGAACATCGTTGTCTGCGTGAAGCAGGTACCTGACACCGCTTCCGATCGAAAGCTCACGGAATCCGACAGCACGCTGGACCGGGCCTCGGCCGATCCCTGGATGAACGAACTCGACGAGTTCGGGATCGAGGCGGCCCTGCAGCTCACTGAGAAGCACGGCGGCGAGGTCACCATCCTGACCATCGGCCCGGACAAGGCGGCCGAGACCATCCGCAAGGCGCTGTCCATGGGCGCGGACAAGGCCGTGCACATCAGCGACGAGTCCATTCACGGCTCGGACGCCGGGATCATCTCCGAGGTCATGGCCAAGGCGCTCGGCCGGATCGGCTTCGACCTGGTCATCCTGGGCTCGGAGTCCACCGACGCGAAGATGGGCATCCTGGCCGCCATGCTGGCGGAGCGGCTCGGGCTCCCGCAGCTGTCCTACGCCACCAAGGTCGAGGCCGACGGGAAGACCGTCACCATCAACCGGCTCGCCGACTACGGCTACGACACGGTCGAGGCCACCCTGCCCGCGGTGCTGAGCGTGGTCGAGAAGATCAACGAGCCGCGGTACCCGTCGTTCAAGGGGATCATGGCGGCCAAGAAGAAGCCGGTCGAGAAGCTGACGCTGGCCGACCTGGAGATCGACCCCGCGCAGACGGGCCTGGCCGCCAGCGCCACCGAGGTGGTCAGCTGGGCCGCCCGGCCGCCGCGCCAGGCCGGCACGGTCGTGGCCGACGAGGGCGAGGGCGGCGTGGCCGTCGCCGACTTCCTCGTCTCCGGCAAGTTCATCTGAGCACAGGCTTCCTGAGTACAGGCTTACGGAAAGGGCTGCCGAAGATGGCGGAAATCCTTGTCCTCGTCGAGCACCAGGGCGAGACGGTTAAGAAGGTCACATTCGAGATGCTGACCGCGGCGCGCGCCTTCGGCGAGCCGTCCGCGGTCTGGGCCGGCGCCGGCGCCGAGGCGGCGCGCGACCGGCTGGCGGAGTTCGGGGCGGTGAAGGTCTACGTCGCCGACAGCCCGGACCTGACCGATTATGTCGTGGCACCCCAGGCTGAGCTGGTGGCCAGCCTGATTGCCGAGCACTCGCCCGCCGCCGTGCTGGTGGCGGGCAGCCCGACCGGCCGCGAGGTGGCCGGGCGGGTCGCCATCAAGACCGGCTCGGGCATCCTGACCGACGTCACCGGGCTGGGTGACGGGCTGCAGGGCGAGCAGTCGATCTTCGGTGGCGGGATCACCGTCCAGGCCAAGGTCACGAAGGGCACCCCGCTGATCGTGATCCGGCCCAACGCCATCGGCGCGCAGGCGTCGCCGGGGGCGGCCGAGATCGTGCCGGTCGAGATCGCCGTCAGCGACGCGGCCAAGGGCGCGAAGATCACCGAGCGGGTCGAGCAGGAGCGCGGCGCGCGCCCGGAGCTGACCGAGGCGTCGATCGTCGTCTCCGGCGGCCGGGGCATGGGCAACGCGGAGAACTTCGGCATCATCGAGAAGCTGGCCGACTCGCTCGGCGCCGCGGTGGGCGCGTCCCGCGCGGCCGTCGACGCGGGCTGGTACCCGCACGCGTTCCAGGTCGGCCAGACCGGCAAGACCGTGTCCCCGCAGCTGTACATCGCGGCCGGGATCTCCGGCGCGATCCAGCACCGCGCGGGCATGCAGACGTCCAAGACCATCGTGGTGATCAACAAGGATCCCGAGGCGCCCATCTTCGAGCTCGCCGACTTCGGCGTGGTGGGGGACCTGTTCAACGTGGTCCCGCAGCTCACCGAGGAGGTCACCAAGCGGTCGGCCGGCTGACGGCGAGCCACGGCCCGGAGCCTGGATCGCCTGATCACGGTTAGGCTTTCTACCATGCACGCGTACCTCGACCACGCGGCGACCAGCTTGCTGGTGCCCGAGGCCCTGACGGCGATGACCGAGGAGCTCAGCCACCTCGGCAACCCGTCGTCCCTGCACAACGCGGGCCGCCGGGCCCGCCGCGTGGTCGAGGAGGCCCGGGAGCAGATCGCCGCCGTCTACGAGGCCCGGCCCAGCGAGGTCGTCTTCACCAGCGGCGGCACCGAGGCCGACAACCTGGCCATCAAGGGCCTCTACTGGTCGCGGCGGGCGGCTGACCCGGCCCGCAACCGGGTGCTGGTGCCCGAGACCGAGCACCACGCCGTCCTGGACAGCGTCCACTGGCTGGCCAGCCACGAGGGCGCCCGGGTGACCTGGCTGCCGGTCTCGGCCGCCGGCCGGACCGAGCCCGATGACCTGCGCGCGGCCATCGAGCAGGACCCGTCGAGCGTGGCCCTGGCCAGCGTCATGTGGGCCAACAACGAGGTCGGGACGGTGCAGCCCGTCGCCGGCCTGGCCGAGGTCGCGCGCGAGTTCGGGGTGCCGTTCCACAGCGATGCGGTCCAGGCCGCCGGGCAGCTGCCCGTCGGCCTGGCCTCCAGCGGTGCCACCGCCCTGACCATCACCGCCCACAAGATCGGCGGCCCGGTCGGCGTCGGCGCGCTGCTGCTGGCCCGCGGGTCCGAGCCGGTGCCCGTGCTGCACGGCGGCGGCCAGGAGCGCGATGTCCGGTCGGGCACGCTGGATGCCCCGGCCATCCGCGCGTTCGCCGTGGCCGTCGAGATCGCGTTCGACCGCCGGGCCGACGAGGCCAAGCGGCTGGCCGCCCTGCGCGACGACCTGATCGCTCAGGTCGTGGCCGCGGTCCCAGACGCGCTGCTGAACGGCGAGCGCCCCGGCCCCGGCCGGCTGCCCGGCAACGCGCACTTCTCGTTCCCCGGCTGCGAGGGCGACGCGCTGCTGATGCTGCTCGACGCCCGCGACATCGCCTGCTCCACCGGCTCGGCCTGCACGGCCGGCATCGCGCAGCCCAGCCACGTGCTGCTGGCCATGGGCGCGGACGAGGCCCGGGCGCGCGGCTCGCTGCGCTTCTCCCTCGGCCACTCCAGCACCCAGGCCGACGTCGACGCCCTCGGCGCCGTCATCGGCGAGGTCGTGGAGCGCGCCCGCCGGGCCACTTCCCGCTAGCGCTTGAGTAGCCCGCCGGGCGGCGCCGGCCTAGGCGCAGCCCTGGTAGTGGCCCTGGGGGATGACAGAGACCTGCGGCCCGAGGGGGCTGCCGGTGATGTACAGCTCGCTCCCGGCCGGCCACAGCGCGGTGTTGAAGGTCGCTGTGATGTTGAGGATGGCCGTGTCGCTGCTCGCGCTGGGCGAGAACCGGTAGATGCCCACCGGGACGTCGTGCAGGGCCGCGGTGTCCGCACTGCACGCCCCCGCGCCGAAGTGCAGCAGGGCCGGCACCTGGTGCGCGGCCAGCGCCTGCTTGAGCCCGGCCGCGTCGGTGAGCTGGTGCAGGGTGAGCGTCACCGAGCCGTCCGGGGCGGCCCGGACCGACCACGCGGCCAGCCGCGCGCTGTTCGCCGGCGCCCCCGCCCGCCCCGCTGCCGCCGCCGCGGCCGCCCCGCCGGCCACGGCGCCCGGTCCCGCGGCCGCGCCGGTCAGCGCCACGGTCAGCGCCGCGCCCGCGGTCAGGGCGCTCCCGGCGAGGCCGCCACCGAGTGCCCGGCGCCGGCCCCGGCGGGACCGGGCCGCGGCCATGACCCGCGGCAGGCCGGCCTCCGGCCCGCCGGACGGCGCGGCGGCGTCGACCGCCTGCCGGACTGCGGTCACGACGGCCGTCGTAGTGGTATCGGTGGAATTCATCGGGTGACCTCCTGGCCGGCGGGAACGGGATCGGTGTCAAGGGGCAGGGCCGCGCGCAGCGCGGCGACGGCGCGGGACAGGTGGGCGCCCACGGTGCCGGGAGCGATGCCCAGCACGGCCGCGGTGGCGGCCATGTCCAGGTCGAGGAACAGGCGCAGCGCGATGACCTCGCGCTGGCGCCGGGGGAGCGCCCGCAGTGCGGCCAGCAGGCCCGGGTCGCCTGCCAGGCCCGTGGACGGCTCGGGCCGCCCGCCGGGCTCGCCGCCCGGCGCCGGGGCGTCGTGGTCGTCCAGCGGGACCTCGCGGCGGCGGCGGCGCCACCACGAGACGCCCGTGTTCAGTGCGGTCCGCACCACCCAGGCCTCCGGGGCCGGGTGCCGCCGCACCGTCCGCCACGACAGCAGCGCCCGGGTGTAGGCCTCGGCCACCAGGTCCTCGGCCAGGTCGGCGCGGCCGGTCCCGGCGATCACGGCCCGCAGGCAGCGCTGGTGGCTGGCCCGGTAAAACTCGGCGAATCCGCTCTGGTCTTGTCGCACGTCCCGTTAACGCCTCACCCGCCCGGAGCTTTTACCGGCCCGCCCGACAGTCTTGACGGGATTCCGGCCAGCCGCCGGGCGCATATCCTGATCTGGCTATGACTACTCTGCGCGTGCTGGCCGCGATGTCGGGCGGCGTCGACTCCGCCGTGGCCGCGGCCCGGGCCGCCGAGGCCGGCCACGACGTGACTGGCGTGCACCTGGCCCTGTCGGGCAACCCCCGGTCCTACCGGACCGGCGCCCGCGGCTGCTGCACCCTCGAGGACGCCCGCGACGCCCGGCGGGCGGCCGACGTGATCGGCATCCCGTTCTACGTCTGGGACCTCGCCGAGCGCTTCCACGAGGACGTCGTCGAGGACTTCGTCGCGGAGTACGCCCGGGGCAACACGCCGAACCCGTGCCTGCGCTGCAACGAGAAGATCAAGTTCGCGGCCGTGCTGGACCGGGCCCTGGCCCTCGGCTTCGACGCGGTCGCCACCGGCCACCACGCCCGCCTCAGCCCGGCCCTGCCCACCCCCGCCCCCCAGCCCGGCGAGGCCGCCGGGCCGCCGCGGCCCGGCCGCCGGCTGCTGCGCAGCGTGGACGCGGGCAAGGACCAGTCGTACGTGCTGGCCGTCCTGACCAGCGCGCAGCTGGACCGGGCCCTGTTCCCGCTCGGCGGCATCACCAAGGAACAGGTCCGCCAGGAGGCCGCCGCCCGCGGCCTGGCCGTCGCCGACAAGCCGGACAGCCACGACGTCTGCTTCATCCCCGACGGGGACACAAGGTCGTTCCTGCACGGTCACCTGGGCAGCGCCCCCGGCGCCATCGTCGACGCCGACGGAGCGGTCGTGGGCGGCCACGACGGCAGCTACGGGTTCACCGTCGGCCAGCGCCGGGGCCTCGGCCTGCACCGCCCGGCCCCCGACGGCCAGCCCCGCTATGTCCTGGACATCGAGCCGGTCTCCCGCGCCGTCACCATCGGCCCGGCCGCCGGCCTGGATGTCACCCGGATCGAGGCGGCCCGCCCGGTCTGGTCCGGCTGCCCCCCGCCCGGCGGCCCGCTGGACTGCCTGGTCCAGCTCCGGGCGCACGGCGCCCCGCTGCCCGCCACCGTCACCCCGGCCGCCGCGCCCGACGGCGGCGACCTGCTCCAGATCGCCCTGCACGAGCCCGCCCGGGGCATCGCCCGCGGCCAGGCCGCCGTGCTCTACGACGGCGACCTCGTCCTCGGCTCCGCGACCATCGCCCGCGCCGCCCGCGAGCCCGCCGCCGCGCCCTCCCCCGCCGGGTAGCACCGCGCGGCAGCGCGCGATGTCGCAGCCCGCCACTAGGCTCTCCATGTGAGCACTGACCGCCTGACCACGGAATCCCCGTCCCCGGAGTCCGTCGCGGCCGGTGCCGGCGCGCCGGGGCCGCGGTCGTACCCGTGGGCACCGGGCTCGGCCACCGGGATCGGCTCGATGCCCGGCACCGACCCGGAGCAGGCGTGCGCCGTGATCATGGGGGAGCTGCCGGACTTCCCGTTCCTGCCGGAGCTGCCCGGCCGCGGCGCGGGGGCCGACCTGATCGGCCGGACCGCGGCGCTGCTGGTCGACCTGCCCGTGGAGACCACGCCGGGCGGCTGGAAGCTCGCCGCCCGGGCGGGCCGGGACCAGCGCCGGGCGGCCAGCTTCCTGGCCTTCGACCTCGACGCCGCGCAGACGGCCGCCGACGGCTACGCCGGCCCCTACAAGATCTCCGTGTGCGGGCCGCTGACGCTGGCCGCGTCGGTCGAGCTGAGCCGCAGCGTGAACCCGGCCCTGGCCGACCCCGGTGCCCTGGCCGACCTGACCAGCTCGCTGGCCGAGGGCCTGGCCCAGCACGTGCGCGGGGTGCGCGAGCGCATCCCGGGCGCGGTCGTCGTGGTCCAGGTCGACGAGCCGTCCCTGCCCGCCGTGCTGGCCGGGCACGTCCCGACGGCCAGCGCGCTCAACATGGTGCGGGCGCTGGACGAGGCGGCGGTCCGCGCCGCGCTCGGTCCGGTGCTGCAGGCGACCACCGCCGCCACCGTGGTGCATTGCTGCGCCCCGGACTATCCGTTCCTCATCGTCGCGGATGCCGGGGCGGATGCCGTCAGCTTCGACCTGGCCACCGTCGGGCGCGCGAACCTGGACGCCCTGGCCGAGGTGGCCGACGCCGGGCTCGGGCTGCTGGCCGGGGCGCTGCCCACCGACACGCCCGCGGGCAGCAAGCCCCGCCCGCCGCGCGACACCGCCGACGCGGTGGTCACCATGTGGCGCCGGATGACGCTGGCGCCGGGGCGGCTGGCCGAGCAGGTCGTGGTCACCCCGGCGTGCGGGCTGGCCGGCCTGTCGCCGCAGCTGGCCCGCACCGCGCTGGCCCACTGCCGGGAGGCCGCGCGCATCGCGCCGGAGCTGATCGAGGAGGCCAGATGACCGAACAGCCGGGCGAGGGCCTGGAACTCACCGAGGAACAGCCCGGCGAGGGTCCGGCTGAGGTCCCGGACGCCCCGACCCCGGCCCGCCAGAGGCATGCCGAGCTGGCCGCCGACCTGACCGAGCACCTCTACCGGTACCACGTGCTCGACGCGCCGGTGATCTCCGACGGCGAGTACGACCGGCTCATGCGCGAGCTGGAGGGACTGGAGGAGCAGTACCCCGAGCTGCGCACGCCCGACTCGCCCACCCAGCGCGTTGGCAACCCGATCTCCACCGACTTCGCCGCGGTCGAGCACCTGGAGCGGCTGCTCAGCCTGGACAACGCGTTCTCGGCCGAGGAGCTCGAGGCGTGGGCGGCCCGGGCGGCCAGGCTCGGCGCGGCCGGCCCGTACCTGTGCGAGCTGAAGATCGACGGGCTGGCCATCGCGCTGGTCTACCGCAACGGGCGCCTGGTCCGGGCCGCGACCCGGGGCGACGGCGTGACCGGCGAGGACGTGACCCCCAACATCAAGACGATCTCGGCCGTGCCGGCCCGGCTGGCCGGGACGGGCTGGCCGCCGGAGCTGGAGGTGCGCGGCGAGGTGTTCTTGCCGGTGGCCGCGTTCAACGAGCTGAACGAGCGGCTGACCAGCGAGGGCAAGGCGCCGTTCGCGAACCCGCGGAACTCGGCGGCCGGCTCGCTGCGGCAGAAGGACCCGCGGGTCACCGCCACCCGGCCGCTCGGCATGCTCGTGCACGGGCTGTTCGTGCCGGGCGGCTCGCCCGAGGCGGGCATGCCCGCGCCCGGCGACGCCGGCCCCGACGGCGAGCCGCCGGCCGGCCCGGCAGCGCTCGATTCACGCGTCCCCGACACCCAGTCCGGCTGGTACCACCGAATCGCCGAGTGGGGCCTGCCGGTCAGCGACCGGTTCCAGGTCGTCGACGACCTCGACGCGGTCCGCGCCTACGTCGCGCGCTACGGCGAGCACCGCCACGACACCCCGTACGAGATCGACGGCGTGGTCGTCAAGATCGACCAGCTCGGCCTGCAGCGGCAGCTCGGCGCGACCAGCCGGGCGCCGCGCTGGGCGATCGCCTACAAGTACCCGCCCGAGGAGGTCACCACCCGGCTGCTGGACATCCGGGTCAACGTCGGCCGGACCGGGCGGGTCACGCCGTACGCCGTCATGGAGCCGGTCAAGGTCAGCGGCTCGACCGTCGACCGGGCCACCCTGCACAACGAGGACGAGGTGATCCGCAAGGGCGTGCTCATCGGCGACATGGTCGTGCTGCGCAAGGCCGGCGACGTGATCCCCGAGGTGGTCGGGCCGGTCGCGGACCTGCGGACCGGCGGCGAGCACGCCTTCGACTTCCCGCGGGAGTGCCCGGCGTGCGGGACCACGCTGGCCCGCGAGGAAGGCGAGGTCGACTGGCGCTGCCCGAACACCCGGTCCTGCCCGGCCCAGCTGCGCGAGCGGCTGTTCCACCTGGCCGGGCGCGGCGCCTTCGACATCGAGGTGCTCGGCTACGAGGCCGCCGTGGCGCTCCTGGACTCCGGCCTGGTCACGGACGAGGGCGACCTGTTCGGCCTCACCGACGAGTCCCTGGCCACCAGCCCGTTCTTCGTCAGCAAGCAGGGCACGCTGACCGTCAACGCGGTCAAGCTGCTGCACAACCTGGAGGAGGCGCGGAGCCGGCCGCTGTGGCGGATCCTGGTCGCGCTGTCCATCCGGCACGTCGGCCCCACCGCGGCCCGCGCCCTGGCCGCGGCCTTCGGCTCGGTCGACGCCATCGCCGCCGCCCCGCCCGAGGCGCTGACCGCCGTGGCCGACGTCGGCCCGACGATCGCCAAGTCGGTCCAGGACTGGTTCGCCGTGGACTGGCATGCCCAGATCGTGTCCAAGTGGCGCGACAGCGGGGTCCAGCTGGCCCAGGCGGGCTGGGTCGCGCCGCCCCCCGGCGAGCCGGCCGGCCTGCTGGCCGGGATCACGGTGGTGCTGACCGGGACCATGGCGGGCCGGACCCGCGAGGAGGCGGCCGCCGCCATCGAGGAACTCGGCGGCAAGGTGTCGAACTCCGTCTCGAAGAAGACCCGGTTCGTGGTCGCGGGGGAAAATGCCGGGTCAAAACTGGACAAGGCGCACACGCTCGGCGTGCGGGTACTAGACGAGAGCGGCCTCGACGTGTTGCTCTCGGAGGGCGCCGACGCGGCGGCCGCGGTTGCCTCCGCCGAGACTGCGTGACAGGACTGGTCTCCTACCGTGTTCGGATACCTACGGAAAGACATGTAGTAACGGATAGTATGCAATTGGCTTCGGGAAGTGGGCCACCGGCCGTACGCTTGGAGCCACGCACGTGCATACGGGGCGCAATCGGTTGCAGCGTTGAGGTTCGCCTATGAAGGATCCGAACGACACGAGGGACATCGGTCCCCGGGTCGGCTCGCCGCTGTGGATTCACCTCGTCACGGTGACCACGGCCGGCGCGGTTGCCTTCGCAGCTGCCATGTTCCACCTGCACGGCCTGCTGGGCGCGCCGGGCGGGCTGGTCCGGCACCCGCTGTTCTGGCTGCTGGCGGCCCTGATCGTGGTCGGCGAGGTGTGGCCGATCATCACCCCCGGCCGGTCCGGCCCGGAGTCGCCGGTCGCCTCGGTGACGTTCAGCTTCGCGGTCCTGATCTTCTGGGGCCTGCCCGTGGCGCTGCTGCTGCGCGGCATCTCGACCCTGGCCGTGGGCCTGGCCGAGCGCAAGTCGCTCGGCCGCTCGGCCTTCAACTCGGCCCAGGTCACGCTGAGCCTGTGCGCCGCCGCCCTGGTCCTGCTCGGCTTCGGGCTGCATCCCTCGCCGGCTCACCCGTGGGACCCGAACGGGACCGACCTGTTCGTCGTGCTCCCCGCCGCCGCGGCCTACTTCGGGGTCAACTTCCTGCTCGTCGGCATCGCCATCGCGCTGCACTCGCGGGCCTCGCTGGTCAAGACGCTCCGCAGCGCCCTGCCCTACCAGGCGTTCGTCAACCTGGTCCTGCTGGCCACCGCCCCGCTGGTGGCCGTGGTCATGAACACCCACTCGGCGCTGCTGGTGCTGCTGTTCGCGTTCCCGCTGGCCGCGATCTACGTCAACGCCGCCATGTCGGTCCAGCGCGAGCACCAGGCCCACCATGACGAGCTGACCGGCCTGTCGAACCGCAAGCTGCTGATCCGCCGGACCAACGACGCGCTGACCCAGGCCGCCCGGACCGGCGCCACGGTCGGCTTCCTGCTGCTCGACCTGGACCGGTTCAAGGAGGTCAACGACACCCTCGGCCACCCGGTCGGCGACCGCCTGCTGCAGTTCGTGGCGCACCGGCTGACCCACAGCGTGCGGCCCGGCGACATGGTGGCCCGCCTCGGCGGCGACGAGTTCGCCGTGCTGCTGCCCTCGGTCAAGGAGGCGGCCGCGGCCCGCGAGGTGGCCGCCCGGCTGCGCGCGGCGGTATCCGAGCCGATCCGGATCGACGGGATGTCATTCGACATCGAGGCCAGCGTCGGCATTGCGCTGTACCCGGGCGACGCCACCGGCTTCGAGCTGCTGCTCCAGCACGCCGACGTGGCCATGTACCTGGCCAAGGAGCGCCGCAGCGGCGTCGAGCGGTACGTGGCCGACTCCGACCGCAACTCCCCGGCCCGGCTGGCCCTGCTCGGCGACCTGCGCCGCGGCCTGGACCGCGGCGAGCTGGAGCTGCACTACCAGCCCAAGGTCTACCTGGCCGACCGGCGGATGGCCGGCATCGAGGCCCTGGTCCGCTGGCAGCACCCGGTGCGCGGCCTGATGGAGCCGCACGACTTCATCCCGCTCATCGAGCAGTCGTACCTCATGCGCGAGCTCACCGCCCGGGTCATGGACCTGGCCCTGGCCCAGGCGTCGCTGTGGTGGAAGGCCGGGATGCGGGTTCAGGTCTCGCTCAACCTCGCCGCCCGCGACCTGCTGGACAACGGACTGACCGACATTATTGAACGTGGCCTGGCCCGCCACGGCCTGCCGCCGGACGCACTGCTGCTCGAGATCGACGAGCGGGTGCTGACCAGCGAGCCCGCGCACGCCGTGGCCACGGCCGAGGCCGTGGCCGCCCTGGGCGTGTCCCTGTCCCTCGACGACTTCGGGACCGGGTACTCCTCGCTGGTGCGCCTCAAGCGCCTGCCGGTCAGCGAGGTGAAGATCGACTCCTCCTTCGTCGGCCGCCTCCTGCACTCCGCCGACGACATGGTGATCGTGCGGTCGATCGTGGACCTGGTCGGCGCGCTCGGCATCCGGTCGGTGGCCGAGGGCGTCGAGTCCGCCGAGGTGGCCGCCGAGCTGGCCGCCATGGGCTGCGACGCCGCCCAGGGCTGGTACTTCAGCCGGCCGCTGAACGCCGCCTCGGCCACGGCGTGGCTGGCCGAGCGGGAGGCACCCGCCATCGCGGCCCCGCGGGACCGCAAGCCGGCCGCCGTTTATCAGGTCGGAGGGCTGCCGCCGGGCCAGTAGGGTTATCTGCATGCCGATTACCCGTGACGAGGTCGCGCACCTGGCGCGGCTCTCCCGGCTGGCCCTGTCCGACGCCGAGCTCGATCATTTCGCCGGGCAGCTGGACCAGATCATCGCCTCCGTCGCCCGGGTCCAGGAGGTCGCGGCCGAGGGCATCCCGCCGATGACCCACGCCGTGCCCGTGGTTAATGTCCTGCGCGACGACGTCGAGGTGCCGTGCCTGCCGCCGGCGCTGGTGCTGTCGCAGGCCCCGGCCGCCGAGCAGGGGCGCTTCCGGGTCCCCCGGATCCTGGCGGAGGACTGAGATGAGCACTGAGCTGACCGGGCTGACCGCGGCCCAGACGGCGGCCGCCGTGGCCGCCGGGGACGTGTCGGCCGTCGAGGTCACCACGGCCCACCTGGACCAGATCGCCGCTGTCGACCCGCAGGTGCGGGCGTTCCTGCACGTGGCGCCCGAGCTGGCGCTGGCCGCTGCCCGCGCCGTCGACCAGCGGCGCGCGGCCGGGGAGCCGCTCGGGCCGCTGGCCGGGGTGCCGCTGGCCCTCAAGGACGTGCTCACCACGGCCGACATGCCGACCACGTGCGGGTCCCGGATCCTGGAGAACTGGCAGCCGCCCTACGACGCCACCATCACGCGGCGGCTGCGCGAGGCCGGGGTGATCCTGCTCGGCAAGACCAATATGGACGAGTTCGCGATGGGGTCCTCGACCGAGAACTCCGCGTTCGGGCCGTCGCACAACCCGTGGGACCTGAGCCGGGTGCCCGGCGGGTCCTCGGGCGGCTCCGCCGCCGCGGTCGCCGCCTACGAGGCGCCGCTGGCCATCGGCACCGACACCGGCGGGTCGATCCGGCAGCCCGCCGCCGTCTGCGGCATCGTCGGGGTCAAGCCGACCTACGGCGGGTCGTCCCGGTACGGGCTGGTCGCCTTCGCCTCGTCCCTGGACACCCCCGGCCCGCTGGCCCGCACCGTGCTGGACGCGGCCCTGCTGCACGAGGTCATGTCCGGGCACGACCCGTGCGACTCCACCTCGGTCGACGCTCCCGTCCCCCCGGTGGTGGCCGCCGCGCGGCAGGCCGACGTGGAGGGCCTGCGAATCGGCGTGGTCAGCGAGTTCAGCGGGGACGGCTACCAGCCCGGCGTGCTGGCCCGGTTCCGCGAGGCGGTGGAGCTGCTGGAGTCCCTCGGGGCCAAGGTCACCGAGGTCTCCTGCCCGCACTTCCGGTACGCGCTGCCGACCTACTACCTGGTCGCCCCCAGCGAGGCCTCGTCCAACCTGGCCCGGTTCGACGCCATGCGCTACGGGCTGCGGGTCGGCGATGACGGCACCCGCAGCGCCGACGAGGTCATGTCGCTGACCCGGGCCGAGGGGTTCGGCGCGGAGGTCAAGCGGCGGATCATCCTCGGCACCTACGCGCTGTCGAGCGGCTACTACGACGCCTACTACGGCAAGGCCCAGCAGGTCCGCACGCTCATCAGCCGGGACTTCGACGCGGCGTTCGAGCAGGTCGACGTGCTCGTCTCGCCGACCACGCCGACCACGGCGTTCCCGATCGGCGAGCGGGCTGACGACCCGCTGGCGATGTACCTGGCCGACCTGTGCACCATCCCGTCGGACCTGGCCGGCAACGCTGCGCTGTCGGTGCCCTGCGGCCTGGCGCCGGAGGACGGCCTGCCGGTGGGACTGCAGGTGATGGCCCCGGCGCTGGCCGATGACCGGGTGTACCGGGTGGCCGCCGCCGTGGAGGCGGCGCTGGAGCAGCGCTGGGGCGGCCCGCTGCTGGCCCAGGCGGAAGGGATCAGGCCATGACGGCACCCGTGCAGGCCCCGGCGCTGGTCGCCTACGACGACGCGGTGGCCCGGTATGAGCCGGTCATCGGCCTGGAGACGCACGTCGAGCTGGGTACGGCGACCAAGATGTTCTGCGGCTGCCGCACCGTGTTCGGCGCCGAGCCGAACTCCTCGGTGTGCCCGGTGTGCCTGGGCCTGCCCGGCTCGCTGCCGGTGACCAACCGGGTCGCGATCGAGTACACGATCCGCATCGGCCTGGCCCTGAACTGCACCATCGCTACGTGGTCCCGGTTCGCCCGGAAGAACTACTTCTACCCGGACATGCCCAAGGATTACCAGATCTCGCAGTACGACGAGCCGCTGTGCATCGACGGCTGGCTCGACATCGAGGTCGACGGCCAGCCGGTCCGGATCGGCATCGAGCGCGTCCACCTCGAGGAGGACACCGGCAAGTCCCTGCACGTGGGCGGGGCCACCGGCCGCATCCACGGCGCGGACTACTCGCTGGTCGACTACAACCGGGCCGGGATCCCGCTGGTCGAGGTGGTCACCAAGCCGGTGCCCGGCACCGGCGCGATGGCCCCCGAGGTGGCCCGGGCCTACGTCACCGAGCTCCGCGAATTGCTCCGCGCGCTGGGCGTCTCCGACGTCCGGATGGAAGAGGGCTCGCTGCGCTGCGACGTGAACACCTCGATCGCGCCGGCCGGGGCGCCGTGGGGGACGCGGACCGAGACCAAGAACGTCAACTCCCTGCGCTCGGTCGAGCGCGCCGTCCGGTTCGAGATCCAGCGCCAGGCCGGCGTGCTCGACGCGGGCGGGCGGATCATCCAGGAGACCCGGCACTTCCAGGAGGCGGCGGGCACGACCATCGCCGGGCGGAGCAAGGAAGAGGCCCAGGACTACCGCTACTTTCCCGAGCCCGACCTGGTGCCGCTGGCCCCGTCGGCGGAGTGGGTGGACGAGCTGCGGGCCGGCCTGCCCGAGCTGCCCGCGGCCCGCCGCGCCCGGCTGCAGGGCGACTGGGGCCTGTCTGCCCTGGACATGACGGCGCTGACCAACGCCGGCGCGCTGGACCTGGTCGAGCAGACCGTCGCGGCCGGCACGACCGCGGCCGACGCCCGCAAGTGGTGGCTCGGCGAGCTGGCCCGGCGGGCCAACGAGGCCGGCACCGAGCTGGCCGCCCTGCCGGTCACCGCGGCGCAGGTGGCCCGCGTCGCCGCCCTGGTCACCGCCGGGACGCTCAACGACAAGCTGGCCCGCCAGGTCCTCGACTTCGTTCTCGCGGGCGAGGGCGAGCCGGACGAGATCGTGGCCGCCCGCGGCCTGGCCGTGGTCAGCGACGACGGCGCCCTGACGGCGGCCGTGGACGAGGCGATCGCGGCCCACCCGGACATCGCGGCCAAGATCCGGGACGGGAAGACGGCCGCGGCGGGCGCGCTGGTCGGCGCGGTCATGAAGGCGACGCGCGGCCAGGCCGACGCCGGCCGGGCCCGCGAGCTCATCCTGGACCGCCTCAGCTGAGCCGGCCGCGGCTGATTCCGCCTCGGCGGACGGCCGCGCGGCCGGCCCGCCGGCTAATGCCGTGACCTCGGCGATCGCGGCCCTCGCGTTCAACGCCAGAACGGTGCCGGGCGGCATTCTTATAGCAGAAGATCTTCCGGTTCTGGGGGTGCCCGGCGCGTAAGTTCCCTGAATTCTGCGTCCCTCCCGTCAATGTCACAGTTCGGTCTCGGCCTCATTGCGCGGACCGCGAACAATGTCTGGTAAAATGGCTTAGCACTTACATTGCAGTTGCCGTTGCTTATTACTGCAGCGAGGGCGCGCCACGGCGCGCCCGCCGGGTCCCCGGCCGGCGCGCGAGCCGGGTTGCGGTCGGTGCGTTCGGGGCGGTCGGCCGCGGCGCAGCGGGCCAATCCGGGCCACGTGACGGGCGGGTGTGGTCTTGCACGCCAAGGGGTCCTAGCCTGCGGAGAGTCCCGCCGGCCCGCGGAGCGTGTGGCGCTTGAGGCATAAATCGACATCTGTGGCCCACCAGATGGATGCCCGACCTCAATCGAAGCGTGACCTCCGGCACTTAGGGTGATAGGGGCATCGCTGAATAGCAAGACCGGGTCCGGGTCTTCGGCCACGTCACAGGTTCGCCTGATACCACGGACCCACTTTCCGGCGATCGTGCCCCGACGCGGGCCCGAGGGCGAGCACGGGCGGCGACGCGGCGGGACAGGACCGGACGCCAGCAGCGCCGCTGGCCCCGCCGGACCCGGGATATCGGACAGGGAGGCTTAGTGCGCGCTGACTCAGCAGGTGGCGCGCTATGAGCATGCCCGCAGCGGCGTGGACGGCGCTGAGCTCGGCGGCGGCTCTCGCGGGCGCCGGGCTGCTGCTGGTCGGCCGGCAGCAGCCGGAGGCGGTCCGGTCGGCCCGGCGCTGGCTCGCGGGCGCGGTCCTGCTGTGGGGCGGCGCGGCCGTGATCCGCGGCCTGGGGGCCGGCTCGGTCGGGTCCGCGCTCCCGCTCGCCGTCACCATCCTGCTGACCGTCGTCGCCCTGCCCGCCCTGGTGATCGGCCTGGCCGGGCTCGGCTCGCCGCGCCCGGCGGGCGGGCGGGCCGGGCTGTTCCAGCTGCGGCTGGCCCGGGCCGAGGTGCCGTGGCTGGCCGACGGCTGCCTGGTCGGGGCCTCGCTGTTCCTGATCGCCTGGGTCACCGTGCTGTCGTCCGCC
Organism: Streptosporangiaceae bacterium; assembly: GCA_036501025.1. Lineage (GTDB taxonomy): Bacteria > Actinomycetota > Actinomycetes > Streptosporangiales > Streptosporangiaceae > DASUBV01. The sequence continues at coordinate 21,678 of DASYBB010000241.1, forward strand.
TACCCGGGCGCGTCCGTCGGCGCCGGGTCGTTCGCGACCGACCTGATCGGCCTGCTGGCCGACCTGGTGGTGCTGGGCGGCATCCTGCGGCTGGCGGCACGGGCCGGCTGGCAGGCCCTGACGACCGGCCTGGCGCTGCTGCTGGCCACGGCCGGTGACGCCCTGGCCGTCGGCGCCCGGGTCAGCGGCTCGGCCCCCGGCTGGGGGGCGCAGGTGGCCTGGCTGGCCGGGATCTGCGTGCTCGGCGCCACCCCCCTCGTCGCGCGCCGCCTGCCCCCGGCGGCCCCGTCCGACGACTCCCGGCTGCCCGGCTTCGCGGCGATCGGCGTGGCCGCCCTGGCCGTGATCGTGGCCCTGGGCAGTGCGCTGGCCGGCGGCCGCCTCCATCCCGTCGTCATCGTGGCGGTCACTGCCATCGTGCTCGCGCTGGTCGCCCGGCTGGCCGGGCTGCTCCGGCAGGCGGCGGCGGCGTCCGCGCTGTCCCGCGAGGCCAGCCGGCAGTTCAGTGAGCTGGCCGACCGGACCAGCGACGCGGTGCTGGTCTGCGGCCTGCGCGGCCAGATCGAGTACGCCAGCCCGGCCGTGGCGCGGTTCGGGTACGCCCCGGCCGAGCTGATCGGCACCGCGCTGGCCGACCTGATCCACCCTGAGGACCGCGCCCGCGGGACGCGCGCCGCCCTGTCGGCGGGCGACAGCTCGGCCGGGCTGGCCCGGCTGGCGTGCCGGGTCCGGGCCGCCGACGGCACCTGGCGGCACGTGCAGTCCGCGATCTCCCGGTACCGCGAGCCCGGCCTGGCCGACCGGCTGCTGCTGACCGCCCACGACGTCAGCGACCAGGTCGCGCTGCGCCGCCAGGTGACGCACCTGACCTTCCACGACGGCGTCACCGGCCTGCCCAACCGGGCCTACCTGGAGGAGCGGGCCAAGGAGCTGGCGGGCGGGAAGGGCGACGCGGCGGCGGCCATCTTCCTGGACCTGGACGGCTTCACCGCGGTGAACGACTCGGTCGGCCACGGCGCGGGCGACCTGCTGCTGGCCCAGGCGGCGCGGCGGCTGCGGGCCGCGGTGCCCTCGCACGAGATGGTGGCGCGCTGGGGCGGCGACGAGTTCGCGGTCCTGATCTCCGACGCGGCCAGCCCGCAGGAGGTCGTGGACGTCGCCGAGCGGCTGGCCGTCGGCATCGCCGCCGAGCCGTTCCAGGTCGCGGACCGGGAAATCCCGCTGACCGCCAGCGTCGGGGTCGCGCTGTCGGCCGGGGACGACAGCGGCCACCTGCTGCGCAACGCGGACGTGGCGATGTCCCGGGCCAAGGAGGCCGGGGGCGGCCGGGTCGAGGTGTTCGCCGCGCACATGCACGCGGACGCGGTGCGGCGGCTGGAGCTGGCCACCCAGCTCCGCCAGGCCATCACCGACGGGTCGCTGGCCATCGAGTACCAGCCCGTGGTCGAGCTGGCCACCGCCCGGGTCACCGGGGTCGAGGCGCTGGTGCGCTGGTCCCCGCACGGCGAGCAGCTGCCGCCCCGGGAGTTCCTGGGCGTGGCCGAGGACTCGGGGCTCATCGTCCCGCTCGGCGACTGGGTGCTGCGCGAGGCCTGCCGCCAGGCCGCGGCCTGGCGGGAGTCCGGCTGGCAGATCGGGCTGTCGGTCAACTTCTCGCTCCGGCAGGTCAGCACCGCGCGGTTCGCCGAGTCGGTGCTCGCCGTCCTGGACGAGAGCGGGCTGCCCTACGGCGCGCTGACGCTGGAGGTCACCGAGCACGTGCTGGTCGAGGGGGCCGAGCCCATGGTCGAGGGCCTGTCCGAGCTGCGGCGGCACGGGGTCCGGCTCGCCATCGATGACTTCGGGACCGGCTACGCGTCGCTCGCCTACCTGCGCGAGCTGCCCGTCGACATCATCAAGATCGACCCGTCCTTCGTGGCCGGCCTCGGCATCGACGGCACCCTGGCCCTGCTCACCCGCACCATCGTCCAGGTCGGTCACGACCTGGGCATCGAGGTCGTGGCCGAGGGCATCGAGCGCCCCGAGCAGCTGGAGCTGCTGCGGGCCATGGGGTGCGGCCTCGGCCAGGGCTACCTGGTGGCCCGCCCGATGACCGCCCGCGGGATCGAGGACCTCGCCGCCGAGCCCGGCCGCCGCGACGGCGACGGCGACGAGCACGACGGCTGCGGCGCGCCGGCCCGCGAGGACGGTGCCAGCGCGCCGGGCGCCGACCCGGCGTGGCCCGCGGGACCCGTCGCCATCTCCTAGGGACCCGCGCCGGCCGCCGTTAGACTGACCCCGCGGGCCGCCGGCGGCCGCAGTCTCGAAGCCGCCACCGACGACAGGGGACCAGACTGTGCCCAGACCCATCGTCCTGGTCGCGGAAGAGCTCTCGCCCGCCGGGATTGCCCTGCTGGACGCCACCTTCGAGGTCCGCTACGCCGACGGCAGCGACCGGGCCCAGCTGCTGCCCGCGCTGGCCGACGCCGACGCGGTCATCGTCCGCAGCGCGACCGACATCGACGCCGAGGCGATCGCGGCCGCGCCCCGGCTCCAGGTCGTCGCCCGCGCCGGGGTCGGCCTGGACAACATCGACGTCGAGGCGGCCACCAAGGCCGGGATCATGGTCGTGAACGCGCCGACCTCCAACATCGTCAGCGCCGCCGAGCACGCGGTGGCCCTGCTGCTGGCCGTGGCCCGGCACGTGCCCCAGGCCATGGCCTCGCTGCGCCGCGGCGAGTGGAAGCGCGCCGCCTTCACCGGCGTCGAGCTGCACGGCAAGGTGGCTGGCATCCTCGGCCTGGGCAAGGTCGGCGTGCTGGTCGCCGAGCGGCTGGCCGCGTTCGGCATGACCGTGGTCGCCTACGACCCGTACGTGGCCGCGGCCCGGGCCAGCGAGCTGGGCGTGCGCCTGGCCGGGCTGAGCGAGCTGCTGGCCGAGGCCGACTTCATCAGCATCCACCTGCCGCGCACGGCCGACACCATCGGCCTGCTCGGCGACCGCGAGCTGCACCTGGTCAAGCCCGAGGTGCGGATCGTCAACGCGGCGCGCGGCGGGATCGTGGACGAGGCGGCCCTGGCCCGCGCGCTGTCCAGCGGCCGGGTGGCCGCCGCCGCGCTGGACGTCTACGCCCGCGAGCCCTGCACCGACAGCCCGCTGTTCGGCTTCGACAACGTCGTCGTCACCCCGCACCTGGGCGCCAGCACGACGGAGGCGCAGGAGAAGGCCGGGACCGACGTGGCCCGGTCCGTCCGGCTGGCCCTGGCCGGCGAGTTCGTCCCCGACGCCGTCAACGTGCAGGGCGGCGCGGTGGCCGAGGAGATCCGGCCCGGCCTGCCGCTGGCCGAGCAGCTCGGCCGGATCTTCACCGCCCTGGCGGCCGGCGTCGCGGCCCGGGTCCAGGTCGAGGTCCTCGGGGACATCGCCGCCCACGACGTCCGGGTCCTGCAGCTGGCCGCGATGAAGGGCATCTTCCTGGACTCCGTCGCGGAGCAGGTCACCTACGTGAACGCGCCCCTGATCGCCCGCGAGCGCGGCGTGGCCGTGAGCCTCAGCACGGCCCTGGAGTGCCCGGACTGGCGCAACCTGATCCGGCTGCGGGGCACGCTGCCCGGCGGGCAGGTCATCTCGGTCAGCGGCACGCTCACCGGCCTGCGGCAGGCCGCGAAGATCGTCGAGATCAACGGCTTCGCGACCGAGCTCGCGCCGGCCGATCACATGATGTTCCTCAGCTACACCGACCGGCCCGGCGTGGTCGGCGTCGTCGGCCAGATCCTCGGCGACCGGGAGATCAACATCGCCGGCATGCAGGTGTGCCGGGACGCCCGCGGCGGCGAGGCGCTCATCGCCCTGACCGTCGACTCGGCGGTGCCCGCGGACGCGCGCGAGAAGATCATCGCCGCGATCGGCGCCACCGTGGCCCGGGTCGTCGACCTGAGCACCGACTGACCGGCCAGTACAGCTCGCCGTCGCCGGCCGGCCCTAGGCTGGGGCCATGGACGACAAGCAGATCCTCTCGCATATCGACGAGCTCATCGCCACTGAGCATGACCTGCGCAGCAAGCTGGCGGCGGGCAACCTCTCCAGTGAGGAGGAGCACGCCCGGCTGCGCTCCACGGAGGAGGCCCTGGACCAGTGCTGGGACCTGCTCCGCCAGCGGCGGGCCCGCCGTGAGTACGGCGAGGACCCGTCCGGCGCGCTGTCCCGCCCGGCCACCGAGGTCGAGGGCTACCTGCAGTAGGCGCGACCGGCGTGCCACCGGGGGCCGGCGCGAGCGGCGCCCGCGACCTGCCCGCCAGGGCGCTCGCGACGGCGGGACTACGGGTGCGGGATGTCCTAGTTTCGTATAGAGCTCTTGTGTAGCTCCTCAAGCTATATAGACGTTGCAGAGCTCTAGCGGTACGCTTCTGCCATGACCGCAGGCGAACGCGAGCTCATGGATCGGGCGCGGGACGTGATCGCGGCCCGGATCACCGCGGAGTACCCGAACTGGGTGGCCGGCCATGACGTGTATGGCTGGCATGCCCAGCGCCTCGACGACGGGCACCAGGTCCGCGCGACCGGGCCGGACGGCCTGCGCGCCCTGATCGGCGCGGCGCCGCCGTTCTCGACCTGGCACGTGGCGGGCGAGCTGCGCCGGGCGTTTCCGGGCTGGCACATCTGGCAGGACGGCGGCGGCTTCTGGCACGCGCGGCGCCGCGGGAACTTCCGGCAGGAGCACCAGCCGGGCGCCCCGTTATACGCGGTGCACGAGCCGGACGCCGCGGCGCTGCGCGAGCGGCTGGCCGAGCAGGAGCGGCAGGAGCCGGCCGCCGGCTGACGGGCTGGCCTCAGTAGGCTCGCGCCATGCGCATTGCGAGGTTTGCCTTCGGCGGTGAGGTCCGGTACGGGGTCGTGGACAGCGAGCCGGCGGGCGGCGGCGGGGCAGCTGGCGAGCTTCAGGTGGCCGAGCTCGCCGGGCACCCGTTCGGGGCCGCTGACTCCATCCGGTTCACCGGCGCTCGCTACCCGCTGCCTGACCTCCGCCTGCTGGCGCCGGTCCTGCCCAGCAAGGTCGTGGCCATCGGCAAGAACTACGCCGCGCACGCCCGCGAGATGGGCGGCGAGCCCCCCGCCGAGCCGGTGATCTTCCTGAAGCCGTCGACGTCTGTCGCGGGCCCGGCCGACCCCATCGTCCGGCCGGTGAAGCTGTCCGGGCGGGTGGACTACGAGGGCGAGCTGGCCCTGGTCATCGGCCGCCCGTGCCGGGACGTGCCGCCCGAGCGGGCCGCCGAGTACATCTTCGGCTACACCTGCGCCAACGACGTCACCGCACGTGACCTGCAGGCCCGCGACGGCCAGTGGGCGCGGGCCAAGGGGTTCGACACGTTCTGCCCGCTCGGCCCCTGGATCGAGACCGACCTTGACCCGGCCGACCTGGAGCTCCGGACCACGGTCAACGATGCGGTCCGCCAGCAGTCCCGCACGTCACTGCTGCTGCACGACGTGCCCGCGCTGGTCAGCTACGTCTCCGCGGTGATGACCCTGCTGCCCGGCGACGTGCTCCTGACCGGCACGCCCGACGGGATCGGGCCGCTGGAGCCCGGCGATCACGTCTCGGTGACGATCGAGGGGATCGGGACGCTCAGTAACCGGGTCGTGGACAGCGCCTGATCTCGGGAGCTGCGCCGCTTCCGCCATTTTGGCTCCCGGCGGCGGGTTCCGCTATGCTGCACTGGCGCACTTGGCTCCTGGAGCCGCGCTCCCATGGGGTATGGGGTAATTGGCAGCCCGACGGGTTCTGGCCCCGTTAGTCTAGGTTCGAGTCCTGGTACCCCAGCCAGCAAGCTGGACAGCGCGGACGCCCGTATCGGGCGTCCGCGCTTTGGCTTATCCGCCGGGGCGGGGGCATTAAATGACGGACGAGCCAGGCTAGGTGAGTCGGCTTAGATCCAGCGGCGGCGGGCCGAGGTCCGGGTCCGGCCACGGCTGCGGCTGCGGCCATGTCCCGGCTCGAGACCGGTGACCCGCAGGATCAGCAGCAGCACGATGGCGCCGATGACCGAGCCGATGAAGCCGGTGGCGGCGAAGTGGGTGACCTCCAGATGGTGGAACTCGATGAGCTGCTGGAGGAATCCACCGACGAACGAGCCCACGATGCCCAGCAGGATCGTTCCCAGGAGGCCGATGCTGTCTCGCCCCGGCACGAGCAGCCGCGCGATGAGACCGACGATCAGGCCGATGACGATCAGGATCACTATGAATGCCAACATGGGGTCTACGTACCGCGATTTTCCGCAATCATGCACGCGCTGACCCCGTGTCGGGGTATAGGGGCGCGGTCGCAGGCTTGCTACCTGCGCGAAGTTGGGTGACCGGCGCGGGTTTGGCGGGACTCCGCGAGGTGCGCTAACCTTGCCTGGCGGCTGGGGAAGCCCGGCCAGGGACCGCGATGTGGTCCCGGGCCGAAGTTCAGCCGCTGCGTTATGTGTGCCTGGCCCCATCGTCTAGCGGCCCAGGACGCCGCCCTCTCAAGGCGGTAGCACGGGTTCAAATCCCGTTGGGGCTACAAGAGTTGCGGTAGGTCAGAGGCCCAGTTGCCGGTTACGGCGGCCGGGCCTCGATCATTTGTCCGCGATTCGTCCGTGGGTTCTGGCGGCAGCAGGCGGCAGGCTGCCCCAGAAAATGACTGTGATTGGCCCTACGGTGGGCGGCATCCCGACGGTGACGTGAACACTGAGCCACGACCGGCGGGCGTAGCGGGTCCCAGGATGGATTGTTCCTAGCGCGTGCGGCCATCACTCCGCGGCCGCACGCCACATGGCTGTCGGCAGGTGGCGTTACCCTGGCAGGCATGACAGCGCAGCCCGACAGCGAGGGTGATTCGGAGACCCCGGCGGCGATCCTGGGACTGCTGCCTCAGCAGTGGCATGAGGAGTTCCTGGCTGAGTACCGGCAGGCCCTAGAGGCGGCGCGAGAGGTGCGCCGCTGGCCGTTCCTGGCTGAACTGCTGCATCGCTGGCGTCTGCGAGCCATTGCCTACTCCGACCCGGAGTTCAGTGCCGCGGTACGCGAGGCGAGAGACGCCCGGCCCGAGGGTCTCATCCCGGTTCCGGGCTGGCCCGCCCGCCAGTGAGCTATCGCCCGGTCCTGACTGTCCGGGCCGCCGCGCAGTTTGCCGATCTGAGCAAGCAGCAGGAGATCTACCAGGCGTTCATGGACCGGCTGCTGAAACTGATCGACGCTCCGTGGGATGCGCGGTTAGTGCAGCCTGGAGGCGGCGAGCCCGAGTTTCGCGAGACCCTGTTCGGCGACCAAGGCCTGCTGGCGTTCCGGTTAGACGAGGAAGCGGAGCTGCTGATCGTGCTGTACATGATCTGGGCAGGTCCGTGACGCGTATTCCCCGGCGTCAGTTGGCTCACGATGCCCTCAGCCGGCACCGCATCGGCTTCTCGGGCTGCTGCCCGGCGCAGGCTGCCTTCTGTTTAACGGACAATGCCGGACCAGCTTGAACGAGGGCACGCCTTCTCTCAAGGCGTTCTCTCAAGGCGTTAGCACGGGTTCAAGTCCCGTTGGGGCTACAAGAGTTGTAGCAGGTTAGAGGCTCGGTTGCCGGTTGCGGCGGCCGGGCCTCGATCATTTGTCACCCATGTGCGGCTGCAGATTCTCATCGACGACGAGCGTTACGAGCGGGTTCGCGCTCTCGCGCGGCAGCGCGGTACATCGGTCGCCACCGTAATTCGGGAGGCGCTTGACCGTGGCCTGCCCGCGACGCAACAGCGGCGAGCCGCCGCGGCCCGGCGCATCCTCGGTGCGGCACCAATGGAGACTGGCGATCTGCTCGCCGAGCTGGATGAGCTCCGCGGACGCCACGCGTGATAGTCCTTGACACGACAGTCCTGGTCTACGCAGTCGGGGTCGATCAGCCCCTGCGCGAGCCATGTCAGCAGCTAATCCGTGCCATAGCAGGCGGGACGATTCTGGCGGCCACCACTATCGAGGTCATCCAGGAGTTCGCCCACGTCCGCGCCCGCCGTCGGGACCGCAAGGACGCTGCAGAACTTGCCCGTGACTACATCGAGTTGCTGTCGCCGCTGCTTATCGTCGAGGAAGCTGATCTGCGCGAAGGACTGCGGCTGTTCGAGGAGGGAACGGGCTTCGGCTCGTTCGACGCGGTCCTGGCCGCGGCGGCTCATGCGGCAGGAGCTGAGGCGCTGGTGTCGGCAGACGCCGGCTTCTCCGGCATCGCGGCCATCCGTCATGTCATGCCTGATGCCGATGGCGTCCGCAGGCTGCTGGCCGCCCCCGAAGAATAGCCATCGGTCACAGCCTGATCAGCTGCGCCTGCAGCCCGATACTGCACGGTTCTGCCTGGCGGCGCACGTGCCCAGCGCGCGGCGTCCTCGGCGATGAGCAGCCGATCGTGCTTGATGAAGACCTCCGTGGAGAGCCAGGTCGGCCGGCAGGCGCGCCGGGGCGCTTGCGACACCTGCTGAACCCGCCCGGCCTAGGCTGTCGGCGATGCCTGAGACAAGCATGATCCGCACGCCCGACCAGCGCGTCCGGGTCTTCGTGAGCTCCACGCTGGGGGAGGCGGCGGCCGAGCGCCAGGCGATACGGGACGCGGTGACGGCGCTGCGGCTGGTGCCGGTGATGTTCGAGCTGGGCGCCCGCCCCCACCCGCCGCGGACGGTGTACCGGGCCTACCTGGCGCAGAGCCAGGTCTTCGTCGGCGTCTACTGGCAAAGTTACGGGTGGGTCGCCCCCGGCGAGCAGGTTTCCGGGCTGGAGGACGAGTACCGATTGTCGGCCGGGATGCCCCGGCTCATCTACGTCAAGTCGCCGGCGCCGGATCGCGATCCGCGGCTGGCGCGGATGCTGGCCCGGATCAAGGACGAGGGTGACGTCTCCTATCAGCTCTTCGCTGACCCCGCCGAGCTGCGGCAGCTCGTCGAGAACGACCTGGCGTTGCTGCTGAGCGAGCGGTTCGAGCTGACTCACTCCGGCGAGGACGCCGCGGCGGAGACGCTGCTCGCCGGGGCTGTTCCGGTGCCGGCCACGCCGCTGCTGGGCCGCGACCAGGAAATCGCGGCCGTCGAGGACCTGGTCGTCGGGGAGGGCGTCCGGCTGGTGACCATGACGGGTCCGGGCGGCGTGGGAAAGAGCCGGCTCATGATGGAGGCGGCCCGGCGGCTCGGCCCCGGCTTCGCGGACGGCGCGCGGTTCCTGGAGCTGGCCTCGGTTCCCGCAGCCGACCTGGTGGCGCCCGCGATCGCCGCCAGGCTGGGCCTGAACACCTCGGCTGGCCAGCTGATCACCGACCTGGGGGCGTACCTGGAGTCCCGGCACCTGCTGCTGGCGCTGGACAACTTCGAGCATGTTATGGGCGCCGCTCCGCTGGTGGCCGAGCTACTGGAAGCCGCTGCCGGCCTGGTGGTGCTGGTCACCAGCCGGACGGCGCTGCGGCTCAGGGGCGAGCACGAATACCCGGTATCCCCGCTCGCGGTTCCGCCCGCCGGGGCTGACCGCGACTCCGCGGAACTGCACCGCTACGCGTCGGTGGGCCTATTCGTTGAGCGGGCGCACGCCGTTGCCCCGGGCTTCGAGCTGACCGAGGCCAATGCCCCCGCGGTAGCCGAGATCTGCCGCAGGCTGGACGGGCTGCCGCTGGCCATCGAGCTGGCCGCGGCCCGGGTCAAGCTGCTGCCCCCGAATGCGCTGGCCTCGCGGCTGGACCGGAGATTCAGCGTCCTGACCGGCGGGGCCCGCGATCTGCCCGAGCGACAGCGCACCCTGAAGAACACCCTGGACTGGAGCTTCGACCTGCTGTCGGCGGTCGAGCAGGAGCTGCTCGCCCGCCTGGGCGTATTCGCGGGGCCGTTCAGCCTGCCAGCGGCAGAGGCCCTCTATGCCGCGGGTGAAGGCCGGGCCGGCCGGCCCGAGCAGGTAATCGAATCGCTGGGCCTGCTGGTGGAAAGCAGCCTGGTCCGTTCGGAAACCCGCAGCGGCGAGCCGCGGTTTTCGCTGCTGGAGACCATCCGGCATTATGCGCTGGAACGCCTCGCCGGCGGCGACTGGGTTCAGGCGCATGACCGGCACGCCGCCTACTTCCAGGCTCTGGCCGAGCCGTCCGGGGCCGAGCTCGCCGGCCCCGGCCAGCGGTCCTGGGTGGCCCGGCTGGAGACCGAGCACGACAACCTCCTGGCCGCGATGTCCTGGCTGGCAGACCAGGGTCGCCTCGGTCAGGCTGCCCAGCTGTTCTTGGCGAGCTGGAGGTTCTGGTGGCTGCACGGCCACCTCGCGGAGTTTGTCGGCCTGGGGGAGGAAATGGCCCGCAGCGAGAACCTGCCGCCCTACCAGCACGCGCTGGCACTTACCGAGGCCGGCTTCATTCTCCTCGCCAACGGAGATCGGCCCCGGGGGGAGGAGCTACTCGGGCAGAGCCTGCCGCTGTACCGGCAGGCGAGCGGACAGCCGGGCATGATTCTCCACGCGACCGTCCTGGGCGTTCTGGGCCACCTGGCGGCAATCCGCGGCGATTACGCCACCGCGACTGAGCGGCTCGACGAGGGCCGGGCGCTGCTTGGGGGGCTACGCGAGGACGAGCTCACCGGGTTCGACCGCCTTCAGCACCTGCTCAACATGGCGTTGCTGGATAGCTTCCTCGGCCAGGTCCGGCTCAGCCAGGCAGACAACGACACCGCAGCGCGATTGTTCGCCAATAGCCTGGCCGTGGCCCGCCGTGCGGATGACGCCATCCCCATCCTCGTCTCGCTGTATGACCTGGCGCTCAGCACCCAGGCGCAGGGCGACCTGGCCGGCGCAGCCGGACATCTGAAGGAAGGGCTGGCCATGGCAGCCGAGATGGGAGACGAAACAAGCGCCGCCTACTACCTCGAGGCACTGGCAGATGTCGCGGGCCGGCAGGACGACCCGCAGCGTGCCGCGCGCCTGCTCACCGCCGCGCGCTCGCAGCTGGAAGCCAGCGGCAGCGGCTGGCTGCACGCCTACGTGCCACGCGCGCCCCACGACGATGCCGTCCTCGCCGCGCTGCGCGCCCGCCTCGGCGACGCGGCCTACGAGGAGGCGCTGGCCTGGGGTGAATCGTCCGGAACCAGGCAGGCCAGACAGTACGCGCTGAAGTAACGGCGCTGCCTTGTTCACCTTCCGGTCATTTGCTTGCCAAAAATGATGCGGACAATACCTGCAGGTCCCGGGCCGCGACCCAGAGCAGGGTAGTCGGGTCATGAACCTGCTATTTCGGCAAGGTGAACCACATCTGAGACGAGCTTCCGTCATTGATGCAGGTCGCGACGCCGACGTGGAAGTTCGGCTCGGAAGTCAGGCACAAGGCGGTCCTGTTCACGAATTCACCGCCTTCCAGCGTCCACTGCTGCGTCGTGTCGGAGGTGTTGCAGCCGGGCCTCGCCAGCGCCTGGCTGCCATTTTCGGTGCGCACGGCGAGGCGGCCGCCGCTGAACGCGTTCTGGAGACGGACAACAGGGCCGTCGATGGTGCCAATTCCCCGCTCTTGGTTCTGCGCACCCTCGCACGTGGCCAGCCCGAGTGTCGTGCCCCCAATGAGGTCCACGCAATGGCCGGCGTCGGTCGGGAGCTCACTTTCCAGCTGGTTTTGATTCGAGACCGCGGCCGGCCGCTGCGCCGCAGCAATAGCCGGCGGGGATGCCGCCAGGCCACCTGCAAGAGCGACAGTGAAGCCTGCCGTTCCCAGCACGCTGCCGAGCTTTCGTTTCACGCGCACATCAGCCCTTCCCATACGGAGCAGTGATACAAGAACCGGACGCCTGCTACCTGTACCTCGTCCTCGCCGCGGCGCTGCCGGAAGCGGGACGGCCGGGGTGACGGGCGGGCGGCGGGTCATGACCGCGCCGGCAGCTTATGGATCTTGGTGAGCACCGGGCGTACGCTCCGTTTGTGGTCAAAGGGGACGTGGAGGAGCGATGAAGGCTGCTGTGCTGCGCGAGGTCAACCGGCCGCTCACGATCGAGGACGTCCAGGTCGCCCGGCCCGGTCCCCGTGAGGTGATCATCAGGACCGGCGCCGCCGGCCTGTGCCACAGCGACCTCAGCGCGATGAACGGCACCATCAAGATGACCGGCCTGCCCGTCGTGCTCGGCCACGAGTCCGCCGGCACGGTCACTGAGGTCGGCCGCGATGTCACCTACGTCAAGCCCGGCGATCGCGTGATCACCTGCCTGTCTCAGTTCTGCGGGCTCTGCGAGTTCTGCCTCACCGGACGTTCCTACCTCTGCACCAGGGAGGGGCTCACCCGAGCGCCCGGGGATTCCCGGCTGAGCCAGGACGGGACCGCGATCGGGCAGTTCGCCGGCCTGGGGTCCTTCGCCGAGGAACTGCTCGTCCATGAGGGCGCCATCGTCAAGTTCGGTGCGGACATTCCCGTCGAGGTGGCGGCGCTCGTGGGCTGCGGCGTGACGACCGGGCTCGGCGCCGCGCTGAACACGGCGCAGGTGGCGCCCGCGTCCACGACCGCGGTCATCGGCCTCGGCGGCGTCGGCCTGGCGGCCATCCAGGGCTGCTCTATCGCGGGCGCCCGCCAGGTGATCGCCGTTGACCGCTGGCCCGGCCGGCTAGAGCGCGCCCTGGCCCTCGGGGCCACCCACGCCGTGAACGCCGCCGAGACCGACTCGGTCGAGGCCGTCCGCGAACTGTCCGGCGGCGGAGTCGACTACGCGTTCGAGGCCGTCGGGCGCAGCGACACCTCGGAGCAGGCCTTCCAGATGACCCGGCCCGGCGGCATGGCGGTCATCATCGGGGTCGTCAGCGGCATGGACATCACGATCCCGGGCTCCCTGCTGCAGCGCGACCGGACCCTGCGCGGCTGCGCGATGGGCTCGAACCGGTTCCGCATCGACATGCCCAAGTGGCTCGACCTCTACCGCCAGGGTCGCCTGCGCGTCGACGACTTCATCACCTCGAGGATCACCCTTGATGAGGTCAACGAGGGCTACGCCGCGATGGAGCGCGGCGAGGGAGCGCGCACGGTCATCATCTTCTAGGTGGGGACAGGTGGACCAGCGCCAGGAGCGCGGGGCGTCTGGATGCCGGCGCCGGGCTGCTGCCGCACGATATCCACTGCTTGCCGTTGAGTGAGCCGGGAGCCGGCCGAGAAGGCCTGATCGAACTGGCTGCCGCCGAGCAGGCGGCGGAGGTTGGCCACCAGATCGGCCTCCGGCCGCCTCAGATGCGGCCAGGTCGGCAGGCCTACCCGCTCGCGCAGCCCTTCGGCCGCACCTTTCAGCCGGGCCGCCCGCTCGGGGTCGCTCTCCGCGAGCGCCAGCTCGGCATACGCGGACAGGCACAGGGTCACGAGCGGGATGTTGCGGGCCGCCAGGCTCCGGTCCAGCGCCTCGTCCAGCAGTGTCCGGGCCTCATCCAGGCGGCCCCGCAGCACGGCGAGGATGCCCAGCTGCACCCGGGGAGCCGGGGCGAGCCAGTCCCCGCCGGCGCGGCCCGCCACGTCGCGCGCCTCGGCCAGGGGAGCGGGGGCGTCGCGGTAGCGGCCCAGCGCCATGTCCAGCGAGCCGGCGGTGAACGCGGCGATGGACCAGTAGACGGGCTCATCCTGGCCCCGGAGTTCCTCCAGCGAGACCGAAGCCTCCCGGAGCGCCCCGTCGAAGTCGTCGGCGATCGGCAAAATCCACGCCAGGGCCAGGTGGGACAGCGCGCGCAGGAAGGGGTCCCGGATCCCGGCCAGCAGCGGGGCCAGGCTCTGGCGGGCCGCCAGCGCCGCCGGATCGTTCCCGACGTTGACGGCGATCACCGCCGCCACCACGGCAAGCTCGGCGCGGGCCTGCGGATCCAGCGTGCCGGCGGCGGGCAGCAGTTGTTCCACCCACGACCACGCCTCGGGCTCGAGGTCCCGCTGCACCCAGAACGGAAACAGGACCCGGAACAGGTGCGGCAGCGGCTCGCGGTCATGGGCCAGGTACCAGCGGACCGCGGCGCCGAGGTTGCCTGTCTCGGCGTCCAGCCGCTTCACCCACTCGCCCCCGCCGGCGGCGCGCAGCGGGCGGTCGGCCTGCTCCGCCAGGTCCCGGTAGTAGGCCGCGTGCCGCCGCGCGACCTGGTCGGCGTCGGGCCGGGCCGCCAGATGCTCGGCCACGAACTCGCGGACGGTGTCCAGCATCCGCGTCCGGGGCCTCGGCTCGGTCCGGTCGAGGTAGATCAGGCTGTGCCGGGCCAGCGCCTCAGACAACTCCAGCGCCCGGTCCTCATCCAGGCCCGCCACCCGGGCCGCGGCGTGGACGGTCCAGCCGCCCGCGAACGCCGCCGCCACTTCCAGCAGCGAACGCTCGGGATCCGGCAGGAGGCCCACGCTCCACTCCACCGTGGCCCGCAACGTGCGCTGCCGCTCGGGCAGGTCCACAGCACCGGTGCCGAGCGCATCCAGTGATGCCGCCAGCCGGCCCAGCAGCGCGGGCGGGTCCAGCAGCCGGGCGCGGGCGGCGGCCAGCTCGATGGCCAGCGGCAGGCCCTCCAGCCGCCGGCAGATCTCGGCCACCGCCACCGCGTTGCCCTCGGTCAGGGCAAAGCCGGGCCGCACCGCGCGGACCCGGTCCACAAACAATGCCACCGCCGGCGAGGCCGCGACCTCCGCGACCGATGCGCCGCCGGGACCCCCCGGCAGCGGCAGCGGCGGCACCGGGTACTCGCGCTCGGCTTGCAGCCCCAGCGCGGCGCGGCTGGTCGCCACGATCGCCAGCCCCGCGCAGCGGGTAAGCAGCTGAGCCAGATCCCGGGCGACCTGGATCACCTGCTCCAGGTTATCCAGGATCAGCAGCCAGGCACCGTCGCCGAACGTCTCGGCCAGGGCTTCCAGCGGCGAGCGGGTTCTGGCCAGGTCGGCGCCCGCCGCCCGGCCGACGGCGGCCAGCACCAGCCCGGGGTCGGTGACCGCCTCGAGCGCCACGAACGCGGTGCCCGCACCGAAGCGGTCCCGCAGCCGCTCGGCGGCGGCCACCGCCAGCCGGGTCTTGCCGACCCCGCCCGGCCCGGTCAGCGTCACCAGCCGCACCCCGGGGGACTCCACCAGCCCCGTCACCTCGCCGATGGCCCGCTCCCGTCCCAGCAGGGACGTCGCGCCCACCGGCGGCCGGGCAGGGCCGCTCGTGGCCGCCGGCGGCGGCGCCGAGGCCATCGTCCGGGTGGCGGCGAATCGCTCGCTCAGCAGCACCGCCAGGTCCTCGCGCACCAGCCGGCCCAGCTCGGCGGGAGAGCGGAAATGCCGGTAGGAGGCCGAGGACTCCGCCTTGATCCGGGCCAGCAGGCCAGCCAGCCGCGGCTCGCGATCGGGCGCCGGCCCCTTGACGTACAGCAGCCGCGGCAGCGCACCCGACAGGTCGAACTCCTCCTCCAGTCCCGATATCGCCGCACCCGGGACAAGCTGCCCGTACTGCTGCCAGTACACGCCGATGAACACGTCGGCTTGCGCCAGGTACGCCCGGTACACCTCGGCCGGCGGATGCGGCCGGGCCCCCACCTCGAACATCACGGGGGTCAGCCGCAGCGCCGATACAGCGCGCGACACCGCCAGCCGCTCCCCGGCCAGCTCACCTAGCGTGGAACTCACGAACACCCGAAGCCGCCGGTCCGGCGTCCGGATGACCGCCTCACCCCCAGGTTCCTGGCTCACCGATCGCCCCCGATCAGGTCCCATCCACCCAAGTCTGCAGCTAGCCCACCCGAGCCGGCAAAGGGACCCGGCAGGTTCCCGGCCCGTCAGCCAGCACCGGCCGTCGCAGCGGGCCAGGAGCCTCGCCGGCCCGGTAGCGGCGGTCGCGGACCTGCGCGGGTCCGGGCGCCGAAGCGGGCCTTGGCCCGGTGGCCAACCTCAGCGCGGACGAGCGGCGTCGCCGGGCTGCTCGATGAGCTGGGCCAGGTTGTGCCCGGAGGCGGTGGGACGAATCGGAGCAGGCGGACGTCATCCGGCCCGAGCACGCCGAGCCCGGGCGGCGATCAGGGCCACGATGACGAGTCCCAGCGCGACGACCAGGAACGGGCCGACGGTCGGGACCCGCCACAAGCCGAGGCCGGCCCGCCAGATGAGGTGCCAGATGAACAGGTGCACGATCGCGCGACCGAGTCCGCCGCCTCCCCCGAGGCCGCCCAGGCCTACCGCGCCGCCCATGGCCAGCGCGCGCGTCCGGGATGGCAGCCCGTGACTACGGCTAGTCAGAGCATGCGGCTGGGGAGCGAGCGGCATGAGCCGCCCGGCCCGCGTAGGCAGAAAGTCGAAAGCTCATTCCCCAAGAGTGCCACCGCCGGCGCGTGGGTTGGCCGTGGCAACGGCGCGGACCCGCATGGGTTTCGCAAGGACAGCGTCGGGCTCAGGTCAGGCCCGCGGAGCTGGGGCCGGCCGGCTCTGCGCATTCCGGGTGCCCGCCGCTGGCCGGGATGCTCCACTACTCTGTGATACCGTGTAGCCGTACTAGGTGATACGGAGTACCGGAGGACTGAAGAGGGCCGCGATGGACGACCTGACGGAGATGCTCAAGGGCACCCTTGAGGGCTGCGTGCTTGAAGTCATCGGCAGCGAGGAGACCTACGGCTACGCCATCACGCGCCGGCTGAACGAACTCGGCTTCGCCGACGTCGTCGAGGGGACGGTTTACACCATCTTGCTGCGACTCGAGAAGAACGGGCTCGTCCAGGTGACGAAACGGCCATCCGGGATGGGCCCGCCGCGCAAGTTC
Organism: Streptosporangiaceae bacterium; assembly: GCA_036501025.1. Taxonomy (GTDB): domain Bacteria; phylum Actinomycetota; class Actinomycetes; order Streptosporangiales; family Streptosporangiaceae; genus DASUBV01. The sequence continues at coordinate 38,370 of DASYBB010000241.1, forward strand.
TATGCGCTCAACGACACGGGGCGCGGGGAACTCGCGAGGTTCTGGGTGAAATGGGAGTACCTCTCAGCACGCATCGACAAGCTCAGGGAGGGCGGGAGATGAACCTCTGGGAAACCATGACAGGCAGCGACCTCACCAGGGAGTGGAAGGCGCTCGAAACCCGGGCCGGGGCACTGCCGGCCGACTACCAGGCGGCGTGGAAACAGATCAAGGCTCACCTCTTCCCCTACGGAGGAGTCACGGGCCGCAACCTGATGCCGATCATGGACAACGCCCTGGGACTGCTCGAAGAGACAGCGGCGGACGGGCTGGGCATCCACGAGGTACTGGGCGACGACATCAAGGGCTTCTGCGCCGCGCTGGCCGGCGGAGAAAGGGCCCGGAGCTACCGCGACCGGTGGCGCGAGCAGCTGAACAGGAATGTCGCGAGGAAACTGGGCCGGCTAGGAGGCTGACGTGGGCATCCAGGACATCATCGAGGGCAAGCGGCAGTTGCGGGCGCACATGGCGCGGGTCAGGGCGCTCCCGCCGGACTACCAGATCGTCTACAAGGAGATCCAGAGGTACCTCTTCAAGGTCGGACCGGTCGACGTGGCTGACGGGCGCCTGCTCTCAGGGATCGTCGACTTCTTCGAGGAAGGCGTCGCGGCCGGCAAGGGGGTCCTGGAACTCCTCGGCAACGACGTCGCTGCCTTCTGCGACGACCTGGTCAAGGACTCGCGCACCTGCGCGGGCACCCGTCAGGAGTCCCTCGGCGGGGAATCCAGCGCGGCCGACAAGTAACGCCGCCGTTGGCCGAGTCGCCGGCGCTCATCACCGGCTTCGTCGGCCTGCGCGAAACCCCGCTGTATCGCGAGACAGGGCTCGCCGCGGAGGAATCCGCAGCGGTTCGCGCCGCGCTCCAGCGGATCCTGGCCGGTCATGAACCGTATCCGGCGGTCGTCCTGGACCGGCACTGAACGTGGCCGGGGCCAATGCCGCAGCGGACTTGTTCTTCGCCCGGCTGCTCGACGACCGCGACGCCGGCCAGCCCGCCAACCTGATCCGCCTGATGTTTGATCTGGACGGCATCCGGCCGTTCGTGGCGAACTGGGACGCCGCCGCCGACGCGCTGGTTCAGCGCATCCACCGGGAAGCCGTCGGCGGCATTCCCGATCCCGCGACCGCGGCGCTTCTCCAGGAGGCCCTGGCCTACCCCGGGGTCCCGGCACGCTGGCGCGCGCCCGACTTCACCCGCACGCCCCTGCCCGTCGTCCCCGTCGAGTTCCGCAAAGGCGGGCTGGCCCTGAGCTACTTCTCCGCCGTCACGACTTTGGGCACCCCCCCAGGACGCGATGCTCCAGGAGATCCGTCTCGAGAGTTTCTTCCCGGCGGACCAGGCCACCGGCGCACACCGCTGGGAGCACCGCCCCGCGGGTGCAGGGAGCTAGCCCGCACCCAGGGCGGGCGAGCCCGGCACCCGTATGCCGTTGCCAGCGGCGGGGTTCGTGCTGGCTACCGGTCGGTGACCGGCCGGATCTCAATGGCGCCGCCCAGGCGGGCGGCAGGGATGCGCGCGGCGAGCTCGATCGCGGCGGCGGGGTGCTCGGCCTCGATCAGGTAGTAGCCGCCGAGGAGCTCTTCGGCCTCGGCGAAGGGCCCGCGGGCGGTGACTGTCTGGCCGTCTATTACACGCACGGTGGTGGCGGTCTCGGCCGACTGCAGCTGGCGGGCGTCTATGAGGCCGGGGGCCTGTGCGAGGGCACAGTACTCGTCGTAGACCGGCTGCTGCTCGTCGTGGGGGAGTGCCGCGAGCCGGGTCATTGAGTCGCCCAGGTAGATCTGGAGCAGGTACTTCATGGTTTCTCCTCCGCGGGTTGGTGCTGGCGGTGACGGTCAGGGGGCGTCGGTGGCGAGCGCCGGGCCGGGGGCCGGCGCGGATGCCTCGCCGCGGGTGTTGGCGGCGCGTACGGCGATCAGCGCGGCGGCGAGCAGGAAGATGCTGCCCGTGAGGAGGGCCTGGTGGTAGCCCGCGGTGAGCGCGGCCGCCGGGGCGGCCCGCACGGCGAGGAGGGCATCGGTACGGGCGGTGGCGACGGCGGAGAAGATCGCGAGGCCGAGCGCCGACCCGAGTTGCAGGGCGGTGCTGAGGAGGCCTGCGGCGAGGCCGGCCTGGTCGGCGGGGACGCCGGCGCTGGCCGCGGTGGTGACGGCGACGAATACGGCGCCGAGCCCGACCGACATGATCAGGAGGCCGGGGAGCAGGTCGGTGAGGTAGGAGCCGTGGACGGGAAGGCGGGAGAGGTAGTACATCCCGGCGGCGGCGATGAGCGCGCCGGCGATGATCACCGGCCGGGTGCCCAGCCGGGCGAACAGCCGGGTCGAGGCTCCCGCGGTGACAGCGATGCCGACGGTGACGGGGAGGTACGCGGCTCCTGCTCGCAGCGGTGAGAAGCCGAGCACGTTCTGCATGTAGAGGGTGAGGAAGAAGAACGCGGACAGGAAGCCGGCGAAGGCGATGAGCTGGGTGGCGTCGGCGGCCGCGAGGCCCCTGACCTGGAGGATGGAGAACGGGAACAGCGGGTGCGGGCTGCGTGCCTCGTTGGCGGCGAAGGCCGCGAGCAGGACGGCGGCGGTAACGAGCTCGCCGATGGTGTGCGCGCTGCCCCAGCCCGCGTCAGGTGCCTTCACCAGCGCGTAGACCAGCAGCAGCATGCCGCCGGTGGCGAGGGCGGCGCCGAGAGCGTCGAAGCTGGCCAGCGGCGCGCGGCGGCGCTCGGCGGCGATGAGCCGGAAGGCGGCGCCCAGCACGGCCGCGCAGACCGGGAGGTTGACGAACAGCACCCAGCGCCAGCCGGGCCCGGCCGACAGCGCGCCGCCGGCGAACACCCCCACGGCGGCGGCGAGCCCGGATACGGCGCCCCACGCGCCCAGCGCCCGGGTCCGGTCGGCGCCCTCGCTGAACGTGGTGGTGAGGATGGACAGCCCGGCCGGGGCCATCATCGCGGCGCCGGCACCCTGCGCCACCCGGGCGGCGACCAGCACGGCGGCGGCCGGGGCCAGCCCTCCGGCCAGCGATGAGAGGGCGAACAGCGCGGTCCCGGTGACCAGCAGGCGGCGCCGCCCGAGGAGGTCGGCGGCGCGGCCGCCGAGGAGCAGGAAGCCGCCGTAGGTCAGCAGGTACCCGCTGAGGACCCACTGTAGGCCCTGCTGCGAGAAGTGCAGGTCGTGGCGGATCGCGGGGAGCGCGACGTTGACGATCGAGGAGTCGGCGATGTCCAGGAACTGGACGGCGCACAGGAGCAGCAGCGTGAGCCTGCCCCGGCGGGTCGCGAGGAAGGGCCGCTCGGGGGTGGCTGACGTCATGCCGGAACCTCCACCATAGTTAGTGAGTACACTTACTAACATGCCAGATGCGGCGGTGACTGTCTATCCTCGGCAGGAGATGACCAGTGAAATGCCGAACGTGAACGGGACCGGCCGTCCGGGAAAGCGAGAGCGGCTCGTCGCGGCGGCGGGCGACCTCATGCACCGCCAGGGCGTGCAGCGGACGAAAATCGCGGAGGTCGCGGAGGCCGCCGATGTCCCGCCCGGGAACGTCTACTACTACTTCAAGACCAGGGACGACATGGTCCGGGCCGTCGCCGAGGACCAGGCCGCCCAGTTCGCCGCCATGCTCGCCACGATCGAGCGCCAGCCGGACCCGGCCGGCCGCCTCAAGGCGCTCGTGCGCTCCTGGGACGACATGCGCGACATCGTGGCCCGCTACGGCTGCCCCGTCGGGAACCTCAGCTCCGAGCTCGCCCGGAACGCTGACGGGCTGGAGCGCTACGCCCCGATGGCCATGAATCTCATCATCGACTGGGCGCAGGCCCAGTTCGAGGCCCTCGGCCGCCCGGATGCGCGCGACCTCGCCATCACCCTCCTGGCCGGGGTGCAGGGCGCCGCCCTGCTGGCCAGCACGCTCCGCGATCCGCTCATCGTCACCCGCGAGGTAAGCCGGCTCGGGCACTGGATCGACGCCCTGGCCTGAGCCCGCCCGTCGAGGCGCCGACGCCACCGGGCCGTCGAGCGCCGGCGGAGCCGGGCAAGATGGCGGCCCGGGTCAGTCAGTCGCTGGGCTGCTCGATCAGCTGGGCCAGGTAGAGCTGCTCGCCCAGCTGGCCGACGAGGGCGAGCTGGGTCTCCAGGTAGTCGACGTGCTGCTCCTCGTCGGCCAGGATCGACTCGAAGATGTTCGCGCTGGTGACGTCCGAGACGCCGCGCATGTAGTCGATGCCGCGGCGGAGCCGGTCGATGGCCTCGGTCTCGACCGCCATGTCCGCCTGGAGCATCTCGGTGATCGTCTGGCCGATCCGCAGCTTGAACAGCCGCTGGTAGTTCGGCAGCCCGTCCAGGAACAGGATCCGGTCGGTGAGCACCTCGGCGTGGCGCATCTCGTCGACCGACTCGGCGCGGGTGTGCCGGGCGAGCTTCACCCAGCCGAGGTTCTCCTGCATCTTGGCGTGCAGGAAGTACTGGTTGATCGCCGTCAGCTCGGCGCTGAGCTGCTCGTTCAGGAAGTCCAGAACCCCGTCGTCGCCGCGCATGCACTCATCCTGGTCCGGTGCCGCCGACCAGGATGCCCGCGCTGGGAGCCGCCCATCCGGGCGGCCTCAGGCTGCCTGCCTGGTCGCTTTCATGCCGCACTCTACGCGGGGCCGACTTACGTCACCTTCACCTGACCGGAAACACGCGCGCCTGACCAGGAAACACGCGCGCCTGACCGGAAACACCCGCGGAATGCGGCCGGCGACCGGTCACGCGACCTGGAGATCCCCCGCGGGACACTCGCTGCGCTCCTCGATCAGGGTCTTGAGCCAGCTCTGGCAGGTTCCGCAGCCTGTGCCGGCCCGGGTCTGGCAGGCCACCGCCTTCACGGTCGTGGCCCCTCGGTCGACAGCCGCTCGCACGTCATCGTCGGTGACGGCCCGGCATATGCATGCGAACACGGACTTCGCCCGCTCCTCTCCAGATCCGGATGATGCATGGTTAGGCTAACCTAACATCCAGCGTAATCCAAGCGGAGGCACCGGCCCAGAGCGGGACACACCCACCGGCCCGTCAAAACCCGTTTCCGGCGAGCACCGGCGCGCGGCTAGGCTCGGCAGCGTGTCCGCGCCCGCTGGGCGCGGCGGCGGACCGCGGAGGTCGATGCCATGCCCGGTCAGCCGCCGGGCCCGCAGGCCCGGGAGTTCGCCGCCGCATTCCGGGATTTCCTCGAGTGGGTGCAGTCCCCGGCCGCCGGCGCGGGCCAGGACAACGAGGTGTCCGCCCTGGTGCGCGCGTTCCTGGGGAGTGACGGCGCGCGCCACTCGGTGGTGACGCGTGACCTGCCGGCCTTTGAGCACGTCAACCTGCAGGCCGCGGTCGACGGCTGGTCCGCGCGAGCCGGGCGCACGGTGCACACGCATGGCGTGGCCCATCCGCCGCATTACGTGGCCGCCTCACTGCAGCAGCTGGTCGCGGGGGAGGGGCTGCCGCCGCTGCGGCTGACGGCGCCGGCGCTGGCGGACCTGCCCAACGGGCCGGGATCGACGCTGGGCTGCCTGCGCCAGGCCCTGCTGCTGGTCACCGACGAGCTGGGCCGCTACATCGTGATGATCCAGGGACCGACTGATCATTGGCCGGGCTTGCACGTGGAGGTCGCGGGGCTGCCGGTCGAGCTGGCCCAGCGGCTGCTGGCCGACCTGGACCAGCTGCGTGCCGAGCTCAACGTCTACCGCGGGCACCTGCTCGATGTCTCGCTGGACGCGATGGGCGGCGTGGTGCTGGCCTTCGCCGTCCCGCCCGGTCTCAGCCAGGCGGACGTGGTGCTGCTGGCCGCCGTCTTGTCGCGGGTCGAGCGACACGCACTCGGGGTGGCCGGCCACCGCGAGGTGCTGCTGGGTGCCGGCCAGCACCTGAAGCGCGGACTGCTGCTGTACGGGCCGCCCGGTACCGGGAAGACCCATACGACCCGTTACCTGATGGGCCAGATGACCGGCTACACCCGCCTGGTGCTCACCGGCCGCTCGCTGGCCGCCGTGGGGGACGTCACGGAGCTGGCCCGCGTCCTGCAGCCTTCGGTCGTCGTGCTCGAGGACGTCGACCTGGTCGCCGAGGAACGCTCCCTCGGGCCGGCCTCCAGCCCGATCCTGTTCGACCTGCTCGACGCGATGGACGGCGCCGCACCGGACGCTGACCTGCTCTTCCTGCTGACCACGAACCGTGCCGACCTCCTCGAGCCGGCCCTGGCCGCCCGGCCCGGCCGGGTCGACGTCGCCGTGGAGATCGCCCTGCCGGACGCGTCGGCCCGAGAGCGGCTGCTGACGCTCTACGGCCGGAAGGTGCCGCTGGACCTCACCGGCGAGGACGTCCGCCGCGCCGTGGAGCGTACCGATGGCGTCACGGCGTCGTTCCTCAAGGAACTGATCCGGCGCAGCGTCCTGGAGTCCCTGCAGGACGATCCGGCGCTGACCTCGGTCACCGGAGCCCATCTCGCCGGCGCGCTCGACGACCTGCTCGACGCGGCGCAGGCCGTGACCCGCACCCTCCACGGCGTCGGCTTCGACGGCGACCGCCAGCAAGCTGCTCCGCGTCATCTCGGCGACGGCCGACGCTCTCGCCGAGGCGCCCGGGCCGCGAGGGACTAGGCGGCCGACCCCCGCGGTCCGCGTCGCTGGGGCCGCTAACTCAGTTGCGCCGGTGCGCGACGATGGTGGCGTGACTGCCATCGGCGAGACGCCGCCCCTGAGCCGGCTCGCCGAGCTGGTCGTGCCGTCCCGCCTCGGCCGGAGCTTCCGCTGGCTGCTGGCCTCGTCCTGGCTGACCAACCTGGGTGACGGGATCACGCTGGCCGCCGGGCCGCTGCTGGTCGCATCTCAGACGCGCAGTCCCCTGGCCGTGGCCAGCGCGGCGTTCTTGCAGCGGCTGCCGTGGCTGATGTTCGGGCTGTATGCGGGCGTGGTGGCGGACCGGGTCAGCCGCCGGGCCATCGTCATCATCACCGGGCTGGCCCGGGTGGCGATCTTGCTCCTGCTGATCGCGTCGATCCTGACCCGCCACGTCGACACCGCCGTGATCCTGGCCGCCCTGTTCCTGTTCGGAGTCAACGAGGCCTTCAGCGACACCGCGTCCACCACCCTGCTCCCGATGCTGGTCGGCAAGCGCGACCTGGGCATCGCGAACGCGCGCGCCCTGACCGGCGTGATCGTGTGGAACCAGCTGGCCGGACCGCCCGTCGGCGCCGCCCTCTTCGCGGCGGGGCGGGCGCTGCCCTTCGTGAGCGAGAGCGTGTGCGTGCTCGCCGGCGTGCTGCTGATCACGCGGGTACGGCTGCCCGCGCGGACCGGGCACCGGTCGGCGGCCCGGGTGCGCGAGGACATCCGCGAGGGGTGGCGCTGGCTGTGGGCGCACCCGGCCGTCCGGACGCTGGCGATCACGATCTTCACGTTCAATGTCACCTTCGGCGCCGCATGGTCGGTGCTGGTGCTGTATGCGCGGGAGCGGCTCGGCATGGGCGCGCTCGGCTTCGGGCTGATCACTACCGCGATGGCCGTGGGCGGCCTGCTGGGCGCCGCGTCCTACGGCTGGCTGGCGCGCCGGGTGCCGCTGGGCGTCATCATGCGGGGCGGGCTGATCATCGAGACGCTGACCCATCTCGCCCTCGCGCTGACCCGGTGGGTCTGGCTCGCGCTGATCGTGTTCGCGATCTTCGGCGCGCACGCGTTCATCTGGGGCACGACCTCGACCAGCGTGCGGCAGCGGGCCGTGCCCGCCGAGTTCCAGGGCCGCGTCGGCAGCGTCTACCTCACCGGGGTGGTCGGCGGGATCGTCATCGGCTCCGCGATCGGCGGCCTGGTCGCCTCGGCGTGGGGCGTCACCGCCCCCTTCTGGTTCGCCTTCGGCGGCTCGGCGGTCATCCTGGCCGCCATCTGGCGCTCGCTCCTCCAGATCGCGCACGCCGACGAGAACCTCACCGCCGACACTGCCGCGGCCGCACCCTGATCTTTCTCACCCGCTGGCTACCTGGTTCGCGCACGCGTGCGCCAGCCCGGGAACGGGCGTCCCGCCGCGACTCAGGTCCGCTGCGCCGGCCTCAGCCTGCGCCGCCGCGCGGTCGCGCCGGGCCAGCAGCAGGGCGAGCACGACGGCGCCGACCGCGGCGATGCCGCCCGCCACGTAGGCCAGGACCCAGGCCGGGGCGGTCCCGGTGACCCGGTGGCCGGCCGCGATCCCGCCCAGCACGCTGATGCCGAGTACGGAGCCGATCTGCGTGGCCATCACCTGCTGCCCGCCCGCGGCGCCCTGGTTCTCCGTGCTGACGGAGTTGATCATCGTGGCGGTCAGCGCGGGCTGGGCCACGCCGAGCGCGAGGCCGCCCAGGACGTTGCCGACGATGAACGCGGGCACCGAGTGCTCGGCGGCCCCGGCCGCGAAGGTGCCCATCGCGGCCACCGACAGCAGGCTCCCGACCAGGGGCCCGTGGCGGCTGACCCTGGCCGGCAGCCGGACCCAGATCGGTGACAGCAGGCTGTTGGCGATCGGCCGGCTCATCATCACCAGCGAGGTGGCCGACAGCGACAGGGCGAGCGCCGACTCGACATAGATCGGGCTGATGACGAAGCCGCCCATGTAGCCGAAGAAGATGCAGAACAAGACGGCGATGGGCAGGCCGAAGTCGGGATTGCGGAAATAGGAGAGCTGGATCAGCGGATAGGCCGTCCGCAGCTGGCGCCAGATGAACAGGGCGGTCACCACCAGGCCGCCCAGCAGCATCGCGACGATGAACGGGGAGAGGCCGACGTCGGGCGCGCTGTTGACGGCGAACAAGATGCCCAGCACCCCGGCCATCAGCAGGCCCGCGCCCAGGTAGTCCACCTTGACCCGCTCGACGGTCTCGCCCTTGGGCAGCAGCGGGATGGCCATGGCCAGGGCAACGGCGGTCAGCCCGGCCTGAATCAGGAACAGCGAGCGCCAGCCCAGCGCCTGGGCCAGCGGACCCCCGATCACCAGGCCGACGACCGGAGCGCCGGCCCCGACCATGGACCACCAGCCCGAGGCCCGCCCGCGCTCGGACGGCTCGTGCACCCGCATGATCAGGGCCAGGGCCGAGGGCTGAGCCGCGGCCCCGAACGCCTGGCTGGCAATGCGGATCGCGATGAGCGCGAAGGCCGTCGGCGCCGCGGCCGTGACCACCGCCAGCACCGCCGACCCGGCCAGGCTGACCAGGAAGAGCCGCCGGTGCCCGAAGACATCGCCGATCTTCCCGAAGACCGGGGTGGACACCGCCATGACCAGCATGGGCCCGGTGATGGCCCACGTCAGCAAGCCCGGCGAGACGCCGTACCCGCGCGCGATGACCGGGAGAACGACGCTCAGGACTGTTACCGGAAAGCCGGTCGCAAACTGACCGGTGAGGGTCGCCGCGACGACGAACCCTCTACTGCGCTGCGCCAAACGTCCGCCCCTCGCACCGGGCGCATCCACGCATGGAGGTCCGGCCGGCACAAGGCCGCGCTGGACGAGTGGCCCGGGGATTAGTTACATCCGGAACGTAAACCGGGCGAGTCCGATATGCAACTCCCGCACCGGCGGCCGGCCAGGGGCGGCCTTTAGGCTCAGGTCGCATGGACAGGCCACCGGCGCGATCGGATCCGGCGGCCGCGCTCGCCGCGGCCGCCGCGGCCGGCCCGTACTTCGCCATGGAGTCTGCCGCCGGCCGCCCGCCATGGCGGCCGCTCAGCGTGCTGATCACCGATCGGGCCGTCCTGGCCGAGCGGGTTGATCACGCGCGCCGCGTCCTGGCGCGCAGCGCTGGCTGCTCGCCGGGGGAGATCCAGGAGCGGGCGGCTGCCTCGATCGTGTTCCTCGGACTGGCCTCGCGCCTGGTCTCGCCATCGCTGGGCGCGGCTGTCGCCGGCGGCGTGGTGCCGGACCTGGCCATGGCGGACGTGTGGTGGCGCCCGGTCGAGGGCGGCCCGCTGCCGCTGGCGGGCCGGCTGTCGGGCGGCGCGGCCGTCGGCGAGCTGGCGTCCGCCGCCGAGATGGCCGACGCTGCCCGGCGGCTGTCCGAGGGCTGCGTGCAGGGCCTGGCCGGGCCGGTGGCCGAGGCGTTCGGGACGGCGTTCCGCCTGTCGCGGCAGGTGCTGTGGGGCAATGTCGCATCGGCGCTGGCCGGGGCGGCCGGGATGCTGGCCGCGGCGTTCCCGGCGCGGGCGCAGGCGGCCGGACGGCTGGCCGAGACCATCCTCGGCCTTGGCTCGCTGCGCGGTACCGGCGACCTCGTCCAGCCCGACCCCGTGCGGCCGAGGCGGTTCCTGGTCCGCCGGAGCTGCTGCCTGTTCTACCGGGTGCCCGGCGGCGGGCTGTGCGGGGACTGCGTACTGGTGCCGGACGAGGTCCGGCGCCAGCAGTGGCAGTCAGCCCTGGGCCGCTGACCAGGAGCGCGGGCGGACACGGCGGCCTGGCGCGGGATCAGCACCCGCGCGCGGCGCCGGCCGCCGGCAGCGGACGGTCAGTCGCCGGCGTGATCGGGTGCCGCGGGCCCGGGGCTGACGGCGGCGGGCGCCCACCGGCTGTCCAGGTTCCCGAACTTCCAGTACCCGATGGCGATGCCCCAGACCACGACGAACAGGGCCGCGATGGCGAAGCCGGCTTCGTTGATGTTGAAGTTGGCCATGAAGTCCCAGAAGCCGCCGCGGATGTGCAGCTCGCTCGACAGCAGGCCGACGATCTCGATGGTGCCGATGAGGAACGCGACGGCGATGGACAGGCCGGTGATGACGAGGTTGTAGTACACCTTGCGGACCGGCCGGGCGAAGGCCCAGCCGTAGGCGAAGTTCATGAAGCAGCCGTCCAGGGTGTCGAACAGGGTCATCCCGCCGGCGAACAGCAGCGGCAGGGCCAGGACCGCGTACCAGGGCAGGCCCTCGGTGGCGGCCGCGGCGGTGGCGGCCAGCAGCAGGACCTCGGTCGCGGTGTCGAAGCCGATCCCGAAGATCAGCCCCACGAAGAACATGTGCCACGTCTTGCTGATGGAGCGCATGAACTTCCCGAAGAACCGCCACATCATGCCGCGGGCCTGAAGCTGGCGCTCGAGTTCCGCCTCGTCGAACAGGCCCGCCCGCAGGCCGCGGAAGACCTTGAAGATCCCGGCCAGGACGACCACGTTGAGGGCGGCGATCAGGTAGAGGAAGCCGGCCGCCATCGACGTGCCGATGACCCCGCCGATGGTCTGGTACCCGGAGCCGGGATCGACCACCGCGCCGAACACGGCCCGGGCCGCGACGGCCAGCCCGGCCCCGACGACGACGATGATGGTGGAGTGCCCGAGGGCGAAGAAGAACCCGGTGGCCAGCGGCCGCTTGCCGTCGGACATGAGCTTGCGGGTGGTGTTGTCGATGGCCGAGATGTGGTCGGCGTCGAAGGCGTGCCGGGCGCCGAGCGTCCACGCCGTGAACGCGACCCCGACGCCGAGGCCCAGGCCCGCGTAGTGAAAGTGATGCGGCTGGACCGCGAACACGAAGATGCCCCAGCCGACCACGTTGAGGGTGAGGATCACGAGGGCCATGCCGCTGAAGCGGCCCCACTCCGCGGGCGTCAGGGCCTGGCGGACCGTGCGCAGGCGGCTGGCGCTGGTGGTACTCATCTGGCTGCATCCTCCTGGTGACCGGGAGGACGTCGAGAGCTCATGCGGGGACCCGTCGGCCGGCCCGCCCGAACCGCCCTTCGTCCGAGGACTGGTGTCGTCGGCACGGCAGCTCAGGCGACCGGACTCATCCCTCAGCCGAGGGCTTCACCGTTGCGGGACAGCGCCGGAATCTCACCGGCTTCGCTGGGCTGCCTGCCACCCGGGCGCGCGGCCCGGGCAAGGTGGAACCTACAGAGGACCCGGGCAGCCGTCAAGGCTGCTTGGATGATCAGGTAATCGCTGGCCTTGTCGCCCGCTGTCGGTGGCGGATGACACGATGAGCCCGGTGACTGATACAGGCGGATTGCACCTCGAGAAGGTGACACCGGGCAACGTGACGGCCGCGTGCCGGCTGTCCGTGCGCCCGGACCAGCAGGAGTTCGTGGCACCGGTGGCCTGGTCGCTGGCCGAGGCGTACGCGAGCCCCGGCGTGGCCTGGCCGCGGCTGATCTGCCGCGGCGATGACATCATCGGATTCGTCATGGGCTCCTTCGACCCGCAGAACGAGATCCCGTTCTTCCGGTGCGGTATCTGGCGCCTCAACGTGGATGCCCGGGCCCAGCGGTCCGGCGCCGGCCGCTACGCCGTGGGCGCGCTGCTCGATGAGGCGCGACGGCGGGGCGGCACCCGCGCGACCGTACTGTGGGTCCCCGCGCCCGGCGGACCAGGGCCGTTCTACGAGCGGTTCGGCTTCGTCCCCACCGGGGAGCAGTTCCACGGGGAGATCGTCGGAGCACTCGCGCTGGATGCGCCATGACCGCCGACGACGAGTGGACGGTGCAGCGGCACCTGGAGGGCGCGACGCCGGACGCGATCGCCCTGTACGAGCGGTTCATCGCGCTGGCCGGGCAGTGCGGGCCGTTCCGCTACCGGGTCACCAAGACGAGCATCACCCTGAAGGGCACCCGCCGGGGGTTCGCCGGGGCGGTTCCCCGCAATGGCGTGCTGCGCGGCTACCTGGACCTGACCCGCCAGGTCAGCGATCCCCGCATCCTCAGCAGCGCGCCCTACACCAAGCGGCTGTACGTCCACCAGTTCAGGATCACGGCGCTCGACCAGCTCGACGGGCAGTTCGCCGGGTGGCTCGCGGAGGCCTACGCGGTCGGGCAGGGCGCGCACCTGGCCGGCCCGCCCGCCGCCGGATGACGGCAGCGGCGGCGCCGGCTTGCGTTCGAGTGCACTCGAACGCCTAGGGTCGGTTGTGTGACGAGCTGGACGACCAGGCAGGCGGCCGAGAAGTGCGGCCTGACGCTGCACACCGTCCGATGGTACGAGCAGATCGGCCTGCTGGGCCGCATCGACCGGGCACCCGACGGGCGGCGCCGCTTCAGCGACGCCGACCTCGACTGGCTGGTCCTCCTGAGCCGCCTGCGGGCGACCGGGATGCCGGTCGCGGACATGCTCCGGTACGCCGGCCTGGCGCGGTCCGGGGCCGGCGAGCAGGAGCGGCTGATGCTGCTCGAGGGCCACCGCGACCGCGTCCGCCGGGCACTGATCGAGCAGCAGGAGTGCCTGGCCCTGCTCGATACCAAGATCGGGACTTACCGCGAGCGGCTGCTCGCGGTCGGAGCAGACGGGGAACACTGACATGCGTGAGGTAACACTGGGCGGGCTGACCGTCTCAGCGCAGGGCCTGGGCTGCATGGGCATGAGCGAGTGGTACGGCCCGACGGACTGGGACGAGTCGGTCGCGACCATCCACCGCGCGCTCGACCTCGGCGTGACCTTCATGGACACCGCCGACGTCTACGGCGCCGGGCATAACGAGGTGCTGGTCGGGCGCGCGCTCGCGGGCCGCCGGGACGAGGTGCAGCTCGCGACCAAGTTCGGCATCGACCGGACCGGCGGCGACGCCGCCCGGGTCATCCGCGGCGAGCGCGGCTACGTGAAGCGGTCCTGCGAGTCCTCGCTGGTGCGCCTGGGCGTGGACGTGATCGACCTGTACTACCTGCACCGTCCGCCGCAGACGGCGGAGATCGAGGAGACCGTCGGCGCCATGGCCGAGCTGGTCGCCGAGGGCAAGGTCCGCTACCTGGGCCTGTCGGAGGTCGACGATGCCCTGCTGCGCCGGGCGTACGCGGTGCACCCGATCGCGGCCGTGCAGAGCGAGTACTCGCTCTGGTCCCGCGACCCGGAGACCACGGTGCTGGACGCGATGCGCGAGCTCGGCGTCGGGCTCGTGCCGTACTCGCCGCTCGGCCGCGGATTCCTGACCGGCACGGTCGACGTCGACGCCCTGGACGCCCGGGACTTCCGGAGCCGCAACCCGCGCTTCGCCGGCGGGGCCGCCGCGGCCAACCAGGCCATCGCCGACGCGGTGCGGGCCGTCGCCGAGGCCCGGGGCGTGGCCCCGGCCCAGATTGCGCTGGCCTGGGTGCACGGCCAGGGCGTGCGGCTCGGCATCCCGCTCGCCCCGATCCCGGGTACCAAGCGGATCAAGTGGCTGGAGCAGAACGCGGCCGCCATGGACATCACGCTCACCGCCGATGAGCTAGCCGTGCTCGACCCGCTCGGCGCCCAGGTCGTCGGCGCCCGCTACTGACCGGAGGCCCAGGCCGCAGAGCCTGGCGCGCACGGCCCGGACACCTGGCAACGGGGCCGCCAGCCCCAGCCCGCCGGCGGCCCCGCCTGGTGCCCGTGTCACACGGGCTTGCTACGTGGAGAGTTCCTCCAGCACGCCCGACTTCTGGTTCATCCCCCACTTCGCCAGGATCAGCGACGGGAAGATCGCGCCCGCCAGGGTCACGTACAGGATCCAGCCGTAGTAGCCGTGCCCCGCCGTCCAGGCGAACAGCCGGCCGACGAGCAGGCTGGTCCCGACGATGGTGCCGAGGTGCCCGACGCCGTCCGTCCAGCCCGTGCCGACCGACCGGACCCGGGTCGGGTACGCGGCCGAGGTGTAGTTGTAGGTGGTGAACAGCCAGATCCCGCCGACCGGCGTCGCGATGCTGATCAGCACCATCTGGCCGGTGACGCTATGCGGCACGGCGAACAGCAGCAGGAAGCATGCGCTGTAGATCACCGAGGTGATCACCAGCCACGTCTTGCGCTCGAACCGCTCGCCGAACGCGGCGACGAGGAAGAACGCCACCAGCGCGATCGGGACGGCCACGAGACGGGTGATCAGGAACAGCTGGTGCGCGGACCAGCCGGCCCCGACCGCGTACGTCGGGAAGAAGCTCGCCCCGCCGTAGACGATGCCGGAGTAGCCGAAGAACCACACGGCGAACAGCACCAGGGTCCGGGTGCGGTACTTGCCGCTGAACACTTCCTTGGCCGGGACCCGCTCGGTCTGGATGACCGTGTGGGTGCTGATATTCGGCGCGGGCAGCGGGCCGAACCGGGACTCGGCCGACCGCTCCCACTTGCTGACGATCTTGTCCGCCTCCTCGACCCGGCCCTTGCCCTCGAGCCAGCGCGGGGACTCCGGCATGAACGCCAGCGCGACCGGGATGCACAAGACGATCGGCGCAGCGGACAGGGCGTAGACGAACCAGTCGGCGTGGGCGGGAACCCAGTAGAACGAGGTCAGGCCGGCCAGCAGGCCGGCCGAGATGGGGGCGATGGCCTGGCACCGCAGCGACAGCTTCTGCCGGTGCTGCGGCGGGGCCAGCTCGTGGATGTAGACCGCGTGGACGGACAGCAGCATGCCCATGCCCAGGGCAAACAGCAGGTTCCACAGCAGCAGCCAGCCGAACGCGTGGGTCAGCGCGATGGGCCAGATGAACAGGCCCTCGACCAGCGCCGCCAGGATCAGCGTCCATTTTCGGCCGATCATGTCGGAGAGGAACCCGCCGACGTACTCGCCGATCAAGATGCCGACACCGATGTTCGCGCCCAGGATGACGTCGAACTGGAACGATGTGATGAGGCCCTTCGGCGCCCAGACGAATGGGTACAGGACCGCCACCAGGCCATCGGCAGCGATCATGATGCCCCAGAACCACTGGGTGATTGCCGAGTACCCGTACTGAGTGCGGGTCAGCGGCAGCCGGTCAATGCGGGCAGCGATGTCGCCAGCGGTTACCCGCTGGCCTGGACCAAGCTGGACAGATGAGCTTGCAGGCGTCACAGCCTCTGCCATGATGCACTCCCTCGTGCCCAGGTCCCCGGGTGACTGGCCCCTGATTAGCCGGCGGGAACCTGTTTGTCCGCGAGTATGCGCTCGCCTGCCTAACAGGCGCAATGCCTGATTTCTGGCTGGCCCGAAATGGGGCCCAGCCGAACCTGAACCCCGTTCAGTCCGAGTCCGCTGGTGGCTGCGGGTCGCGTTCGCGCCTGCGGCGGCGGATCACGAAAACAATGACAGCCACGACGACGAGAGCGAGGATGACCTCACTGGCCCAGCCCGCGATGTTCTCTACTGAGCGGTAGCCGGCGCCCACCAGGTAGCCGAGCAGCGTAAAGCCGGTCGCCCAGATCAGGCCGCCCGCGGCGTTGAAGGCCAGGAAGCGGCGGTAGGGCATGTGCGCCGCGCCGGCCAGGCCGGGCGTCACGGCGCGGAGGAAGGCCGTGAAGCGGCCCACGAAGACGGCGCGGCCGCCATTCTCGCGCAGCGCCCGCCGGCCGCGCTCCAGCCCGGCACGACGCCGCTCGAAGATCCGGCTGTCCAGCAGCCGGGACCCGAAGTGCCGTCCCACCTCGTAGCCGACGCTGTCACCGATGATGGCGGCGAGCACGGCGACGGCGATCATGACGGGCAGCGATACCCGGTGCTGGTTGGCCAGGACACCGCCGAGCAGGACCGCGGTCTCGCCGGGCAGGATGAACCCGACGAACAGCGCGGCCTCGGCGAAGGCCAGCCCGCCGACCAGGCCGTAGGCGGCCAGGCCGTGCAGCTTCAGGACCTCGTCGACGACCGTGCTGATAACGCTCATGGTCCCCCGAACGCCCCCGAACCTGTCGAACCTCTCGAGCCCCTCGACTCGCCGCCCCGGCGCCTCCCGGCCGGGGCCTGCGAGGATACCGGGGTCAGGCCGGCCCGGCCGATCCCAGGACGGCGGCTTCCGGCTCGGCCGGCCGGTGGCGTCGCCGCGGCGGCACGATGGTGGCGGCCGCGTCAGCGTCGTGGATGGACAGGGACGACCCGATGGCGACCAGGCAGATGGCCGCGGCCACCAGGAACGTGACCCGGTAGGCGGTCAGGTTGGCCACCTGGTGCCCGGCCACCCGGTGGGTCGCCCCGACCAGCACGATGACGGTGGTCAGCAGCGCCACCCCGATGGCCCCGCCGAGCTGGCGCACGGCGTTGAACATGGTCGAGGCGCGGCCCGTGGCCTCCGACGAGATCGTGGCGAACGCCGCCGCCTGGGCCGGCACGAAGACCTGGCCCATCGCCGCTCCCAGCGTGAACATCAGCAGCCGGGCCCACCACAGGCTCGTCCCCGGGCCGAGCAGCGCGAGCAGGCCGATGGACGCGGCCACGCCGACCAGCCCGAGCGTGATGTGCCGGCGCGGCCCGAGGCGCGGGTAGATCACCCGCGACGCCGCCTGGGCGCCCAGCATGACCCCGATGGCCTCGGGGAACGTGCTCAGCCCGGACGCCAGCGGGCTCAGCCCGCGGCCGTCCTGGTAGTACAGCGAGATCACGTACAGGCTGCCGAGGAAGGCGACCGACGTCAAGATCATGACGCCGTTGGCCGACCGGAACAGCCGGTTGCCGAACAGCCGCAGGGCCACGATGGGCCGGGCGGTGCGCAGCTCGACGACGACCATCACGGCCAGCAGCACCGCGCCCGCAGCCACCGTGGCGAGGACCTGCCCGGACCCCCAGCCCTGGTCCGGTCCCTCCGAGACCCCGTACATCAGCAGCCCCAGGCCGATGCCCGACAGCAGGAATCCGGCCAGGTCGAAGCGCCCCGGCTCGTCCTGCGGAACCTGGCGCAGGAACACCGCGCCGAACGCGAGAGCCGCCGCGCCGATGGGCACGTTGACGTAGAACACCCAGCGCCAGGACGCCTCCGTCACCAGCAGCCCGCCGAGCACCGGGCCGAGGGCGGGCGCGAACGTGGTCGGCACGGTGAGGATGGCCGAGGCCCGGACCCGCTCGGCCGGCGGGAAGGTCCGGAACAGCATGGCCAGCCCGACCGGGGCCAGCATGCCGCCGCCGACGCCCTGCAGGACCCGGAACGCGACCAGCTCGCCCAGGCTCGACGCCAGCCCGCACAGCGCCGACGCCACCGTGAACACCACGATGGCGGTGAGCAGCACCCGCTTGCCGCCGAACCGGTCGCCGAGCCAGCCCGAGGCCGGGATGAACACGGCCAGGCTGACCAGGAAGGCAATGGAGATGCTGTCGACCGCCGTCGGGCTGACGGCGAAGTCGCGGCCGATCGTCGGCAGCGCCACGTTGACGATCGTGACGTCCATGATGGACATGAACATCGCCGCGACGAAGACGACGCCCACCGCGACTTTCTGGCTGATGCGTGGCCGCACGAGTAAGCCCTCTCCCTGGCCGCGCCCCGGGCTGGCCCCGCGCGCGGCATCGAGCTGCTACAACACCCGCGAGGCCCGCGATCTTCCTTGCTTGCGCGAACGAAATTCACCGCCGTCGCCCGGAAGAACGATCAAGACACCCTGGCGAAACGCTGGCCCGCCCCGGCGCGCCCGCTCCGCGAGGGCCGGCCCAGCAGCCCGAGCCCGGTCAACGGCCGGCCCGGGCGGCTATCGTCCCGTCATGACCGACGACGGCACGACCGAGGCCGGGATGACCGAGGCCGGGGGAGTCCGGCTGGCCTATCGCGCGTGGGGCCAGCCCGGCGCACCGCCGCTGATCCTGCTGCACGGGCTGGGCGAGGGCGCCGCGGACTGGGTCGGCGTGGCCCCGGCCTTCGCGCCCCACTACCGGGTGTACGCCATCGACCTGCGCGGTCACGGCGCGAGCGACTGGCCGGGCGCCTACTCGGTGGAGCTCATGGGCGCCGACGTGCTCGCCTTCCTTGACGCCCGGCACCTGGACCAGGTCGACATGATCGGGCACTCGATGGGCGGGCTCGTCGCCTGCCTCGTGGCCCGGCAGCGCCCCGAGCGGGTGCGCGCGCTGGTCCTGGAGGACATCGGCGTGATCGAGCCCCGGCCCGCCGAGGCCCTCGCCCGCCCCGCCGGGGACCTGCCTTACGACTGGGCCATGGTGCTGGCCATCCGCGGGCAGATCGACAACCCCGACCCGGCTTGGTGGGACGGGCTGAAGCGGGTCACCGCGGCGACGCTGATCATCGGCGGCGGCCCGGCCAGCCACATCCCCCAGGACCGGGTGGCCGAGCTGGCCCGGCGGATCCCGGGCGCCCGGCTGGAGACCATCCCGGCCGGGCACCTGGTCCACGCCGCCGAGCCGGCCGCGTTCACCGACCTGGCCCTGGCCTTCCTGCGCCCCGGCTAGGCCGGCCCGGTCAGCTGGCCGCGCTCCAGGTCCAGGAGCTCCCGCTTGCGGGCCAGGCCGCCGGCGTAGCCGGTCAGCTTCCCGGTGCTGCCGATGACCCGGTGGCAGGGGATCAGGATGGACAGCGGGTTGGCGCCCACCGCGGCCCCGGCCTCCTGCGGGGTCATCCCGCCGCCGACGCGCCGGGCCAGCTCGCCGTAGGTGGTCGTCCGCCCGTACGGGACCTCCGCGATCAGCTCCCAGACCCGCAGCTGGAACCCGCTGCCGCCGGGGGCCAGCGGCAGGCCGAACTCCGTCCGCTCCCCGGCCAGGTACTCATTGAGCTGGCGGCCCACCTCGTCGAAGCCCCGGCCGGTGCGCGGCCCGAAGGTGGCCGGGTCGGGCCGGTGCCAGTGATGCGGGAAGTACACCCCGGTCAGCTGCTCGCCGGCGCGCACGATGGTCAGCTCGCCGAGCCTGGTCGCCACGATGCCGTGCTCCGCCACCCGGTCGCCCGTCAGCGTGGCCGTGTCGGTCCTCATCTGCGCCTCCCAGCGGTTGCGTCCTCTGCCCTGAAGACGCGGGCGCCGGGCAATTCGTGAGGTCGGGAGGCGCGTCGCCCGGCCGGGCCGCTAGACCGGCGTCCCCGGCCCGAGGTCGAGGAGTTCCTCGTGGAAGCCGCCGATCTGCCGCGCGGCGTCCACCAGGTGCACCTCGAGGATCCAGTGGCAGCGCAGCCCGGCGGCGTCGGGCCGCCGCATCGGCTGGTTCGAGCCGGGCATGATGTGGGCCATCACGTCGTTGCCGGAGATCTTCTCGTGCGGGAACTGCCCGACCAGGTGACCGGCGATCGTCCCGCCGAACACCCACCCGGCCGCCTCGCTCAGCTCCGCCACCCTGTCGAAGAGCTGCGCCCCGGTGATCTGCGGGTGCGTCTCGAACCACTCCCGCCCGGCCGCCCACACCACCGGGAGGGCGTCCCGCAGCGCGATCTTGACCGGGTCGTCGCCGAGCACGAACGTGCGGCCGAAGTCGGCCTCCCACTCCTCGAAGATCGGGCCGAAGTCGCAGAACACGATGTCGTCGGCGGTCATGACCCGGTCCGGCGGGTTCTCCCGGTAGGGCTGCAGCGTGTTGGGCCCGGCCCGCACGATGCGCTTGTGCCACCACCGCTCGGTGCCGAACATGTCCGCGGCCAGGTCGCGGATCGCGTCGCTGGCCTGCCGCTCCCCGAGACCCGGCGCGATCAGCCCGCCCGCCTCGACCGCGGCGAACAGCTCGGCCGCCATGCCCTGCGCCTGGAGCAGCCGCGCCGCCCGCTCGGCCTCATCCCGCACCAGCTCAGCCATGAGCCCGACGCTAGCAACTGCGCCAGGCCCGCCGCGGAGCGCGGTCCCTAGTCGCCGCCGCCCCCGCCATCACCGTTCCCGTTCCCGCGGCCGGGTCCCTTGCCGTGGCCGGATCCCTTGCCGGGTCCCGGTCCCTTGCCGGGTTCAGGTCCCTTGCCTGGTCCCGGTCCTGGGCCAGGTCCCGGGTCGGCGCCGGCCGCGGCGACCTGGGCCGAGGCCTGCGCGGCGGGGGCGCGGGCGCCCACCACGGTGACCAGGCTGCCGGCCGGCCGGTAGCCCTCCGGGCTGACGGACACCACCGTTCCGGGCGGGCGGCCTAGGCTCACCTGCCACCGCACGCGGACCCTCAGCCCGGCCCGGCGCAGGCGGGCCGCGACCGCGGTGACCGAATGACCGTCCAGGAAGACCGCGCTCACCGTGATCAGCTGCGGTCCGGTGGCCCGGGGCAGCGGCCGGGCGGAGGGCTTCGCCGTGACGCGCGGCGGCGCCAGCGGCCCGACCTGGCTGGCCGTGACCAGCCCGGCCAGCATCGCCACCACGACCGTCGCGCCTGCCAGCACCCGGCGCGGCCGCCGCCACCCGCCCGCGGAAGTCCCCGCCTGCGGGCCGCCCGGCCCGTGCCCGGCGGCCGGGCTTCCGGCCCCGGCGGGCCGCGGTGCCAGCTGGTCCGTCACGGGCAGCGCCCGCCAGTCCGATGGCTGCCCGGCCGGCGCCGCAGGAGCTGGCCGGCCCCCGGGGGAACCGGCCCGGACACCCGCCGGCCCGGCCAGTTCGCGAGCCCGGCCGGCGACCGCCGAGGCGCTCGCCGGCCGGTCGCACGGATTGCGGGCCGTGAGCTCGGCGATCAGGTCCGCCAGCGCGGGCGGCGTGCCGGCGGGCAGCGGGGGCAGGTTCTGGTCACGGTGGGCCAGCGCGACCTCGAGGGCCGACCCGGTGAAGGGCATCCGCCCGGTCAGGCACTCCCAGGCGACGACGCCGAGCCCGTACAGGTCACTCGCGGGAGTGGCCGGCCCGCCCGCCACCCGCTCCGGGGCCAGGTAGCCCGCCGTGCCGAGCAGCAGGCCGGTGCCCGTCAGCGCCTCGCTGCCGACGGCATGGGAGATGCCGAAGTCGGCAACCTTGACCGTGCCGTCGGGGCTGACCAGCAGGTTGCCGGGCTTGATGTCGCGGTGCACCAGCCCCGCGCGGTGCGCGGCCTGCAGCCCGGCCGCGGCCTGGGCGATGACCGCGGCGACCGCCGCCGGGCCGAGCGGGCCGTCGAGCAGCACGCCGGCCAGCGACGGGCCGTCGATGAGCTCCATGACGAGGAACGGCGGGCAGCCGCCGGCGGGCTCGACGTAGTCGTAGACGCGGGCGATGTTCTCCTGGCTCAGGCGGCCGGCGTGACGGGCCTCGGCCCGGAACCGGGCCAGCGTGTCGGCCCGCTGGGCGAATCCGGCGTACAGCACCTTGACCGCCACCGGCCGGGCCAGGGTCAGGTCCGCGGCCCGCCATACCTCGCTGTAGCCGCCCGCGCCGATCCGCTCGTCCAGCTCGTACCGGCCGCTCAGCAGGACCCGGGAGGTGAGCATGGCTCCGCCCGTACCCCCGGTGCGGGCAGCAAACACCGCGGCGCGCGAGCGGGCGCACGGCTGACCGGCCCAGCCGACCACGGCTGACTCCTTGAAGCTGGGCACAAAGTGGAATAACTTTCTAGAAATAGCAATGATCACCGTCGGTGGGGATGGATCGCGATGCCGCTGGACCCGGAGCTGCGCGCCATGCTGGACGCGGCTGCGGCCGCGCCCGCCGTCCCGATGTACGAGCTCCCGGTCGACGTCGCCCGGGCCAACCAGCGGGCCGCCACGGCCGCCTCGCTCGGCCCCGACTACGAGCCGATCGCGCTGGCCGAGGTCAGCGACCGCGTGGTGGCCGGCTCGGTGCCCGTCCGGGTCTACCGGCCCGACGTGCCGGGCGTGCTGCCCGTGGTGGCGTTCGCGCACGGCGGCGGCTGGGTGATCGGCGACCTGGACACCCACGACGAGCCCTGCCGCTTCCTCAGCCACGCGCTGTCGGCCGTCGTCGTCGCGGTGGACTACCGGCGGGCGCCCGAGCACCCCTACCCGGCCGCGATCGACGACTACTGGGCCGTCGTCTGCTGGCTGGCGCAGCACGCGGCCGACCTGGGCGCCGACCCCGGCGCGCTGGCCGTCGTCGGCGACAGCGCGGGCGGGCACCTCGCCACCGCGGCCGCGCTGCGCGCCCGCGCGGCGGGCGGGCCGGCCATCGCGGTGCAGGCCATGGCCTACCCGGTGACCGACACCACCATGACCATCGCGTCGGATCCGCTCGGGTCCTACGTGACCCGGGCCGACGGCTACGGCCTGTCGGCCACGTCGATGGCGTGGTTCGTGAACTGCTACCTGCCTGACCCCGAGGTCCGGGCCTGGCCCGACAACTCGCCGCTGCTGGTCGATGACCTGTCCGGCCTGCCCCCGGCGGTCATCGCCACCGCCGAGTTCGACCCGCTGCGCGACGAGGGCGCCCGCTACGCGCGCCGCCTGAGCCAGGCCGGCGTCCCGGTCACCTGGCTGCCCGGCGACGGCCTGGTCCACAGCTTCCTGCGGCAGGCCCGCCAGTCCCGCGCCGCGGCCCGCGCCCGGCGCGCGTTCGCCGACGCGATCAGCGCGGCCCTCGCCGTCCGGCCGGCCGCCCCGGCCGCCACCGAGGCCGCCCCGTGACGGCGGGCCCGGCGACGGAGCCGCGCCTTCGATCTGCACGACTATCAGCTGCTGTGATCCGGCACAGCATCGGGCATCAGGGCCGAGCGAGCACCGGAGAAGGAGAGGGAAGAGGCGTATGAGCATCCGCGGCAAGGCCTATATCGCCGGGGTGTATGAGCATCCCCTGCGGGAGATCCCGGACCGGTCCAGCAGCCAGATCCAGGCCGAGGTCGCCTTCGGCGCCCTCGCCGACGCCGGCCTGACCCTGGCCGACGTCGACGGCTACTTCACTGACTCGGCGCACGGGTTCGGCGGCCTGTCCATGGCCGACTACCTGGGCCTCAAGCTCAGGCACATCGACTCCACGGAGACCGGCGGCTCCTCCTACGTGGTGCACGTCGGGCACGCCGCCGAGGCCATCGCAGCCGGCAAGTGCTCGGTCGCGCTGATCACCATGGCCGGCCGGCCGCGGTCGGCGGCGATGGGCATGGGCCGGGGCGGGGAGCCCGTCCCCGACTCGGTCTTCGAGGGCCTGTGGGGCATGTCCGGCGCGGTCACCGGGTACGCGCTGGCCGCGACCCGGCACATGTACCAGTACGGCACCACCAGCGCGCAGCTGGCCGAGGTCAAGGTGGCCGCGTCGCTGCACGCCCAGCACAACAAGAACGCGTTCCTGCAGAACGTGGTCACGGTCGAGGAAGTCCTCGAGTCGCCGATGATCAGCTCGCCGCTGCACCGCAACGACTGCTGCGTGGTCACCGACAGCGGCGGCGCCATCGTCGTGGTCAGCCCGGAGATCGCGGCCAGCCTGCCCCGCCACTGCGCCAAGATCCTCGGGCACGGCGAGGCGGTCAAGCACGCCGACATGGGCCGGCTCGACCTGACCTA
Source organism: Streptosporangiaceae bacterium (assembly GCA_036501025.1). Lineage (GTDB taxonomy): Bacteria > Actinomycetota > Actinomycetes > Streptosporangiales > Streptosporangiaceae > DASUBV01. The sequence continues at coordinate 62,361 of DASYBB010000241.1, forward strand.
TACCGGCGCCGTCGTCTCGGGGCCGATTGCCTTCGAGGAGGCCGGGGTCACCCAGGCCGACGTCAAGTACGCCTCTATCTACGACTCGTTCACCATCACCGTGATCGAGACGATCGAGGACCTGGGCTTCTGCGAGAAGGGCAAGGGCGGCGAGTTCGTCCTCGACGGCGGGCTGGTCGCGCCGTTCGGGAAGCTGCCGTTCAACACCGACGGCGGCGGCCTGTGCAACAACCACCCCTCTAACCGGGGCGGCGTCACGAAGGTCATCGAGGCCGTCCGCCAGCTGCGCGGCGAGGCCAACGGGCCGACGCAGGTACCGAACTGCAACATCGCGCTGGCTCACGGCACGGGCGGGTCGATCGGCGCCCGGATGGGGAGCTCGACGCTGATCCTGGGACAGGAGGACGCATGACCACGACGGAGCTGCCGAACCCGGCGCCGTACATCGCCCCCGAGATGAAGGGGTTCTGGGCGGCGACGGCTGAGGGCCGCCTGACCATGCCCAAGTGCGACGACTGCTCGCTGTACGTGTGGTACCCGCGGCCGTTCTGCCCGGCCTGCGGCAGCGCCAGCGTGACCTGGACCGACGTGTCCGGGAAGGGCACCGTCTACACGTTCACGGTCGTGCACCGCAGCGGCGTCCCGGGTTTCCGCGAGGCGCTGCCCTACGTCATCGCCTACGTCGAGCTCGAGGAAGGGCCGAAGGTGATGACCAACATCGTCGGCATCGACCCCGGGCAGGTCACGGTGGGCATGCCGGTCAGCGTGGTGTTCAGCGACACCGAGAAGGGCAACGCCCTGTTCCGGTTCCAGCCGGCCTAGCGCCAGCGGCCGTCTGCCGGCGGCCGGGCTGAGCGGCTCAGCCCGGCGCCGGGGCGGCCAGCTCGACCGTCAGGCCGAGCCGCCGGGACAGCTCATCCGCCCGCCGGGCGTCAGCCGCGCTGACCGGCCCGGCGGTGCGGGTGAAGCGGACGTGGTGCAGCGCCCCGCCGTTGGGCAGGCTGTCGCCCGCCCCGGCGGGCGGCTGCACCAGCCGGATCCGGCTGCCCTGGGCCCAGCACAGCTCAACGACCCCGTCGCCCTCGTGGGTGACCCGGCCCTCCAGCCCTTCGGCGAACAGCCGGGTGGCCCCCTTCAGGTCGGCGACGTGATGCTCGACCAGGTCGAAGTGCGACGCCGGGCCGGGCGCGGGCAGGTCCGCGGGCGGAGCGGCCCGTCGCGGCGGCGCGGACTGCTGCACGACCTGGATCACGATTCCGTGCGCGCTGCGGGGGTGCAGGAACGCTTCCTTCCAGGTGTCACCGTCCAGGTTGACCTGCACGGGCTCGATGCCGAGGACCGCGAGCCGGGTCAGCGCGGACTCGATGTCCGCGGTCATGAAGTTGAAGTGATGCGGGCCCGCGCCGCGGGCGGCCAGGAACCGCTCCAGGAACGCCGCGTCGGGGCCACCGGTCGGCGTCAGCAGCTCGATCTTCGGCCCCGAGGCGAACTCCAGCTCCCCCCACCAGTAGCCCCGGGAGTCGCCCCCGAACGCCCAGGTCCCGCCCAGGACACCGCCGAACAGGTCCCAGCCGTCGGACAGGGCGGACGTGCCGATGGCAAAGTGATCAAGGACGGTCATGGGGCATTTCTATCAGGACGGCCGCTCTGTCAGGACGGCCGCCGGCCGCTCACGACGGCCGCAGCCGGATGGGCATCGAGGCCCACGCGCGGAGGGTGTTGTTGGGGTGGCGGCGCGGGGTCCCGGCCAGCTCCAGGTGCTCGACCCGGCTCAGCAGCGCGGTGAGCACGGCCTCGGCCTCGAGCCGGGCCAGGTGCTGACCGACGCACTGGTGGATTCCCATGCCGAAGCCGACATGCCCGGAAGGATCTCGTTCGAGGTCGAAAGCGTCCGGCCGGTCCCAGCGCCGCGGATCGGTGTTAGCCGAGCCCAGGAACATGAGGATTTTCTTGCCGTCCGGGATCACCGCGTCGCCCACGGGCACGTCGGTGGTGGCGGTGCGGAAGAAGGTCTGCACCGGCGACTGCCAGCGCACGGCCTCGTCGAAGGCCACGCGGACCAGGCCGGGATCGCAGCGCAGCCGCTGCCACTGGTCGGGGTGGGTGGCGAACGCGTACAGGACGGCGCCGAGACCGTGCACGGTGGTGTCCACCCCCGCCGACAGCAGGGACCGCACGACGAGCGGCGCCTGCTCTTGGGTGATGTCGCCGCGGTCGGCGGCCGCCCAGATCTGCGCGCCGAGGCCGCCCGGCGCCAGCGCGTCGCGGCCGCACTGCTCGTTCACCCAGGCCGACAGCTCGCCGACCCGGCCGGCGTAGCTGGCCACCAGGTCATTGGCCGGGCCGAAGTAGTTGAACAGCATGTCGCCGTAGGGCAGCAGGTGCTCGCGGCCCGGGCGGGGGATGCCGACCGCGTCCGGGAAGACGCGCAGCGGGAACGCCTCGCACAGCGCCGGGACGGCGTCGAACTCGCGGACCGAGGCGAGCCGGCCGACGAGTTCCTCCGCGTCGGCCAGCCAGCCGTCCCGCAGCTGCCGCAGCGAGCGGGCCGACAGGATCGCGGACAGCAGGGCCCGCGGCGCGTCGTGCCGCGGCGGGTCGGCCTCCAGCAGCAGGCTCGGCGGCCGGAACGGCTGCTCGTACCGGAAGTTGCTCAGCCCGACGCCGGCGCCGGACTGGAACCGCTGCCAGTCGGTGAGCGCGGCGTGCACCTGCTCGTAGCGCCCGAGCGCGTAGACGTCCAGCGCGGTCAGGTGCACCACCGGCCCGGCGTCGCGCAGCGCGGCGTGCAGCGGGGCCGGGTCCTCCAGCGCGCCCGGCCCGAACGGGTCGGCCGCGCTGGCGGGCGGCGGCTTGGTGCCGGTCATCGTCATGCCGGGCTCCTCGTCTTTACAGGTCCAGCACCAGGCGGTCGGACAGCGAGCGCGAGACGCAGACAAACATGCAGTCCCCGCCGGAACGCTCGTCGTCCCCCAGGATCGAGTCCCGGTGGTCGGGGGTCCCGGCGGCGACGGCGGTCTCGCAGGTGCCGCACAGGCCCTGCCGGCACGAGGACAGGATGCGGCTGCCCGCGGCGGACACGGCCTCCAGCACGCTGATCCCGGGCGGCACGCTGACGACCTTGCCTGAGCGCAGCAGGTACACCTCGAACGGCGTGTCCCGGGCCGGTGCGCCGAGCTCGCGGGCCGCGAACCGCTCGGTGCGCAGGGTTCCGGCGGGCCAGGCGCGGGCGGCGTGCTCGGCGTCGGCCAGCAGCCCGGCCGGGCCGCAGCAGTAGACCTTCCGCGCCGGGTCGTGGGCGGCCAGCTCGGCCGCGACGGCCAGGCGGCGGGGGGCGGGGCCGGCGCCGCTGGGACCGGCTTCGGCGGGGCCGGGGTCGTCGGCGGCCAGGATGCGGACCCGGCGGCCGTGGCCCGCCAGCTGGTCCGCGAACGCCATGGACGCCCGGCTCCGGCCGCAGTAGGCCAGCTCCCAGTCCGCGCCCAGCCGGTCGGCCTGCACGATCATCGGCAGCAGCGGGGTGATGCCGATCCCGCCCGCGATGAACAGGTAGCGCTCGGACGGCACCAGGGGGAAGTTGTTGCGCGGCCCGCCGAACCCGACCACGTCGCCCACGGCCAGCCGGTCGTGCACGTACTGCGACCCGCCCCGGCCGCCCGGCTCGCGCAGCACGGCCACCTGGTAGGCATACGGATCCCAGCGGTCACCGCACAGCGAGAACTGGCGGACCGCCCCGGTCGGCAGGATCAGGTCGATGTGCGAGCCCGGCGTCCAGTCCGGCAGCCGCCCGCCGCCGGGCCGGGCCAGCGTCAGGCCGACCACCCCGGCCGCGATCTCGCTGCGGCCAGTGACCTGGACGTGCTCGTCACCGGCGTCCATCGGGAACCTCCGCTGTCGCCTCCGACGCTACGTCCAAGCCAGCGCCGTTGGCTACCGCGGCCCGCCGTCGGGTCAGGCCAGTTCGGTCAGCGGCGTCGCCGGGTCGGCCAGGGCCCTGCGGTCCACCGCGGTGCGCGCCCGGACCAGGGCCTGGATGGCCTCGGTCGAGTCCCAGACGTTGACGTTCATCCCGGCCAGCACGCGGCCGCCGGCCCCGAGCCAGAAGGCGATGAACTCCCGCCCCGGGACATCGCCGCGGAAGACAACCGTTTCGTAATGCCCGGGATCCACGTATCCGGAGTACTCCATGCCCAGGTCGTACTGGTCGGTGAAGAAGTACGGCATCCGCTCGTAGCTGACCTTCTGGCCCAGCATGGCCCGCGCCGCCGCCTGCGGCTGGTTCAGCGCGTTGGCCCAGTGCTCGACCCGGATGTGCCGGGCCAGCACCGGGTGGAAGGCGCTGGCCACGTCGCCCGCGGCGAAGATGTCCGGGTCGCTCGACCGCAGCGCGGCGGTGACCTGGATGCCGTTTGCCTCGGCCAGGCCCGCCGCGACCGCCAGCCCGACGTTGGGCGTGATGCCCACGGCCCCGATGACCACGTCGGCACCGATCACGCTGCCGTCCGACAGTTCCACCCCCGCCACGCGGCCATCGCGGCCGGTGATCGCGGCGACCTTCACGCCGCAGCGCAGGTCCACGCCGTGCTCGCGGTGCAGGTCGGCGAAGACCTGCGCGACCTCGGGACCGAGCACCCGCAGCAGCGGCAGTTCCGCCGTCTCCAGCACGGTCACCCCGGCGCCGGCCGCCCGGGCCGCGGCGGCGGTCTCCAGGCCGATCCAGCCGGCGCCGATCACCACGACCCGGCCGGCCGCCGCGAACGCCGCCTTGAGCCGGTCGCTGTCGCCCAGGCGGCGCAGGTACAGCACGCCGTCCAGGTCCGCGCCGGGGACCGGCAGCGGCCGCGGCGTCGACCCGGTCGTCAGCAGCAGCCGCTCGTACCCGACGCGGCCGCCGCCGGCCAGGCTCACCTCGTGCGCGGCCGGGTCGATTGCCGCGACCGTCTCGCCGAGGCGCAGGTCCACGTCGTGCTGCGCGTACCAGTCGGCCGGATGGACGTAGACCGCGTCCCGGTCGGCCTTGCCGAGCAGGTAGTCCTTGGACAGCGGCGGCCGCTCGTAGGGCCGCTCGGTCTCCTCGCCCACCAGGATGACCGGACCGTCGAAGCCCTCCGCGCGCAGCGTCTCCGCGGCCTTGGCCCCGCCCAGGCCCGCTCCGACGATCACGTACGTCCCGGTCATGATCAGCTCCCTTGCTGTTGCGTGCAGCCCCGTTCTGAATCTAACACTAAACTTGGTTAGTTAAATAGACCTTGGCCGGGATCCGACCCGGGCGCAGGCAGCGATCACGGTGTCCTATTGTTCTGCTAGTGATCAGCGACCAGGGAGCGGTGGCCGGCGGCGTCACCCAGACGCTTGACCAGCCGTTTGACGCCGACCTGGCGGGCATCGCGCCGCCCCGGCCCGAGCAGTCCGTGCTGGCCGTCGCGCCGCCCGGGACCGGCCCCGGGAACTGGGTCGGCGCCCCGAGCGCCATCCGGCGGGGCGGCGAGATCTTCCTGGCCTACCGGCTGCGGCGCCCCATCGGGGCGGGCCGGGGCTACGCGATCACGGTCGCGCGGTCGGCCGACGGCGTGCACTTTGACCCGGTCCTGACCATCACCAAGGAGCAGATGAACGCCGAGTCGCTGGAGCGGCCCGTCCTCGTCGACCTGCCCGACGGCCGGTGGCGGCTGTACCTGAGCTGCGCCACCTACGGCACCAAGCACTGGCGGGTGGAGGTCCTCGAGGCGGCCGACCCAGCCTCCTTCGACCCCGCCACCCGCCGGACCGTCCTGCCCGGCGATGCCACCCGGGCCGTCAAGGACCCCGTGATCATGTACCGGGACGGCACCTGGCACCTGTGGGCCTCGGTCCACCCGCTCGGCGGCGGCCCGGACCAGGCCGACCAGATGGTCACGGAGTACGCGACCAGCCCGGACGGGCTCGACTGGACCTGGCACGGCGTCGCGCTGAACCGCCGCAGCGGCGAGTGGGACGCACGCGGCGTCCGCATCAGCTCGGCCTGGTTCACCCCCCGCGGCGTCTTCGCCTATTACGACGGCCGGGCCACCGCGCAGGAGAACTACGAGGAGCGCACCGGCCTGGCCCGGGGCGCCGACCCGGCCGCCCTTACGGCCGTCGGCCGGGAGCCGGTCGCCCAGTCCGCGCAGGGCGCCGGAGGCCTGCGCTACGTCAGCATCGTGGCTCTGGAGGACGGCCGGGAGCGGCTCTACTACGAGCTCACCAGGGCCGACGGCTCCCACGAGCTGCGCACTGAGCTGCGCTAGGCTGAGCGCGGTCCCGTCGTCGTAGGCTGGCGACGGCGGGGCCTTTGTGCTGGCCAAATGTGTCCCGGGCCGCTGGTCTTTAGTACGCCCGCGGCCGCCCGTTGCGGGCCTGCCGCTGCCCGGTCGGCCGGGCGCCGACCAGGCCTCCGGAGGCGCCGCGCGGGGCCAGCCAGTCACTGAAGTCATCTCCGGTGACCGATTCCAGCAGCCGGATATCGGCCTCGAAGCGAGGCAGCAGGGCCTGCCGCTGTTCCCAGGTCAAGGGCTGCCGCGGTGCGGCGTCCTGCTGGAGGATGCGCTCCAGGTGATCCATCACGCCCGACCCGGCGTGCCCCGGCAGCGTGGCCGTCATCGAGTGCCCGGTCCGCAGCATCCGTGCCACGGCGCGATACCGCCAGGTCGGATCCGGGTGGGCGGTGACGTTCTCCCGCGGCAGCTCAGTCAGGATCCCCTGCGGGACCCCGAGGAAGCCGCACACCCGGTCCAGCGCCTTGACCGGGTTCTGGATCAGCGCGCGGTAGCGGAACACCAGGACCTGCTCGCGGGGGAACAGCCCGTACAGGTCCCGCAGCTGCTCCCCGTACCGGCCGAGCCCGGTGTACTGCCAGAACTCGGCCCAGCCGGCCGCAACCCGCCGCTCCTCGTCCGCGCACGCCCGGACCACATCATCGATCGGGTCCAGTCCGGCCGACCACAGGTGGGTCCAGTTCGAGTGCGCCCGCTCCACCGGGTCGCGGAGCACCACGATCAGCTTCGCGTGCGGAACCTGCTCCCGGATCCGCCGCTGCGCATCCCGGTTGTGCAGGTAAAACGGCGTCGACTCGCCCCGCAGCTGCCCCGCCGAGGCGGCATCGAACAAGCCCTCATAGTCGGCCCGCCGCCACACATGCTCGCGGTAGGTCTTCGCGTCACCCGGGCCGCCCTGGGCGGGCGGCGGTCCGTCCGTCAAGAAGAACTTCGGCTCCTTGACCGCTGACATGTACAGCGCCGGATGCCGGGCGAGGGCCGCATGCAGGGCTGTCGTACCGGCCTTCGGGACGCCCGCGATGAAGAAGTCTGGCAGCGCCACGGCGTCGGCTCCCTAAGGTCCAGGGGAGGTTAAAAATGCTTTCCGATCTAATTAATAGGACATAGGTTCCTCGTATGTCTATACCCGGAGGCCCGCCGCCAACCCTCAAGCACTCGTTTCGGTCGGTATTGTCGGCAATGTGATCCCGGTCGCTCCAACGGACCCCGTCGCCGCGCTATAGCACGCCCCTGGCCTGCCGTAATACCAGTCAGCGGGCCTCTAGTCCACTACTGCCGCGGCTAGTCCGCTACTGCCGCGGCTAGTCCGCTACTGCCCGGGCTGGTCTGCTACTGCGGGGCTGGTCTGCTACTGGCGGGGCGCGTCCGCTACTGCCGCGGCTGGTCCCGTACTGCCAGGCTGGTCCGCTACTGCCAGGCTGGTCCGCTACTGCCGCGGCTGGTCCGCTACTGCCGGGGCGCGTCCGCTACTGCCGCGGCGCCCGGAGGTGGATGGCATCCAGCGGCGGCGCGGCGAGCCGCTCCCCGCGGTAGCCGCCCACCGTGCCGAACCGGTCCGCCCGCCACGCCGCCGCAGCCGCCGTGATCTCCTCCGGCGTGCGGGCCACGAAGTTCCACCACATCAGCAAGGGCTCCCCGAGTGGTACCCCGCCGAGCAGGAACAGCCGGCTGTCCCCGGCCGCCGCCACGCTGGCCTGCTCGCGTCCCGGCGCCAGGTACAGCAGCCGGCCCGGCTGCAGCCGCACGTCGCCGATCTCCGCCGCGCCATCGGCCACGAAAATGACATGCTCGAAGGCCGGGTCGAGCGGCAGGCTCGCCCGGGCCGGCCCGTCAGCCGCCAACTCGGCGCCCACAATCGGGGAGAACGCCGTAGCCGGCGACCGGGCACCCGCCAGCTCGCCCATGAACACCGTGATCGCGAACCCGCCCACCCGCGTGGCCGGCAGCTCGGCATGATGCTCGAAGGCCGGGTCCGCCTGCCGGCTGGCGTCCGGCAGCGCCACCCAGAGCTGCACCCCGTGCAGTTGCGGGTCCCGCTCGGCCGGCGACTCCTCCGCATGCGCGATGCCGCGCCCGGCCGTCATCAAGTTGAGCTGTCCGGGCCGGATCATCTGCTCGCTGCCAAGACTGTCCCGGTGCAGCACGTCCCCCCGCAGCAGCCAGGTCACCGTCTGCAGCCCGATGTGCGGATGCGGCGGCACCTGCATCCCCGCCAGCCCGTCCACCGACATCGGCCCGTAGTGATCCACGAAGCACCACGCCCCGACGCTCCGCCGCGCCCGCAGCGGCATCAGCCGCCGCACCGTGATGTCCCCCACCCGCGCAATCCGCGCCTCAGTAACCTGGGCCCCGTCGTCAACAACAGGAACCTCAGCGATCTCCACATCCGCATCCACAGTGCTCAACCCCAGCACCTCCTCGCCCCGCCACCCATCATGCCCCAGCCGGCGCGGCCGCCTTCGCGCCGCCGCCTGGGTCCGCCGATGTCTAATCCACCACGCCGACCCCATCAGGGCTTCGGCTGATACAGACGTGACTGGCCTTACGCCGGCGACCAGAGGGGCACCGTCCAGCCGTCCGGGCAACCCCTAAATACCGCTTCGCCAGAGGTGGTTCCATGATCCCGCAGGTTTTTGCACACTCCGCTATGCCAAATCCTGCGGGATCATGAACGAACCCTCCTGCCGATCACCCAGACCCCGCCGACTCAGCATTCCGCCGGTCCTCGGCCCGCATGGA
>DASYBB010000242.1:0-38332 GCA_036501025.1 Streptosporangiaceae bacterium
CCGGAGTTCAGCAGCGTCCCGGTCGCCTCCAGGATCCTCGCCGCAGCCGGGACGTGGTGGCGAGGATCCTGGAGGCGACCGGGACGCTGCTGAACTCCGGTACGGGCCCCAGCGGAATCACCATGCAGCAGGTCGCGGAGCAGGCCGGGGTGTCGGTCGGGTCCATCTACCGGTACTACGCCGACAAGAGCGATCTGCTGCGCGCCACGCAGGACCGCACGCTGACCGAGTTCGACGTCCGGATGGCAGCCCGGATGGACGAGGCGCCGGCCACCGTCGAGGGCGCGGCCGCGGCCATGGTCGGCGTCATGCACGACCACATGCGACGGCGAGCCCGCGAGATCGGCGCGTTCATGACCGCCTCCGACGGCGTCATGGTCGTCCGCGCCCGGGCCACCCACCGGCTCAAGCTGGCCTGCTTCCGGCGCGGGCTGGAACGGGACCGGAGCCGGGTCGCCCACGACGGCCTGGACCTGGCCGCTGAGGTCGGGCTCAGCATCATCGACGGCCTGTTCCTCGGCTACGCCCGGCGGAGCGCGCGCTACACCCCCAGCCTCCGGCTGGACGTGATCGCGCGCGAGGCCCGGTCGGCCACGCTGGCCTACCTGCTGCGGCCGGCCGGCCCGGCGCAAGAGGCCGGCTGAGGCCTGGCGCCGGGCGGCCCGCGCGAGCCGTACCAGGTCACGCTGGGCCCGGACCGGCCGGCGCTCCTGCCCCTGCAGCGGCCAGCGCGTTAACGGGAACTGGCCGGCGCAGGTACCACTTGTGCTGCTTATGACCAAGATCTATTGACATACAGGTAGGTCGGAGCTAATTTCACCTATCAAGTGAGTACCCCGACGACTCTTGGCAGAGCGTTCGTTAGGCACGGCGATGTGCCCTGGGCGCCATTGCAGCCTCGGTAGCACGCGGCCGGGCAGAACAGGAACGATCATGGTGGGGAATTCAGCTATGCCCGGAAGCGGATCGCCGATCCTGCACCGCCGCGCGTTCCTGGGCGGCGCCGCGGGCCTGGGGGCCTTCGGGCTGCTGGGCGGGCTGGCCGCCTGCTCGGAGAGCGCGACCCCGGCGGGCACGGCCAAGGGGACCAAGACGCTGTCGGTCGGCGTCTTCCAGAACCCCGACTCGCTCGACCCGGGCCAGACCGGCCTGGTCACCGTCTCGCAGGTCCTGTACGCGGTCTTCGACACCCTGATGTGGAAGTTCCCCGGCGACCCCGCCTACCACCCGGGCCTGGCCGAGAGCTACACCGTCTCGCCCGACGCCAAGACCTACACCTTCAAGCTGCGCAAGGGCGTCAAGTTCCACGACGGCACCCCGTTCAACGCGGCCGCGGTCAAGGCCTCGTTCGACCACATCGTCGACCCGAAGACCAAGTCCCTGTCGGCCATCGGCGCGCTCGGCCCGTACCAGGAGACCAAGGTCGTCGACCAGGACACCGTGCAGGTCATCTTCTCGGCCGCCAACGCCGCCTTCGTGAACGAGATGACCCAGCCCACGATGGCCATCTCGTCACCGGCCGCACTGCAGAAATACGGCACCGGCTACGACACCCATCCTGTCGGAACGGGGCCGTTCATCTTCAAGCAGTTCGTGGAGAACGACCACGTCACAGTGGTGCGCAACCCCGACTACGCGTGGGGCCCGGCACCGCTGGGCAGCGGCCCGGCCAAGCTGGACCAGATCACGTTCCGGATCCTGCCTGACCCCTCGTCGCAGGCCAACGCGCTGACGACGAACGAGATCCAGATCGCCCAGAACCTTAATCCCGGCGACGTGACCTCGGCGGTCAGCGCCGGCAAGAAGAAGCTCACGGCGCTGTCCACCGGCATGCCGTACTGCATCATGATCAACGCGCAGAAGCCGCCGACCGACGAGCTGGCGGTGCGGCAGGCCATCGAGTACGCGACCGACGCCAAGTCGATCATCGGCACGCTGTTCAAGGGGCTGTACTCGGTGGCCGACAGCGTGCTGACCCCGGCCACGCCCGGCTACAACACGAACGAGGCGCTGTACAGCTTCAACCCGGTCAAGGCCGGGCAGCTGCTGGACGGCGCAGGGTGGAAGAAGGGCTCGGGCGGCGCGCGGTCGCGGAACGGCCAGCCGCTGGCCCTGGAGTTCATCAACATCGCCAACTTCGGGTTCGACGGCATCTCCCAGCTCATGCAGGCCCAGCTGGCCACGGTCGGCTTCAAGGTGACGATCACCGACCAGGCCTTCCCGGCCGTGGGCACCACCTACAACCAGGGCAAGCACAACCTGGCCGACTGGTTCTACTACGACGTGGATCCGTACCTGTTCAACTCGGTCTTCAACTCCGGGCAGATCAAGGCCGGATTCAACTGGGAGCACTACGACAACCCGGCCATCGACAAGGCCATCGCGGCCGCCAACGAGGACGTCAGCCTGGCCTCGCGCACCTCGAAGTACGAGGCCATCGCGCTGACCCTGGCCCAGTCGGCGACGATCGTGCCGATCTACAACCTGGAGAGCATCGTCGTGACCCAGCCGACCGTGAGGGGGATCAAGTTCTCCACTACCGGGCAGCCGCTGTTCCACGCGGCCACCGCCTGACCCGCGGCGAGCGCCCGTGACCCAGTTCATCCTCCGGCGGCTGCTGATGGTCGTGCCCGTCCTGTTCGGCATCACGGTGCTGGTGTTCTCGATCCTGCACCTGATCCCCGGCAACCCGGCGCAGATCCTGCTGTTCGGCTCAAACGCGACACCCCAGCAGGTCGCCAACCTGGACAAGCAGCTGGGCCTGAGCGGCTCGATCTTCTCCCAGTACGGGAACTACCTGGTCCAGCTGCTGCACGGGAACCTCGGCTACTCCTACAGCTCGAACCAGACGGTGGTCGCGGAGATCAGCAGCCAGCTCCCGTACACGGTCAACCTGGCCCTGGGCGGGCTCGTCGTGGCGCTCGGGGTGGGCATCCCGCTCGGCATCGTGGCGGGCGTGCGGCCGGGCGGCGTCACCGACAAGGTGGCCACCGGGGTCGCCGTCCTCGGCGTCGCGATCCCGTACTTCTGGCTGGCCATCCTGCTCGTGCTGCTGTTCGCGGTGAAGCTCCGCGTCCTGCCCGCGCTCGGCACCGGGTCGGTCAAGGCCCTGATCCTGCCGTCGATCGCGCTCGGCTGGGGCTTCGCCGCGATCATCGCCCGGCTGCTGCGCAACAACCTGATCGAGGTCTACGAGCGGCCATTCATGATCGTCGCGCGGGCCAAGGGCCTGTCCGAGTGGCGGCTGCTGTGGCAGCACGCCATGCGCAACGCGGTCGGCTCGACGGTCACGATCGTCGGGCTCCAGTTCGGCTACCTGCTGGCCGGGGCCGTGGCCATCGAGGTCATCTTCGGCCGGCCCGGCCTGGGCGCCTTCCTGGTGTCCCGGATCCAGGAGAAGGACATCCCCTCCATCCAGGGCGTCGTGCTGCTCGTGGCGGTCGTCTACCTGGTGGTCAACCTGCTGGTCGACGTGGCCCACGGGCTGCTCGATCCCCGGATCCGGCGGAGCTGGTCGCGGTGACCGGCCAGCCCGCCGGAGCCCAGCCGGCCGGAGCCCAGCCGGCCGGAGCCCACTCCGCCGCGCAGGCCGGGCCGGCCGCGCCGGCGCGCGCGCCCCGGCACAGTTCCGGGCGCGTGCTGGCGGCCCGCTTCAAGCTGGCCGCCCGGCGCGACCCGCTCGGCTTCATCGCCGCCGTGGCCGCGCTGCTGCTGGTCCTGCTGGCGCTGCTGGCCCCCCTGCTGCCCATCGCGGCGCCCGCCGCGATCGTGGGCGGCAGCCAGCTGGCCCCCAGCGCGCATCACCTGTTCGGCACCGACCAGCTCGGCCGGGACGTGCTCAGCCGGACCATCTTCGGGGCGCGGCACACGCTGGTCACCGCCGTGCTCGCGACCGCGCTGGCGGCGGCCATCGGCACGCCGCTCGGCATCCTGGCCGGCTACCTGACCCGGTGGCCGAGCGGCGTGGTCATGCGGGTCATGGACGTGCTGCTGGCCTTCCCCGGCCTGCTGCTGGCGCTGGTCGTGGTGACCATCCTCGGGCCGGGCGTGACGACCGTGGTGCTGGCCGTCGGCATCTCCTACACGCCGATCTTCGCCCGCGTGGTGTACGGGCCGACCAAGTCGATCCGCACCCAGGACTACATCGCGGCGGCCAAGGCGGTGGGGTGCAGCCCGCTGCGCATCGTCCGGCGGCACGTGCTCCCGGTACTGGGCAGCGAGCTGATCGTGGTCATCTCCAGCGCCATCGGCTGGACGACGCTGCTGGCCGCGACGCTGGACTTCCTCGGCTTCGGCATCCGGCCGCCGTCGCCGGACTGGGGCGCGGACCTGTCGGCGGGCGTTCAGTACCTGGGCCAGGCGTGGTGGATCTCGGCCGCGCCGGGCATCGCCATCACGGTGACGATCCTGGTCGCCAACTACCTGGGCGACTTCCTGGCCAGCATGACCGACCCGGACCGGCTGCGCCACTCGCGGACCAAGCTCAAGGACACCACCCAACTGATCGCGGGAGAGGGATGATGGAGCTCTTCATTCTGCCGCTCGGCGGCTGCTGCTGTAACTACGAGGTCATCGCGCCCGGAGTGGCCGACGGCAAGCGCATCCACATCCCGGTGCCGGCCTACCTGATCCGGCTCGACAATGACGAGCTGGTCCTGGTCGACACGGGCATGAACCGGATCCACATCAAGGACCCGGACGCCACCTGGCGCGGCCAGCCGCTGGCCGACCTGCTGGTCCCGGACATGCGGCGGGAGGACAGCCTGCTGTGGCGGCTGGCCGAGCTGGACATCGCGCCCGCCGACATCACCTACGTGATCAACACCCACCTGCACTTCGATCACGCGGGCAACAACGACATGCTCAAGGACTCGAAGTTCTTCGTGCAGCGCGAGCACTACGAGTACGCCAAGAACAACCCGGCGGGGTTCCCGCACCAGTACTGGAACCTGCCCGGCCTGAGCTACGAGCTGACCGACGGCGCGGCCGCCCTGTTCCCCGGCGTGGAGGTCATCCCGTCGCCCGGCCACGCCCCGGCGCACCAGTCGGTGCTGCTCCGGCTGCCCGAGACCGGCAACCTGCTCATCACCGGGGACGCCGTCTACTGCCAGGAGAACTACGACCACGACGCGTGGGACGGGCAGGCCGACCCGGCCACGGCCCGGGTCAGCGCGCTGGCCCTGCGGGACCGGGCCGGCCAGGAGAACGCCCAGATGATCTACGGCCACGACCGGCACCAGGCCCAGACCCTGCGTTACTCGACCCTGTCCTACAAGTAGGCCGCCCGCCCGCTGAGCGGGTCAGTTCCCGGAAGGAGCCCGTTTCGTGGCTGAAGACGATCGCCCCGTGGTGATCCGCAACGTGACCCTGATCGACGGCACCGGCGCCGCGCCGGTGCCCGGCTCGGCCCTGATCAGCGAGGGCAAGCGCATCACCTGGATCGGCCCCGAGGCGCAGCTGCCCGAGGGCGCGGCGGACGGCGCGGTCGACGGCGGCGGCGGGACGGTGCTGCCGGGGCTGATCAACTGCCACGTGCACCTGGCCAACGACGGCTCGCCCGACCTGTTCGGCCAGGCGGCGCGCGACTCGGTCACCATCGCGGCGCTGCGCGGCTACCAGAACCTGCAGCTCACCCTCGAGTCCGGGGTGACCTCGGTACGGGACTGCGGCGCGGCCAGCGGCATCGCCATCGACCTGGCCAGGGCGGTGGAGGACGGCATGGTGACCGGCCCGCGAATCCGGGCGGCGGGCCGGGTCATCACCATGACCGGCGGGCACGGCCACTTCATCGGCCGCGAGGCGGACGGGCCGGACGGGGTGCGCGGCGCGACCCGCGCCGAGCTGAAGGGCGGTGCGCACTTCATCAAGGCCATGGCCACCGGCGGCGTGCTGACCCCCGGCGTGGTCCCGACCCAGACCGCGCTGCAGCAGGACGAGCTGGAGCAGGTGGCGCGCGAGGCGCACAACGCGGGCAAGCGGGCGGCGTGCCACGCGATCGGCAACGGCGGCATCAAGAACGCCATCCGGGCGGGCATCGACTCCATCGAGCACGGCTTCTACCTGGACGACGAGGCCCTGCAGCTGGCCATCGACCACGGCACGGTGCTGGTCCCGACCCTGATCGCGGTGAACCGGATCGTGGACAACGGCGGCACCGGGCGCATCCCGGACTGGGTCGTGGAGAAGGCCGAGAGCGAGTCCGGCCACCACCGGGAGAGCTTCGGCGCGGCGGTGCGGGCGGGCATGAAGATCGCGGCCGGTACCGACGCGGGCACGCCGTTCAACTCGCACGACCTCATGGCCACCGAGATGGGGCTGATGGTCGAGTACGGGCTGGAGCCGATGGCCGCGATCGTCGCGGCGACGAAGACGGCGGCCTACAACCTCGGCCTGGACCCCGAGATCGGGACGCTGGAGGTCGGCCGGATCGCCGACGTCATCGTGGTGGCGGGTGACCCGGTGGCCGGCATCGGCGCGATGGAGAACGTCCGGTTCGTGATGAAGGACGGCGTGGTCCACCGGAACGACTTCGCCGGGCGGCCATGAGCCCCACCCTGACGGTCACCGACCTGAGCGTGCGGTTCGCCACCGAGCACGCGACGGTGCACGCGGTGAACGGGGTCAGTTTCTCGGTCGAGCGGGGCCAGACGGTCGCGATCGTGGGCGAGTCGGGCTCGGGCAAGAGCGTGACCTGCCTGTCGCTGCTGCGGCTGCTGCCCCGCTCGGCCCGGGTGGCCGGCTCGGTCCAGCTGGACGGCCGGGAGCTGCTCACCCTGAGCGAGCCGGAGATCCGCAAGGTCCGGGGCCGCGGCATCGGGCTGGTCTACCAGGACCCGATGGCCGCGCTGAACCCGGTCCGCACCATCGGCGCCCAGGTCGCCGAGCCGCTGCGGCTGCACCTGGGGCTGGGCCGCCGGGAGGCCGCCGAGCGGGCCGCCGAGCTGCTCGGCCGGGTCGGCATCCCGGCGCCGCGGCGGCAGCTGAGGGCCTACCCGCACGAGTTCAGCGGGGGCATGCGCCAGCGCGTGGTCATCGCGATGGCCATCGCGTGCGAGCCGAAGGTGCTGCTGGCCGACGAGCCGACCACCGCGCTCGACGTCAGCGTGCAGGCCCAGATCCTGGAGCTGCTCAAGAACCTCACCACCGAGCTGGGCATCTCCCTGGTCCTGGTCAGCCATGACCTGAGCGTCGTGGCCGGCCTGGCCGACGACGTGCTGGTCATGTACGGCGGGTTCCTGGCCGAGCAGGGCGACGCCCTGGAGATCTTCGAGCGTCCCGCGCACCCGTACACCGCGGGCCTGCTGGCCTCCATCCCCGACACCGCGCCGGACCCGGACGCCGAGCTCATCGGGATCGCCGGCCAGCCGCCCGACATGCGGGCCGTGCCGCCGGGCTGCGTATTCGCCCCCCGCTGCGGCTACGCCTTCGACCAGTGCGGGCAGCGGCCGCCGCTGGAGCAGCGCGGGCCGGCCCACCGCGCGGCGTGCTGGCTGGGACCGGAGGTGAACCTTGGCGAGCGACTCGGCCGCGGCGCGGCCTGAGGCAGCGCCGGCTAAGGCGGCCGCGGCCGGCCCGGCCGACGACTCCGCCGCCGGGGCGCCGCTGCTGGAGATCCGCGACCTGCGGGTGCACTACCGGGCGCCGGGCCTGCTCGGGCACGGCGGGCCGCCGGTGCGGGCGGTCGACGGCGTCAGCCTGACCCTGCGCCGCGGCGCCACCCTGGGCCTGGTCGGGGAGTCGGGCAGCGGGAAGACGACGCTGGCCAAGAGCCTGGTCCGGCTGGAGCCGGTGACCAGCGGCGAGGTGATCTTCGGCGGCGAGGACATCGCCGCGATGACCGAGCGGGCCTTCACGCCGGTGCGGCGCCGGATCCAGATGGTCTTCCAGGACTCGCTGAACTCGCTCAACCCGCGGTACACGCTGGCCGACACGCTGGCCGAGCCGTTCATCGTGCACAAGCTGGCCCGCCGGGCGGAGCTGCGCGACCGGGTCGCGGAACTGCTGCTCCAGGTCGGCCTCGGCCCCGAGATGATGGACGAGCAGGCCACGCACCTGAGCGGCGGGCAGCGGCAGCGGGTCAACATCGCCCGGGCGCTGGCCCCGGGACCCGAGGTCATCGTGGCCGACGAGCCCACCTCGGCGCTCGACGTGTCGGTCCAGGCCCAGATCCTGAACCTGATGCGCGACCTGCAGCACCGGCTGGGCGTGAGCTACCTGTTCATCAGCCATGACCTCGGGGTCGTGCGGCGGGTGGCCACCGACGTCGCCGTCATGTACCTCGGCCAGGTCGTCGAGACCGCCCCCCGGGACGCCATCTACGCCCGGCCGCTGCACCCCTATACCCGCGCCCTGATGCAGGCCGCGCCGCGGCCTGACCCGCGCCGGGAGCGAGGCCGCCTGCAGGCGCCGATCCCCGGCGAGGTGCCCAGCTCCACCGCGCCGCCGCCGGGCTGCCGGTTTCACCCGCGGTGCCCGCTGGCCCGCCCGGTCTGCTCGGCCGAGGCGCCGGCCCTGCGCCTGATCGCGCCGCAGCACTGGTCGGCCTGCCATTTCGCGGACGAGCTGGCCGCGGAGCCGGCCGTGGCCGGCGGTCCGGACGTTCCCGGTTCCGGGTAAGAGCAGAGCGGCATGCGCGATACCCTCGGCACCGGAATCCGCCAGGCACGCCGGCCCCGCTGGCGCGCACACCCGGGGCTGACGGGTTCCGGGGCCAGGCGCCTGCAGCGCGTCACGTCATCTGCCGCGATTACCTAGGGAGCGCCCAGCTTGGCCGCCACCGATGACCAGCCCGAGCCCGCGCCGGCCGGGCCTGAGTCCCCGGCCGCTGATCCGGGGGCGGGGGCGCCCGGCCCGCTGGCCGAGCTGGGCACCGCGGTGGGCACGCCGCGGCCGCCCGTCCCGCTCGACGGCGTGGACCGCCGCCTGCTCGCGCTGCTGGCCGCCGACGCCCGGGTCAGCCAGCGCAAGCTGGGCCGCGAGCTGAGCATGTCCGCGCCGGCCGTCGGGGTCCGGCTGGCCCGGCTCGAGCGGGCCGGCGTCATCCGCCACTACACCGTGGACATCGACTGGTCGGCGGCCGGGTACCCGCTGCTGGCCTACCTGGCCATCACCGCGACCGCCAACCTGGGCGGCGTGCTGCGCGCCCTGCACGCGCTCCCCGAGGTGGAGGACGTCGCCGTCGTGGCCGGGTCGATGGACATGCTGGCCAGGGTCCGGCTCCGGGACCACGCTCACCTGCGGACGCTGATGTTCGAGCAGGTCTGGAAGATTCCCGGCGTGCAGCGGACCGAGACCTTCCTCGGCCTGGCCGAGATGCCGGCCAAGCAGTTCACCCGGCGGCTGATCGAGGAGCAGGAGCGCGCCGCCGGCGACGAGCCCTGAGCCCGCGGGGGCCAGCCCGCCGGGTCCCGGTGATCCCGGACGGAGGCGGGCCTGAGTCAGCCCCGGCCCGGCGCGCCCGGCGGCCCGGTGACCTCGAGCCCGGTGCCTCCGGCCGGGATGCCCGCCGCGGGGATGGTGACCGTGACGGACAGGCCGCCGTCGGCGCGGGGGCGGGCCGTGGCCGTGCCGCCGTGGATGGCGGCGATGGACGCGACGATGGCCAGGCCGAGCCCGGAACCGTCGTGGGACGTGCGCTCGTGCAGCCGCTCGAAGGGCTGGAAGATACGGTCGGCGTCGGCCGGGCTGATGACCGGCCCGGTATTGGCCACGGTCAGCCGGCTGCTGCCCGCCACGCTGCCCGTCCTGATCCAGATGTCACCGGCGGCGGTGTTGTACCGGGCCGCGTTGTCGACCAGGTTGGCGATGAGGCGCCCGGCCAGCACCGGGTCGCCCGAGATGACGGCGGGCTCCAGCGCCGCGTGCACCCGCGTGCTGTCCAGGCCGGCGGTGTCGAGGACGTCCTCGGCGGCCGTGGCCAGGTCGACCTCCTCGCGCACGGTGAGCCCGCGCTCGTTGCGCGCGAGGATGAGCAGGGCGCTGATGAGGTGCTCGGCGTGATCGACCGCGGTGCGGATGTCGGCTCCCATGCCGCGCAGGTCACCGGGCGTGGCGTCGGCCTTGGCCAGCACGACGTCGACGGTGGCGCGCATCACGGCGAGCGGGGTGCGCAGCTCGTGGGAGGCGTTGGCGATGAACCGCTGCTGGCCCTCGAACGCGGCCTGGAGCCGGCCGAGCATCGCGTCGAACGTCTCGGCCAGCTCGCGCAGCTCGTCGCGGGGACCGGTCGGCGCGATCCGCGCCGACAGGTTGTGCTCGGACGCGCCGCGGGCGGCCGTCGTGATCAGGTGCACGGGGCGCAGCGCCCGCCCGGAGAAGACCCAGCCGAGGACGGCGGCCAGGGCGATGACCACGGCCAGCGTCATCAGCGAGTACTGCAGCAGGTGCGACAGGGTCAGGGTGCGCTGGTCCTGCTCGCCGAGAATCCGCTGGTACGCGGCGCACTTGGTCAGGATGCCCTGGTCAGGGCGGGCGAGCGCGCGCTCGTGCCGGCACTGCGCCAGGAAGCTGGCCGGAACCCCGGCAGCGGGCCGGCCGCCCTGGCCCGGCGTCCCGAGCTGCGCGACGAGGAGGTAGCTGACGGCCACGACGATGGCCCCGCACCCGGCGAACAGGCCGGTGTACAGCAGGGTCAGCCGGGCCCGGAGAGTCAGCCGCGGGCGGGTCACATCCGGTACCCCTTGCCCACTACCGTGTCGATCAGCGGCGGGTCGCCGAGCTTGCGCCGCAGCCGGGCCATCGTGACCGAGACGATGTTGCTGAACGGGTCGGTGTGCGCGTCCCATACCCGCTCGAGCAGGTCCTCCGCGCTGACCACGGTCCCGTCGGCGGCCACCAGGGTCTCCAGGATCCCGAACTCCTTGCGGGTCAGGGACAGCGGGCGGTCGCCGCGCCGGGCGCGGTGCCGGGCCAGGTCCACGACCAGGTCCCCGCGGCACAGCACCGGCGGCGCGGACGGCGCCCGGCGGGCCAGCGCGCGGACCCGGGCGACGAGCTCGGCGAACGCGAACGGCTTGGGCAGGTAGTCATCGGCGCCCAGCTCCAGCCCGCCGACCCGGTCATCGACGCCGGCGGCCGCGGTGAGCATGAGGATCCGCGGGCCGTGGCCGGCCAGGGTGGCGCACACCCGGTCACCGTGCACGGCCGGCAGGTCGCGGTCGAGCACGATCACGTCGTAGGCCGTCTGCCCGGCGGCGTCCAGCGCCGCCGCGCCGTCATGCACCGTGTCCACGGCCATCCCGGCCTGACCCAGCCCCTGAGCGATCCGCCCGGCCAGGGTCACATGGTCCTCGGCCACCAGCACCCGCACCCCGCCAGTATGCGACGGAGGGCCTGACATCCGTGCAACATCGCCGGTAGCGGAGATGTCACCGGCCGGGGACTAGAACTGCCGGCATGAACCCCGTTTACCGTCCGCCCGGCGGCGCCCGGCGGGGCGCCGCCACGCGAGCTGCGGCCGCCGTCATCGCCGCGGCCGCCCTGGCCCTGCTGGCGGCGGCGTGCAGCGCCAGCACCAGCGCCAGCCCGCCCGCCGCCGGGTCCGGCGGCGCATCGAGGGCCGGAGCACCGGCGGGCCTCGACGCAGGAGTCAGCTACGCGGGCTGCATGCGCTCGCACGGGGTGCCGAAGTACCCCGATCCCGCCCCCGGCACTGCGCTGGCCGACGGGCTGCCCAAGGTCAGCCCGCAGGAACTCCAGGTCAGCAACTCCCAGTACCAGGCGGCCCAGCACGCCTGCGCGCACCTGCTCCCGAACGGCGGCCAGCCGACCCAGGCGGAGTCGCAGGAGGACCTGGCCGCGATGCGGCGGTTCGCCCAGTGCATGCGCTCCCACGGCGTGCCGACCTGGCCCGACCCCACCGACGATCCCGCGCACGGCTGGGGCTTTGTCCTGCTCCATGTCACCGGCTTCGACCCGAACTCCACGCAGATCGACACCAAGATGGACGAGTGCCACAGCGCGGTGCCGGCGGGCATCGGGGTGCCGCTGGAGCGGCCGGGGCGGCCCGGATGAGGCCCGGGGCCGGCCGGGGCCGGGACGGAGAGGGCCAGTGAGCGAGCCCATTCCGCGCGGCCCGGACGCCGGCCAGCAGGGGCTCACCCGGGCGGCCGGCCCGGCCATCCGGTCGCGCAGCCGCGGCCGCGCGGTGACCGTGGGCATCGTGGCCGTGGTGGCGGCCGCGGCGGTGTCGGCCTGGCGGGCCGGGGTGCTGTCCCCGGCCGCCTCGCCGGGGGCCGGGCCGGGGACACCCGGGCCGGCCACCGCGACGGTGACCCGGCAGGACATCGCGGCCACCACGCCGCTGACCGCGACGCTGGGGTACGCCGGGTCCTACCCGGTGCGGGGCCAGGGCGGCGGGACGCTGACCGGGCTGCCGTCGGCCGGGCAGGTGATCCGCCAGGGGCAGGCGCTGTACCGGACCGGTAACGGGTCCCCGGTCGTGCTGCTGTACGGCCGCGTTCCGGCCTGGCGCGGCCTGGCCGAGGGGGTGACCGGAGCGGACGTGACTCAGCTCAACCGCGACCTGGTCGCCCTCGGGGACGCGGATGGCGCGGAGATCTCCGCGCTGGGCCGGGACTACTTCTCCTGGGCGACGGCGGCCGGGGTGGCGAAGCTCGAGTCGGCGCTGGGGGTCGCGGCCCCGGCGGGGTCGCTGCCGCTGGGATCGACGGCGTTCGAGCCGGAGGCGATCCGGGTCAGCCAGGTGACCGGCAGCCTCGGCGGCCCGGCCGCGGGACCGGTGCTGGCCGCGACGTCCGACCGGCACGTGGTGGCGGTCCCGCTGGATGTCTCCCAGCAAGGCGAGGTGAAGGCCGGCGACCGGGTGACCGTCACGCTGCCCGACGGGACGACGACGCCGGGCGCGGTATCCGCGGTGGGCGCGGTCGCGACCACGTCGCCATCGGGCGGGGGCACGGCCACGACGATCCCGGTCCAGGTGACGCTGGCCGACCCGCAGGCGGCGGGAACCCTGGACCAGGCGCCGGTGACCGTGAACATCACCACCGCCACCGTCCGCGACGCGCTGGCGGTGCCGGTGGGGGCGCTGCTGGCGCGGGCCCCGGGCGGGTACGTCGTGGAGGTCGTCGGCCCCCGGAACACCCGCCGCTGGGTGCCGGTCCGGCCCGGCATCTTCGATGACGCCGCCGGGCTGGTGCAGGTGACCGGGGCGCTGGCGCCGGGGGACCGCGTCGTGGTGCCGGCCTCATGACTGCCGCGAGGCCGGCACCGGGCCGCGGCGGCGAGGTGCCGGTGCTGGAGCTGGACGGGGTGTCGAAGGTGTATCCCGGCTCGCCGCCGGTGCCCGCCCTGGATCGGGCGAGCCTGGCCGTCGCCGCCGGGGAGCTGGTGGCGGTGGTCGGCCCGTCCGGGTCAGGCAAGTCCACGCTGCTGCACCTGATGGGCACCCTGGACCAGCCGACGGCCGGGACGGTGCGCATCACCGGGATGGACGCGGCCCGGATGCGGGACCGGGAACTGGCGGCCCTGCGGGCCGCCCGGATCGGGTTCGTGTTCCAGCAGTTCTTCCTGGCCGAGCACCAGACCGTGCTGGGCAACGTGGCCGACGGGCTGCTGTATGCCGGGATCCGGCGCGACCAGCGGCGGCGGCTGGCGACGGAGGCGCTGGACCGGGTCGGGCTCGGGCACCGGGCCGCCGCCCGGCCGACCCAGCTGTCGGGGGGCGAGCGGCAGCGGGTCGCGATCGCCCGCGCGGTGGCGGGCGCGCCGCCGGTGGTGCTGGCGGACGAGCCGACCGGCAACCTGGACTCCGGCACCGGGGCGTCGATCCTGGCGCTGCTGGACGAGCTCAACGCCCAGGGGACGACGATCATCGTCATCACCCACGATCACGCGGTCGCGGCCCGGGCGCGGCGGCGCATCGAGATGCTGGACGGGCGCATCATCGCCGACCGCCGGCCCGCGCGGGACGGGCCGCCATGACCGCGTCCCGGCGGGCGGCGGCCCCGGCGCCGGCCCGGCTGCGGCTCGCCGACCTGGCCGCCCTGGCCGGCACCGGGCTGCGGGCCCGCAAGCTGCGCGCCGGGCTGTCGGCGCTGGGCATCGCGATCGGCGTCGCCGCGATCGTCGCCGTCCTCGGCCTGGCCGCTTCCGCCCAGGCGGCGCTGCTGACCGAGATCGCCCGGCTGGGCACCAACCTGCTGACCGTCACCAACGGGCAGACCGCCTCGGGCGGCACCGCCGAGCTGCCGGTCGCGGCGCCGGGCATGATCGGACGGCTGCCCGGCGTCACCGCCGTGCAGGACACCGGCATCGTCGCCGGGGTCAGCGCCTACAAGTCGCCCTACATCCCCGCGGTCAACACCAACGCGCTGAGCGTGACGGCCACGACCCTCGGCCTGCCCGCGGCCGCCGGCACCGGCATCGCGCAGGGCCGGTTCCTGAACGCCGCCACCGCCCGCGAGCCAGTCGCGGTGCTCGGCGCCGTCACGGCGCAGCTGCTGGGCATCGACCGGATCCGCCCCGGCCTGCGGATCTGGATCGCCGGCCCGGCCGGCAGCCAGTGGTTCTACGTCACCGGCATCCTCAGCCCGGCCCGCTATGCCCCGGCGATCGACTCGGCGGTCCTGGTCGGATTCCCGGCCGCCGCGACGTACCTGGGCTTCGACGGCCATCCGGCGCAGATCTACGTCCGCACCATCCCGGATGACCGGGCCGTCACCACCGCGGTCGACACCCTGCTGGCCGCCCAGGCCAGCCCGGAGAACCCCAGCCAGGTCGACGTCTCCCGGCCCTCGGACGCGCTCACCGCCCAGGCCGAGGCCAAGGGCGCGCTCGACACCCTGTTCCTCGGCCTGGGGGCGGTCGCGCTGCTGGTCGGCGCGATCGGGGTGGCCAACATCATGGTCATCTCGGTGCTGGAGCGGCGCTCCGAGATCGGGCTGCGCCGGGCGCTCGGCGCCACCCGCGGCCAGATCCGCGCCCAGTTCCTGGGCGAGGCCATCCTGGTGTCCCTGGCCGGGGGCGCGGCCGGCGTCGTCATCGGCGCGGCCGCCACCGCCGCCTACGCCCGCGGCCGCGGCGAGCTGGTCGTCATCCCGCCCGAAGCCTGGGCCGGCGGCCTGGCCGCGGCCGTCATCATCGGCGCCCTGGCCGGGCTGCTGCCGGCCATCCGCGCCGCCCGGCTGTCCCCGACCCAGGCCCTCCGCTCCGCCTGACCTGGCCCGCGGCGGCCTACGATGGGGCCGTGTGCACCGATGACAGCCCGGCGGCGCAGGTCCCGCCCGTCTGGCACGACGTGGAGCCGGCGGTCAAGATCACCCTGGAGCCGGTGGACTCGGTCGTGGTCACCACGCTCATGGACAACGTCACCGACATCTTCATGCCTGACCAGGGGCCTGCCCGGCGCGCCCCGGTCGGGCGCGGGCCGTCCCGCCCGGCGCCGATGATGGCGGCCGGCCAGGTGCCGGACGCGCTGATCGCCGAGCACGGGTTCTCGGCGCTGGTGACGGTGACCCGGGCCGGCCGCGCGCACCGGCTGCTGTTCGACGCGGGCACCAGCCCGGACGGCGTCGCGGAGAACATGCGGCGGCTCGAGCTCGACCCGGCCTCGATCGAGGCCATCGTGTGCAGCCACGGCCACTTCGACCACACCACCGGGATCGACGGGCTGGCCCGGGCGCTCGGCCGGACCAGCCTGCCGGTGCTGATCCACCCGCATTTCTGGCGGCAGCGCCGGGTCCTGCTGCCCGGCCGCGACCCGCTCGACCTGCCCACGACCAGCCGCCCGGCGCTGGAGCAGGCCGGGTTCGACATCATCGAGGAGCAGCAGCCGAGCTTCCTGCTGGACCGGTCGGTGCTGATCACCGGGGAGGTCCCGCGGGTCACCGGCTATGAGCCGGGCTTCCCGCCCCAGCAGGCCCGGATCGGCGGCCGCTGGGAGCCCGACCCGCTGGTCCTGGATGACCAGGCCCTCATCGTCAACGTGGCCGGGAAGGGACTGGTGGTCATCACCGGCTGCGGCCACGCCGGGGTGGTGAACATCGCCCGCTATGCCAGCGCCCTGACCGGCGGCCAGCCCCTGCACGCGCTGCTGGGCGGGTTCCACCTGAACGGGCCGGTGTTCGAGCCGCTGATCCCGCGCGTCCTGTCCGACCTGGCCGCGCTGGACCCGGCCTTCCTGGTCCCGGCCCACTGCACGGGCTGGCGGGCCCAGCACGCCATGTCGGCCCGGTTCCCCGAGGCTTACGTCCCCAACTCGGTCGGGACCAGCTTCCACTTCTGATCCCGCCCGGGGCATCCGGCCGGGCCTTCGGCTGGCATTCAGGTCAAGCACAGGTCAAGCAAAGACCACGTGCAGGTAGATCATTTGCCCTCTTTCCTGCCCCCGTCTTGGGATACTTCTGTCTCAGAAGGCGGAAAAGGACCAGGTAGTTGACTGTTGATGACAAGGCCCCGGCGGTCGCCGCGGGTCATCCGGGGACGGCTCCGGCGGAGCCGGTCCGCGCACCCGGGGACGGGGCGGAGCCGGCTCTCGGCGCCGACGGCCGGGCGGCCGGGCCCAGGGCGGCGATCCGGGGATGGCTGACCCGCGGGCGCCTGCTGACGCTGACGCTGACGGGCGTGCCCGCGCTGCTCGTCCTGGTCGTCCACGACGTGGGCTACCTGCTCCGGGCGCCGTTCTGGACCGACGAGACCTGGGTGGCGGCCACCGCCCGGTTCGCGCTGTCGAAGCTGCCGCAGACGACCTCCAGCACGCCGATCGGCTGGTCGCTGCTGCTGCGCCTGGTCACCGTCAGCGGCTCGCAGGTCTCGCGGCTGCTGCCGCTGGCCTTCGCCGGCGCGGCGGTAGTCATGGCCGGCTGGCTCGCGCGGGGGATCGGCTGGCGGGTGCGGGGCGCCCCGGCCGCGGCCGGGCTGCTGGCCGCGGCCGGCGTACTGCTGGCTCCGGGCCTGCTCACGCGTGACGACCTCAAGCAGTACACCGCCGATGCCTGCCTGGCGCTGCTCGCGCTGGCCGTGACCGTCCGGCTCGAGCGCGACTGGTCGCGCCGGCGGCTGGCCGGCCTGTCGGTGGCCGTGTGGGGCGGCATGCTGTTCAGCGACACCGTCGCCTTCATCGGCATCGCGGCGTTCGCGGCGCTGGTCGGCGTCCAGCTCGCCCGCCGGGCCCGGCGGCGGCTGGCCGAGGCCGCAGTCGCCGGCGCGGTGACGGCTGTCCTCATGGCGGTCGTCTACGAGACGTTCGACGCCCGGGCGGTCCTGCCCGGGCTCACCTACTCGCCCCACTTCCGCAACTTCTACCTGCCGGCCGGCCAGGGCTGGCAGGCCTGCATCACGTTCCTGGCCGACCGGTTCGAGTACGTGCGGGGCTACTTCGGCCTCGGGCCGCTGTGGCTGGCCGCCCTGCTGTTCGTGGCCGGGCTGGTCACCATCTACCGGCTCGGCCGGCCGGGGACGGCGGTCGCCGTGGCCGTGCTGTGGCCCGAGATGCTGGCCCTCTCGGCGCTGCACAAGTACCCGTTCCTGGACGAGCGCACCTCGACTTTCCTGTTCGCGGTTACGGTCGTGACCGCGGCGATTGGGGTGGCAGGCGCGTGCTGCCTGCTGCGGCCCTGGCTCAGGGGCACCCTGGCCGCCACGGCAGCGGTCGCTGCCGTGGCGGCCTTCGCCTGGGGCGCGCAGCCCTACCTGCGGGCGCACCCGATCCCGGGCGGGCACGGGGACGTCCGCGCCCAGACCCAGTACGTCGCCGCGCACACCGCGCCCGGCGACGTGATCCTGGTCAACCTGAGCAGCAACTGGGGCTTCGCCTACTACTGGCCGTCGGGTCAGCCGTCCATCCGGCCCGACCGCGCCGTGCTCCAGGAGTACGAGGCCTACTTCCCCGATCAGCCGCGCATCGTGGTGGCATTCAACCGGGACTCCGCCGCCGTCAGCTCGGCCGTGTCCCGGGCCGTGGCCCGCGCCCGGGCGGGCGCCTCGGCCCGGCCGGGTGCGTGCATCCGGATCTGGCTGGTCCGCACCCACGTGTCGCCCGGCGAGCTGACCGCGTGGCGGGCCGCGCTGGCCCGGCGCGACCTGGTCCTGACCCGCGTCGGCCAGGCCGGCCTGAGCGTGATCCCGGCCGCCGGGTCCTGCGCCAGCTAGGGGCCGGGCGGGACAGGCCCGGCGCTAGCTGAGCGCCGGGCGGGAAGGCTAGGCCCCCGGCGGCTCCCCGCCCGCGGGCAGCTCGTCCACGACCTGCAGCAGGCCCCAGGTGAACCGGGCCAGGTACCGCCGCGCCCGGCCGGCCCCGCCGGCCGTGAACTCCGTGCTCCACCGGGTCGGCGCGTCGTCACCGGAGTGCCGCACCGCACCGAACGCTCGCTCCACCTCGGCCACCACGCACCCCCAGGGCCGCAGGTCGGCCACCGTGGCGAGCTCGGGCCCGGCGCAGTCGCCCGCCCGCACCAGCCATTCCTGGACGACCGCGCCCCCCGGCACGGCGATGGTCTCGAACCACAGGCCCGGCCACAGCTCCAGCTCCCACTGGGTGACCGCGCAGCTCAGGTCGCCCACCGGGCGCTGAAAGGCGCGGGCCGGCCGGCCGAGCACGATGCGGTACCGGGCCATCCCGGCGGGGAAGCTCCGCGACCGGACGATCTCCTGCCAGCGGCGGTGGGCGGCCCGCGCCTCGCTCCGGGCGAAGCCCAGGTCGCGCAGCTTGTCCTCGACCAGGCCGGGCTGGTAGTCGGCCATCCGCCGCAGCAGCATGACCTGGAAGTCAATCCGCCCGAACCGGCCGCGCCCGGCCGCCGGGGCCGGCGGCCTCACCACGGCACCGGCCGCCTGTTCTGGCCGGCGTCACGCGAGCCGAGGACCACGGTGTCCCCGCGCGCGGCCAGCTGCCGGGTGAGCTCCAGGCCGATGCCCCGGTTCGCGCCGGTGACGATTACCACCCGGCCGCCGCGCTCATCAGTCACCGGGCCAATCTATGCACCGGCCGGCCGGGAGCGGGCGGCGGTCAGCCGGTCAGCCCGGCGCCGGCCAGGGCGGCGATGGTGTCCCGGAGCGCCGCGAGGTGGCCGGTGACCGTGGCGTGCCCCGATCCCATGGTGTTCACGGTGAGGTGGGTCGCGCCCAGGTCCTGCCACCGCGCGGCGTAGCCGGCCCGGTCGCCGAGCGGCACCGCGGCCAGGTTGAGCCGCGGCTCGATGCCGATGTCGTCGGGCCGGCGGCCGGCCCGCCGGGTGTAGTCGCGCAGGCGCTCCACCTTGTCCCGCGCTCGGTCCGGCTCGCCCGTCGGCAGCCACCCGTCGCCGATCCGGGCCACCCGGCGCAGCGTCTGGTCGGCCGAGCCGCCCAGCCAGACCGGGATCATCCCGGCCGCCGGGCGCGGGTTGATTCCGGCCCGGTCCACGTGATGCCAGCGGCCCGCGCGGGTGATGACGGGCGTGGACCACAGCTCGCGCAGCAGGGCGACCTGCTCCTCGCTGCGGGCGCCCCGGTCGCGGAAGGACTCGCCGAGCGCGCCGTACTCGACCTCGTTCCAGCCGATGCCGATGCCGAGCCGCAGGCGCCCGCCGCTGAGCACGTCGACCTCGGCCGCCTGCTTGGCCACCAGCGCGGTCTGCCGCTGCGGCAGGACCAGCACCCCGGTGGCCAGCTCCACGCTCCGGGTGATCGCGGCCAGGTAGCCGAACAGGACGAAGACCTCGTGGAACGGGTCCTCGCTGGTGTAGCCGTGCCAGCCGGGCCGGTCATCGGTGCTGGCGCCGAGGACGTGATCGTAGGCCAGGATGTGGTCGTATCCGAGGTCCTCGACCGCCGTCGCCCAGCGGCGGATGTCGCCCGGGTCGTTGCCGATCTCGGTCTGCGGAAACACCGCACCCACGCGCATTCTGCCCCTCTCGCCGCCGGCGGCCGCGGGGCCGTCGGGCGACGAGTATCGCGGTGCCCCGCCGGTAACACAAGCGTCACCAGTGTCGGGACAGCCCGGCCGCCCTGTCGGGACACTTCCGGGGGCTCGCCACAGGTCAGGACAGGTCGACCGCGACGCCGCCGCCCGCGACGGTGATCTCTCCCCCGAACCCGGCCGCCGCCGCGGCCAGCGAGGCTTCCGGGCTGGTGCCCGGCCACAGGTGCGTCAGCATGAGCCGCCCGGCGCCGGCCGCGGCCGCGTACTCGCCGGCCTGACGGGCCGTCGACAGGTACCGCGGGTCGCTCCCGGTCACCTCCTCGGGAAAGGTCGCCTCGGCCAGGAACAGGTCCGCGCCGCGGGCCAGTTCCGTCACGTCCGGGCTCGGTCCGGTGTCGCCGGTATAGGCCAGCGCCCGCCCGCCCGCCGTCAGCCGCAGCCCGAGGTTGGGCACGAAGTGCGGCAGCAGCCAGGTGTCGAGCGCGAAGGGGCCGACCTGCACGCGCTGGCCGGGCGCGAGGCCGGTGACCGCCACCGTGCCGGGCTCGCTGGCCAGGCCATCCAGGGCCAGGACCGGGTCCAGCGCGCCGGGCAGCGCGTACGCCGGCAGCGGCGGCGGGCTCGCGTCCCCGTACGCGCGGGCCCGCAGCAGCGGGTGCAGGTCGGCGCAGTGGTCGGGGTGGCCGTGGCTGACCAGCACGGCGTCCACGTCCTCGGCACGACGCCGGGCCAGCAGCCGGGGCAGGGTGGCGTAACCGGGGTCGACCAGGAGCGCGAAGCCGTCGTGCTCGACCAGGTACCCGCTGCACGCCTGGCCCGCCGCGGGCCAGGCCCCGCAGCCGCCCAGTACCGAGATCCGCATGCCGCCTTACCTTAGAGCTGCGCGGCGAAATGGCCCCGCCCGGGGAACCCGAATATCCATCCGGAACGACAGACTGTGGTGTGACCCCCGATCACACCGCCGATCTCGACGACGCCAGCCTGCTGCGCGCCGTCGGGCGCGGTGACGAGCAGGCGCTGGCCCGGCTGTATGACCGGCACGCCGGCTGGCTGCTGGTCCGCATGCGGCCCGCGCCCCTCCCTGCGGTTCTCGCCGAGCGAGCCGCCGGTCATGCAGATGGGCCAGGGCTACTACGCGGGTGACGCCGGGCCCGCCAGCGGTCTCCTGGATACGGTCGGCCTGGCCGTCAGCACGGCCTACTGGGCGGTCGGGCTGCCGACAACGGCGCCCGTCCAGCGGGTCGCGGGCCAGAACGGCTACGCCTTCTCGCCGGTCCCGTGCGAGCCGGTCGGCCAGGCGCGCGAGGCCATCGCGATCTGGCTCGCCGCGTCCGCCGAGCCCGGGCTGGTCCGGGCCGAGCTGGGGGGCCCGCTGGCCGTCCGGGCCGGCGGCCGCTGGATCTCCGCCGGGCTCGGCGGCGCGCAGGTAGTGCGGGTCGGCGGGCGCTGGATCCTGACCTACTACCTGGCCGGCAGCGCGGCGAGTGCCATCCCCCAGGCCACCGCGCCCGGGGCGGCCCTGGCCCGGGCCATGCTCCGGTTCCCGGCCGGGCGCGTCAAGGCCGCTCTGGCCGCCCGCTGGCCGGGCTGGCTGAGCCCGGCGGCCACCGACGCCCAGCTGGCCGCCGCCCTGGGCGTCGCCATGCCGAAGACCCCCGCCGTCCCGCGGTCACTGATCAGGTACGCCCGCAACGACGGCGTCGTGAACAGCCGGGTCTGCCCGTGACCCGCGCCGCGGCAGGCGCTAGGCGCGGGCGGCGGCCGTGCCGGCGATCCGGCCGAACACGGCCCCGGCGGTCAGCCCGCTGCCGCCCGGGTAGTTGAAGTAGAACAGCCCGCCGACCAGTTCCCCGCACGCGAACAGGCCGTCGATGACCTCGCCGCCGACGTCGACCACCGCGCCGTCGGTCGTGATCCGCAGCCCGCCGAACGTGAACGTGATGCCGCACGTCACCGCGTACGCCGAGTACGGCGGCGTGTCCAGCAGGCCGGCCCAGTTCGACTTCGGCACGGCCAGGTCCGCGCGCCGGCCGTCCTTGACGTTGGGGTTGAACGGCACGTCCGCGGTGACGGCCGCGTTGTACTCGCGCACCGTGCGCAGGAACCCGGCCGGGTCGACGCCCTCCAGCCGCCCGGCCAGCTCCTCCAGGGAACCGGCCGTGACCCGCGACGCCTCCTTGATCCGGTACTCGTCGCGCAGCAGGCCGGACGCCTTGTCGTCAAACACCTGCCACGCGAACTGGCCGGGCTGGGCCAGGATCTCCCGCCCGTACTTGGCGTAGGTGTAGTTGCGGAAGTCCGCCCCCTCGTCCACGAAACGCTGGCCGGCCGCGTTGACCATGATCCCGAGCGGGTAGCTGTGCTTCTGGTAGCCGTCGCCGACGGCCAGGTTCCCGAACGGCGGCGCGTTCAGGTCCCAGCCCACCGCGTGGCAGCCCGACCAGTTGCCGAACGGCATGGCCCCCACGTCCAGGGCCATCCTGATGCCGTCGCCGATGTTGAACCGGGTGCCGCGGACCTTGGCCAGGTCCCAGCCCGGCCCGAGGTAGCGGGTCCGCCACTCGGCGTTGGCCTGGAACCCGCCCGCGCCCAGCACGACGGCGTCGGCCGCCAGTTCCGTGCGCTGGCCCCGGTGCCGGGCGACGACGCCGCGGACCCGCCCGTCGGTCTCGACGAGCCCGGTCGCCCGGTGCTCGTGCCGGATCTCGATGCCCGCGTCCGCCGCCCGGCGGTGCAGCGACTCGATCAGCCCCGGGCCGCCGCCCGCCACCTCGACCGCGAGCCCGCCCCAGAACGTGAACCGGCCGTCCACCAGGTAGGCCTGCCGCCCGTAGCTGGGCGCGAACCGGACGCCCTGGCCGCGCATCCAGCGCAGCGTGGCCATGCTCCGCGAGACCAGCACGTCGGCCAGCTCCGGGTCGCACCGGTACTCGGTGACCCGGGCCAGGTCGTCCAGGAACGCCGCGCGCGGGTACGACCCGAAGTCCGTCTTCTCGATCTCGTCCGGGGTCAGGTCGGGCAGCAGCTCCAGCAGGTCATCAACGCCGTCGAAGGCGACGCGCATGATCCCCGCCGTGAACGCCGAGTTCCCGCCGTGCTCCGCGGGCGGCGCCGCCTCGAGCACGGTCACCTCTGCGCCGCCCTCGCGCGCGGCCAGGGCCGCGCACAGCGCGGCGTTCCCCGCCCCAACGACTACCACCCGGCGGCTCATCGGCCCGGCCCTCCCGGCTCTTCCGGCTCTGGTCTCGACGAGCCATTTCCTGACAAGCGTCCCGGAACCGTTCTAACACGCCGCCCGGCGCAATCGGGTCTTGACGGTGTTCCGGGGCAGGTCTAGCCTTCGGGACAATTAGGAAAGTTTCCTATTTGATTCTCCGTAAGCGATCCGTCACTACCTCAAGGGATCTGCGTACATGAAACGACGCCCGCCCGTCCTGCTTGCCCTGGCCGCAATGGCCGCCTCGGCGGCCACGATCGCGCTGGCCGCGCCCGCGGCCAGCGCCGGGGTCCTGCCCGGCCGCGTCCTGCCCCGGCACGTCTTCGCCCCGTACTTCGAGACCTACAACACCACCGGCGGCGGGCTGGCCGCCGACTCGCGGGCCTCCGGCGCGCGGTTCATGTCGCTGGCGTTCCTGCAGACCCCGGCGGCCGGCTCGTGCACGGCGGACTGGAACGGCGACCCCACCACGCCGATCTCCCCGGCTACCTTCGGCGCCGACATCGCCGCGATCCAGGCCCGGGGCGGGAACGTCATCCCGTCGTTCGGCGGCTTCGCCGCGGACACGACCGGGACCGAGCTGGCCGACAGCTGCACCAGCGTCGCGTCGATCGCGAAGGTCTTCGAGAGCCTGATCACCACCTACCGGGTGCCGCGCATCGACCTGGATATCGAGGGTGACTCGGTCAACAACACGGCCGGGATCAACCGCCGCAACGAGGCCATCGCGCAGACCGAGGCGTGGGCCGCGCGGCACGGCCGCCCGATCCAGTTCTCCTACACCCTGCCGACCTTCCCGACCGGCCTCACCACGCAGGACGTGGCCATCCTGGCCAACGCCAAGGCCGATCACGCCCGGATCTCCACCGTCGACCTGCTGACCTTCGACTACTTCCTGGGCACCGCGCAGGACATGGTGGCCGACACCGAGTCGGCCGCGGCCGCCCTGGTCGGCTCGCTGCACACCCTGTTCCCGGCCGAGCCCGCCGCCCAGCTGTGGGAGACGGTCGGCGTCACCGAGATGCCCGGCATCGACGACTTCGGCCCGGACGAGACGTTCGCCGCGGCCGACGCGGCCACCATCCTGAAGTGGGCCGACAGCCACGGCATCGGCACCCTGTCGTTCTGGGCCGTGCAGCGCGACAACGGCGGCTGCCCCGGCACCCAGGGCGCGGGCGCCTGCTCCGGCCTCGACCAGCCGACCTGGTTCTTCAGCCACGCCTTCGAGCCCTTCACGCGATAACCGGGGCCCAGTCACGCCCTGGCGGGCCGCCGCGGCAGCGGCCCGTCAGGGCGTCGGACTGGGATGATCTTGACGTATTACGTCCCTCCTGGAAGGTTTGACCCGTAGCGCGAAACTCGGCCGCGCCCGGCATGCGGAGGAGTGCGCCATGACCGTCATCGCAGCGGGCTTCGAGCTCGACGCGAAGTACCGGGTCACCGAGGGCGGCATCCTGATCACCGGGGTGCAGGCGCTGGTCCGGGTCCTGTTCGACCAGATCCGCGCCGACCGGCGGCGCGGCCTGAACACCGCGGCGTTCGTCAGCGGCTACCCGGGGTCGCCGCTCGGCGGCTTCGACCAGACGCTGCAGCGCAGCGGGCCGCTGCTGGCCGAGCACGACGTGCACTGGGTGCCGGGCGTCAACGAGGACCTGGCCGCCACCGCGGTGTGGGGCAGCCAGCAGGACAACCTGGCCCCGCTGCGCCGCCACGACGGCGTGATCGGCATGTGGTACGGCAAGGGGCCGGGCGTCGACCGCTCCGGCGACGCCTTCCGGCATGCCAACCTGCACGGCGTCGGCACCAACGGCGGGGTGCTGGTCGCGGCGGGCGACGACCCGCAGTCCAAGTCCTCCACCCTGCCCGGCTCCAGCGAGGTCGCGCTGTACGACGCGGGCATGCCGGTGCTCGTCCCCGGCACCCCGCAGGAGGTGCTCGACCTCGGCCGGCACGGCTATGAGCTGTCCCGCTTCACCGGCTGCTGGACCGGGCTGAAGATCGTCACCGGCGTCGCCGACGGCTTCGGCTCGGCCAACGTCGCCGTGGACCGGATCGCGCCGCGGCGGCCCGAGCTCGCCTTCGACGGCGTGCCGTGGCGGTTCGCCCAGCGGCCCCGGTTCTTCCTGCCCGACACCATCGAGCTGGAGGGTGAGCTGTACGAGCGGCGGCACGCCGCGGCCCGGGCCTACGCGGCCGAGAACAAGCTCGACGTGGTCGAGGTCGACGCGCCGGACGCGTGGCTGACTGTCCTCAGCTTCGGCCGCGTCTACGCCGAGGTGCGCCAGGCCCTGTCCGACCTCGGCCTGGGCACCGACGACGAGGTCCGGGCGGCCGGGGTCCGCCTGGTCCGGCTGGGGATGATCTACCCGCTGGAGCCGGGCATCGTGCGGGCCGCGGCCCGGGGCGTGGAGGAGATCCTCGTCGTCGAGGAGAAGCGCCCGTTCGTCGAGCGCTTCATCCGCGAGCAGCTCTACGACCAGCGCAGCCGGCCGCGCGTGGTGGGCAAGCGGGACGAGCGCGACCGGCCGCTGGTCCCGGTGGACGGCGAGCTGAGCGCCGACCGGCTGCGGTCCGCGCTGGCCCGCCGGCTCAAGCAGCGGCTCACCGCGCCGGCCATCCTGCGGGCCGGCGACCCGCCGGGGCCGGCCAGTTCTCCGTCCGGCCCCGAGCGGGCCACGCTGGTGACCGCGCCGCCCGTGCTGCCGATCCATGAAGACGGGGACCGGGCGCGGCGCACCATGTTCGAAATTACGCCAGTCGAAATTACGCCCGTCGAAATTACGCCACTCACGGCGACGCGCACCGCCGCGTTCTGCAGCGGCTGCCCGCACAACCGCTCCACCGTGTCGGCCTCCGGCTCGCCGGTGGGCGGCGGCGTCGGCTGCCACGCGATGGCCATGTGGCTGGACCGCGGCACCGTCACCTACTCCCAGATGGGCGGGGAGGGCGCGCAGTGGCTGGGCCGCGCGCCGTTCACCGACGTGCCGCACTACGTGCAGAACATCGGGGACGGCACGTTCTTCCACTCCGGCAGCCTGGCCGTCCGCGCGGCGGTGTCGGCCGGGGCCACGATGACGTTCAAGGTCCTCTACAACGGCGTGGTGGCGATGACCGGCGGGCAGGACCCGGCCGGGCAGCTGGACGTGCCGCACCTGTGCCAGGCCATGGCCGCGGAGGGCGTGGCGAAGATCATCGTGGTGGCCGAGGAGCCGGGCCGCTACCGGCGCCGGGCCAACGGCGGGCGCTCGGCCGGGCTGCCCGCCGGGACGAAGGTCTGGGACCGGGACCGCCTGGCCGACGCCGAGCGGGAGCTGGCCCGGCTGCCGGGCGTGACCATGCTGGTGTACGACCAGGCCTGCGCGGCGGAGCTGCGGCGGCTGCGCAAGCGGGGCCGGGCACCGGAGCGCGCCCAGCGGGTGGTCATCAACGAGGCGGTGTGCGAGGGCTGCGGCGACTGCGGGGTCAAGAGCAACTGCCTGTCGGTGCGGCCGGTGGACACCGAGCTGGGCCGCAAGACGCAGATCGACCAGGCGTCCTGCAACACCGACTACAGCTGCCTGGACGGGGACTGCCCGTCGTTCGTCACCGTGCGGGCGCCGTCCGGGCGGGCGCAGGCCCGGCCGACCGCCGACCGGTCGGCTGACCTGGCCGGCGACCTGCCTGAGCCGGCCGGCAAGCCCGGCATCACGGACCGCGGCTACTCGATCGTCGCCACCGGCATCGGGGGAACCGGCGTGGTCACCCTCAATCAGGTGCTGGCCACGGCCGCGTTCCTGGAGGGACGGCAGGTCACGGGTCTGGACCAGACCGGCCTGAGCCAGAAGGCGGGACCGGTCGTCTCGCACCTGCGGCTGTGGAACGGCGACCCGGACCTGTCCAACGCGGTCGGTGACGAGTCCGCCGACCTACTGCTGGCGCTGGACCTGCTGGTGGCGGCCGAGCCGCGGCACCTGGCCCGGCTGCGGGCCGACCGGACGGCGACCCTGGCCGTCACGTCGCTGGTGCCGACGGCCGACATGGTCCGCGGCGGGGCCGGCGCCCCGTCGGTCACCGGGCTGCTGGCCACGGTCGGGGAGCGGACCCGCCCCGGCGCGCTGACCGCGGTCGACACCGTCGCGGTGAGCTCCGCGCTGTTCGGCGACAGCATCGCGGCCAACGTGGTCGCCCTCGGCGCCGCCTACCAGGCGGGCGCGCTGCCGCTGGCCGCCGAGTCGATCACCCGGGCCATCGAGGTGAACGGCGTCGCCGTCGAGCGCAACCTGGCCGCGTTCCGGGCCGGGCGCGTGGCCGTGCACGACCCGGCGCGGCTCCCGGCCGCCGCCCGGCCGGGCGACCTGCGCCGCCGGGCTCAGCCCGACGTGCTCGCGGCCGCGGCCGCGCTGGCTGCCGAGCGCGGCCTCGCCGGCCCGGCCGCGGAGACGGCCACCCGGCGCGCGGCCGAGCTGACCGCCTACCAGGACGCGCGGCTGGCCGGGCGCTATCTCGACCTGGTCGGGGTCGCGGCCCGCGCGGAGGCGGGGCTGGCCGGGGCCGGGTCGCTCACCGCAGCCGTCACGGACGGGTTCTTCCATCTGCTGGCGTACAAGGACGAGTACGAGGTGGCCCGGCTGCACCTGCTGCCCGAGTTCGACGCCGCGCTGGCCGCCGCCGTGCCCGGCGGCCGGGGCGTGCGCTACCGCCTCCACCCGCCGGTGCTGCGGGCGCTCGGCCTGCGCAAGAAGATCGGCATCCCCGCGGCGGCCGCCCGGCCGGCCTTCCGGGTGCTGCGGTCCATGCGGCGGGTGCGCGGGACCCCGGCTGACGTGTTCGGCTACACCCGGGTCCGGCGGACCGAGCGGCGGCTCGCCGGGCAGTACGAGGCGGACCTGCGCGCCGCCGCCGCCGGGCTGTCGGCCGGCACCTACGACACGGTCGTCGAGCTGGCCCGGCTGCCGCTGGCCATCCGGGGCTACGAGGAGATCAAGCTGGCCGCGGTCGAGCGCTACGAGGCCGACCGGGAGCGGCTGCTGCGGTCTTTGACGGCGGCGGACGGGGCGTGAGCCGTACGATCCGGACATGCCAGCAGCCCGATCGGCCTTGAGCGGGCCGCCCCCGGACCAGGTCGTCGAGATGTTCACCGACGGCGCGTGCATGCCCAATCCCGGGCCCGGCGGCTGGGGTGCCCTGCTGCGCTTCGGCACTCACGAGAAAGAGCTCCACGGGGGCGAGCCGGTTACCACCAATAACCGCATGGAGATCATGGCGGCCATCAAGGGCCTGGAGCACCTGAGGCGGCCGTCCCTGGTGCACGTGTACACCGACAGCGTCTACGTGCGCAGCGGCATTACCCAATGGGTGGCCAAGTGGAAGCGAAACGGCTGGCTGACAAGCGACAAGAAACCGGTCAAGAATGCGGACCTGTGGCGGCGGCTGGACGAGGCGGCCGCTGGTCACGAGGTGCACTGGTTCTGGGTTAAGGGCCATGCCGGGCATCCGGGCAACGAGCGGGCCGACGAACTGGCAGGCCAGGGCGCGCGCGAGGCCGGCCGGGCGCGGCCGGCCGCCGAGGTGATTTAAGGACCGGCACGCTCGGTTACGCCCCTGGCCTGATAGGCCCGATTTGCTAGCATTCGCCAATGCATGCTGTCGCGCGGTATTGCCCAGCGTCACTGATCCTGAGACCGAGACGGTGACCGGGCCCGGGTCCTTACGGCGGGACCTGGGCCGGCGCCTGGCGCAGGCGCGGAAAACGGCCGGGTATACCCAGCAGCGCCTGGCCACGGCCACGGGGTACTCGCGCAGCACGGTCTCGAATGCGGAGATCGGCCATCCGGACGTGGCCCGGGTCTTCTGGATCCGGTGCGACGAGATCCTGAAGTCCGGCCGCGCCTTCGAGCTCGCCTTCGAGCAGGTGCGGGCGGCCGAGCGCGACCCGGCCGCCGAGCCGCCGGCGGGCGCGGGCGGGCCGCCGGGTGCGGCCGGCGCCGAGGCCGCGGCGGGGCGCGGGCTGCCGGCCGGCGGGATCGCGGCAGCGCTGGCCGGGTACCGGGACCTGGGCTGGCCGGCCGTCGGCCGCGACGACATCGTGGAGCTGATCACCGGGGAGGTCCTGGACGCGCTCGAGCTGCCGCGGGCGGCGGGCCTGCTGGCGGCCTCCCTGTGGCTGTACTCCCGCGGCCGGGCCGACGACGCCCGGCGACTGCCCGCGCTGCCCCATCCGGCCCGGTCGCTGGCCGTGATCACCGCCAGCGACCGGTGCTTCGTGCTGGCCGCGGCGGGCGGCTGCCCGTGGACGGGCCAGCAGCCCGGGCCGGTCGGCGGGCCGGGCGACGCGGCCGGGCGGGTGATCCGGTGGCACGCCGGCGGCAGCCGGATCCCGGCCCCGCCCTCGCGGCTGCCGGACGGGGGGCGGGCGGCCTGGGCGCACCGGCCGTCGGGCCCGGTCCAGCTGGCGCCGCCCGTCGCGCTGCTGGGCCTGCTGGCCACCGCGGCGGCCGGGGTCGGCCACGGGCCGGCCGGGTTCACCCTGCCGGGCGGCATTCGCGTCCTTCCGCCCTCCTGGGCGCCTGCTGGCCAGTGACAGAGGGAGCAGCCCAGCCCGCGCGGTCGCTCCGCTGTTGCCAGGGCATTGCCAGGCGCGATTTCCTGGCACCGGAACCGCCCTGCCCGGCGCGGCCCGGCCGGCCCCCGCGGCGATCCGGCCGGTGCCGGGGGCGGTCCTGAACTCCCTGGTTCGCCACGTCCCGCAGCGGCGCGGTCACGGGCCGCTGGCGCTGGCGGCCGCTGCGGCCCGGGCTGGCAATGCCAGGAATGTGCCAGGACACCTCAGGCGTCGCCGGTTAGGGCGGAGCATGGCCGCCATGACTGAAATGTCCCCCAGGTTTTCCCGGCGGAGCTCCCGCCGCAGCACGTTCCGCACCCGGCCGGCCGCCGTCGCGGCCCTCGCCGCCCTGACCGTGGCCATGGCGGCGTGCGGCACCTCGAGCGGCGCCGCCACGACCAAGGCGGCCGGGCCGGAGAAGCGCGACATCGTCGTGGCGGCGGTGGCCGGCGAGGGCGCGGGGGGCCTGTACATCGCCCAGGACAAGGGCCTGTTCGCCAAGGCCGGCCTGCATGTGACGATCCAGACGGTGACCAGCTCCTCCACGGTCATCCCGGCCATGCTGCACGGCAGCGTCGACGTGGCCTCGGGCCAGTACACCTCCTATTTCGCGGTGGACGCGGCCGGCGCCGCGCAGCTGCGGATCCTCGCCGCCGGCTACGCGCTCGGCCCGCACGTGCAGGAGATCGTCGTCCCCGGCCACAGCCCGATCACCTCGCCGGCCGGCCTGAAGGGCAAGACGATCGCGGTGAACGCGCCGAACAGCGAGACGACGGACCTGCTGTTCACCGCGCTCGCCCCGTACGGGATCACTCCCGCGCAGGTGCATACCGTCGTGATCCCGTTCCCGGCCATGCCGGTCGCGCTGGCGGCCGGCCACGTCGACGCGGCGTTCCTGATCGAGCCGTTCATCACCGAGGCGGTGAAGCAGCACGGCGTCCGCGAGCTGGCCGACATCGACACCGGCGCCAGCACGTCCATCCCGATCTCGGGCTACGCCGTCCTGGCCTCCTGGGAGAAGAAGTACCCGCGCACCGCGGCGGCGTTCGCCGCGGCCATCAAGGAGGGCAACCGGATCGCCGCGACGAACCTGACCGCCCTGCAGACGGCCTTCCAGGTCCAGCTGCACCTGAGCCCGCAGATCACCGGCGTGATGGCGACCGGCTCGTTCCCCACCTCCGCGAGCCCGGTCCAGCTGCAGCGGGTCGCCGACCTGATGCTCCGGTTCGGGCAGCTCAAGCAGCAGTTCCCGGCGAAGTCGATCATCTCGGCCGGCTGAGGGTGGCCGCCGAGATACGCGGACTGACCGCCGACGTGACCGCGGCGTTCGACACCGCCGCCGACCGGTACGACACAGTCGGCCCGCAGTTCGCCGGCCCGGTCGCCGCGCGCCTGACCGAGCTGGCCGCCCTGCAGCCGGGCTGGCGGGTGCTCGACGCCGGCTGCGGTGCGGGCGCCGTGCTGGTCCGCGCCGCCCGGGCCGTTCAGCCGGGCGGGCACGTCACCGGCATCGACCTCGCGCCGCGGATGCTGGCCCGGGCCGCCCGCGAGGCCGCCGCCCTGGGCCTGGCCCCGGCCGTCACGCTGCGCGAGGGCGACGCCGCCCGGCCGCCGCTGGCCCCGGAAAGCTGCGACGCCGTCCTGGCCTCCCTGGTGCTGTACCTGCTGCCCGACCCGGCGGCGGCCCTGGCGGCCTGGCGCGAGGTGCTGGTGCCGGGCGGGAAGCTGGCCTTCTCCCGCGGCGCCGGACCGGATCCCCGCTGGTCCCCGGTCCTGGGCGCCGTGGACGCCTACGCCCGCGACGTCGCGGGCTTCGAGGCCCACGTGCACCGGCCCGGCCCGCTCGCCCAGACCATCGAGCTGCTCGGAGCCTGCGGCTACGCCGACATCGAGAGCGTCGTGGAGACGATCACGGTCCGGTACGACAGCCCGGAGCAGTGGTGGGAGGCGTCGCTGGCCGAGGGGCCGTGGGTCACCTGGCAGCACATTCCCCCCGCGCGCCTGGAGGAGGCCCGCGCCGAGGGCCTGGCCCTGGCCGCCGAGCTGCGCGAGCCCGACGGCGCGCTGCTGCGGCACATCACGATGGCCTACCTGACGGCCCGCCGCCGCGCGGCCGCGGAGCGATGACCCAGCCCAGGTCAGCTGCGCTCGCTCAGGCAGCGGCCGGGCCGGGCGGCCGGCCCGGCCCGGCTGACGGGCGCCGCCGGGCGGGACCCGCGCTGGCGCTGCGGAACTGGCGGGTGCCCTGGCGGCTGGTCGCGCTGATCGTCATCCCGACCGTGGCGGGCATGATCTTCGCCGGGCTGCGGGTCGGGGTGGCGGCGGCCAACGCGCAGACCTTCGGCCGGGTCGAGCAGCTCGCGATCCTCGGCCAGCAGGTCACCGGGCTGGCCCAGGCCATGGAGAACGAGCGGGACGCGACCGCGATGTTCATCGCCGCGGGCCGCCCCGGCCGGGCGCTGGCCGCCCTCCGCCGGCAGTACGCGCTCACCGACGCCCGGGCCGCCCCGGTGCGGGTCCTGGCCCGCGGCGTCGGAGCCGGGTTCCCGGCCCAGACCCGGGCCGACGCGGCGGCCGTGCTGGCCCGGATCGCGGACCTGCCCGACCTGCGCAGCGACGCCGGCAGCCAGGCGCCGGCCGACGTCGTCATCACCGACTACTCGCTGGCCCTGACCGACCTGTTCACCCTCGACGACGACATCGCGCAGGAGGGAGGCAACGCGGCCCTCATCGCCAGCGTCCGCGCCCTCGGGGCGCTGTCCCGGCTGAAGGACCAGGCGTCCCAGCAGCAGGCCATCCTCGCGGTCGCGCTGGCCGCCGGGCGCATCGACCCCGCCGACCTGAGCGCCCTGACCGCCGCCCAGGCGCAGCAGGCCGCCGACCTCGCGTCCTTCCAGACCTCCTCGACCCTGGCCGGCCTGCAGGCGTTCACCGACACCGTGGCCGGCGCCCCGGTCGACCAGGCCACGGCGATGGAGTCCAGTGCCATCGTCACCGGCGGGACCGGCGGCGAGCTGGACCCGCGCACAGCCGGGGCGTGGTCGGCCGACATGACCTACACCGTCGGCCGGATGCGGCTGGCCGAGCAGCGGCTGACCCGCTCCATCGCCGGGCAGGCCCGGGCCGCGCACTCCGGGGCCGAGCGGTCGGCCCTGCTCACCGGCGCCGCGGCCCTGGCCGTGCTGCTGCTCGTCCTGCTGGCCACCGTGATCATCGCCCGGTCGCTGGTCCGGCCGCTGCGGCTGCTCAAGGTCAGCGCGCTGGACATCGCCGGCGTCCGGCTGCCGGCCGAGGTCCAGGCCCTCACCGGGCCCGGCGAGGACCTGGCCGTCGAGCCGATCGGCGTGCACTCCACTGACGAGATCGGCCAGGTCGCGCGGGCCTTCGACCAGGTGCACCGCGAGGCCGTCCGGCTGGCCGCGGAGGAGGCGCGGCTGCGCGGCGGCGTCAGCGCCATGCTGGTCAGCCTGTCCCGGCGCAGCCAGTCCCTGCTGGAGCGGCTGCTCCGGCTGATCGACACGCTGGAGCTCGGCGAGCAGGACCCCGAGCGGCTGGCCAGCCTGTTCCGGATGGACCATCTGGCCACCCGGATGCGGCGGCACTCCGAGAACCTGCTCGTCCTGGCCGGCCACGACCCGCCGCGCCGGTCAGCGGGCCCGGTTCCGCTCATGGACGTGACCCGCGCCGCGATCTCCGAGATCGAGCAGTACGAGCGGGTCACGCTCGACGTCCAGCCCGGCGTGGCGGTCACCGGTGTCGCGGTCACCGACACCGTCCACCTGTTCGCCGAGCTGCTCGAGAACGCCACCGTGTTCTCGGCCAAGACGGCTCCGGTGACGGTGGCCGGCCGCCTGCACAGCAGCGGCGGCGTCCTGCTGACCGTCAGCGACAGCGGCATGGGCATGACCGAGGAACTGCTGGCCCAGCTGAACTGGCGGCTGGAGAACCCGCCCGCCGCCGACGCCGCCGTCTCCCGGCACATGGGCCTGTTCGCGGTTGCCCACCTCGCCGCCCGGCACGGCATCCGGGTCCGGCTGCAGCGGCCCGCGGCCGGCGGCCTCACCGCGCACGTCTGGCTGCCCGGTGCCCTGATCGCGCGCGAGAGCGTGGCGCCCTGGCCGGCTGCTCCGCCCGCGGGCACGGCCATGGCCCAGCCCCTCGCCATCCGCGGGCTGCGCAGCGCGGCGCCCGGCTCCGTCGCTGCCGCTGCCACCGGGCCGATCCGGGCCGTGCGGCCCGCGATGGCGAACCGCCCGGAGCCCGAGCCCGAGCCGGCCCCGCCGCTGCCCATCTTTGACGCCGTGGAGTCCGACTGGTTCCGCGCCCGCGGCCAGAAGCTGACCCGGCCGTCCGGCCCCCGGCCGGCCGCCGCCCAGCCGGCCGGCCTGCCGCCAGCCGGCCTGCCGGCCGCGGCGCTGGCCGCTCCGCCGGCCGCCGCAGCGGCCTGGTCGTCGCCGGGTGACGACGGCTGGCGCGTCGCCGCCCAGGCCGTCCTGGCCCCCTCCTCCGGCGGGACGACCACCGCCGGGCTGCCGCGGCGCACCCCGCAGGCCAACCTGGTGCCCGGCTCCGCCGGGGAGCGGGAGCCACGGCAGGCCCGGCCGACCGAGCCGCCGGAGGCGGCGCGCAGTCGCCTGGCCGGCTTCCAGCGCGGCTCGCTCCGCGCCCGCGCCGCCGTGGACGCCCGGGGCGGGGATTCGTGACCGGGCCTGACGGCGGGAGACAGGACCTGAGCTGGCTGGTCACCGACTTCACCGACCGCGTCCCGGAGATTGCCCACGCCGTGGTGGTATCCGCCGACGGCGTCGCGCTGGCGGTCTCGGACGGGATACCGCCCGACCGGATGGCCCACCTGTCGGCCGTCACCGCCGGGCTGGTCAGCCTGGCCCTGGGCACGGCCCGGATGTTCGACGGCGGCGCCGTGATCCAGACCCTGGTCGCCATGGAGTACGGGACCCTGGTCATGATCTCGATCAGCGACGGCTCGAGCCTTGCCGTTCTGTGCGCGGCCAGCGCCGACCTCGACCAGGTCGCCTACGAGATGACCATCCTCGCCGAGCAGGCCGGCGCCGTGCTGACGCCGGGCGTCCGCCGTCCGGCCGGCGCCCCCGGCGGGTCAGCCGCGGTCCGCCGCGACCTGGAGGGGCGCCGCCGGTGAGCATGGACCTGAACTGGCTGATCACGGCCTTCGCCGAACGCACGCCCGGGGTCGCGCACGCCGCGCTGGTGTCGGCCGACGGCCTGCCGCTGGCCTGCTCGCGGGGCCTGCCGCGCGACCGCGCCGACCAGCTCGCCGCGGTGACCGCCGGGCTCACCAGCCTGATGCAGGGCGCGTCGCGCATCTTCGCGGGCGGCCCGGTGACGCAGACGGTGGTGGAGATGGACCGCGGAGTGCTCGTCGCCATGGGCGCCGCCGCGGGCGCAGCGCTGGTCGTGCTGGCCGCCGCCGACTGCGACCTCGGGCTCGTCGCCTACGAGATGGCGCTGCTGACCGAGCGGACCGGGCCGTCCCTGTCCCCGGCGCAGCGCTCCGCGCCTGACGCGACCGGAGCGAGCCGGCCGTGACCGGGACCCAGCAGTCGCCGGCCGCCGTGACCGACGCCCCCGTGACCTCCGTGAAGATCGTGGTCGCGGGCGGCTTCGGCGCAGGCAAGACCACCTTCGTCGGCGCGGTGTCGGAGATCGTCCCGCTGACGACCGAGGCCACGCTGACCGCGGCCGGCGCGGATGTCGATGACCTGTCCCACGTGCCGGGCAAGACCGGCACCACCGTCGCCATGGACTTCGGCCGGGTCACCCTGGACGCCGGCCTGATGCTGTACCTGTTCGGCACGCCCGGCCAGCACCGGTTCTGGTTCATGTGGGACGACCTGGCCCGCGGCGCGATCGGCGCCGTCGTGCTCGCCGACACCCGGCGCCTCGGCGCCTCGTTTCCCGCCCTCGACTACTTCGAGGAGGCGGGCCTGCCGTTCGTCGTGGCCGTCAACGGCTTCGGCGGCGAGTTTCCCCACGGGATCGCCGATGTCCGCGAGGCGCTGTCCATCGGCCCCGGTATCCCCCTGGTCCAGTGCGACGCGCGCTCGCGCGAGTCCGTGAAGGACGCCCTGGTCACGCTAACCGCGCACGCCATGACCGGCCAGTGAGCCAGGCGGCGAGCGGGCGGGCCCGCGCGGCCCTGGCCA
Organism: Streptosporangiaceae bacterium; assembly: GCA_036501025.1. Lineage (GTDB taxonomy): Bacteria > Actinomycetota > Actinomycetes > Streptosporangiales > Streptosporangiaceae > DASUBV01. Next base: position 35,838 of record DASYBB010000242.1, read on the forward strand.
CCCCGCTGGCCCGCGGCGTGGCCGGCGTGGCCGGCTTCCTGCTGCTGGCCCAGGGCGCGGGCTGGACCGGGCTGATCCGGCCGGGCGTGCTGCCGCTGGCCTCCACGGTCCTGGCCCGTGCGGGCGGGCTGGCCGGGAACGGCCGGTTCCTCTCCGCTGCCGGGGCCACGCTCGGTGCGTGGGCCGCGGGGCTGGGCCTGGCCGTGGCCGTGGCCGTGCCCGCCGGCCTGGTGCTGGGCAGCGTCCCCGGCGTGCGGTCCGCGACCCGCGCCGTGACCGAGTTCCTCCGGCCGGTCCCGCCCGCCGCGCTGATCCCGCTGGCGGCCCTCGTCCTCGGGCCGGGGCTGCGGCTGAATGTCAGCCTGACCGCGTACGCCGCGACCTGGCCGCTGCTGCTCAACACCATCCGCGGCCTGGACGACGCCGACCCGCTGGGAGCGGAGACGCTCCGCGCGTTCGGCTTCGGCCCCGCCGCTGTCCTGTGGCGGGCCCGCCTGCCGGCCGCCGCGCCGTTCATCGTCACCGGGATCCGGCTCGCCTCCTCGGTCGCGCTCATCGTCAGCATCGCCACGGGCGTCGTCACCGGCGGGATCGACGGCCCCGGCATCGGCGCGTTCATCGCCGACACCAGCGCGAACAGCGGGAACCCGGCCGTGATCCTCGCCGCGGCCCTGTGGGCCGGCTTCCTCGGCCTGGCTCTCAACGGCCTGCTGGCCGGGGCCGGGCGCCTGGCCCTGCCGTGGTACCGCGGCTACCTCGGGGAAGACGAGTGAGTCCGCAGCTCCCGCCGCCTCCGGGTGGGCGGGCGAGCGACCCGGTGGCGCTGCCCCGAGGCGGGCGGGTGAGCGGCCGGGTCCCGCGGTCCGGGGGTGGTCGGGCGAGCGGCCGGCTCCCGGCGCCCCGGGACCGAGGAGCGAGCCGCCGGCTCACCCGGTGGCTCACCCGGTGGCTGGTGCTGGCCGCCGGGATCGGGGCCTGGCAGCTGTGGGCGTCCTGGCATGCCAGCCCGTTCTTCCCGCCGCCGTCCCGGATCGCGGCGGCCGGCTACCAGCTCTGGTTCTCCGGGCCGGCCCGGCGGCTGCTGCTCACGCCGGCCGCCACGGCTAACCTCCTGCCCAGCCTGGGCCGGGTGGCCGGCGGCCTCGCCATCGCGGTCGCGGCCGGCGGCCCGGCCGGGATCGCGCTGGGCCGGTCGCGGGCGCTGGACGAGGTGGCGGGCCCGCTCGTGCACTTCGCCCGGTCGCTGCCGCCGGTCGCGCTGGTCACGGTGTTCATCGCGGTGCTGCGCGTGGGCACCGCGATGGAAGTCGCGTTCATCGCCTTCGGCGCCACCTGGCCCATCCTGGTCAACACCGCAGACGGCGCCCGGTCCCTGGACCCGGTGCAGGTGCAGACCGCACGGGTATTCCGGCTGACCGCCGCCCAGCGCCTGGCCTGGCTGATCCTGCCGGCCGCGGCGCCGCGGTTCCTGGCCGGGCTGCGGATCAGCGCGTCCCTGTCGCTCGTGCTGATGGTGACGGCCGAGCTCATCGGCGCCAGTAACGGAATCGGCTACCAGATGGCCACCGCCGTCAGCGGCTTCAACCTGACCGGCCTGTGGGCCGGCATCGCGCTGCTCGCCATCCTCGGCTACGTCCTGAATGCCGTCCTCCTCGCCGCCGAGCACCGCCTGCTCGCCTGGCATCACGGCGTCCGCGCCCTGGCCACCGGAACCTAGAGGCAGCATGCTCACCATCACTGACCTGACCTGCTCCTATGGCGCAGGCGCGGCCGCCCGCGCGGTCCTGGACCGGATCAGCCTGCACGTCGACCGCGGCGAGCTGGCCGTCATCGCCGGCCCGTCCGGCTCCGGGAAGTCCACCCTGCTGCGGTGCATCGCCGGCCTCGTCCGCCCGGCCGGCGGCACCGTCACGGTGAACGGCGCGCCCGTCCGCGACGTCCCCGACCGGCTCGCCGTCGTGTTCCAGGACTACAGCCGGTCGCTGTACCCGTGGCTGACCGTCCGCGACAACGTCGCCCTGCCGCTGCGCCGGACCATCCCCGGCCGGGCCCGCCGCCGCGAGATCGCCGCGCAGGCCCTGGACTCGGTCGGCCTGGCCGCCGCGGCCGGCCAGTACCCGTGGCAGCTGTCCGGCGGCATGCAGCAGCGCACCGCCATCGCCCGGGCCGTGGCATGCGACCCGCTCCTGCTGCTCATGGACGAGCCGTTCGGGTCGGTCGACCCGCAGGCCCGTGAGGACCTGCAGGACCTGGTCCTGAACCTGCGCGCCCGCCGGGACCTCACCATCGTGCTCGTCACCCATGACATCGACGAGGCCGTCTACACCGGCGACCGGGTCATCGTCCTGTCCAGCGCGCCGGGCCGCATCCGCGCCGACCTGCCGGTCAAGCTGCCCGAGCCCCGGGACCAGGCCACGACCCGCCAGCTCCCCGAGTTCACCAAGCTCCGCGCCGAGACGAGCCGCCTCATCCGCACCCCGCCCACCGGCTAACCC
>DASYBB010000243.1:0-69542 GCA_036501025.1 Streptosporangiaceae bacterium
CGGGCTGCCGGGGCGCGCCGCCGGGCTGCGGGACGGTCATGGAGGCGCCTCGAGGGAGACCTCCATCATCCCGCAGGATTTGGCGTACCAGGGTGTGCCAAATCCTGCGGGATCATGAAACCAGCCCCCCAGGGCGCCCCCGACCAGCCGGCGCGGCTCCGGCGTTGGCCCCACGCGACTCACCCGCCACCCGAGTGCTACTTCGAGACGGGCCCTACTTCTTGAGCTCGGCGAGCAGTTCCCAGTACTCGCCGACTACGGCGGGCACCGATCCGAACGCGGCGGCGAAGTGCTCGGCCAGCGGGATCTCGGTGTTCAGCGCCGGATAGCCGTGCTCGGCCAGGACGACCCGGGCGGTGCGGGCGGAGCGGGTGCCGCGGCGGACCTTCGTCAGCAGGACGCCGACCTCGACCGGGTGCGACACCCCGATCTCGGCCAGCACCTCGAAGGTGGGCCGGATGCGGTTCAGGTCCAGCCCGGTGGGCGAGACCGGCACCAGGACGGTGGCGCAGGCCAGGATGGCCGACCGGATGATCCCGAAGTCGCCCGGCGGCGTGTCCACGACCACGTGGTCATAGCCGGCGCCGAGATCGGCCAGCCGCACATGCACGTCCCGGGCGGGCATGCTGACGACCGTGAAGGGGAGCGGGCTGCCCTGCTCGGCGGCCTCCTCGCTCCAGCTCATCAGCGAGCCCTGCGGGTCGCAGTCCACCGCCAGGGTCCGGCCCAGCCGGTGCAGGACCATGGCGAGGCTCACCGCCGACGTCGTCTTCCCGGTGCCTCCCTTGGAGGACACGAGTCCCAGCCTCATCTGACGGTCCTTCCTGGCCGCTGGCCGGATCGTAGCGCGGCGGGCGGCCGGGGCCGCGGGCGGCCCGTTCCGGCCGGACCGGCAGGGTTACCCTTCCCCGCTGGCCCGCCGGTATCCGGCCCGGTCCGCGCCTGCCGGGCGGACTAGGATCTTCACGCGACAGGCGCCGGGATCGTCATGTGCGGGATGCCGCCCGGCCGCCGGAAGTGACATCACCTCGGATGCCAGCTGGAGGACGCGTGAATGTCACGGTGATCGGCACGGGCTTCATCGGCGGCACGCTGGGCCGGGCGCTGGCCGGCCGCGGGCACCAGGTCACGTTCGGGTCCCGGCACCCGGGCACTGACGAGGTGGCAGGCGATACCCCGGCCGCCGTCACCTCGGTCGCGGAGTCCCTCGCCGCCCCGGACGTGATCATCCTCGCGCTTCCCGGCGGCGCCGTGGCGAACCTGGCCGCCGAGCACGGCAGCGCGCTGAGCGGCCGGCTCGTGATCGACGCCACCAACCAGCTGGGCGCGGCCGTCGTCAACGCCCGCGCCGTCCTTCCCGCGGACGTCCGCTACGCGCGCGCCTTCAACACCCTGGGCGGCGAGAACATGGCCGACCCGGTGTTCGCCGACGGGCCCGCCGACATGTTCTTCTCCGGGCCGGGTGAGGACCGGCCGACGCTGGAAACGGTGATCGCCGATGTCGGGCTCCGCCCGGTCTACGTCGGCGCCGATGAGGAAACGACCATCGACGCGCTGTTCCACCTCTGGATCGCGCTGGCGCTGACCCAGGGCCGGGGCCGTCGTCTGGCCCTGCGCCTCATCGAGGAATAGGCCTCGATCCGCCGCCCCGGATTCCGGCGTTTCGCTTAGGTTGGAACAGCACCGGCGTTCGCCAGGGAGGCGAGAATGCCGATTCCGTCTGAGCTCGCCACTGCGTGCGCCGACGTCGCGCGGGCGGGCGCCGCCGACGTCATAGCGGGCCGCCGGGCCCGCTAGGCCGCCGCGCCGGCCTCGACCGGCGAGGCGTCGGCACTGCTCCGGGCGGCGGCCGCGCTCGGCCTGACGGTCGTGCCGCGCGGCGCCGGCCTGTTGCAGCACTGGGGAAACCCGCCCGACAGCTGCGATCTCATCGTCGATACCCGCCGCCTGGACCGGATCATCGCGCACGTACCCGCCGAGTTCGCCGTGACGGTGCAGGCGGGGGTGCGGCTGCCCGACCTCGCGACCGCCGTCGGGTCCGGCGGCCAGTCGCTGGCGATTCTTCCACCTGCTCGCCGGGCGTGGCCCGGCACCGTCGGCGGCCTGATCGCCACCAACGCGGCGGGCTCGCGCCGCTACCGCTACGGCACGCCGCGCGATCGGCTCACCGCAATCACTGCGGTCCGCGCGGACGGCACGATCATCGCGAGCGCCGCCGCCCCGAGCGTCGCCGGCCGCGACCTGGTGACGCTGTTCGCCGGCTCCTACGGCAGCCTTGGCCTGATCACCGAGGCCACCTTCTGCCTGGAGCCGCTGTGGCACATGTCCAGCGGGGTGTGGCTGCCGTGCGCCGATCCCGAGGACGCGGCGCGGCTCGTCGAGGCAGTGTCAGCCCCTTCGATGTCGCCGTCCGCGATCACCTGCGCTGGCCGTCGGCGGATAAGCCGATCGGGCTGATCGTGATGATCCAGGGAGACCGGCCGGACGCCCTGGCCCGGGCCGGGCGGCTGAACATACTGGCGGGTCGCCCACCCCCGCCGCCCAAGGACCGGACCCTGCGGTTCGAGGCGCCAGATTACGGCGGCCTCCCCGCCGCCGTTGTCCAGAAGATGCTGGCCGACCGTGACCGGATCCACGCCGAGCTCATGGACCCGCCCCCGGATACCGGGACACTAGTGCGGGTCGCGTTCCCGGCTGCGCGGCTCGCCCGGGCGCTGACCGTGATCCGGGGGGCTGCGGCCGACAGCGCGGTCGCCGCGGGAGTTGAGGGTTCGGCTGGCGCGGGCGTGCTCGATGTCACGGTCCCCGCCGAGTCGCCGCCCGCGGCCGTGGCCGGGTTCGTCGCCGGGCTGCGGGCGGCGCTCAGCCGGCTGGGCGGGGACGGGACAGCGCCCGGCGCCGTTCCTGCGCGGGCGGTCGTCGTGTACGCGCCGGATGAGGTCAGGAACGTGACCGATAACCAGGGGCCGGTGCCATCGCTCGCACGCCTGCGCGCGGTCAAGGACGAGCTCGACCCAGAGCACAGAATCGCACCGGGCCGGCTTGCGGACGCGATCTGACGACGGCGGCGCGTCCTGTCATTTGACTGTCGCGGAGCTGGCACCATCCCCCCGTGCCGCGGCCAAGGAATTGACAGTGTCGATGGCACGCTCCGCGCCGTTCCGGGCATTCCCGAAAAGGCGGGAGATCACTGTGCCGGCTGACGATGCGCCGCCCGAATCTTCCCCGCGCCCGTCGCGGCTCAGTACAATTCGGCCCAGAGCGTACGTCCAGGCTGGAGGATGTTCTCTGATGTGGATGCCTCTCCGCCGTTGCCTGGACCTCCGCCGCCGGGCGATGCCCGATCGGCGCATCACGTGGTACGACATTCTCGGCATCGAGCCGGGCGCCTCGGCGGAGACCGTGCGCCGGGCCTGCCAGGACCGGGGACGGCAGTTGGAGGACGAGCGGATGGCCGGCGCGCCGGCGGCCGTCACTGATGCCGCCGACCGGGGCTGGCGGGTGCTCCACGCAGCCTGGCATGTCCTCGGTGACCGCGCCGAGCGCGAGCGCTACGACCAGGAGCTCGGCATGGGCCGCCAGGTGGCCGGGCGCGGCCGGCGCGACCCGGCCCCGGCGCGGCCAGGACCGGTGCGGGCCGATCCGGTGACGGTCCTCGGCGCGCTGGATCCCGGCCTCGGCGCGCTGGATCCCGGCCTCGGCGCCCTGGATCCCGGCCTCGGCGCCCTGGATCCCGGCGACGTGCGGGATGGCCTGGGCGCGCTGGCGGACTGGCTGGGCCCGTCCGCGCGCCGGTCGCGGCGCCGGCCCCGGCAGGTGACCGCCCCGGACGTCCGGGGCCTGTTCTTCGGCCCGTGTCACGACGCGCTGGCGCGGGCCGGCGTCCGGGTCCGCGCTGTCCGCCTGACCGACGACCCGATGCCGGTCGAGGGCCTCGTCGTGGACCAGTCGCCGGCTCCGGGTGAGAGCATGCCGCTGCCCGGCTCGCTCACCGTCCGGGTATGGCACCCGCCCCGGCCCAGCTGATCCGATTGCCGCCGGATTACCGGCGGGAAATGATCATTGGCGCGTCGGATATCTGCCTTCTTCGATTGACGGGCCGTATTTAACACGTGGACACAGGCGATGGGCCGGCGCTTTACTGAGCGGGCCGTGAGCCTGCCAGCCGACTCCTCTACGCCCATCGCGCAGCGCCTGCGAGGCGCCGAGGGCAGCGCCCTGATGGCATTTGCCTCAATGTCCTGCGTCCAGCTCGCGCTGGCCCTGTCGGTCCATGTGTTCGATCTGCTCGGCCCCCTGGGCGTGGCCGGCCTGCGGCTCGTCTGGGCCGGCCTTCTGCTGCTGGTTCTCGTCCGTCCGCGGCCCCGGGACTTCACTCGCCGGGACCTGCGGGCCTGCGGCACGCTGGGCGTGGTGACGGCCGGCCTGATGATGTTCTTCATGCTCGCGATCGCCCGTATCCCGCTGGCCACGGCCAGTGCCCTGGAATTCCTCGGCCCGCTGACGGTGTCCATCTACGGTCCCGGCCGCGGGCGCAAGCGGTGGACGGTCGCCGCCGCCGCGGGCGTGGTGCTGCTGACTCAGCCTTGGCACGGCGGCCTCGACCCGGCCGGCTTCGCGTTCGCGGTCGCGGCCGGCGCCTGCTGGGGCGCCTACATCCTGCTCACCCAGCATGTCGGCGACCGGGTCACCGGCCTGAGCGGGCTGGCCGTCTCCATGCCCGTCGCCGGCGTCTTCGCGACGCTCGTCGTCCTGCTCGTCGACGGGCCGTCCGAGCTGAACCGAGTGACCTGGCATGCCCTGCTCATCGTGCTGGGCCTGGCCGTGCTGCATCCCGTGCTGACGTTCACCCTGGAATACCTCTCCCTGCGCGGGCTCACCGCGAAGGCGTTCGGCACCCTGATGAGCCTGGAGCCCGCGATCGCCCTCCTGGCCGGGCTGCTGGTCCTCGGGCAGGTACCCGACGCGGGCTCCGCCATCGGCGTCGTCTTCGTGGTCGCCGCCGGGATCGGCGCGATCCGCACCGGCGCGCGCGCGCCGGCGCCGCCGGACCAGCACGCCGACGCGCCTCGCCCGCCCGCCGCGCCCGAGCCCGATGGCCGGTCACCGGCCTGAGCCAGCCAGCGCGCGCCCGGGCCGCGCTCCGCGGCGGGCCGGGACACCCCTGGTCACCGCAGGCCGTGCCACCGCCCGTGCCCGCGGACCTCGGTGCGCAGCCGGGCTGCGTAGGCAGTCGCGCCCGCGTCGGCCGCGGGCCGGGCAGGCTGGTCGGTCCCGGCCATCGTGCCCTCCGGCCCAGGGTCGGTCCCGGCCATCGCGCCCTCCGGCCCAGGGCCGGTCCCGGGCCGCTCGGGCGTCCCGGAAGCGGATACCACGCCGTCGACGCCGGCGCCCGCGTCGGCGTCGCCCTGGCCGGCGGCGCCTGGCGCCCGGAGTTCCTCCCTGGCGGTCTTGACCCAGAACACCGCGCCGAGCACCGCGAACAACGGCCACTCGAACGTGTAGGCCCAGCTCAGCTCGTTGCCGGCCACGGCCCGGTGGAACTGCCAGTCGCCGAGCCACAGCATCCCGGCCGCGGCCAGGACAGCGAACACGTGCCAGGCCAGCCACCTGGGGCGCAGCAGGCGCCGCCAGCGTGACCGTGACCGCGACGGCGGGCTGGACATGGCCGGACCTCCTGATGCGGCCGCCGGGGCCGGCGCTACCAGCGTCCGGCGGGCAGCAGGGCGGTCACCGCGATGACCGCGAACAGCAGGGTCAGGTAACAGATGGACAGGTGGAACAGGCGCATCGGCGCCTGCGCGCCGCCGCCGGCGACACGGGCCCGCAGCCGGTGCGCCTCGGCCAGGAACCACGCCCCGAGGGCCGCGGCACAGCCGGCGTAGAGCCAGCCCGAGTACGGCGCCAGCACCAGGGACGCGGCGACCATGGCGTAGGAGTAGATCAGGATCTTGCGGGCCACGGTCGCCGCGGTCGCGACGACTGGCAGCATGGGGACGCTCGCCGCGGCGTAGTCGTCCTTGAACCGCATGGCCAGCGCCCAGAAGTGGGGCGGCGTCCAGAGGAAGATCACCGCGAACAGCACGGCCGCGGGCCAGGCGATCGTCCCGGTAACCGCGGCCCAGCCGACCAGCACCGGGAAGCACCCCGCGGCGCCGCCGATCACGATGTTGGCGGCCGTCCGCCGCTTCAGCCCGATGGTGTAGACGAAGACGTAGAACACGATCGCGCCGTCGGCCAGGGCCGCGGCCAGCCAGTTCGCACCGAGGCCGAGGACCAGGGTGGCGGCCGCGCCGAGGGTGATTCCCGACGCCAGCGCCTCGCCGGGTCGCACCGCCGCGCGGCCGCCGCCCCGGGCCACCAGCGGCCGGTGCGCGGTCCGCTTCATCACCGCGTCGATGTCGCGGTCGATGTAGCAGTTCAGGGTGTTCGCGCTGCCGGCCGCCAGCGCGCCGCCGACCAGCGTCACCACCAGCAGCAGCGCCGGCGGCACGTCCCGCCGGGCCAGCAGCATGGTCGGCACGGTGGTGACCAGCAGCAACTCGATGATCCGCGGCTTGGTGAGCAGGAACAGTGACCGCAGCACGAGCCCGGCCGGCCGTCGCCCGGCCGCCGCACCCGGCTGGCCCGGCCCGGCCGGCTGAACCGGCTGAACCGGCAGGGCCGGTGCCGCCGATGTCACTGACCGTCCTCCGCCGGGTCCGCCTGGTCGGCCGTGTCGGCCGGCGCCGGGCCGCCCCCGTCCGGCGGCCCGGCCTCGGCATCACGAGCGGTCCCGGCAGCCCCGGCGCCGCCCGCCTCGCCGGCAGCGTCCTCCGCGCCAGTGCCCTCCGCGCCAGTGCCCTCCCCGGCACCCGCTGCCGGCCCCGCGCTCGCCGGCTCTGCGTACACGTGCCCGGCCGGCTCGAGATGGGACTCCGCCGCCCCGCCGCCCGCGGCCACGGCCAGGCCGCCGGCGACGGCCGCGGCACGCGCCGCGGCCGGGTCCGGCGCGGCCAGCTGCCGGGCCGGCCGGGCGCCCCGCCGCGCCGGAATCCGCTGATGCGGCCTGCTGAACAGCAGGTACAAGGCGACGGTGACCACCGCGAAGACGACGATGGGCACGGCGAAGGTCAGGTTGTAGCCGTGCGGCGTGTTGTCCGGCGTCACCGCCGCGACCGCCGCCAGCCCGGGCACCGCGGCCAGTCCGGGCATCACGGCCTCCTCGCGTCGATCATCTGCGCGTCCTCTCCGACCCGGCCCGGCCGGCCTAGTGCACCAGGTAGAACAGCACCCAGGCGATGATCGCCACGGCGGCCAGGTAATTCCACAAGATGGTGAACGCGCTCAGCGCGGCCTGGAACCGCTGCACCGCGAACGCCTCGGCGAAGGTGGGCGGCTGCTCGACCAGCGAGATCTCCGGGATCGCCCGGCAGCGCATGACCAGGGTCTCCAGCCACGCCAGGGCGGCGAGCGCGATGACGATGTACACCGGCCAGAACCCGGTGAACACGCTGGCGAACCCGGACGCGCCGGGGAAGAACGGCAGCTTCAGCAGCTGCCCGATCTCCAGGCCGGCCGCCGCCACGCCGAGGACCAGCGCCACGACCGCCCCGCGCAGCCAGGCCGCCTTGTGCCCGCCCTTGATCCGCTGCAGCACCGCCGTCTGCACCGCGGCGCTGACCACGATCAGGATCGTGACCAGCCCGCCCGCCCACGGCTGCGGCCCGTGGAAGCCGGCCGGGTACCACAGGCCGTGCGAGTTCAGCGACTTCAGGTAGAAGAACGCGAAGATGAACGAGCCGAAGCCCAGCGACAGCGCGCCGAGCGCCAGCCGGATGCCCGTCCAGGACGCGTTCAGCGCGGCCTCGTGATAGAAGACGGCCTCTTCAGCGGCCGGGTCCAGGTCCGGCGGCGGCGTGGTCGTGTCGGTCATCGCTCGGCCTCCGCTCGGGTCCGGGGCGCCCCGCCGGTGGCGTCGCTGAGCACCCCGGCCGGCGGGTTGAGGTCGGCGACCGGCAGCGCGTCCCGCGAGCCGTACTCATAGGGTCCGGACAGCACGACCGGGACGCGGGCGAAGTTGCCCGGCGGCGGCGGCGAGGGCACCTGCCATTCCAGGCCCCGCGACCGCCACGGGTTGTCCGCCGCCCGCACCCGGGCGAAGCCGGTCGACCACACGAAGTTGATCACGAACAGCAGGATCGAGCCGCCCAGGAAGAACGACGAGATCGACACCCAGTCGTTCAGCGTCTGCAGGTTCCGCGCGTACTCGAACACCCGCCGCGGCTGGCCGGCCATGCCGACCGCGAACAGCGGCAGGAAGGTCGAGTTGAAGGAAATGAACATGAGCCAGAACTGGGCCTTGCCGAGACCCTCGTTCAGGGACAGGCCGGTCATCTTGGGCAGCCAGTAGTAGATGCCCGCCATCAGCGCGAAGATCAGGCCGCCCATGATCGTGTAATGGAAGTGGGCCATCACGAAGAAGCTGCCGTGCTCGGTGGTGTCGGCGGGCACGTCGGACAGGAAGACCCCGGAGATGCCGCCGATGAGGAAGTTGAAGTACATGCCGAGCGCGAACAGCATCGGCACCGAGAAACGGATCTTCGCCTTCCACAGGGTCCCCATGGCGACCAGGTAGATGAACCCGGTCGGGATGGAGATGAGCTCCGTGGTGAGCATGAACAGCGGCCGCATGTCCGGGTTGATCCCGCTGTCGAACAGGTGGTGCTGCCAGACGAAGAAGCTCAGCAGGGTCACGCCGATCATCCCGGCCGCGGCCGTCTTGTAGCCGAACAGCGGCTTGCGGCAGAACACCGGCAGGATCTCCGAGACGATCCCGAAGCCGGGCAGGGCCAGGATGTACACCTCGGGGTGGCCGAAGAACCAGAAGAGGTTCTGGTAGAGGTAGCTGCTCCCGCCGAGCGCGTCCTCGAAGAACGCCGTCTGCACCGTCCGGTCGGTGATGATCATGTACATCCCGGCGACCAGGACGGGCGCGGCCAGCACCATCAGGAACGAGGTCGCCACCATCGACCACACGAACATGGGCACCCGGCTCCAGCGCATCCCCGGCGCCCGGTAGCAGACGACGGTGATGATGATGTTGAACCCGGCCAGGATGATCGAGATCCCCATCAGGCCGAACGCGATCGCGTAGGAGTCGGCTCCGAGCGTGGACTGGATGGACAGCGGCGCGTAGCCGGTCCAGCCGAACGGGAACCCGCCCAGCAGCAGGCCGGACAGCAGGATGAGGAACGCGCACGGGGTGAGCCAGAACGACAGCGCCTCGATCCGGGGGAAGGCCACCCGCTTCGAGCCGATCATGAGCGGAACCAGGTAGTTGCCGAACGGGCCGAGGATGACAGAGCTCATCAGCATCATCATCATCGTCCCGTGCTCGCCCACGAGCTCGACGTAGACCTGGGAGGTGAAGACGTGCTGGGTGGGCGAGAGCAGCTCGGTCCGGATGGCCATGGCGAACAGCCCGGCGGTGCAGAAGTAGATGATCATCCCGACCAGGTACTGGAGCCCGACCACCTTGTGGTCCAGCGAGTACCGGAAGTACTTGGCCAGGCCGGTCAGCTCCTCGTCGGCCAGCGGGTCGCTGGGCGCCGCCGGGCGGCCGGCCAGCTGCCGCCCGAAGTCGTTGAAGACCCCGAGCCCGCCCAGCCAGCCGACGATGGCCAGCAGGTAGCCGAGCACGATCGGCAGGTCGCTGGAGTCCGACAAGGGGAGCTGCTGGTACCCGCTGCCGAGGAAGTTGCCGAGCAGGTGGCCGATGAGGTAGCCGACGGCGGCGCCGGCCAGGGCGGTGTGGATGGCCGGCCGCCGCCACCATGGCCGGCGCGGCCGGGCACTGGCCGGCGCGCCGCCGCTCGGCCCGTGCGCTTGCTCCGGGCGGGTCTCGATGGCCATCCGGTCACCTCTTCATCGCGTGCGTCGCGGTCGCGGTCACGGCTGGGTCGGGTCCTGCGGCGGGTAGTAGTAGCCGTTGGCGCCGGTGATCCCGGCCTTGGCCATGGCCTTGTTGATGTTCGGGATCACCGTCGGGTCATAGGTCGTGGCGTACGGCGGGAGCATCGCGGTGATCGCGGCCAGGTGCGCGCGGGCGGCGCTGGCCCAGGCCTGGAACGACGCCACCGGCATGACCTTGCCGTAGTCGAACATGGCGCCGTGCCACAGGCCGCACAGCTCGGCGCACCGCACGGTGACCTGGCCCAGGTGCAGCGGCTTGGTGTAGGCGATGTTGTTCACGCCGGGGTTGGCGTCGGCCTTGACCCCGAGCTGGTAGGCCCAGAAGCTGTGGATCACGTCCAGCGAGGTCACGTTGAACTGCACGTTCTGCCCGACCGGCAGCCGCAGCTCGCTGGTCTCGAACCCGCCGAGCTGCGGGTACCGGTAGGTGAACCGCCACTGCTGGGCGATGACCTGCACCTGCAGGACGTTCCCGCCCGGCTTCCAGATCGGGCTCGGCCCCTCGCCCGCGCCCGCGCCGTTGGCGGTGACCAGCTCGACCCAGCCGAAGCCGGCCAGGAACAGCACGATCACGGTCGTGGCGGTGACCCAGATGCCCTGCACCCGGCGGTTCCCGTGCAGCGGGGGACCGTCTTCCTCGTCGCCCTCGCGGTGCCGCCAGACGACCAGCGCGTAGCCGAAGTAGATCAGCACGAGCAACATGACCGGCGCGGCCATCACGGCCATCACCTTGATGTCGAACTGCTGGTTGAGCGCAGCCGACGACATGGTGCCGGGCGGCAGGTGCGGCCCCCACACGAACCAGATGGCCCAGTCGGCGACGAGCGAGGCGACCAGCCACCCGGCGAAGATCCGCAGCCCGTGGCGCGGCCCGGCGGCCGCGCCGGCGGGTGACGGCGCCTGCTCCGGCGCGGTCATCAGGCCACGACCTGCATGTTGCCGGTCATGTATCCGATCGTCTGCATGGGACCGCCAAATCCGTCGATGAATCCGCCGCCGCACGGGACCCGGCATTGCCAGAAGTACGTCCCGGTCACCCGCGGCGTCATGAAGCTGAAGGTCATCGTCATGTGCGGGCCGGAGGTGCACGGCGACGTGGCGCACAGGTTGGCCGCCACGCCGGGCGAGGCCATCGGCACACTGAGGCCGATGCCGGGAATCGAGAATGTGTGCCCGACATTGCAGCCCGACCAGGTGTTGATGGCCGAGTACGGCTTGCCGTTGACGTCCTCGGTATTGCCGATTGTCCCGGTGACGAGACCAAAGTACGGATTCCGCAGCGGGGTGCAGCCGTCGTAACCGTAGATGGTGACGTTGACCCGGGTTCCGGCCGGAACCGTGAACACCGTCGTGTGCACCCAGTCGCCCGTTTTCGGGCTCTTGACGAAATAGGACACCCAGTCCGGCTTGCTGGTCACCGTGTTCTGCGCGTCCTCCTGCAGCGTCACGTTGACCTGCGCGCCGCTGTCGGGGGTAACCCCGGCGGCGAAGTTCTCCGTGGCCGGGACGGCCAGCAGGTAATGAATGACCAGGAAAGCAGATCCCGCGACGACCGCGACGAATGCGATCACCAGCGTCAGCACCCGGGCTGGAACGGACACCAGCCACCACCCCGCTTCTTAACCGCGAGCAACACCGGATGGCCACGTGCGGCCGCTTGGCACCTGCGAAAGCTTGACGGCACTGATCCTGAGGCTCCGGGCGACCCCACGGCAATAAGAACCTCCATGACGAAAATGTCATGATCTGGCGACCAGTCCCGATTGGCGGTCAACCAGGAGATACTCGGGCGTGTCCGGAACACCGGGTTTGGGGCTGATGCGCCACCTTGACCCGGGCCGGCGCCGGGAGTACATGTGCTGGCAGCAAACGTTCGCAGTGGGTCCGGCCGGCGCCGTCGGCCGGACCGCTCGGCGGCAGCTCGCGAGGCGAAGTGGGCTCAATGATCACAGGGCAAGCGGCGACCGGCCCGGCCGGCCCGCGGATTCTCGTTGTTGACGATGAGCCCGAGGTGAGCAGGCTGGTCGAGCGGGTCCTGGTCGCCGACGGCTATGTGGTCAGCCGGGCCGGCGACGGGAAAGACGGGCTCCGGCAGGCCCTGGTCGGATGCTGGGGCCTGATCATCCTGGACCTGATCATGCCGGGGATGAGCGGGTCGGAGATGCTGGCCCGGCTCCGGCGCGACCGCCCGGACCAGCCGGTCCTGATCCTGTCCTGCCTGAGCGACGTCATCACAAAGGTGGACTGCCTCGACCTGGGCGCCCAGGACTACCTGACCAAGCCGTTCCAGCTCGCCGAGTTGCTCGCGCGGGTCCGCGTCCGGCTGCGCGACGACCACCCGAGCCCGGACGGCCACCTGAAGGACGAGGTCATCCAGGTCGGCGAGCTGAGCCTGGATGTCGGGCGGCTGCAGGCCGATGTCGGGTTCGGGGCCGTGCCGCTGACCCGCCTGGAGTTCCTGTTCCTGCGGATCCTGATGGATCATGCCGGCCAGGCGGTCCCCAAGGAGCAGCTCCTGGCCTCGGTGTGGGGCCTGGACTTCGATCCCGGCTCGAACGTCGTCGACGTGTGCGTGCGGCGCCTGCGGTCCAAGCTCGGCTTCGACCTGATCAAGACGGTCCGCGGCTCCGGGTACCAGCTTGCCTCCTAGCACGGCTGCCGCCCGCCGGCCGCGCAGCCTGCCAGCGCCGGCGGTGCCGCGCTCGCGGCCGCAGGCGCCACGCTGGCCGCAGCGCTGGCTGCGGCTTCAGGCCCGGCGGCGGCCCTGGCGCCTGGCCGCCGCGACGCCGCCGGGCGGCTGGCTCGACCTGGCCTGGCTGCTGCTGTGGCTGCTGGGCCTGGCCGCCATCCTGGTGGTCGCGCCCTGGGAGGCGATCGCCTTCCACCTCATCTGGGTCAGCTTCGGCCTGATGATCTGGCATGCCCGGCGGCGGCAGGCGGCTGACGCGGCCAGCGCCCGGGTCAGCGCGGCGAACTCGCGGCTGCTCGCCGCCCAGGTCCAGTTCCTCCAGGACGCCTCGCACCAGCTCCGGACCCCGATCACGATCGCGCTCGGCCACGCCGAGCTGCTGGCCCGGACGGTCGCCGACCGGGCCGGGCAGCGCGACATCCGCGTCGTCGTCGGCGAGCTCAACCGGCTGCGCCGCCTGAGTGAGCGGCTGCTGGTCATCGCCGCGTCGGAGAACCCCGACTTCCTGCGGCCCGAGCCGGTCGCGGTCGACCAGCTCGCCGCCGAGCTGCTGGGGTGCTGGCGGCCCGCGGCCGCGCGGGACTGGCAGCTCGGGCCGCTCGACCGGGCCACCGTCGCAGCCGACCGCGAGCGCCTCCGGCTCGCCCTGGACGCGCTGCTGGAGAACGCGGTCCAGCACACCGGCCCGGGCGACGTGATCCGGCTGTCGGCGGTCCGCGGCCCGGACCCGGCCGCCGTCAGCCTCGTCGTGCAGGACAGCGGGCCCGGCATCGCGCCGGGCGAGGTCACGCACATCTTCGAGCGGTTCCGGACCGGCTCGGCGCCGGGCCGCCACGCCGGGACCGGCCTCGGGCTGGCGCTCGTCCAGGCCGTCGCGCACGGCCACGGCGGGGAGATCCGGGTCGACAGCACGCCCGGTCACGGCAGCCGGTTCGAGCTCCTCCTGCCCGAGCATCCGGCCGCCCGCCCGGCGGACCGGGCGGGCGATCCGTGCGACCACGGGCGGGCCGGGTGAGCGGCTGGGGCCGCGGCGGCCGGCCGTCACCCCGGGTCCCGCGGTGGGCGTACCTGGCCGGCCTCGCCGTGCTCGCGATCGGCGTGGCGGTCGGGCTGGTGCACACGCCCAGCCGGTCCGAGCGCGCGGCCGACCTGACGGGCGTGCTGCAGACGATGAACGCCGACATCGAGTCCTGCGCGGGCGGCGTCGGCGAGTCGCTCACCGCGCTGCGCGAGATCAGCGCCGGGGCCAGCCGCGACGTCACCGACGCGGTCACCGTCGCCGGGACCGGCGCGAGCAACTGCTCGCCCGCCAATAACGAGCTGATCGACGACCTCGAGGGCTACGAGGTACCGGAATCCCTGGCCAGCTTCCACCTGCAGGCCGCCGTCACCGGGCTGATCAGCTGGGCCGCGCCCGACGCCGAGCAGGTGCAGTCCGAGGTGGCCGCCGTGCTGACCGCCCGCAGCCCGGCCAGCCGGGCCGCGGCCCAGCAGGCCCTCGCCGCCGGCCTGCGGCGGCTCGACGCCCAGCGCGCCGCGGCCGACAAGCCGATCCGCACCGCGATCTCGGCCCTGGCCGTCCGGGCCGCCCCGCCCCGGCTGCCCGGCTGACCGCCCGTGCCCGTGGGGAGGGGTGACCGCCGGTGCCGGGGATGAACTCCGGGCTCAGCGACACGAACCCGGTCCTGGTCGCAGCGTTCAAGGCCGCACTGCTGCATCAGGGCCTGGCCGTCGTCGCCCTGCTCGCGGTCATGGCGCTGGCCTGGCTCGGCGCGCGTCAGTGGCTCCCCGCAGGCGGCCGCGCGGCCGAGCCGGCCAGCCTCGAGCCGGCCGCGCCGGAGCCGGCCGGACGGCGGGCGCTGCGGATCGGCTTCGGGATCCTCTGGATTCTCGACGGCCTGCTGCAGGCCCAGCCCGCCATGCCGGCCGGCCTGCCCGGCCAGGTCATCGCGCCGGCCGCGGCGGGGTCGCCGGACTGGGTTCAGCACCTGGTGAACTGGGCCGGGACGACGTGGTCGTATCACCCGGTCCAGGCCGGCGCGGCCGCGGTCTGGATCCAGGCCGGCATCGGCGCCTGGCTCGTCGCGGCCGGCCGCGGCCGGGCCTCCCGGCTGGCCGGGCTGGCCAGCGCCGGCTGGGCCGCGGTGGTCTGGGTCTTCGGCGAGGCGCTCGGCGGGATCCTCGCGCCGGGCCAGAGCATCCTGTACGGCGCGCCCGGCGCGGCGCTGCTGTACCTCGCCGCCGGGCTGCTGGTCGCGCTGCCGGCCCGGTCCTGGCGGACGGCGCGGGCCGGGCGGCTCATCCTCGGCGCGCTGGGCGTGTTCTTCATCGGCATGGCCGTCCTGCAGGCCTGGCCGGGCCGGGGCTTCTGGTCCGGCACCGCGCCCGGGCGGCCCGGCTCGCTGGCCAGCATGGCCGGCGACATGTCCGCGGTCCCGCAGCCCCGGTTCCTGGCCGGCTGGGTCAGCGGCTTCGGGTCGCTGGCCGCGGCGCACGGCTTCGCGGTCAACCTGGCCGCCGTGATCGTGCTCGCGGCCGCAGGCGCCGGGCTGCTCAGCCGCCGCCCGCGGCTGCTGCGCCCGGCGCTCCTGGTCCTGGCCGCCTTCTGCCTGGCCGACTGGGTGCTGGTCCAGGATCTCGGCTTCCTGGGCGGCCTGGGCACCGACCCCAACAGCATGATCCCCATCGCGCTCATCGCGGCCGGCGGCTACCTGGCCCTGGCCCGCGTCCCGGCCGAGGCCGGCGTAGCGGCCACGACACCCGGCCGGGCGGCGCCGGACGCGGCGACGGCTGAGCCCCGGCCGGCGGCCGGCGAGCGGGCCGGGCTCAGGCCGGCCGGACAGCGTGCCGCTCGGCTGGCGCGGGCCGTGGCGGCGGCGCCGGTGCGGGTGCTGGTCGCGGCGTGGGCCGCCGCCGTGGTCGTCCTCGGGGCCGCGCCCATGGCCATGGCCCAGGCCAGCCCGCAGGCCGACCCGATCATCGCCCAGGCCATCGCGGGCTCGTACGCGACGCTGGACCTCCCGGCCCCGGCCTTCCGGCTGACCGACCAGGACGGAACCAGCGTCAGCCTGGCCGGCCTGCGCGGCAAGGTCGTGCTGCTCACCTTCCTCGATCCGGTCTGCACGTCGGACTGCCCGCTGATCGCGCAGGAGTTCCGCCAGGCCGACCAGGTCCTCGGCCGCCAGTCCCGCCACGTCGAGCTGGTCGCGATCGTCGCCAACCCGCTGTACCGCGAGCTCGCCTACACCCGGGCCTTCGACCGGCAGGAATCCCTGACCGGGCTGCCGAACTGGCGGTACCTGACCGGCCCGGTCGCGCAGCTGAGCCGGGCCTGGCGCGCGTACGGCGTCGGCGTCGGAGTCGTGCCGGCCGGCGGCATGGTCGCCCACCCGGACATCGCGTTCGTGATCAGCGCCCGCGGCCGCATCCGGGCCGAGCTGGACTTCGACCCCGGCCCCGGCACGGCCAGCTCGGTCTCGTCGTTCGCCGCCGAGCTGACCGGCGCCGCCCGGCAGGCCCTGCGGTCGCCATGACAGCGCGGCGCAGCGCGGGCGGGGGAGGACCGGCGCATCAGGCCCGGCCGGCGGGCGGCCCGGTCCGCCGGGCCGCGTCGGCGGCCACTCCGGTCCGCCAGGCCACGCCGCCGGGCGGTCCGGCGCGCCGCGGCCTGGCCGCGGCCGGGGCGGTGGCCGCCGCCTTGATCGTGACGGCCGGATGCGGAGCCCCGCGGGCGGGCGGGGCGGCCGCGAGGGCTCCGGCGCCCGCCGCACCGCCGCTGGCGCTGTCGCTGGCCGACGCGGGCGGCACCAGCTGGGCGGTCGTCGAGATGGGGGGCGCCGGCGCGCAGCACGAGAACTTCTGGCAGGTCTTCGTGCGGCCGGCCGGCGGGGCCGCCTGGCGGCTGGCTACGCCGGCCGGGGTGGCCGATAACGGCGGCCTCGTGGTGGCCAGCACCGGGGCGGGCGCGCTGCTGGCCGGCTTCCGGCCCAGCCAGGACCTGACGTTCTCGCCGCTGGCCGTCACCGCGGACGCCGGGACCCGGTGGGCGGCGGGCGGCCCGGTCAGCCCCGGCCTCAGCGACGTGCCCGGCGCGCTGGCCGCCGGCCCGGGGGGCCGGCTCATCGCGCTGACCGACGGCGGCGGGGTGGACCTGGGCCAGGGCGGCGGGACGCGGTGGTCGAGGCTGGCCAGCGCGCGGGGCCTGGCCGCGACCGCGGCGGGCCGGGCCTGCGGGCTCAGCCGCGTCACCGCGGCCGCGTTCGCCGGTGACGGGGCTCCCGTGCTGGGCGGGACCTGCGGCAAGCCGGGTGTCGCGGGCATCTTCGCGTGGCGTGGCGGCTCCTGGCGCGCGGCCGGGCCGGCCCTGCCCCCGGCGCTGGCCGGGCGCGACGTCAGCGTGCTGCGGCTGGATTCCGTCCCCGCGCCGGCTGCCGCCGCGCTTAGCGCCGGAGCCCCCGCCCCGGCTGGTTCCGGTGCCGGCCCTGCGGCAGGCTCCGGCGGCAGCGCTGCCACTGGCACGGGCGGCGGATCGGCGGCTGGCTCAGGCAGCGGCCCGGATGGCGGGCGAGGCGGGGTGGCGGCTCGCAGCACGGTGGCGGTGCTGGCGGTCGGCCGCGGTGCGAAGACGGGCATTGTCGTGGCCTGGTCGGGCGGCCCCGGCGGTAGCGGGTGGCGGCTGTCGCCGGTGCTGCCGGCCGGGTCGCAGCGGGTCCGGTCGGCCTCGCTGTGGCCGGACGGGTCAGCCGGGCTGGTGCTGTCCGGGCGGCACGGTGCGCGGGGCGTGATCATCGCCGGGCCGGGCCGCTCCTGGGCCGGGCTGCCGGCCTTGCCGGCCGGGGCGGCGACGCTGGCCCCGGCGGGGGGCGGGGGCGTGGAGGCGCTCAGTGCCGGCCGCAGCACCATGCGGGCCTGGCGGCTGGGCCGGGCAGGCGCCGGGTGGAGCGAGTTTCAGCAGGTCCGGGTTCCGGTTCCGTACGGATCGTCGAGCTGAGGGGGCGGGATGAGCTACGTCCTCCGGCACTGGTCATTCGACCCGTTCCTGGTCGTGGCGATCGCCGTGGCCGGCTGGCACGAGGTCGGGCTGCGGCGGCTGGGCCGGCGGTCCCGGCCGGAGCGGGCCAGGGAGCGGCGGCGGCGGTCGCTGCTGTTCTACGCGGGGCTGGGCGTGCTGCTGATCGCGGTGCTGTCGCCGGTCGACTACTGGGCGGACGACTACTTCTTCGTGCACATGATCCAGCACCTGCTGCTGATGTTCGCCGCGCCGACGCTGATCGTGGCGGGCGCGCCGTGGCAGCCGCTGCTGGACGCGCTGCCCGGCGGGCTGGGGCGCGCGGCGACGCGGGGGGTGCTGCGCGGGGCCTGGTGGCGGCCGGTGCGGGCGGTGGCGGGGGCGGCGCTGCGGCCGTGGGCGGCGGTCGTCATCTTCAACGCGGTGATGGTGGCCTGGCACGTGCCGGCGCTGTTCGACCTGGCCGAGCGGAACGGGGCGGTGCATGTCTGGCTCATGCACGGCAGCTTCCTGGCCGCGGGGGTGCTGTTCTGGCTCCAGTTCATCGGGTCGCCGCCGCTGCGGATCCGGATGCCCGCCGCGTCGCAGGTGGTGGCGCTGCTCGGGACCAACGTGGTGATGTGGGTGCTGGCCATGTCGATGGGGATCCTCAGCAGCCGGCCGTGGTACCCGGTGTATGACCACGTGCCGGGGGTGACGCTGCCGCCGTTCGCGGATCAGCAGATCGGGGCGGGGATCTTGTGGGTGTGCGGCGACTTCTGGGCGGTGCCGTGCATGGTGTCGGTGTTCCGGCGGCTGATCGACCAGGACGGGGACGTGAGCTCGGCGATCGACAGGATCATGGGCCGCGGGCTGGCGCGGGCCGGCTGGGCCGGGCGGGCCGGGTGGGCAGGGCGCGGCTCGCGGGAAAACTGACGGGCCGGTGCGATCATCTGTCCATGCCTGACGATGCGATGACCTGGGATGAGGTGGCGGAGCGGCTGGGTGCGGCCCGGACGTACTGGCTCGGGACGACGACCCCGGCGGGGGCGCCGCACGCGGCGCCGGTGTGGGGCGCGGTGAGCGGCGGGACCCTGTACCTGTACAGCGAGCGCAGCACCGTCAAGGCCCGCAACCTCGCGGCCGACCCGCGGGTCGTCGTGCACCTGGAAAGCGGCGAGGACGTCCTCATCGTCCGCGGCACCGCTGAGGACGTCGGGGTCCCGTCGGCGGTCCCGGCGGTCGTCGGCGCCCTCACCGCGAAGTACGCCCGCGCGCAGGACCGGCAGTACCTGCCGGCCGCCGACCCGGACTTTGACGTCGTCTACGCGATCCGGCCGCAGTCGGCCATGGCCTGGCGCCTGGACGACTACGGCGCGCAGCGCCGCTGGCGCGCGTGATCCCGTGCACGGCGGCGGTCAGGGCGGGCAGGCGGCGGCCCAGGCGGCGGCCGTTACCTCGATGGGCCCGTCGGGCAGCAGGTCGCGGCAGTGCTCGCGCAGCGCGGCTCGGTCGTCGCCGGCCAGGCCGGCCACATAGGCGCCGGCCGGGCCGACTCCGAGCGTGAGCGGTTCCCACCAGTCATCAAACGATGCGTAGCGCGCCTCGACGGTGAGCAGCGCGTTCCGCACGGGGCCGAGGCCGGCCTGGCCGAACAGCTCGGCCAGGTGGCCTTCCCTGACCCCGGCCCGGCCCGACTCGTCCGGCGCCGCGGGGTCGAGGTCGCGGGCCGCGCGCCAGAACAGCGACAGCGGGCCGCGGCCGCTCCCGAAGTCCCAGGCGCACGCCGCCACCGTCCCGCCCGGGCGCGCCACCCGGCCCATCTCGCGCAGGCCCGCGACCGGATCGGCCATGAAGTGCACCACCAGCTGGGCCAGCACCACACCGAACGAGCCGTCCGCGAACGGCAGTTGCTCAGCCGGGGCCAGCCGGACGTCCACGCCGGGGAGCCGCTCCCGGACGGCGGCGCCGAATGACGGCGACGGGTCGACGGCGCTGACCAGGGCGGCGCCCTGCCGCCGGACCAGCTCAGCGGTCAGGGCGCCCGGCCCGCAGCCCACGTCCAGCACCCGCTGGCCGGCGCTCAGCCCGGCCAGGTCCGCGAACGGCACCGCCAGCGGCTCCGAGAACCTCCCCATGAACCGCAGGTAGGCATCCGCTCCCACGTCGAACGACATCTGCCGGCGGCGGGCGTCAGGCGGGGGAGTGGAGGTGGCGCAGCTTGGCGCCGACGATGGGCGGGAGGCGCCAGCCGGCCGTGGCCGTGCGGGCGGGGAGGGTGCAGGTGAGGTCCAGGCGGTGCGGGGTTTCCAGGAGGATGACCTCGACGCGGAGCGTGCCGTCGTCGGCCCAGCCGCCCGAGGCGGCCACCGGGATGGTGGCGCCGTTCTGATCGACGGGCGAGGAGACGGTCCACGCGCCGGCGCCGACCGGGAAGGTCAGCGCGTTGCTGGGCTCGATGAGGCTGAGCTGCCAGCCGCTCTCGGCCGGCAGCACCTCGACCGAGGTGAGCGCGGGCCGGATCTGCGCGTCCGCGACCCCGGCGGCGAGCGCGGTCACCGGGAACGGCTCGCCGCGCAGCGCGCCCGGGTCCGCGGGTGCGGCCCCGGCCGGGCACGGCGGCAGGACGAGGCAGGCCAGCCGGGCACTGAGCTCGCCCTGCGCGGAGCCACCGCCGGCTACCTCCGCGCCGAGGCCGGGCAGCAGGTGGGTCCACAGGGCGTCGAGCATGGCCTGCATGTCCAGGGTGCTGGCCGTCGTGACGACCACCGTTTCGTGTTCGGGCAAGATCACGCAGAATTGCCCGAAGGCCCCGTCGCCGCGGTATCCGTGCCGGGACCTCCAGAACTGGAACCCGTATCCCTGCTGCCAGTCGGGGTTGGGCTCGCCGGCGTTGGCGACCTGGACCGACGTCGCCTCCTCGACCCACTGCGCGGGGATCAGCTGCGTTCCGTCCCACTGGCCTTTCTGCAGGTAGAGCTGGCCGAGCTTGGCCACGTCCTCGGTGCGGGCGTGCAGGCCGCTGAAGCCCTGCTCGCGGCCGGGCGGGAAGGTGGACCAGCCGGCGGGGCCGATCCCGAGCGGGTCGAACAGCCGGGGCCGCAGGTACTCGGTCAGCGGCATCCCCGAGTTGCGCTGGATGATGCTGGCCAGCGTGTAGGTGCAGGGCTGGCTGTAGGCGAAGACCGTGCCCGGCTCGCGGTCGGGCGGGATGAGCAGGAAGCCGCGGACCGGGTCGGCCGCGTCGCGGGCGATGGCCTCGCCCAGCATCTCGCGGGTGTGGCCGCTGGCCATGGCGGCGACGTGGCGGACCCGGACCGACCGGCTGCGCGGGTCGGTGATCTCGGCGTCGTACTCGGGGAAGTGCGAGATCACCGTGTCGTCCAGGTCGAGCAGGCCCTCGGCCTGCGCGAACGCCGCGGCCGTGGAGGTGAAGCTCTTGCTGAGCGAGTACAGCAGGTGCGGCCGCTGCGCACTGTAGGGCGCCCACCAGCCTTCGGCCACCACGTGCCCGTGGCGCACCACCATCAGGCTGTGCATCTCGACGGCGGGGTGATCCTCCAGGGCGCCGAGAAAGGCGAGGATCGCGGCGGGGTCGACCTGCTGTTCCGCGGGCGTGCTGCGCGGAAGGGATCTCGTCATGACGCGAGCCTAAATCACCCGCGAAACGACCTTCAGTGAGACAGTCCTGTGGACGGGTGGGCAACAGGACGCAGAGGAGGAGCGCCGATGGCGGAGCTGAAGCCGCAGAAGCGCGGCCGCAGGATCGCGATGCCGGCCGGGGAGATGAGCGCGTTCCTCGCCGGGGAACATACCTGCCGGGTCGCGACGACCGGGCCGGACGGCCCTCATGCCACCGCGCTGTGGTTCGCGTGGGACGGGACGAGCCTGTGGCTCTACTCGCTTACCGGCTCGCAGCGCTGGGCCGACCTGCAGAAGGACCCGCGGATCAGCGTCCTGGTGGACGCCGGCCACCACTACCGGGAACTGCGCGGCGTCGAGATCAGCGGCACCGTCGACGTCGTCGGCGACGTGCCCCGGACCACCGCGGCGAACAGCGAGCTCGCGCCGGTCGAGCTGCAGTTCGCGCGCAAGTACCTCGGCGGGGACGAGATGGTGCACGACGAGCGGCACGCCTGGCTGCGCGTCACGCCGAGGAAGATCAACAGCTGGGACTTCCGCAAGCTGCCCGGCTGACGAGGGGACGGCAGCGGGATGACAGAGGACCTGACCGGGCGGGTGCGCGCGATCTGCGCCGGCCTGCCGGAGGTGACCGAGCGGCTCAGCCACGGCGCGCCGACCTGGTTCGTGCGGGGCAAGGCGTTCGTGACCCTGTGGGCGCACGGCCATCACGACCATGACTTCCCGCACCTGTGGTGCGCGGGCCTGCCGGGGGCGCAGGGCGAGCTGGCCGCGGCCGACCCTGGCCGGTTCTTCCGGCCGCCGTACGTAGGCGGGCGGGGCTGGATCGGCGCCCGCCTGGATGGCGACGTGGACTGGGCCGAGATCGGCGAGCTGTGCCAGGACGCGTACCGGGCCATCGCCCCGGCCCGGCTGGCGGCCCGGCTCGACAGCTGACGGCCGGGGGTGACGGGGGCGCAATCCGCCCCATCTTTGCCTTGTCGGGTGATCTTTCGCGGTCCACGATGGATCCGACGATCCCGGCAGCGAGGAGGGCCTGTGAGCTTCACGGTCGAGAAGGACATCATGGTGCCGATGCGCGACGGCGTCGCGCTGGCCACGGACGCGTGGGTCCCGGCCGGCGGTGCCCCGGGGCCGGTCCTGCTCGTGCGCCTCCCGTACGGCAAGGACCTGATCGGCCTGTATGCCTACGGCCTGGTCCCGAACGTGTTCGCCCTGATCGAGGCCGGCTACGCGGTGGTCTACCAGGACTGCCGCGGCACGTTCCGGTCGGGCGGGGAGTTCAGCCCCATGGTCAACGAGGCCAGCGACGGCGCCGACACCGTGTCCTGGCTGCTCGAGCAGCCCTGGTGCGACGGCAGCATCGGCACCTTCGGGGCGTCCTACCTGGGCTTCGTGCAGTGGGCCGCGGTGTCGGCGGGCAGCCCGCTGAAGGCGATCGCGCCGGCGGTGACCACCACTGACTACTACAGCGCGCCCTGGTACTCCGACGGCGGCGCGCTGTCCCTGCACGCCATCCAGACCTGGACCACGCGGATGGCCCTGGTCCACGAAATGCGCGCGCTCGGCGCGGGCGGGGGCGACCCGCAGGCGCTGAGGGAACTGGCCGGCATGGCCGCCGACCCGGCCCCGCACCTGGAGGTGCTGCCCGTCCGCGTCCGGCCCGCGCTGGAGAAGCAGTGGCCGTGGTGGGCCGAGATCCTCGCCCATCCCGCCCGGGACCAGTACTGGCGCGACCTGTCGGTGGCCGACCGCTTCGAGGACGTCACCGTGCCCGCGCTCAACGTCGGCGGCTGGTTCGACATCTTCATCAACAGCACGGTGCGGACCTACGCCGGCCTGCGCGGCCGGGGCGGCAGCGCCGCGGCCCGCGACGGCCAGCGCCTGATCGTCGGGCCGTGGGACCACCTCAACCACACCGGCAGCTACCCCGACCGCCAGTTCGGGATGCACGCCGACGCCCTGCTGTCCGACCTGACCGGCGCGCACCAGCGGTTCTATGACCGGTGGCTGCGCGGCCGGGAAGACGCCCAGGCCGGGTCGGCCCCGGTCCGGATCTTCGTCATGGGCATCGACCAGTGGCGGGACGAGCAGGACTGGCCGCTGCCCGACACCGCCTACACCGACTACCACCTGCACAGCTCGGGCCGCGCGAACAGCGCCGCCGGCGACGGCGAGCTGCGCGCCGAGGCGCCCGCGGCCGAGCGCGCAGATACCTACCTCTACGACCCGCTGCGCCCCGTGCCCACCCTCGGCGGCCGGGTGATGAGCCCGGCCACGGCCAACTCGGCGGGTCCCGTCGACCAGCGCCCGGTGCAGGCCCGCGCGGACGTGCTGTGCTACTCGACCCCGGTTCTGGACCACCCGGTCGAGGTCACCGGCCACGTGTCGCTGACCCTGTTCGTCTCGTCGTCGGCGCCCGACACCGACTTCACCGGCAAGCTGGTCGACGTCTTCCCCGACGGCCGCGCCATCTTCCTCACCGACGGGATCCTGCGGGCCCGCTACCGGGACTCGCTCACCGAGCCCGAGCCGCTCACCCCCGGACAGGTCTACGAGGTCACCCTCGACCTCTCCGTGACGTCCAACGTGTTCCAGCCCGGCCACCGCATCCGGCTCGAGGTCTCCAGCAGCAACTTCCCGCGCTACGACCGCAACACCAACACCGGGGGCACCATCACCGAGGACGCCGACGCCGACGTCCAGGTGGCCGTCAACCGCGTCCTCCACGGCCCGGCCCACCCCAGCCGCCTCGTCCTCCCGATCATCGACCGCTAACCCCGGGCGAACCCGGCAACCTGCCGAAACGATGGCCGCGGGGCAACTCCCCGTCGCGCGCGCCGGCCGTCCCACCTGGCGTGCTCGGTGACCGCGGGCCGCTGGCGGCCGTCCCCCGGCGCCCAGGTGGTTGGACGGGGCGGGCCTGGGTAGCCCGCGGGCAACAGTTGCCTACCGGTGGGGAGATGACCCGGATGACAGACAGCGACCCGGCCCGTTCCGCGCACGGCGCCGACCCGAGCCGAGACCAGGACACCGACACCGGGGCCACCGAGGCCCAGACGAGCCGGCCGCAGACCACGCCCGACGGGAAGGTTCGCTACAACCCGGCCGAGGCCGGGGAGTACGGGGTCGCCCCCTCGTCGGACGAGGTCTACCAGCCCGGCGACGACGACGCCGAGGACGGTGACGGCAGCTGAGCCGGCTGGCTGGCTGGGGTCCGGCTAAAACCGGGTCGCCCTTGTCCTCCTGGCCCCCGGTGCGCGAGGTCGTTTGGCGCGGCGCGGCCCGGGTAGCCGCCGGGGCTGACAAGCAACCCCAGCCTGAGGGAGGGCTTCATGGCGAACGAGCTGACAGGGCGCCGGATCGCGTTCCTGACCGCCAACGAGGGCATCGAGCAGGTCGAGCTCACCGAGCCCTGGCGGGCGGTCCGCGAGGCCGGCGGGAGCCCGGAGCTGCTGGCCCCCGAGGCCGGGACCGCGCAGGCCTTCCATCACCTGGACAAGGCCGACGCGTTCCCGGTCGATCGCGCGGTCGGCGACGCCGACCCGGCTGATTACGACGCGCTCGTCCTGCCCGGCGGCGTGGCCAACCCCGACCGGCTCCGGATGGAGCCCGCGGCCGTGCAGTTCGTCCGCGCGATGTTCGCCGCCGGCAAGCCGGCCGCGGTCATCTGCCACGGCCCGTGGACTCTGGTCGAGGCCGACCTGGTGCGCGGCCGGACCCTGACGTCCTGGCCCAGCGTGCGGACCGATATCCGCAACGCGGGCGGGACCTGGGCCGATGCCGAGGTCCAGGTCTGCACCCGGGGACCCAACGTCCTGGTGACCAGCCGCAAGCCCGACGACCTGCCCGCCTTCTGCGAGCGGCTGGTCGCCGAGTTCCAGCGGCAGGCCCAGCCGGCCTGAGGCAGCCATGACGGCCCACGGCGGGGTCCGGGGGCATCCGCGTTCGTTCCGCCGTCGGCGGTTCGGATCACACCCGCTGGATGACGCGCGATGCGTGCCGCTAGGGGCCTGCTCCGCCCAGGCAGGTGGCGCGCATGAACCGCCCCTCCGGAGGCAGAAAGCAGGGAAGCACACACGACAGGGGGAATCATGACGGCAATACGTCAGCGGCAGTCCGGCACGGGCCTGCTGGGCATCTACCTCAACGATCACCTGGCCGGGGCGACCGCGGGCGCCGGGCTGGCCCACCGGATGGCGACCTCCGGCCACCAGCCGGCGACGAGCGGCACCCTCCGCCAGCTGGCCGTGGAGATCTCCCGGGACCGGGAAACCCTGCTGGAGCTCATGGCCGCGCTGGATGTCCCGGTCCGCGGCTACAAGGTCTGGGCGGCGTGGGCCGGGGAGAAGGCCGGGCGGCTGAAGCCCAACGGCCATCTGATGAGCCGGTCTCCCCTCAGCAGCCTGGAAGAGCTGGAGATGCTCCGGCTGGGCGTCGAGGGCAAGGCGGCCGGGTGGCGCACGCTCCGCGTCCTGGCCGAGCGGGACACCAGGCTCGACCCGGCTCGGCTCGACGACTTGATCTCCCGGGCCCGGCGCCAGGCCGACCAGCTCGAGGATCTGCGGGTGAACGCGGCGGACCAGGTCATCACGGCGGACCCGCCGAGCTAGCCGCCCGGGGCGGACCCGCCGAGCTAGCCGCCCGGGGCGCGCCGTCCCGCCTGCGGACGCCGCGGCGGTTGCCGCCCTGCGGGCGGTGTCGGCCACCTATGGCTGCAGGACGACCTTCATGCAGCCATCGGCCTTGTCGCGGAACAGCTCGTAGCCGCGCGGCGCGTCCTCCAGCGGGAGGTGGTGGGTGGCGAGGTCCCGGACGCCGAGCGGGTCGGCGTCGTCGGTGACGAGCGGCATGATCTCGCTGATCCACCGCTTGACATGGGCCTGGCCCATCCGCAGCTGGATCCCGCGGTCGAACATCTCCATCAGCGGCATCGGATCCGCCTCGCCGCCGTAGACGCCGCTGACCGAGACCGTGCCGCCCCGCCGGACGGCCTTGACGGCGGCGTGCAGCGCGTCCAGGCGGTCAGCGCCGGCCTTGTCGGCGAGCTTCTGCGCCACCGCGTCGGGGAGCAGCCCGCTGGCCTTCTGCGCCGTCTCCGCAAGCTTGCTGGCTAGGGGCGCCCGGTGGCCGTGGGCCTCCATGCCGACGGCATCGATGATGGCGTCCGGTCCCCGGCCGCCCGTCATGGCGATCAGGCCGCCGGCGATGTCGTCCAGCCCGTCCGGGTCGATGGCCTCCACCCCGTAGCCCAGGGCGGCCGCACGGCGCTCGGGCACCCGGTCCACCCCGATGACCCGCTCGATGCCGAGGTGCCGGGCGATCCGCGTGGCGAGCTGGCCGACTGGCCCGAGCCCGAGCACGGCCAGCGACCCGTCGGCCGGGGCGGCGGCGTAGGCGACGGCCTGCCAGGCGGTGGGCAGGATGTCGGACAGGTACAGGAACTGCTCGTCCGGGGGGCCGTGGGGGACCTGGACCGGGCCGAACTGGGCCTCCGGCACCCGCAGGTACTCGGCCTGGCCGCCGGGCACCGACCCGTACAAAGACGTGTAGCCGAACAGGGCCGCGCCCTTGCCCTGGTCCTTGACCTGCGTGGTCTCGCACTGGGCGAACAGCCCGCGGCTGCACATCCAGCAGTACCCGCAGGAGATATTGAACGGCACCACGACGCGATCGCCTTCAGCGAGGTGCCTGATCCGCGGGCCGGTCTCGACCACGACGCCCATCGCCTCGTGGCCCAGCACGTCGCCGGGCTTGAGGTAGGGGCCCAGCACGCCGTACAGGTGCAGGTCCGAGCCGCAGATGGCGGTCGACGTGACCTTGATGATGATGTCGTTCGGCTCCAGGATCTGCGGGTCGGGCACGTCGGCGACCTCGACCTGCTCATGCCCCTGCCACGTCAGTGCTCGCACGGCTTCCTCCCGCTCCCCATGTTGTCGTCCGCTGCGCCGGGCACCCCGGCCCGGTCCAAGGCCGGGGCGCCGGTCAAGGCCAGCGTTAGCCGCGGCTCTGGTCGTCCACGGTCGCGCCGGGCGCGTTGCTCTTCACGGACTCGATCCCGTTCAGCGCCGACTCACGGCTCTCGTAGGTCTCGCTGGTCGCGATCACCTGCCCGTTCCCGGCGACGAGGTTGAAATGGAATGTGCCGCTGGTGCCCTTCTTCAGCACGAACTTTCCGGCCATGTTTTCCTCCTTCGCTAGACGTCTTCGCCTACCCCGGACTGCCTTAGTGACACCCTCCGCCGCTTGCTGTCCCGCCTTATCGCTTCGGCGTCTCGCCGCCGGACTTGTGCAATTCCGCCGCGCTGGCCTGCGCGCCCGGATGGCCCGCCTCGGCCGCGGCCTGGCGCTCGGTCTCGGCGTTGATCTCGCCGCCGACCAGGACGGCCAGGCCCGCCAGGTACAGCCAGAAGATGAGGATGACCACGCCAGCGAACGCCCCGTAGGTCTTGCCGTACGACCCGAACTTCGCGACGTAGAACGAGAAGCCCAGCGAGGCGGCCAGGAAGATGACCGTGCCGATCACGCCGCCGGCGCTCACCCACTGCCAGCGCGGGAAGTCCCGGTTCGGGCCGACGTAGTAGTACACGGAGAACAGCAGCGAGATCGCGGCGACGGTCAGGACCCAGCGGACGACCGTCCACACGATCACGAAGGCCGTGCCCGCCACCGGGACATGCGCCTCGATGGCCGACCCGAGGGACGCGCCGAAGACGATCAGCGCCGAGGCGATCCCGCCGAATATCACCGTGGCCAGCATCAGCGGGATGGCGTAGAGGCGCTTGGCGGCGAACTTGCGGTCCACCGGGACCTCGTAGGCGACGTCGAGGCCGGTCTGCAGGGCGGCCATCCCGCCCGAGGCGCTCCACACGGCGAGGACGACGCCGATGATCAGGGCGGTGAGCGA
The DNA here is from genome assembly GCA_036501025.1 of Streptosporangiaceae bacterium. Taxonomy (GTDB): domain Bacteria; phylum Actinomycetota; class Actinomycetes; order Streptosporangiales; family Streptosporangiaceae; genus DASUBV01. Next base: position 28,180 of record DASYBB010000243.1, read on the forward strand.
CGACGATGACGAGCGGCTGGTCGCCGAGTGCACGGCCTGGGTGAACACGCCGGACGCGCCGGGCGGCAGCGCGGTGTTCAGCCCGTTCACCAGGTGCCTCACTGTCGAGGCGCCGACGTGCACCAGGGTGACGACGCCGAGCACGGCGATGACCGTCGGGAACATGGCCAGGAACCAGTGGTAGGCCAGGCTGCCCGCGGTCATCGAGCAGCGGTCGCGGGTGAACTTGCTCCCCGTCCGCACGAGCGTGTTCCGCCAGCCGGCCGCGCCGATCTCGAGCGGCGAGTCCGGGCCGCCTTCCACGTGCTTGTTCGGCGGGATCGTCTCCTGGCTCGGCCGCACCCGCCCGGCGCCGGCGGGCTGGGCGGCATGTGCCGCGTCACTGCTCACGAAGGCTCCTGACTGACGGCCGGCTCCGGGTCGGAGCCCCCGCCTGCCCACGGCCGGTCCCCTCAAACCAGCCCGTCACCGGCGGGCGCGGCATTCCGGCCGGCCTCCCCGGTGCTCGGTGCGGAACGTGCGGCAGGCATGCCCGGCGCGGGGGCCGGGCACAAGCTCACGCATGGACCCGGGGCTGGCGCTGCGCGAGATCGCCTTCGAGCTGGAGCGGGCGGGCGCGCCCACCTACCGGGTCCGGGCCTTCCGGCGGGCGGCCCGGGCCGCCGGTGACCTCAGCCCCGCCGAGCTGAGCGCCCGGCTCGCGGCCGGGACGCTGCGCCAGGTGCCGGGCATCGGCCCGGTCACCGCCGAGGTCATCGAGCAGGCGGCCGCCGGCCAGCCCCCCGCCTACCTCACCCGGCTGCGCGATGAGGCCCCGCCGGCGGAGCGGAGCCCGCTGCGGGCCGCCCTGCGCGGTGACTGCCACGCGCATTCCGACTGGTCCGACGGCGGCAGCCCGCCGTGGGAGATGGCCGAGGCCGCGCGCGGCCTCGGCCACGAGTGGCTGGCCCTCACCGATCACTCGCCGCGGCTGACCGTGGCCCGCGGCCTGCCGGCCGAGCGCCTGGAGGCCCAGCTCGAGCTGGTCGCCGGGCTGAACGCGGAGCTGGCCCCGTTCCGCGTGCTGACCGGGATCGAGGTCGACATCCTCGAGGACGGCGCGCTCGACCAGCGTGAGGACCTGCTCGCCCGCCTGGACGTGGTCGTCGCCAGCGTGCACTCGCAGCTGCGGATGCCGAGCGGGCCGATGACCGCGCGGATGGTGGCCGCCGTCCGCAACCCGCACGTGGACGTGCTGGGTCACTGCACCGGGCAGATGGTGGCCGGCCGGGGCCGCCCGCCGTCGGACTTCGACGCCCGCGCGGTGTTCGCGGCCTGCGCGGAGAGCGGGGTCGCGGTCGAGATCAACTGCCGCCCCGAACGGCAGGACCCGCCCGGCCCGCTGCTGCGCCAGGCCGCCGCGGCCGGGTGCCTGTTCGCCATCGACACCGACGCGCACGCGCCGGGGCAGCTCGACTGGCTCGGCAGCGGCTGCGCCCGGGCGGAGGAAGCCGGCGTCGGCCCCGAGCGCATCATCAACGCCCGCACCGCCGACGCGGTGACGGCCGGGCGCTAGCCGACCCGCCGGGGACGGCTCCTCAGCCCGCCTCCTCGCGCAGCCGGGGCAGGACGGTGCTGCCGTAGAAGTCGAAGAAGCCCTCGACGTCCGGGCCGACCTGGCTCACGTAGACCTCGTCGAACCCGGCTGAGATGAAGTCCAGCACGCCGGCCACGTGCACGGCCGGGTCGGGCCCGCACGGCACGCCGATCATCTCCTCGCTGACCAGCGCGGACAGCTCGCGGAACTGGCGGGGCGAGGGCAGCAGCTGGGCCGCCTCGCCCGGGATGAAGTCAGTGGGCCACAGCCGGTGCATGGTCGCCCGGGCCGCCGCCTCGTCGGGTCCCCAGCACACCTTGTAGCCGCCCTGGACCGGGCGGTCGCCGCCGCCCGACTCCCGGAACAGCCGGACCAGGTCAGCGACGGGGTGCGTGTGGATGTAGCCGTCGGCGATCCGCCCGGCCAGCCGGGCCGACTTCTCCCCGAACCCGGACATGTAGACCGGCGGCGGATCGTCGGGCACGGAGTACAGCCGGGCCGTGTGCACCGTGTAGTGCTCGCCCTCGTGGGTGATCTGCTTGCCGGTCATCAGCTCCCGGATGACGTGCACGGCCTCCTCGAGCATCTCCAGCCGCTCCTCGGCCGGCGGCCAGGACCCGCCCGTGACGTGCTCGTTGAGCGCCTCGCCGCTGCCGACCCCGAGGGTGAACCGGCCGTCGGTCAGCAGCGCCGAGGTCGCTGCGGCCTGGGCCACGATGGCGGGGTGCATCCGGCTCAGCGGGCAGGTCACCGCCGTGGTCACCGGCAGCGAGCAGGTCTGCGAGATGGCGCCGATCATGGACCAGACGAAGCCGCTCTCGCCCTGCTCGTCCAGCCACGGGTGATAGTGGTCCGAGATCCACAGGCCGTCGAACCCGGCCTGCTCGGCCAGCTGGGCCTGGCGGACGATCTCGCGGGGATCGTGCTCCTCAGAGGAGAGGAAGTAACCGAAACGGGTCATAACTGTCACCTCTTCCGGGTCGCGGCGCACGGCGGCTGAGTTTCGCCGGAACGGGTCCCTCCTGCGGCCCGGGCATCAGCCCCCAGTCATCCCTACCCACCCGGCTGCATGACCCGGCCTCAGCGCACCAGCCGGGCCCCGATCACTGCGGCCACCTGCTCTGGCACCTCGACCGGCATGCCGTGCGCGGCGTCGGCCAGGACGACTTCCTCCGCGACACCGCCGCCCGCCCGGTAGGCGTCGAGCACCGCCCGCGTCTGCTCCTCCATCGGCTGCGGCGGCAGCACGTCGTCGCCCGGCCACCCCGGCACCGCCCCGAGCTGGCCGAGGTAGCCCAGGTCGAACATGGAGGTGTCTGACACCACCTGGTCCTGGCCGCCGCGCAGCCAGGTCACCGGCGGCTTGCGGGCCAGGCCGGCGAACGCCGAGGCGTTGTACCACCGCGGCGACATGGAGTTGAGGACGCCGCGGGCCCCCGGCGCCACGCCGGGCCAGTTCGTCGAGGCGGTCGCGTCACCCGGGCTGAAGTCGTCGCCGGTCCGGGTGCGCAGCACCTCGTCGAGCAGGAACTCCTCGTCGACGTGGGCGGCGTTGCCGCGCGGCCCGAAGAACTGCCGCATGGTCAGCCGCGGGCTGGTCTGCGGCTCGTCCTCCGACCGGTCGCCCGCGGCGAAACGCTGGTATACCCCCGGCGCGGCCGTCCCCCCGCCGGTCGCCGCGAAGTCGGCGAAGCAGGCCGTGCCGCCGGCGCCCTTCGTCCCGCCGAACCCGTACGGCGACAGCGGCGCCACCATCGTCAGCGAGGCCAGGTCAGCCGGATAGGCCAGCGCGTACTGCCACAGGACGCCGCCGCCCATCGACCACCCCGCCGCATTGACCGACGCGCGGTCGGCCAGGCCCAGCGTGACCAGCAGCGACCGCAGGTCCTCGGCCATATCGCCGAGCCCCCGCGTGGCGTCTACCGGCCGTCCCTCGGTGCGCCCGAAGCCCCGCAGGTCCGGCGCGATGACCCGCACATCGCCGGGCAGCCGTGCGGCGACGTACCGCCACCACCCGCCCGAGACCATGTTCCCGTGCACCAGCAGCAGCGGCACCCCGTCCGCCGGCCCGCCCGTCCATACATGCATCTCAAGCCGGTCCGTCGTCACCGTCGACGAAGCAAGATCACCCATCCCGCGAGTCAACCAGCCCGCCGTGCCCGGCAGCAGGAAATCCCCAGCAAACGTCCGCAAACACCTGAACCCGCCTAGCCCGCGAGCAGCAGGCGCCTCAATGAAGCAGGCGTTGCAGCGGCCGACCGGGCCGCCTGCCCGCAATGGCGGCCCGTCACGGGGCCCGCCGCGGCCTGAAGGCGGCCATCAGTCCCTCGACAACGACATGAACGTACATTCGCTGTTGCTCTAGCAGCAGCAACGTTACGCCCATGTCGTATGCGCGCGCCGCCGGTCGCTGGTGGCTAGTCGCATCGGTCACAGCGGCCCTGGCGGCCCCTCCAGCCCCTGACGGATCCCGCGCTTGGGCGGCCTTAGGGCCCGCTAGCTCTGGGTGGCTTCCTCGACCAGGCGGGCCAGGTGGTCCAGGGCCATCCGGGTGCCGGCCTCGTTGTCGGCGGGCGGGATGCGGTCGGGGACCTGCTCGTGCAGGACGGTCACGTCGGTCCCGCCGCCGGCGTCGGCCAGGGTGGTCGTCATCGTCATCTCGCCGGCCAGGCCGGGGTCGGCCGACTCGAACTCGAACACCTCGGTCACCTGCTCGTCGGGCACCAGGCGGGTGAAGCGGCCGTGGTAGGTGTCGGTGCGGGCGGCCGACTTGCCGGTGCCGGTCGGCGCGTCGTAGGTGAGCGACACCCGGAACGAGCCGCCCTCGCGGGCGTCGAACTCGTGGACCTGGCTGCTCATGCCGTCGGGCACCCGCCACTGCTGGATCGCGCCGGCGTCGAGCAGCGCCCGGTAGACCGCCGGGCGCGGGGCGCGGACGTGGCGAGTGACGCGGGTCGAGTACATCTGCCCAGCCTAGGACGGGGCCGCCGGCGGGCACGCCGCGGCGCGCGGGCCGCGGCCGCCGGCAGTAACTACCCTGCATTTCCCGCTATCTGGCACTTTGATCTTGACAGCGCCGGTACGGCCGAGTTTCTATCGATCTTGGAATCAGATTCTAATTATCAGAACGCGATTCTGTTCAGCCGGCTCATCGGAGAGCGCGGGAGGGTCGCCATGGAAATCGATCTCGGCCCCGAGATCGCGCAGTTCCGCGCGGAGCTGCGCGCCTGGATCGCCGCCGAGGCGCCCGGCGAGCTGTCCGGCCTGGCCGACTGGAACATGCACGTCGCGACCGGCGGCAACCTCAGCGCGGAGCTGCAGGCGGCGACCGGCCACCCCGCGTACCGCGCGTGGGAGGCCAAGCTGCTGGACCGCCGCCTGATCTGCGCGGGCTGGCCGGAGGAGTACGGCGGCGGCGGCCTGGACCCGGTCCGCCAGACCGTGGTCAAGCAGGAGTTCTTCCGGGCCGGGGTGCCGGCCGTGACCCGCGGCGGCGGCGAGAGCCTCGTCGGCCCGTCGGTCATCGCGCACGGCACACCGGAGCAGAAGGCGTACTTCCTGCCGAGGATCCTGTCCGGGGAGCACCGCTACTGCCAGGGCTTCTCCGAGCCCGGCGCCGGCTCGGACCTGGCCGGCCTGCAGACCCGGGGCGTGATCGACGGCGACGAGGTCGTCATCACCGGCCAGAAGGTGTGGACCTCGGGCGCGGCCCGGGCCAACATGATCTTCATCCTGGTCCGGACCGACCCGGCCGTGCCCAAGCACAACGGCATCTCCTACGTCCTGCTCGACTTCTCCGGCCCGGGCGTGGAGTACCGGCCGATCAAGCAGATGACCGGCGCGGCCGAGTTCGCCGAGGACTTCTTCGACGGCGCGCGGGCCCCGCTGTTCAACGTCATCGGCGGGCTGAACAACGGGTGGCGGGTCGCGATGACCACCCTCGGCTACGAACGCGGCAGCCGGGCGACGACCGGCTACCTGGGGTTCGAGCGCGAGTTCTGGGCACTGGCCGAGACCGCCCGCAAGACCGGCGCCAGCGCCGACCCGCTGGTCCGCCAGCAGCTGGCCTGGGCCTACACCCAGGTCTCGCTGATGAAGTTCAGCGGCCTGCGGACGCTGGCCCGGCTGGCCGCGGGCCAGGCGCCCGGCCCCGAGGCCTCCATCGACAAGCTGTTCTGGAGCGAGTACTTCAAGCGCCTCGGCGAGGTCGCGGCGGGCATCGAGGGCAGCCAGACGCTCATCCGGCCCGCGGGCGACGGCTACCCGCTCACCCTCTGGCAGGACAACTTCCTGGCCGGCCGCCCGGCCAGCATCTACGCCGGGTCCAACGAGATCCAGCGGAACATCATCGGCGAGCGCGTCCTCGGCCTGCCCAAGGAGCCGCGCGTTATCTAGCAGACGACCCCCGGGAGCGCCCTGACATGACGACGACCGAGATCCCCGCCGCCGGCGGGCCGTCCGGCCTGCACACCGCCAACCGCCGCGCGCTGCGCGACCTGGTCAACCCGGCCCGGCTGCGCGAGTTCTTCGCGCCGCAGTCCATCGCCATGGTCGGCGCGTCCGACAACTCCGGCTGGGCCCGCTTCATCGTCACCGGCGCGGACCTGATGGGCTTCACCGGCCCGCTGATCCCGGTCCACCCCAGGGCCCAGACGGCGTTCGGCAAGCCGGTCGTGCCGAGCCTGCGCGCGCTCGACGCACCCGTCGACATGGCCTTCATCCTGGCCCCCATCCAGGCCGTCGAGAGCGTGCTGGACGACATGGGAGCCGCTGGCATACGAAACGGGGTCGTCCTGGCCGCGGGCTACCGGGAGGTGGGCGAGGAGGGCAGGGCTCTTGAGGACGCCATGGTGGCCAAGGCGCTGGAGCACGGCATCGTGCTGCTCGGCCCCAACTGCCTGGGCTTCCTCAACGCGCAGTCGAAGTCGCCGGTGTTCGCCCTCGGCATCCCGCCGCCGCTGACGGCCGGCCCGGTCGGCATCGCGCTGCAGAGCGGCGCGCTGGCCACCGCGGTCCTGTCGGTGGCCCGGGCGCAGGGCATCGGCGTCACGACGCTCACGACCATGGGCAACGAGGCCATGATCTCGACCATCGACATGGTCGACTACCTGGCCGAGGACGAGGACACCAAGGTCATCTGCCTGTTCCTGGAGGAGATCAGCGACCCGGTCAAGTTCGCCGCCGCCGCGCAGAAGGCGGACCGGGCGGGCAAGCCGATCGTCGCGGTCAAGGTCGGGTCGAGCCCCATCGGGCAGGCCGCCGCGCTGGCCCACACCGGGTCGGTGGCCGGCGACGACGCCGTCGTCGACGCCGTCCTCAAGCAGCTCAACGTCATCCGGGTCAACGGCATCGAGGAGCTGCTGAGCACCGGCGCGCTGCTGGCCTACAACCGGTGGCCGGCCGGCCGCCGCGTCGGCATCGTCACCGCGTCGGGCGGGGCGTGCGACATCATCTGCGACGCCGGCAGCGCGCAGGGGCTGGAGGTGCCGGACTTCGCCCCCGAGACGGTGGCCGCCATCGAGCCGCTGCTCCCGCCGTTCGCGACCGCGCACAACCCGCTGGACGTGACCGGCTACGGGCTGGCCAACGCGCCGACCGGGATGCTCACCTCGATGGACTACGCGCTCGAGGCCGCCATCGCCGACCCGGGCCTGGACTTCATCCTGTTCGGCGGCATCTACCTGCCCGACGCGGCCCCGCCCGAGCCCATGGCGACCATGATGGACGGCCGCCTGGACTGGATCACCGAGAAGATGGCCTCGGCCCGGATCCCGGTCATCCCGCTCGGCATGGCGGGCGTCGACCTCAGCGCCTACTCGCGGGACGTGCTCACCCCGCGCGGCATCTACATGGTGCCCGGCCTCAACCACGGCGTCGGCGCCCTCGGCAACGCGCTGCGGTGGCTGGAGCGCCGCGGCCAGGTCCGGGCCGTCCAGGCGGCGGCGCCCGCGACCCGGGCCGTGACGACCTCGGGGCCGTGGTCGGAGGCCCAGGCCCGGGACCTGCTCAGCTCCGCGGGCGTCCCGGTCGTGCCGGGCGAGCTGGTCAACTCGGCCGACGAGGCCGCGGCCGCCGCCGCGCGCCTGGGCCTGCCCGTCGTGCTGAAGATCTGCTCGGCGCAGATCACTCACAAGTCTGACATCGGCGGCGTGGCCCTGGGGCTGGACTCCGAGGCCGCGGTCCGGGCCGCCTACGACCGGGTCCGGGCCGCGGGCGACGGCGTGACCGGCGCGGTGATCGAGGGCGTGCTGGTCCTCCCAATGCGGTCGGGCGGTGTCGAGCTGCTGGCCGGGGTCACGGTCGACCCGACGTTCGGCCCGGTGCTGGCCGTCGGCCTGGGCGGCGTGTGGGTCGAGATCCTCGCCGACACCAGCCTGCGGCCGCTGCCGGTCGACGCCGCCGAGGTCCGGCGGATGCTCGGCGACCTGCGCGGCCTGCCGCTGCTGCAGGGCGCCCGCGGCACCGCGCCCGCCGACCTGGACGCGGTCGCCGCGGCCATCGCCGCCATCGGCGACACGGCCCTGTCACTCGGCGGCGCGCTGGGCGCGCTGGAAGTCAACCCGCTGTGGGTCAACGGAGATCAGGTCGAGGCCCTGGACGTCCTCGTCGTCACGGAGCCGGAAATCGGCTGAGGAACGGAGCGCACGATGTTCGGTACCAGCGAAGAGCAGGAAGAACTACGCAGCTCAGTCAGGCGCTTCGTCACCGACCGGGCGCCCCTGGCCCGGGTCCGGGAGCTGATGGACGCCGGCGAGATCGACCGGGAGGTGTGGGCGCAGGCCGGCGCGCAGCTGGGCCTGCAGGGCATCGCCATCCCGGAGGAGTACGGCGGGTCGGGGTTCTCGTTCGCCGAGCAGGCCATCGTGCTGGAGGAGCTGGGCGCGGGCCTGTACGGCGGGCCCTACCTGGCCAGCGCCGTGCTCGCCGCGACCGCGCTGCTGGCCAGCCCGGACGAGGGCGCGCGGCAGCGGCTGCTGCCGGGGATCGCCTCGGGCGAGACCATCGCGGCGCTGGCCTTCACCGAGGACGACGGCTCGTGGGACCCGGCGGGCATCCGGCTGGCGGCGGCCAAGAGCGGCGACGGCTGGGTTCTGGACGGGCACAAGAACTTCGTGCTCGACGGGGCGAACGCCGGGCTGCTGCTGGTCGTGGCGGTGGCCGACGGCGGGCTGTCGCTGTTCGCGGTCGACGCCGCGGCCGACGGGCTGGCCGCGACCGCGCTGCCGACGCTGGACCAGACCCGCAGCCTGGCCCGGATCGAGTTCGCCGCGGTCCCGGCGGAGCTCATCGGCTCGGCCGGCGACGGCGCGGCCATCATGAACCGGGTGCTCGACGTCGCCGCGATCGCGCTTTCCGCCGAGCAGCTGGGCGGCGCCCAGCGGGCGCTGGACATCACGGTGGACTACACCAAGACGCGGCATCAGTTCGGGCGGCCGATCGGGTCATTCCAGGCGCTGAAGCACCGGATGGCGGACCTGCTGATGGAGGTGGAGTCGCTGCGGTCGGCGGTGGCGTACGCGGCGTCGGCGGTGGCCGACGACTCCGACGAGGTCCCGGCCCTGGCGTCGCTGCTGAAGGCCTATGCGTCGGAGACCTATTTCCACGTGGCGGCGGAGATGATCCAGATGCACGGCGGGATCGGGTTCACCTGGGAGCACGACGCGCACTTGTTCTTCAAGCGGGCCAAGTCCAGCGAGCTGTTCCTGGGCGACGGGGCCTACCACCGCGAGCGCCTGGCCCAGCGGATCGGGCTGTAGCGGAAGCACCCCGTTACTCAACGTCTGGGCAGTACACGACAAGGGAGTCTGACCTATGGGTAACAAGCTCGAGGGCCGCACCGCGATCGTGACCGGGGCCGGCCGCGGGATCGGGGCCAGCGTGGCACGGCTGTTCGCCAGCGAGGGCGCCAACGTCGTCGTCGCCGACCTCGGCGTGTCCGTGGACGGGAGCGGGCAGGACAACTCGCCCGCGGCGCAGGTGGTCGAGGAGATCACCAAGAACGGCGGCAAGGCCGTCGCCAACAACTCCGACGTGGCCGACTACGACGCGGCCGAGGGCCTGGTCCGCCAGGCCATCGACACCTTCGGGCGGCTGGACGTGCTGGTCAACGTGGCCGGCATCCTGCGCGACCGGATGGTCTTCAACATGACCGAGGAGGAGTGGGACGCGGTCGTGCGGGTGCACATGAAGGGCACCTTCAACACCGTCCGGCACGCCAGCTCGTACTGGCGCAGCGAGCGCAACGCCGAGGCGCACAACCGGATCATCAACTTCACCTCCGGGTCGGGCCTGCACGGCGCGCCGGGCCAGCCGAACTACGCGGCGGCGAAGATGGGCATCGTCGGCTTCACCTACTCGTGCGCGAACGCGCTGGGCCGGTACGGGGTGACCGCGAACGCCATCGGGCCGGCCGCGGCGACGCGGATGACGTCCTCGATCCCCGACGAGCGGCGCAGCGCCGCGCTGGAGGAGGAGAACAAGGAGATGTCGCCGGACAACGTCGCGCCGGCGGTGGCGTACCTGGCCAGCACGCGCTCGGACTGGTGCACGGGCCAGGTCATCCAGGCCCGCGGCTACACGATCGGGCTGTACAACATCCCGGCCATCATCCGCGAGGTCGAGTCGCCCGGGCCGTGGGACCTGGACACGGCGTTCAACATGATCGAGCGGTCCTTCACCCCGGCCGTGACCGGGAAGTCGCGCATGTTCGGGTAGCCCGGCCAGCAGAGAGCCCTGGGCGCCCAGCCGCGCCCAGAACGTCCGGCGGCGGGCCCGGCGGGGACCTGCCGCCGGACTCTGCTGCCCGGCGCCGCGCGCTGGCGCTTTACCGGAGCTTGCGGCCGACGCCGGCCAGGATCATCGAGGTGCCCTCGGCCGGGGTCCGCGCGGGGCGCTCGGCCCGCCAGAACGCGGCGTCCACCAGGCCCGGCGGCAGCAGTTCCAGGCCGTCGAACATGGCGGCGATCTCGTCCTTGCTGTGGGCGTAGATCCGCGAGCCGTCCTGGGCGTTGTAGGCCCGGGCGAAGTCGTCGCCGGCCGGGCCGGGGGCGTAGCCGACCGAGATGGCGACGTAGGAGCCCGGGGCCAGGGCCTGCACCAGGGAGTGGGCGACGCCCTGGGCGGCGGGGGCGTCGAGGAAGTGCAGGATGCAGGCCAGGACGACGCAGGCGGGCTGGTCCAGGCGGAACCCGGCGGCGCGGATCTCTTCCCCGGCGAGGATGGCCCGCGGGTCGCGGACATCGCCGGCCACCGCCACGACCTGCGGGCTGCCGCCGGCCAGCAGCGCCCGGGAGTGCTGGACCGCGACCGGGTCGAAGTCGACGTAGGCGACCACGGCGTCGGGGACCACCGACCGGGCCGCGTCGTGGGTGGCGAGCCACAGCGGCCGCGTGCCCGCGGCGTGGCCGGGGGAGGTGGGGAGGCCCGAGCCGATGTCGAGGAACTGCCGCACGCCCTGCCCGGCGGCGTAGCTGACGGCGCGGGTCTGGAACTGCTTGTTGTCCAGGGCCTGGTCGGCGATGTTGGGCCGGCGGGCCCGGACGGCATCGGCGGCGGCCCGGTCGGCCGGGTAGTTGTGCGTGCCGCCGAGCCAATAGTCATACATCCGGGCGTTGTTCGGCTTGCTCTCGTCGACGGGCGTCATCGCTGAGCTGCCTTCGCGGCCGGAACGCGGAGAGTGCCCACCAAGCGACTTTAGCCCAGCCCGTCCCATGAGGTGATCTTGGCCGGGGGGCCACGATCCTGGGCCTGATTAACCTGGAGGTCCATCGTTACGCTAGGACGGGGTGGTCATGGCGAGGATCGTGATGGCGGGGGGCGGGATCGCGGCGCTGACGACCGCGATGCTGCTGGGCGAGGACGGGCACGAGGTCACCGTGCTGGAGCGGGACCCGGCGGTCCCGCCGAGCCCGTCGGCCGCGTGGGACGAGTGGAAGCGGCGGTACGTGGCCCAGTTCCGGCTGCCGCACCTGTTCGTGTCGCGGTTCCGGGCCGAGGTGGACCGCGAGCTGCCGGGGCTGGCCGCGGCGCTCGACGGGGCCGGCGCGCTGCGGTTCAACCCGCTGGCCCTGGCGCCGCCGGCGGCCATCGGGGGGTTCCGCGACGGGGACCGGGCCTACGAGATGCTGACCGGCCGGCGGGCGGTCATGGAGGCGGTGATCGCGGCCGCGGCGCAGGCCGCGCCTTGTGTCCGCGTCCGGCGGGGCGTGGAGGTGGCCGGGCTGCTGACCGGCGACCCGGCGCCGGGCGGGGTGCCGCGGGTGACCGGCGCGCGCACCACCGGCGGCGAGCAGCTCGCGGCCGACCTGGTCGTCGACGCCACCGGCCGCCGCTCGCCGCTGGGGCGCTGGCTGGCCGACTGCGGCGCGGCGCCGCCCGCCGAGGAGCTCGAGGACAGCGGGTTCGTCTACTACGGGCGGCACTTCCGCTCGGCGGACGGGTCGGTGCCGCCGATGCTGGGACCCGGGCTGCAGGAGTACGGCACCGTGTCGTCGCTGACCCTGCCCGCCGACCACGGCACCTGGTCGGTGGTGATCGTCGCCAGCGCCGCCGACCCCGCCCTGGGCGGCCTCGGCCAGGCCGGGACCTGGACGGCCGTGGTCAAGGCCCTGCCGCTGGTCGCCCACTGGGTCGACGCGGAGCCGGTGGAGGACCACATCGTCACCATCGCCAAGATCGAGGACCGGCACCGCAGCCTGGTCGTCGGCGGGCAGCCCGTCGCCACGGGCGTGGCCGGGCTGGCCGATGCCTGGGGCTGCACCAACCCGTCGCTGGGCCGGGGGATCAGCATCGGCGTCCTGCACGGGCGGGTGCTGCGCGACACGCTGCGCCGGTCCGACCCGGCCGACGCGGCCCGGTTCGCGGCCGACTTCCACGCGGCCACGATGAGCACGGTCGAGCCGTGGTACCGGTCGACGGTGCGCTTTGACCGGCACCGCCTGGGCGAGATCGGCGCGCAGATCCGCGGGGAGGCCTACGAGCCGGGCGACCCGTGGTGGGACGACGTCCGCGGGCTGCAGCTCGCTGCGGGCCAGGACCCGGACTGCCTGCGGGCCAGCCTGGACGTCATCAACGTGCTGCGGACGCCGGACGAGGTGCTGGCCGACCCGGTCATCGCCGGGCGGGCGCGGGCCGCCTTCGCGGCGCGGGCCGGGGCGCCGGCCTTCGGGCCGAGCCGGGCCGAGCTGGTGGCCATGGCACACTCCTGATCATGCCGCCTCCCAGCGAAAGGGCGTCCCGTGCGAGCAGAGCATGACGGTGTCGGAATCGAGTACGAGGTCACCGGGAGCGGGCGGCCGGTCATCCTGCTGCACGGGTTCCCCGACAGCGGGCGGGTCTGGCGGCACCAGGTGCCGGCCCTGGCCGCGGCCGGGTTCCAGGTGATCGTCCCGGACCTGCGGGGCTACGGGCGGTCGGACAAGCCCGCCGGGGTCGCAGACTACGGAATGGGGCAGCACCTGGCCGACGTGGTCGCGGTGCTGGATCACGCCGGGGCGGAGCGGGCGCATGTCGTCGGGCACGACTGGGGCGCGGCCATCTCCTGGATGCTCGCGACGTTCTATCCCGGCCGGGTGGACCACCTGGCCGCGCTGTCGGTGGGGCATCCCAGAGCGTTCGCCGGGGCGGGGCTGGCGCAGCGGGAGAAGTCCTGGTACATGCTGATGTTCCAGTTCCCGGGCATTGCCGAGCGGTGGCTGTCCGACAATGACTGGGCCAATTTCCGGGCCTGGGCCGGGCATCCCGACACCGACCGGGTGATCGCCGACCTGGAGAGCGCCGGGTCGCTGACCCCGGGGCTGAACTGGTACCGGGCCATGGTCCCGCCCGAGTCGCTGCTCGGGCCGCCCGCCGACCTGCCGCCGGTCCAGGCCCCGGTCATGGGGGTGTGGAGCGCGGGGGACATGGCGCTGACCGAGGCGCAGATGACCGGGTCGGCCGAGCGGGTCAGCGGGCCGTGGCGGTACGAGGTGCTCCGCGGCGCCGGGCACTGGATGCAGGTCGAGGACCCGGACGCGGTCAACCGGCTGCTGCTCGACTTCCTGCCGGCCTGAGGTCAGATGTCCGCCGCTACCGCATCGCAGTTCGACATTCACGATGCCAAGGCAAATCTGTCTCGGTGGCTGGCCGATGCCGCCGTGCTTCCCGCCTGACCAGCGCTACCGGCGGCGGCCAGGGTGGTGGCCAGGTGGCCGCCGACGAACCCGGTGCCCCGGTGATGGCGATGCGCGTCACGCGGCCCGGCCCGCGCTCATGGCCGGCCGGCGGGCGCCCCGCAGGCCGGCCCGGGCGTGCCAGGACGCCGGGATGTCGCGCATGAGGAAGGCGGAGTCCAGCTCGGCGGAGCCCGCCGGGAAGGCTGACTCGTCCGCGAAGAAGCGCCGGCGACCAGCTGCGGCCGGAACGGCGGCGGCAGGAACCGCCGCAGCACCTCGGCGTCCACCCGGTAGTTGATCAGCAGCCGCCGGTCGATCGTGCCGGCCAGGCCGGGGATCGTGCTCACAGCGCGGTCTCCTTCCCGGGCAGCCGCTGGCGCTTGCCGCGGATGACCACCTGCTGCGGGCACACGGCCGACAGGAAGCTGCCCACCGCCACGGCGAGGCGCTCCTCGACGAGGGAGTAGTAGATCTTGTTGGCCTGCCGGCGCTCGACCACCAGGCCGGCCGCCTTGAGGATCGTCAGGTGCCGCGAGATCGAGGGGCCGCTGATCGCGAAGCCCGCGGCGATCTCGCCGGCGGCCCGCTCGCCGTCGCGCAGGTCCTGGAGGATCTGGCGGCGCGTCGGGTCGGCCAGGGCCCGGAACACGCTCGACTGGTCATCTGTCATATAGCTATTTAGCCATATAGCTAAGAACTGTACAACCGGGCCTGGCCTCGGGCGCGAGGGCCTGATCGGGTCCGGGACAAATGGGGGCCCTTGACATGAGATAGCCGTGAACAGATGGTTTGTCCACGTCCTCATTCCCCGCATGAGGAACCCGAGCCGAGGAGACTTGCCGTGTCCTCCAGCGCCGCCGTGAGCAGCCCGTCCATCCAAGCCAGCCGCATCCGCGCCGTCCTTGCCAGCACCGTGGGCACCACCATCGAGTGGTACGACTTCTTCCTGTACGGAACCGCCTCGGCCTTAGTCTTCCCCCACGTCTTCTTCCCGGGGAAGGCGCCGTACGTCGGCGTCCTGCTCTCGTTCGGGACCCAGGCGGTGGGCTTCGCGGCCCGCCCGGTCGGCGCCGCGATCTTCGGGCACGTGGGCGACCGGATCGGCCGCAAGGCGACCCTGATCATGACCCTCGTGTTGATGGGAACCGCCACCGCGCTCATGGGAGTGCTGCCGAGCCACGCGTCTATCGGCGTGGCCGCGCCAGTGCTGCTCATCGTGCTGCGGGTGTTCCAGGGCATCGGCGTCGGCGGCGAGTGGGGCGGCTCGGTGCTGCTCTCCATGGAGTGGGGGTCGCAGCGCCGCCGTGGCTTCATGGCCAGCTGGCCGCACATCGGCGTCCCCGTCGGGCTGCTGCTGTCGACCGGCATGATCAAGCTGTTCAGCGCCGTGGCCGGCGACGGCTTCGACACCTGGGGCTGGCGGATCCCGTTCCTGGCCAGCGTCGTGCTGATCGCCATCGGGCTGTACGTGCGCCTGCGGGTGCTGGAGAGCCCGGCGTTCCGGCAGGTCAAGCAGGAGAACGCGGTGGTCCGGCAGCCGGTCTGGCAGGTCCTGCGCGAGCAGCCGCGCGAGGTGCTCACCTCCGCCTTCGTCCGGATGTCCGAGCAGGCGCCGTTCTACCTGTTCGTCACCTTCGTGCTGACCTACGGCACGGACCATCTCGGCCTGGCCAACAGCTCCCTGCTGAACGACACGCTCGTCGCCGCGGCCATCGGCCTGGTCAGCATCCCGCTGTTCGGTTACCTGTCCGACCTGATCGGGCGGCGCCTGATGTACGGGATCGGGATCGTGTGCGTCGGCCTGTACGCCTTCCCGTACTTCGGCCTCCTCAACACCAAGACGGCCGGGCTGGTGCTGCTCGGCATCGTGCTCTCGCTGGTCTTCCATGACATGCAGTACGGGCCGCAGGCCGCGCTGATCGCCGAGTCCTTCGACCCCCGCACCCGCTACAGCGGCGCCGGGATCGGCTATCAGCTCGCCTCGGTCATCGCCGGCGGCCCCGCACCGCTCATCGCCGTCGCCATCCTCAAGGCAACCGGCTCCAGCACCTGGATCAGCGTCTACATCGTGGGCAACTGCGTCCTGGCCATGGCCGCGCTGCTGCTCATGCCGCGGCGCCGGACCGACCAGGCCCTCTCGACGTTCGACGCGGCCGTCGAGCACGGCATGAGCACCGAGGCCCGGGCCGAGCCGGCCGGGGCCTGACCGGCTTTCACCATCGCGGGAGGAGCGTCGCAGGCATGGCCCCGTTCACCCAGGTTCTTGACCCGCTGCACGCGCTGGGCGGCAGCACGGCGCTGGCCCTCGCGCCCGTCGTGGTGCTCCTGCTGCTGCTCGCCGTGTTCCGGATGACGGCGTGGCAGGCCGTGATCATCGGCTCGGTGGTCACCGTCGTGCTGGCCATCGCCGTCTGGCACGCGCCGGCCGCGAACGCGTTCGGCGCCTACGGCGTGGGCGCCGCGACCGGGGTGTGGTCGGTGGACTGGATCGTGTTCTGGGGCGTCATCATCTACAACACGCTGGTGACGACCGGGGCGTTCGGGGACTTCAAGCGCTGGCTGATCCGCCAGGCCACCGCCGACATCCGCGTCCAGACCCTGCTCATGGCGTGGGCCTTCGGCGCGCTCATGGAGGGACTGGTCGGCTTCGGCTACCCGTGGGCGGTGGTCGCGCCCATCCTCATCTCGCTGGGCGTGGCCGACCTGGCCGCCATCCGGGTGGCGGCCATCGCCAACAACGCGCCGGTGTCCTACGGCGCCCTGGGCGCGCCCATCATCGGGCTGGCCGCGGTCACCGGGCTGCCGCTGCTGTCCCTGTCGGCGTCGATCGGCAAGATCGTCGCGCTGCTGGCCCTGCTCCCGCCGTGGATCCTGATCTACCTGGTCAGCGGGCGCCGCGGGTTCCGCGACGGCTGGCCCCTGGCCATCGTCGGGTCGCTCGGCTACATCGCGGGCCAGTTCCCGGTGGCCGAGTGGGTCGGCCCCTACCTGCCCGATGTCATCGGCTCGGTGGTGTGCTTCGCCGCGCTGCTCGGCCTGCTGCGGGTGTGGCGGCCGAAGACCGTCCTGGGCTTCGGCGGCCGCGAGCTGACGCCGGAGGAGATCCTGCGCTACGACCGCGACGCGGCGGACCTGGCGCCGGGCGCGGCCGCAGCCCGCGGCGACAGCACGGGGACGCCCGCCGCGGCTGGCAACGACGGGCCGGGGCTGGCCGCCGCGGCCGGGCCGGCCAGCCCGGCGTGGCGGCTGGCCCGCGCCCTGATCCCGTTCGGCATCCTCATCGCCGTCGTCGTGGCCTGGACCGGCCCGTGGTCGCCGCTGCCCGGCTACATCCCCTACGAGCCCACGGTGACCGCGGTCAGCTCGCTGGGCGGCCCGACGGACGTCTCGTGGAAGTTCGCCCCGTTCGTCGCGGGCACCGCCATCCTGGCCTCGTGGCTGATCATCGCCGTGTTCCTGCGGCCGGGCCGGGCGCAGCTGCGCGAGGTGTTCGCCAGCTCGTTCCGGCAGATGTGGGGAGCGCTGCTGGTCGGGCCGTTCATCTTCGGGCTGGCCGACGTGTTCAGCTACTCGGGCATGGCCAACTCGATGGCCAGCGGCTTCTCCAAGGTGGGCACCAGCTACATCGTGCTCGCGGCCATCCTGGGCTGGATCGCGGTGGCCCTGTCGGGATCCAACACCTCGGCCAACGCCGTCTTCGGGCAGTTCCAGCTGTCGGTCGGCAAGCTGCTGCACGCCCCGCTGCTGATCTTCCCGTCGCTGAACTCGGTCGGCGCGGAGGTCGGCAAGCCGGTCGCGCCGCAGACGGCGAGCGTCGGGGTGGCGACCACGGAGTTCGTGCGCAACGAGGGCCAGGTGATCCGGAACAACCTGGGCTGGACCCTGGTCATCCTGGTGTACCTGATCGCCATCGGCTGCCTCTACTACTTCGTGCTCCCGTCCGCGATGCGCCTGTAAGCCCGGCTCACGGTTAGGCCCGGCCGGCCGGGTAGGTGGCGCGGACCCGAGCCGAGAGGTCGCGCTTGCCCATGGACGAGATCCCGCCGCGGTCCTATGGCCCGCTCATCGAGACGACGATGCGGGTGGTCACCTGGAACGTGTGGGGGCGCTACGGGCCCTGGCCCGAGCGTGAGGCAGCGATCGTCGCGACGCTCCGGGACGCCCGTCCCGACGTCGTGGTCCTGACCGAGTCGTGGTCGAAGGGCGGCGACAGCCAGTGCGCCCGGCTGGCCGGGCCGCTCGGCCTGCCGCACCATGCCTTCAGCGGGGTCGCGGCGCAGGAGGACGAGGCCGCCCTGTCCGGCGTGGCGGTGCTGTCCCGGTGGCCGGTCCGGCGGCAGTCCAGCCGCGCGCTCGGCGGCGCCCGCGCGCAGTTCGCCGAGCTGGCCGGCCCGCGCGGCCCGGTCCGGGTGTACGGGCTGGTCATGGACGCGTGGTGGCTCGACGAGAGCGAGGCCCGCCAGCACGCGGTGCGCGAGCTGCTGGCGTACGTCAGCGAAGGCGCCGATAAGCGGGCGCCGCTCATTGTCTGCGGGGACTTCAACGCCGATCCCGACAGCGACGAGATCCGGATGCTCACCGGGCGGGCCGCCGCCCCGGTCCCCGGCTTGTCCTTCTATGACGTGTGGGAGCTGGCCGGGCCGCCGGCCCCCGGGCACACGTGGTCCAACGACAACCCCTGGGCGACGCAGCTGCTGTGGCCCAGCCGCCGGATCGACTACATCTTCTCAGCCAACCCGCGCCCTGGCGGCGCCGGTCACGCGCTGCAGGCGGCGCTGCTGGGCACCAAACCGGTCGGCGCCGTCTATCCGTCCGATCACTATGGCCTCCAGGCCGACCTCCGGTACTGAGGCGCGATGCGAGCCGGGCCGGGTCAGCCGGCCGACTACGGCCGCCAGTGCGGCCGCGAGTGGCTGGCCGACACGCACTCAAGCGCCGACACCGTCTGCCAGCGGGCGCCGGACGACTGCGGCAGCTGGCCGCCGGCGCGGCTGGCCCGCCAGGTGTCGTACACGAGGCCCACGGCAAGCGGCAAGCCGATCAGGTTGGCGAGCACGGCGATGTCCACCAGGAGAAACGCGGGAATAGTAATGATCAGCAGGAAAAGGACGAGCTCCGCGGCCAGGACCCCGCACGCGCACAATAGGGCGACCTTTTTCGGCGACCGCCGGGCCGGGCGCCGGGCGGGCGGCGGCGACGCCGGGACCCTGGCCGGGGCCGCGGGGAGGCCGGCCAGGATCGCGGCCAGGTCAGCGTAGGTCCGCGCCGCGAACGCCTGGCCGACTCGCGCGTCGAATGCGTCCTTGGGCAGCCTGCCCTGCGCAAACGCGGACTTGAGGACGTCAATCAGCTGCTCGCGATCGGCATCGCCGGCGCGCATGCGGCTGCGGCTGGCTGCCGCCACTTCGTCCCCGGGTCCTGTCCCCACCGGCTACCTCCCGATAATTCGAGGGTAGCCGGCGGCCATTATGACAGGGCCTGGGAAGCTACTCCTTTTCTACGCGTCCGCGCCAAGCCGATAAGTCAGGAAGGCGAGGCCGTCGCCGATGGTCTCGGCGCTGATCAGGCGCATGGGCTTCTTCTCGGCGGCCTCGCCGAACAGCCGCTCGCCGGCGCCGAGCGTGACCGGGAAGACCGTCAGCCGCAGCTCGTCGACCAGGTCGTGCGCCAGCAGCGCGCGCCCGAGCTGGTAGCTGGCATAGACGACGATCTCCCCGGCCAGCTCCCGCTTCAGCTCCGCGACCCCGCTCACGACGTCACCCCGCAGGACCGTCGCGTTGCCCCACCTGGGCTCGTCGATGGTCGCGGACACGACGTACTTGGGCAGGCTGTTCAGCCGGTCGGCCCACTCGCCGGCGCGCGTGGTCCACCGCGTGGCGAACCACGCGTCGGTGCGCCGGCCCAGCAGCAGCGCCTCGGCGCCGAGCGCCTCGTCCAGCGAGACCTTGCCCCACTGCTCGAGGTCCGTGCCGCCGTACTTGCCGAACCAGCCGCCGAGCGCGAAGCCCTCCGCGCCGTCCGGGTCCTGGACGACTCCGTCGAGCGTCACGTTCGTGCTGATGACGATCTTTCCCATGGCTGTCTCCCCTTGTCGCTGGCGTGTTCAGCAGATGGCGATGTAGACACCGCGCGGCAGGGAAAGTGAGCGCCGTCCGGGCTCAGCGCACCTCGTTGATGCGGATCAGGTTGCCGGCCGGGTCGCGGAAGGCGCAGTCGCGCACCCCGTACGGCTGCTCGGTCGGCTCCTGGACCACCTCGGCGTCGCCGGCCTGCAGCCGCTCGAACGTGCCGTCGAGGTCAGCCGTGGCCAGGGTGATGATGCCGTAGGTGCCCTTGGCCATCATCTCGGCGATGGTGCGCCGCTCGTCGTCGGTGATGCCGGGGTCGGCGCCCGGCGGGTACAAGACGATGGACGTGCCGGGCTGGCCGGGCGGGCCGACCGTGATCCAGTGCCTGCCGCCGTACCCGACATCGTTGCGGACCTCGAAGCCCAGGGTGTCGCGGTAGAAGGCCACCGCGGCCTCCGGGTCGTCCTGCGGCAGGAACGTCGCGTGAATGCTGATGTCCATGCCAGTCACGCTAGCTGCGGCTGGGCGGCCGGCGCTTCTCGATTCCTGACCGGTCTGGTCACCTGCTTGGCCACGCACGACGGGATCCCCGCTATCGCGTCCGCGGCCTGCCGCCGGTAGGCGCTGGGCGGCACGCCGACCAGCTCGGTGAAGCGCGTGCTGAAGGTGCCGAGCGACGAGCAGCCGACCGCGAAGCAGGCGTCGGTGACGGTGTGGTCGCCCCGGCGCAGCAGCGCCATCGCCCGCTCGATCCGCCGCGTCATCAGGTAGCCGTAGGGCGACTCGCCGTAGGCGCGCCGGAACTCGCGGCTGAGGTGCCCGGCCGACATGTGGGCGCCGCGGGCCAGCGCCTCGACGTCCAGCGGCTGCGCGTACTCCCGGTCAATCCGGTCGCGGACGCGGCGCAGCCGCGCGAGGTCGCGCAGGCGCTGCGACTCGTCAGCTTTGCTGGTCACCTGCACGATCGTGCCACGTCGCGCCGGAACTGGCCACCCGCCGCCCCCGCCGGCCGTCCGTTTTGCCCCGGTCAGGCCCGGGCGCCGATGATCTTGTCGGCTACCCACCGGGCGACGCCATCGGGGTAGGGGGCGGGCAGCCCGAGGACGATGTGCCCGAAGCCGGCGTCGAGCGCCTGGCCGACCGCGTCCTGCGTGACGCCGGGCTGGTCGTAGGAGACGGGCAGGTACATCGAGCGGGTCACCGAGGCGGGATCGCGGCCGATCTCGGCGCAGTAGCGGTCCAGCAGCGCGCTGCGGCTGACCGCGTCGGCGAGGTCGCCGCCCGGGATGTTCCACACGTCGGCGTGCTCGGCGACCACGCGCAGCGTCGCGGCCGACCGCCCGCCGATGACGATCGGCGGATGGGGGCGCTGGACCGGCTTGGGATTGCCGAACGCCCCGGTCAGGTTCAGGTAGGTGCCGTGGAAGTCGAACGGCTCGGCCTCGGTCCACAGCCGCCGGATGACCGTGCACGCCTCGGCCAGGCTCCCCACCGCGTAGCCCGCATCGTGGAAGGGCAGCCCGTAGGCCGCGTACTCGCGCGGGGCCAGCGGATGGCTCGGCCGGGAGCCCACGCCGATGCCGAACTCCAGCCGCCCGCCCGACACGATGTCGACCGTCGTGGCGATCTTGGCCAGCATGGCCGGCGGGCGGAAGCGGTTGCTGGTCACGAGCAGCCCGAGGCGCAGCCGCCCGGTCTGCGCGGCGAGGGCCGACAGCAGCGTCCAGCCCTCGAAGATCGGCCCGCCCGGGTCCCCGGCGATCGGCATGAGGTGATCGAACAGCCACGCGTGCTCGATCTGCGGGATGGCGTCCGCCTCGCGCCAGACCCGCCGGATGTCGTCGTAGGTGACCTGCTGCGGGGCGGTCGCGATCCCGAAACGCGGACGGGGTGCTGGCGGCATGGGCGGTGTGTCCTTTCAGCGGCGCGGATGCGGGCCGGCGCATGCGCGCCGTGGCTTTCGCGCGACGGATCTGGCATCATCGGCAAACGGAGCATTGTTCCGGTAGTTAATATACGGAACTTGGTTCCGCTTGCCAAGCGAGCAGACGGAGGTAGCGGCCCAGTGGCCGACATCGACAGCGCGCCCGGGGCCGGGACCGGACCCGGGACCCGGGCTGGATCCGCGGCTGGGACTGAACCCGGGGCCGGGGCCGGATCCGCGGCTGGGACTGGACCCGGGTCCGGGGCTGGATCTGCGGCGGCGCCCCCGCGGAAGCGGGCCGACGCGCGGCGCAACGAGGCGGCCCTGCTGGACGCGGCCGCCGCGGCCTTCGTCGCGTCCGGCGTCGACGTGCCCGTGCGCGACATCGCGGCCAGGGCGGGCGTGGGCGTCGGCACGATCTACCGCCACTTCCCGACGCGCGCCGATCTCATCGTCGCCGTCTACCGGCACCAGGTGGAGGCGTGCGCTGAGGCCGGCCCGGCGCTGCTGGCCAGCAGCAGCACGCCGCATGCCGCCCTGGCCCGCTGGATCGGCCTGTTCGTCGACTTCCTGGTCACCAAGCACGGCCTGGCCAGGGCGCTGCAGTCCGACAGCGCCGCCTTCGGGTCGCTGCACGCCTATTTCCTCGACCGCCTCGTGCCCGCCTGCGCGAGCCTGCTCGGCGCCGCCGCCGCGGCGGGCGAGATCGCCCCGGGCACGGACGCCTTCGAGCTGATGCTGGCCGTCGGCAACCTCTGCATCGGCGGGGAGGGCAACCCCCGCTACGACGCGCGCCGCATGGTCGGGCTCCTCATCGCGGGCCTGCGCCTCGAAGCGGCCTGAGCAGCGGCGCGCCCTGAGTCATCGTCACGAGCCCGGCTGAGGCTCGATGCCGTACTCGGCCAGCCAGGCCAGCAGCTCGCCGCGGCGGGCCAGGACGAGGCGGCCCCCGGTGAACCGGGGGTCATCGGTGACCTCGGCGACCACCCCCGCGGGCGGGCCGAACGACCGGGCCGCCTCGTCGGTGCCGAACTCGGCGTCGGCCATGACCAGGCCGTGCAGCGGCGGATCGAAGACGTCGACGCTCAGCGGCGGGATGCTCAGCCGGGTCTTGGCCAGGACCGCGGCCGGGAGCGAGGCGAGCAGGTCGTACTCGGCCGCCGACAGGTAGGTGGTGGTGATCAGGCCCTGGACGAAGCCCGGCGCGCCGGCCGGCACTTTCTGGGTGAGCTTGAGCTCGCACGCTGTGCTGTCAGCGTGGTCGACGCGCCGCAGGCGCAGGCGCGTGCCGGGCAGGTAGCGGTCGGTGATGCGGCGCCGGCCGGCCGCCGCCGACGGCGCGGGCGGGCCGGGCAGCAGGAAGCGCCGCTCCCGCTCGACCCTGGCGTATTTGCCTTCGCGGACGGCCACGCTCGATCTCCTCACCGCTAGCGGTTCGCGTCGTCCATGAGAATCGGCGTGCGATCCGAACCGCTACTGCCCTCGGCTCTCCTCCGCCGTGAAGATCATGCTGCGGACCGGCGCGAGCTCCTGGAGGCGGGCGGCGTCGGCGGCGGTGGCGCGTCCCTCGGGGGAGGCGAACGCGGCGCGCAGGTCGTCCATCGTGTCCCAGTCGTACTCGGCGACCAGGTAGTAGGGCTCGCCGCGGACGGCCGCGGCGTCCCGGCCGAGCACGTACCGGCGCAGCCGCGGCAGCTGGCGCACGAGCGGGATGTGCACCTCGCGGTAGTACCGGTCGAACTCCGCCGGGTCAGCCGGCGTCTCGTACACGGCGAGGAACCGGGCCGTCACCGCGCCGCCCTCCGGTATCGCGTGTACACGGCGGGGCCGGTGCGGTCGGCGAGCAGGCACTCCAGGTCAGCGGGCGGGCCGCCGGCCGGGAACAGCCGCTGGCCGGCGCCAGTGATCACCGGGAAGGTCAGCAGCCGGTACTCGTCGACGAGGTCCGCGGCGGTCAGCGCGCGGACGATGCCCAGGCTGCCGGTGATGATGACGTCGCGCTGCTCGCGCTTGACGGCATCGACCGGGTTGCCATCGATGACCTGCGAGTTCGCAAACGCTGACGGGTCACGCAGCGTGCGGGAGGCGACGAGTTTCGGCACGGCGTTCATCCGCGCGGCGAACGGGGTGTCGCGTGGCGGCCAGATCCGGGCGAACAGCTGCCAGGTCCGGCGGCCCAGCAGCAGGACCCCGTCGTCCAGGGTGGCGCCGAGCCGGAACTTGTCCCCGGCGACGGCCTCGGGGCCGTGCCGGAACGCCCAGCCGCCCGCCGGCGTGCCGTCGGACCCGTCCGGGTCGGACACGATCCCGTCCAGGGTGATGAACTGAATGACGATGACGCTCATGCGGGGCCTCCTGCCCGTCGGCACTGACGAGGTATGTACCGGCGCGCGGGGCCGAACTCATCGCCCGGCGCGGAACCCGCCGCCGGGTGGCGTCAGCCGGCCCGGGCCGCGGAGGCGGCCAGCGTGGCGCAGGGCATCGTGAGGCGGCCGCCGGCCTCGTCGATGGCGGCCCCGACCGCGCCGAGCACCTCGGCCAGCTGGCCCGGCCCGAGCTGGGTCAGGGTGCCGGTGGTGGGCAGCAGGTCCAGCCACTCCTCCCTGGTGTAGGCCAGCTCCCAGTCGAATCGCCACTGCTCCGGCTCGCCGAACCCGTCCGCGGCCCGGATCCCGTCGGCGGCCCGGGCGAACATGGCCTGGTACATGTCCAGGGCGGTGCGGGCCGTCGGGGCGCCGGCCGCGGGCCGGGCGGCGAACGGCGAGTCCGGCGCAACCCGGGTCAGCGCCGCCTGGAGGGCGGCGGCCACGCCTGGCGGGGTCTCGTACACGTGCCCGAACACGGCCAGCCGGCCGCCGGGCCGCAGCACCCGGGCCGCCTTGGCCGCCCCCGCGACGGGGTCGACCCAGTGCCAGGACTGGCCGGCCACCACGGCGTCGAACGCCCGGCCGGCCGGGTCCCAGGCCTCGAAGGTCGCCACCTCGGCCGCGACGCCGGCGCGGCGCGCGAACTCGGCCATCCGCGGGTCGGGGTCGACGCCGAGCACCGTGCAGCCGGCCGCCTGGAACTGGCGGGCGGCGATGCCGGTGCCGCAGCCGACGTCGAGGACCGCGGGCCCCGGGCTGGCGGCGACGATCCGGTCCACCAGCGCGCCGGGGTAGCGGGGCCGGGCCCGGTCGTAGCGCTCGGGGTCAGCGCCGAACGACTCGGCGACCTGCCGGGCATGATGGGGCTCGGGCGGGGCGGGCGGCGGCTCCGGGCGCGGCGTAGTGGGCATGCGCCCACTTTAGTGGGCGCATGCCCACTCAGCTACGGGGGAGCGGTTCGCGGTGAGCGAAGCGCCGGGCGTCCGGGTCGATGCCCAGGGCCGCGAAGCGGGCGGCCAGATCGTCGATCCACTCCGGCGGCGTCCGGTGGTCGGGCAGCGGGAGGCCCGCCTCGCTGCGCCACAGCGCGTCGCCCAGCGCGTTGCGCAGGTGCCAGGCCATCACCCGCTCGGCGGACAGCGGGCGGCCGGCGAGCTGGCGGTAGTGGCGCATGACGGCGGTCAGCAGCTCGACCCCGGGACCGGTGCCGGGCAGGCCGCGCAGGTCATACTCCGGCTCGGCGGCCCCGGTGGTCTCGAAGTCCAGCACGACCCGCAGCTCGCCGCCATCCCAGACCTGGTTGTCCCCGTGCAGGTCGCCGTGGACGAGCACAGACCCGCCCGGCGCGGCCAGGGCGGCATCCGCCCAGTCGCACCACTGGCTGACGGACTGGCGCTGATCAGGCCGGACCCACGTTCCGAATCGGTGGCGCAGTACCTGCGTGGTCGCCGGCGGCAGCACCGGGCCGGCGAGCCGGCCGGCGGCGGCCTCCGCCCGGTCACGCGCGGCGCGCTGGTGCAGGGCGCCCAGGAACCGGGCCAGCTGCCGGCCGGCCCGGTCCCGGTCGACCGAGCCGACGACCTCGAACAGCGACGCTCCCGGCACCAGCCGGGTGACCAGCAGCACGGGCTCGGTGCTGCTGGCGGTCACCTCGGGCAGGTACGGGACGGCCGGCGCGCGGGCCAGCGCGGCCAGGATCGCGATCTCGTGCGCCACCCGGAGCGCGGCGGGCCGCGACCACGCGAACTTCACGACGAACCGGCCGCCGATGACCGCGGTCGACGAGTGCCAGACCGGATCGGACTGGGCCGCCTTCGACGAGATCGTGACCGGGTACCCGGCCAGCTCCGGCGCCACGGTCCGCAGCGCCTCGCCCAGCGCGGCGGCGGAGCAGTCAGCGAGCCATTTCATCCCCGTCACCCTATTGCGACGCGGGATTGCCGAGGCTGGCCGTGCTCCCCGCCGGCTGAAGCGGGCTAGACCTTCGTGATGCTGGTGGCGAACGGCAGCAGCGCGCCGCGGGGCACGCCCTGGGAGAAGACCGTGTAGAAGCGCGGCCCGATCCTCCAGGTCATGATCAGGAGGGCGGACTTGCTGCTGCACGCCGGCAGGGGCGCGATCCCGCAGGCGCCGGCCACCCGGTAGGTGACGTGGTTGACCCGCCAGATGGCCAGCGGCGGGAGCGCCGGGATGCTGCCACCACAGGCCGCGCTGGTGACGTTCTGCTGAAGGAGGAGATACGTCTTGGGCGTGCCCCACTGCGAGGTGACGTTGAACCGGACCTTGGCGGTGCCCTTGCACCGGCTGACCCCGATGGCCGGGACGAGCTTGAGGCCGGCCGTGCGCCTGGGGACGTAGAGGCTGAAGCCCGCGGCCTTCTGCGCGCCGGCCCAGGTCCCGAATGCCCTTGGCCGGGTTTTTACAGCCGGCTTCTCGATAGGAGTACCCGGCCTCCGGCCAGCGCCGCTACGGCCGCCTGAACCCCGCCGCGGTGCTGCGCTGAGAGTAAGAGGCCGGGCCGCAGCCGGGGCGCGGCGCGGATGCCCGGGCGGACCGCGCGGTCACCCGGATCAGCGTCGGCCGGGCCGTCCGGCCGGCCATCGGGCACCTGGCCGCCCGGCGCGGGCGGCGCGATCCCGCGTCGCGGCGGGGTACCGGCTCGCCGTCGGGGCCCACGTCGGGGCGACCCGGCTCGCGCGGGCGGCTCTCGCGCCAGGTATCCAGCATCATCCCGCCGACGAGCGGCAGCCCGACCAGGTTGACCAGCAGCGCGATGTCCAGCGTGCCGTAGACGGGAAACGCGAAGACGGCCAGGATCAGGAAGAACTCGGCCGCGACGACGGCCATCGCGCACGCCATGACCGCCTGCGCCGCCGCCTGCCGGGCCGGCGCGGGCCCGGCCGGCGGCTCGGGCGCCGGCGCCGGGACGCGCGGGTGCGCCGCCCGGCCGGCGGCCGGGGCGGGCGGGATGTCGGCCGTCACCGCGGCCAGCTCGGCAAAGGTCCGCGATGCGAACACCCGGCCGGCCCGGGCGTCGAGCTCGTCCTTGGCCAGCCGGCCGTGGACGAATGCGGCCTTGAGGACATCGACGACCCGCTCGCGGTCCGCGTCTGAGGCCCGCATGCGGCCGTGGCCGCCTGCCGGAACTCCCGTTGCGTCTTCCGGCCCGGTGACCATGGGCGCCTCCCCGTCAGGACGATGCCGGGCAGCGCATCTGGCTCCTGCCCGCGGGCGGCCATCCCCATCAGCCTACGAGCCCTCCGGCCCACGCGGAAATCGAGGTGGCGATGCCCCCGGCTGGCCCTAGTTGGGGCGATTTGACATATTTGTTCGAGTCAGCCGGGCGGAACCGGGCGCGGTCTTCCTGCGCTTCCCCGGCGCGACGTGGGCCTCGTGACCAGGGGCGCGCTCACCCCGCGCGCGGCCTGTCGTCCAGGCAGCGGGCTGCCCCTGTTCAAGGACCTGGCCAAGCCGCTGCGGGTGGACCTTGCCGAGGCGGCGACGTTCCCCGGGCGGAACCGCCATCCACGTGTACCGGCCGGCCGCCGGCTGGAAGCTAGCCGTCGAGGCCCAGCGCCGGAGCCAGCCGCTCCAGCTCGCCGACCCCCGCCGCGGCATCGCTCGCCGCCGGCATGAGCAGCACGTGGTCCGCGCCGGCGGCCAGGTGCTCGGCCACCTTCGCGGCGATCGCCGCGCCGGAGCCGTGCGCCACGACCGCGTCCACCAGCCGCTCGCTCACCTCGGCGATCTCCCGCCCGGCATAGCCCGCCCGCGCCAGCGTGGCCCGGTACGTCCCCGGCATGGCCAGCCGCCCCGCGACCCGCTGCCGCGCGGCCGTCCGGGCCTGTTCCGGGTCGTCGTCCGCGACGTACGCCATCCCCACCACCAGCAGCTTGTCCGGCCCCAGCAGCTGCCGGGCCTCCGCCGTGAACGCGGGCGGCGCCATGGCCGGCATCGCCCCGTCGGCCAGCTCGCCGCCCAGCGCGAGCATCCGCGGCCCGTTCGCGCCGATGACCCTGGCGTACGGCGCGTCGGGCGCCGGGAACGGGCCCGGCGCCGTCATCTGCTCCAGGTAGCCCCGCATCGTCGCCACCGGGCGGCCGAACTCCCGCCCGACGCTGGCCGCCTGCTGCGGGTAGCCGACGCCCAGCCCGAGCACGAACCGGCCGGGGAAGGCCTGGGCCAGCAGGGCCGCCGCGCCGTGCGCGGTCTGCGGCGGCCGCGCCCAGATGTTGGCGATGCTCGTGCCCAGCACCAGCCGCTCGGTGGCCGCGAGCAGCACCGCCAGCTGCACGAGGGCGTCCTTCCCGCCGACGGCCTCGTTCGTCCACGCCGCCCGGTACCCCGCGTCCTCCAGCCGGCGGGCCGCCTCGCGCTGCTGGCCGGCCGGCGGCGCGCTGGCGATTGAGAACGGCAGGAACACGCCGACCGGTCCCAGCGCGCGCCGGGCCGCCTCCACCACTGTCTCCATGGCAGCCAAGTCTGCCCGCCGGTCAGGCACCGCCCGCGGCGAGGGGGGCGTAGGCGAGATGCACGACGCCGTTGCTGTAGGCGTCGGACCCGGCCAGCGCGAACGTCGTCGCCGGGCCGCCATCGGTGAGCAGGCGCTGGCCGGCGCCGCGCGCCACCGGGTAGGTGAACAGGTGCAGCTCGTCGACCAGGCCGTCGGCCAGCAGCGCCCGGACCAGCGTGCCGCTGCCGCTGACGTAGATGTCGCCGTCGACGCTGGCCTTGAGGTTACGGATGGCGTCCGCGCCGTACGGCCCGAGGGCGGTGGAGTTGCTCCACTCGGTCGTCAGGGGCGAGCCGGACACGACGTACTTCGGCGACTCGTTGAAGAACGGCGCGCCCGGATCGTCGTCGGCCGTCCGGGTCGACCACGCCGGGGCGAACAGCTCGAACGTCCGCCGCCCCAGCAGCAGCGCCCGGCACGTCCCGATGATCGCGCCGATCGCCTCGCCCATCCGGGGATCGAACCCGAACTCGAACGTCCACGACGGGTCCTCGAAGACGCCGTCCACGGCGATGAACTCATGCACCTTGATTGCGCCCATGGCTGCTAGCTCTCCTTCTTCTGGTAAGTCGCGATGATCACGCCGGTGGCGGTCGTCACCGAGTCCGCCAGCGCGAACGCGGCCAGCGGCCCGGCCTCGGGGAACAGGCGGCGCCCCGACCCCAGCACCAGCGGGTGAATCTGCAGCACGAGCTCGTCGGCCAGGCCGCGCGCCATCAGCGACCGGACCAGCACCCCGCTGCCGAACACCACGAGCGTGTCCTCCTGCTGCTCCTTCAGCTCGGCCACCGCGTCCGCGGCGTCGCCCTTGAGGAGCACGGAATTGGCCCAGCCGAGCGGCTCGGCCAGCGTCGTCGAGGCCACGTACTTGCGGACCCGGTTGAGCGAGTCAGTGAACGGGTTGGGCGCCTGCCGGGGCCAGAAGTCCGCGAACCGCTCGTACGTCGTCCGCCCGAGCAGCAGCGACCAGGACGCGCCCATGCGCGCGCCCAGCACGCCCGGCATGACCGGGTCGTTATCGGGCTGACCCCAGCCACCGTGCCCGAAGCCGTCGCGGGGATCCTCCTCGGCGTGCCCCGGCGCCTGCATCACGCCATCGAGGCTCAGGTGCTGGATCACAACGACTCTGCTCATCGTCGTCTCCCTTCCCGTCGTATCCGCCGGCGTCACGGCGCCGCTCGCCCAATACACGAGCGACGCCCGCCCAGATCGACAGGACGCCCGCAGCGCTTGCCGGGCCGCCTCCCGGATCCCGGCAGATTTCCTGACGAAACGCTGGCCCGGGCGGGCGCGGGCTAGGAGAAGTGGCGGCTTACTGCGGGGCCATCCGGGGACAGTCGGCCGGGTCGGTGACCACCCGGATCGGCGAGCCCGCGAGGTAAGCCGCCACGTCCTCCGACATGCGCGGCCAGGCCGCGCGCCAGCCCTGCTCGGTGACGTACCCGGTGTGCGGGGTGAGGACGACGTTGTCGAGTGACCGGAACGGGTGGTCGGCGGGGAGCGGCTCGCGGTCGAAGACGTCGAGCCCGGCTCCGGCCAGGTGGCCGGAGCGGAGCGCGGCGATCAGGGCGGCCTCCTCGACGATCGGGCCGCGGGAGATGTTGACCAGGATGGCGCCCGGCTTCACCCGGGCAAACTCATCGGCGCCCAGCGTGTTGCGGGAGCGCTCGGAGAACACGAGGAAGACGCCGAGGACGTCGGCGTCGGCCAGCAGCGCGTCCTTGCTGGCCTTGGTGATGCCGAGCTCGGCGCAGCGTTCCTGGGTGAGGTTCGGGCTCCACGCGACGACGTCCATGCCGAGCGCCCGGGCGACCGGGATCATGGCGCCGCCCAGGCGGCCGGCGCCGAGCAGGCCGAGCGTCTGGCCGGCCAGCGGGACGGGGAACCCGGTCTGCCAGCCGCCCGCCCGGATGACCCGGTCCTCGATGCCGGTCCGCTTGGCGACCGCGAAGATCAGGGCCCAGGCCATCTCGGAGGGCGCTGGCAGGCCGCGCATCGTTTCGTAAGGGGAGGGGCTGGCGGGGGCCGCCGGGCCGGTGTCGGCGGTGCCGCTCAGCAGGATCCCGCGCTCGATCCGGGCCTGATGATCGATGACGCTGCTGGTCCGGCCGTTGCAGACGATCAGCTTCAGGTCCGGGAGGGCCTCGAGAACCGCACGCGGGAAGCGCGCCCGCTGCTGGGTGATGACGACGACCTCGTAGCCCGCCAGCTCGGCGGCCAGCCGCTCGGGCGGGATCGCCTCGCGGTAGACGGTGATCTCGGCGTCCTCGGGCAGCGCCTCCCAGTCGCCGTACTCGAGAGCCACGCCGATGTAGTCATCGAGGATCGCGATCTTCCGCACGCCCGCCACCTTCGCTCCGCCTTGGACAGCGCCTCAGTATCCCATCGTGCTCGGCGCGGCCGCGGGCCGGCGAATCCCCGGGGCGGCCAGCCTCAGCTCCATGCCACGCATCTACACCAAGACTCGCGGCACCGTCGGGTCGATGCGGGCGATGTCGCCCGGGTCGCTCGTGACGATGGCGTGATGGCGCTGCCGGGCGCACAGCACGACGTGCACCTCCACGACGTCATCGTGTCCGGCGGCCGCGCACATCAGCCCGACGGCCCGGGCCGCGCTCAGCGTCATGACCGCGATGTCGATGTCGGGAGAGTTGAGCAGCCGGGCCAGACGCGCCTGGCGAGGGCCGCGCCAGGCCTGCGCCGCGGCCTCGGCGGGAACGCAGATCGTGCCGCCGCGCCGGCGGGCTGCCTCCAGGCGCGCCTGCATGGCCAGGGCCTTAGCGGGATGGTCGAGCGCGAGGAGCGCTCCGGTGTCGAGCGTCAGCCCGGTCGTCACGACCGGGCTCATCCGGCCTTCCTGCGACCCGGCCGCGCCTGGCCGGTCAGCCCGGCCTGGTCCAGCTCGCCCTCGGCCTGCTGCCGGACCTCATCGGGGACCGGCGTTTCCGCCTGCCAGTCGGCCAGGATGTCGTCAAGCCGCTCGCGTTCCTGGTAGTCCTCCACCGCCCTGGCCACATAGGCGCTGACCTGACGCTCCCCGCCCGCGGCGCGCCTGATGTTCTCGACGAGCTCGTCGGGAAGGCTCACCGTGATGCGTTTCATACGATTATCATACTCTGCCGGCGGCCGTCAGCAGCTGTTCAGCGCCTCCTAGGGCACCGTGATCGTGACGGCCCGGCTGTGGGTCGGGGCCAGGCCGGAGGCGCCGCGGAACACGAGCTCCCACTTCCAGGTGCCCGCGGCCCGGATCTTGAACGAGACCGCGCCGGACGCGCTCGTCAGGTGCGGGTAGGTCATCGGGCCCATCGGGCGGTCGGCGCGGGCGACCTCCAGGACGACCGCCTGGTGGGCGACGGCCGACCTGCCCGCGTGCAGCACGCCCCGGATGTAGACCGGCTGCATGCCGGGGTCGCGGGCGGGCGCGCTGATGGACAGGGTCGTCCGGCTCTGCGCCGAGGCGGGTGCCGCGACGGCCAGGCCGGCCGCCGTGAACACGGCGGTCGCACCCATCGCGGTGACTGCGGCAGCGCGATGCGAAAGCGGCGAGCGCATTTCGTGCTCCTCTCGGTCAGGCCCCTGATCCTGAGGTGCGCCGCGCCGCCGTCGGCCGCGCGGTCACGGTAGCTGCTACCCGCCCGGCGCGTTTTACTCATGGGTTCAGTGGGTGCCGAGCCCGAGCCGCTCAGTCATGCGAGCGGCTAGCTTAGGCCGGTGATCATATGGATTAACGGGGCGTTCGGGGCGGGCAAGACGACGCTGGCGGAGGAGCTGCACCGGCGGCTTCCGGACGCGGTCCTCTATAACCCCGAGGACGTCGGTCTCATGCTGTGGAAGTGGATGCCGCCGAACGGTGACTTCCAGCACTTGCCGAGCTGGCGGGAACTGGTCGTTGCGACCGCGCTGTCACTGCGCAGGCACCACGCGGGCACGCTCATCGTTCCGATGTCACTGATCCGCGACGGCTACCGGGCCGAGATCCTCGGCGGCCTGGCCGACGGGGGCGAGGAGGTCCTGCACGTCTTCCTTGAGGTGGACGCCTCGGTGCTCCGCGAGCGGCTCAATGCCCGCGTGACTGCGCCCGGCACGGACTGGAACCAGGCAGCCGTCGAGCTCAGCATGACCGGCGTGGATGAGATGGTGGCCGCTGCCGCCCGCCAGCCGGCCGGGACGCTCATGCTGCGCTCGGACAGGCTCACCCCGGCGGCGCTGGCGGACGCGGTGCTGGCCAGGTCACAGGGCTGAGGCTCCGCGGATTAGGCTGGAAGCGCACGTCGGGGGAAGAAGCGTCATGACGGATAACAC
Source organism: Streptosporangiaceae bacterium (assembly GCA_036501025.1). Lineage (GTDB taxonomy): Bacteria > Actinomycetota > Actinomycetes > Streptosporangiales > Streptosporangiaceae > DASUBV01. The sequence continues at coordinate 61,081 of DASYBB010000243.1, forward strand.
CGAGCCCGCGATCCTCGCGGGGGCTGCTACTGGGGAATGGTCCCATGCCGATGTCCTCGACGGCGATGATGCGCAGTCGCCGCCACAGGTGCTGTGCCACATCGGGCGAGGTCGCGTACATCTCGTAGGCGGCGAGGACGGCGTTGTCGACGTGACTCCTGCGGATCTCCTTCTGCAGCACGGAGACGAGATCGTCGACCGGGATGCCGTGGGGCGAGACGATCTGCGAGTAAGGATCCTCGCTGACGTGGCCGGGGCCATAACGGCGTGGCATGGCTAGGGTCTGTGGTGGTGCTCGGCTCATGATCACGCAGGAAGGGCGTCCTTGTCTGACAAGCCGGAACAGCAACTGCCGCCGCCGCTCAGAGGCATCCCCGTCACTCAGATCGCGATGGTCGTCCCGGATCTGGAAGCCAGCGTCGCGACCTGGAGCGCCACCCTCGGTCACGAGGGGTGGCCGATATATGCCTTCGGCCCCGAGAACGTTCCGTTTCTCAGATACCGGGGTGATCCAGCGACTTTCACTATGCGCGTGGCCCTCTCGTCCGGGTCTCCGCAGATCGAGCTCATTGAGCCGGGGGATGGGCCCTCCATTTACCATGACTTTATAGATGCTCACGGGTATGGCGTCCATCACCTGGGATTTCATGTCGCCGACTCGGGCACCGTGATCCGTAATATGAGGTCCGCCGGCTACGCGCCCGTCCAGGAGGGAGCCGGCTACGCGCCAGATGGCGGCGGCAGCTTCTTCTACTTTGACCTCACGGCCACGCTGGGCCTGTACCTCGAGGTGATCACAGTGCCAGAGGGCCGCCGCCCCGGCGAGTCCCCGTGACGCAGCCGCCGACGGTGACATGCTGGTAGCCCGTCAGGAGCAGGCCTGAATCCGGGCCAGGCCGGCGCGGCCGCGTCCCGTTTCGTCCGCCGTCACGGAGTGGTCCTCGCGGTACCGGCGGGGCGGGCAAGGCTGGGGTGATGACTCTGGGGGGACGGTCCAGGCAGCGCCTGACGCTGGCCGTGGCCTGCACCGCTCAGGTCATGATGGTGCTTGATGTCCTGATAGTGAGCGTCGCCCTGCCGGCCATGCAGCGCGAGATTCACCTGTCGCCCGCGGGCCTGGAGTGGGTGGTGAGCGCGTACGCCCTGGCGCTGGCCGCCCTGATCCCGCTGGGCGGCGCGCTCGGCGACCATTTCGGGCGCAAGCGCACCTTCGTGGCGGGGGTCATCGTCTTCACGCTCGCGTCGGCGGGCTGTGCTCTCTCGACCTCGGGCGGGACTCTGATCGGCTTTCGGGTGGTGCAGGGAACTGGCGGCGCCGTCATGTCATCGCTGACCCTGTCGCTGCTCTCCGAGGCGTATCCCCCGGAGGACAGGGCGCGTCCGATCGGGATCTGGGCTGCCGTGAGCGGCCTGGCCGTGGCAGCCGGCAGCGTCGTCGGCGGGCTGCTGCTCAGCGTGTTCCCCTGGTCATCGATCTTCTGGGTCAACGTCCCGATCGGAGTGCTGGTCGTGGCCATCTCCCTGGCCGCGGTCGCGGAGTCCCGCGAGCCGGTGCCTCGTCCCTTCGACAGCGCCGGCGTCGTGCTGAGCGCTTCCGGGCTTCTCCTCCTGACCTTTGGCTTCGTTGACTCCGCCGACGCCACGTGGGGCTCGCCCATCGTGATCGGCAGCGTCGCGGCCGGCGCCGTGATCCTGGCCGCCTTCTTCGTGCGGGAGAGCAAGGTCGCGTATCCGATGGTCCCCCCGGCACTGCTGCGAACCCGGGGGTTCGGCCGGGCTTCTGCGGTATACCTGCTGGCCTACCTTGCGTTCTCGGGATTCATTTACTACGTCACGCTGTTCTTCCAGAACGTTGAAGGATGGTCGGCGCTTCGCACCGGCCTGTCCTGGCTCTTCTTCTGCGTTCCGTATTTCTTCGTCGCCCAGCTCGGGAAGCGGATCGGGCGCCGGCTGTCCGCGGCGTCGGCTGTGGGACTGGGCTGCCTCATCGCCGCCGCGGGCATGTTCGGCATGAGCCAGGTGACGACCTCGACGCCGTTCGCGTGGCCCGCGGCCTGCTACATCCTGGTCGGGGTGGGCTTCGCGCTGATGGTCCCGGCGGGATCGACAGCGGCCATGGCCGAGGTTCCCGAGGGATCTTCCGGGATCGGCTCGGGCGTGTTCAATGCCTGCCGGCAGATCGGGACCGCGATGGGACTGGCCATCCTGGGTTCGATTGGCGCCAGCGTGATCCTGGCCGACTGGCACCGGCAGTCCGGGGCCTTCCCGCCCGGCGAGCGGCACAGCGCGGCGCAGGCCGGCGCTGACGTCGCAGGCGGCCAGATTCACGTGGTCACGGCCGCCGTGGGCCGGCTGGCCCGCGGACCGGCCGAGATCGCATTCCTCCGGGGCTTTGAGGTCGCCCTGCTGGCGGCGGGCGCGATCATGGCCGCGGCCGGCCTCGTGGGTTTCCTGGGCCTGCGGCACCTCAGCGCACCTGCGACACCGGCGCCCGCGGGCAGCCAGTCCGATGAGCCTCGCGTGCGGAATGCCGGGTAGCTGGCGAGGCGAGGGATTCCTGCTGCGATGAATTCAGGCGAGCTCGCGCGTCTGTCCTGATGACCTTCGCCGGGACGTCCTACCCTGCTGCCCGGCACGAGACACCACGGGAGTACGCAATGCCGACCACGTCCGAGGATCAGGCCACTGCGCGGCACGGCCGCCCGCCCATCGCCGACCTGGCCACCTGGCAGGCCGCCCGGGATGAGCTCCTGGTCCGCGAGAAGGCCCACACCCACGAGGGCGACGCCATCGCCGCGGCCCGCCGCCGGCTGCCGATGGTGGAGTTCGACCCGACGGTCGAGGTCACCGGGCCCGACGGCCCGGTCCCGTTCCTGGACCTGTTCCAGGGCCGCGATGAGCTCGTGGTCTACAAGCACATGTGGTGGGACGGCGCGCCGCACCAGGGACAGTGCGAGGGCTGCACCACCACGGCCTGGATCCTGAAGGACGCTGTCTACCTCAACGCCCGCGGCGTCTCGTTCGCCATCCTCACCCCGGGTCCCTGGGCGGAGGTGGCCCCGTTCGTCGAGTTCATGGGCTACACCCAGCCCTGGTACTCGGTGCGCGACCTGGCCGAGCCGGTCGGCGGCGAGATGGGGTGCGTCACCTGCTTCCTGCGCGACGGAGACCGCGCGTTCCTCACCTACTCGACGACGGGCCGCGGCAACGAGGTGGTCATGGGGGCCTTCGGCCTGCTCGACATGACGCCGTACGGCCGCCGCGAGGCCTGGGAGGACAGCCCCCAGGGCTGGCCCGAGGGGCAGGGCCCGTGCTGGTACTGGCGCTCGGACGCGGACGGGAACGCGGCCTGGGGCCCGACCAGCCGTCCCGTGCCGCAGTGGACCCGCCCCGGCGCGGGTCCCGTAGCCACCCTCGGCCGGCCCGGCGATAACCACTGACACTCCTTCCGGCCGGCAACTGGCGGGCACCCTGCTGCTGATCCGCCCTCGGCCTGCGTGTTCTGGGCGAGGGCGCGTGCCACCGCAAGGACGTCCAGGTAGGCCGCGGTGACCGCCATCGGCGCCGTCCCCGGCGACCGCCTCACCGCCTCAGACGAAGTACCTGGCCTGCAGGCGGAACAGCTCGGCGTAGAGTCCGCCGGCCTGACTCAGCGTGTCGTGGGTGCCGGCCTCGAGGACCCGGCCGCCGTCCAGGACGACGATGAGGTCAGCCGCCCGGGCGGTGGTGAAGCGGTGCGTGACGAGCACGGTCACGCCGCCCTCCAGCCGGCTCAGGTCGGCGTACTGCTGGAACAGCCACTCCTCGGCCCGTGCGTCAAGGCTGGCGGAGGGCTCGTCCAGGACCCGCAGCAGCGGCGCCTGCCGCATCGCCGCCCGGGCGTTGGCGACGGTCTGCCACTGGCCGCCCGACAGTCCCTTGCCGTCCCACGACTTCCGGCCGAGCCGGGTCTCCAGGCCCTCGGGCAGCGAAGCGAGGAGCCTGTCGCCGCCGGCCGCGCGCAGCGCCTCGAGGATCCGCCCCGGGTCGTCGCGATGCTCGAGCCAGCCCAGCCCGACCGTGTCCTTCAGGGACATCTCGATGTGCACCGGGTCCTGGAAGGCCGCCGTGATCCGGGCGCGCCAGTCCTCCGGCGCGAACTGCGCGAGGTCAGTCCCGTCGACCAGGATGCGCCCGGCGCTCGGCCGGTAGAGACCGGTGAGCATCTTGACGAGCGTCGACTTCCCGGCGCCGTTCTCGCCCACCAGGGCCACCACGGTCCCGGCCGGGAGCTCGAGGCTGATGTCGCTCAGTGACGGCTGATCGCGGTTCCAGTACCGGAAGCTGAGGCCCTCCACCCTGATGCCGGCATCCAGCCGGGCCGGCACCGGCGCCGGCGTGGCCGGCCCGGCGGCCGCCCGCTCCGCGGCGCTGTCCTCGACGACGTCGAGGAACGCCCGGGCGGCCCGAAGCGACTCCAGCGTCCAGAAGCTCAAGGTCAGCAGTGTCTGCACCTGCCCGGTGACCTGGCTGGTGACGGCGACGGCCGCGACGATGAGGCCCAGCGAGGCGTCGCCGGCCAGGCCGGCCCGCACCATCGCGGCGATGGCGGCCGCGTACGCCAGCACGAAGAACAGCCAGGCCAGCGCGACCGGCACCCGGGCTCGCCGGTCGGTTCGGGCGATGTCCCGGCCGCCGGAGTCCCACTCCTCGCGGTGCCGTCGCGTCAGCTCGCCGGCCAGCCCGAAGAGGCGGGTCTCGCGACCAGTCGCGGCCGTGGTGGCGAGGCTGAACAGGTGGCCGGCCAGCCGGGTCCGGGGCGTGGCGCGCCGCACGGCCTGACCGCGCTTCCTGTCCGCCGCCTGGGTGGCCAGCACCGCGGGGACGGCGAAGAGCGGCAGCGCGGCGAGGACGGGCACGACCGAGGCCATCAGGATGGCCGAGGCGATCAGGGCCAGCGCGGCTCCGGCCAGCCACAGCAGCCGGTCGAAGGCCGACCCGATGTCACCGCGCGCGCCGCGGACCACCGCCGCCTGGTCGGAGCGGCTCGCGCGCTCGTGGACCTCCAGCGTCGGCGTCGTGCCGACCATGTCGATGAACTGGCGCTCGACTTCGCTCTGGATCTCCTCCTGCAGGCGAAGGCGGGTGAAGTAGCCGGCGATGAAGGTGCCCTGGGTGAGCATCACGAAGACCGCCACGCACAGCGCGAGTATCACCGCGCCGCTGGTCGAATGCCGGCTCGCCACCCCGCTGAGCAGCCCGAGCAGGACCGCCAGGCCGATCCCGGTGGCCGGCTCGAGAATCGCGACCGCCACCACGAGCAGGGACCGGGCCCGGTCGATGCGGGGCGCGATCGCGAGAACGAAGCGCAGTGCCCCGATCACAAGCGTTCCTCCTCGAAGCGCTTTGCCTGCAGGCGGAACAGCTCGGCATACCGGCCGCCGGCAGTGATCAGGCCCTCGTGCGTGCCATCCTCGATGACCTGGCCGCGATCGAGCACGACCACCCGCTCCGCCTTGCGCACGGTCGCGAACCGATGGGAGATCGCGACGGTGGTGGCGCCCGCGGTGAGCTCGTGGAACGTGTCGTAGAGCTGAGCCTCGGCGCGGGCGTCGAGGCTCGCGGCCGGCTCGTCCATGATCAGCAGCCGGGCGCCGTGCCGCAGCCCGAACAGCGCCCGGGCGATGGCGATGCGCTGCCACTCGCCGCCCGAGGCGTCGACCCCGCCGGCGAACCCGCTGGACATCACCGTGTCCCAGCCGTTCGGGAGTCCCTCGATGAACGTCAGCAGTCCGGCCTGCCGCGCCACGGCGTGCAGGCCCTCCTCGTCGTCCGCCCGGGTCAGGGAGCCGAAGGCGATGTTCTCCCGCACGGTGAGCTCATAGCGGCCGAAGTCCTGGAACACGGCGACCACCTGGCGCTGCCAGCTCCGCCGGCTGGCTTCCTCGACGGGGGTCCCCCCGACTCGCACGGAACCCCCGCTCGGAGCGTCCAGGCCCGCGAGGAGCCGGGCCAGCGTCGTCTTGCCGGCGCCATTGAGGCCGACGATGGCGAGCGACTGACCTGCGGGAATGGCGAGGCTGATGCCGTGCAGCACCTCGTCCGCGGTGCCGCCGTAACGGAAGCGCAGATCCTCGCAGGAGATGGTCGCGACCGGCGCCGGCCAGCTGACCTGCTCCGGCCCGGGCGGTGACGTCACGACCGGGAAGGCGAACGCCTCGGCGGCTGCCTTCGAGCCGAAGCCCATGCGGAGATCGTCGTCGTCCGCCCGCAGCAGCTGGAGGAGCGCCCGGACGGCCAGGCCGCCGATCGCCAGGTCACCCACCGTCGTGCGTCCGGTGGCGGCCCGGTATCCCAGGTAGTAGAAGACCGAGGCGACGGTAACGCCGGTGACCACGACCACGACCACGACGAACAGGCGGTGCTCGCGGCGCCGCTGCCAGACCTCGGTCATGTTCGCGCGCCACTCCGACTGGTAGGCGTCACGGAAGAAGGCAGCGAGGCCGAAGAGGCGCACTTCCCGGGCCGCGCCCGGCGTGGTCGGCACGTCCCGCAGGTAGGACGTGCGGCGGAGCTTCTCCGTCTGATTCACGTTCTCGACGACGGCTATCCGGTAGTTCCGGACCAGCCGGAAGTGGATCACGACGAAGATGGCGAAGACGATCAGGCCCAGTTCCCAGGTGACCTGGGTGAGCAGTGCCGCGGAGCCGATGCTGGTCACCCACATCGAGGCCTTGGTGGAGAAGCCGAAGACCGCCTCGCCGGGGGGCATCTCGATGGCTCCGGCGCCCCGGGCCAGCCCGAGCCGGCTGAGGTAGCCGGGATCCTCGAGGTGGCCGATGGTCGCGGGCTCGGAGGCGGCCATCATCACGCGCTCGCCGAGGCGGCCGGTGACCCGGCGGCCGAGGGCCTGGCCCAGGGCCGTCCGCGCCGAGTCGGCGAGGTGGGTGAGGAAGAACAGGACGACGATGAGGGCGACCCAGCGGTAGCACTCCCGTGCCGCCGGAGTGCCCGGGCCGTGGCCGATCGCCGAGGTCAGCCGGTCCACCAGCTCGCCGATCGCGATGGTGATGCCGGCCGGGGCCGCGCCGGCGAGCACGGCCGTGACCGCGGTCAGGGTCGTCACCGCGGGCGCCTGTGAGAAGGAGTATCCGATGAGGGCGGGCATCACCCACCGCTTCGCCGGGGGCGGCAGCCGGGTGGTACCCGCGGTGACGCCTTCTGCTCGTCCTGCTTGTCCTGCTCGTCGTCGAGGCTGCGGGCGGTCGTGCCCCGGGACCTGGGCGCTTGCCATCTTTCTTCCTGGTCGGCTGCCGGTGCTTCCATTCATGGCCGCGTCCCGACCGGGGAGAGCCGTGTCAGCTCCCGATGCCGGGTGAGGCGACGAGCTTCCGAAGGATGACACCGGCGCCCGGCGCACCGCAATGCAATTAATCCCTATTTCGCCCGAACGGGCACTTCCTGCCCGGCCGGCTCGGCGGCCGTGGCGGCGTTTCCTGGCGCAGCCTGCGTTTGAGTACCTTGGCGCTGACCCGGCGTAACCGGTTTCACGTCCGCCGCCTGGATGTCGGCGAGCGGCGGCTTGCCCCGGCCGTGCAGCACGTAGGCCGTCAGGCGGCCTGGCTTGTCCCGGCCGCCTGACGACTGAGCCTTCTGCCATTCCTGACGAAGTGCTTTCTTGGTACTTTTCAGGCACACATAATCTCTTGGGGGCCGTCATGGGTCTGCGGGCGAAGCGGGCAGCGACGATGGTCTTGGTTATGGTGGCCGTTGCCGTGGCGGGCTGCGGCAGTTCGGTTCACCTGGGCGGGCCGGCCGCGCCGCCGCCGGGGCATCAGGCTCCGGCCAATGCCGTCTCCGGTTTCGTGCAGCACCTGATGTCCGGCGCCAATCCCGTCACTACCTGCAGCTATGTCGACCCTCGTGAAGAGGGGAACTGTTTCAGCGCCGTCGGCGGCGCCAGTAAGGGCGGGACCGGGACCTGGCGGCCCGGTCACAGCGTCGTGTTCGGAAACGAGGCCATCGTCGCTATCGAGCTGGGCAACGTCTGCTTTTCCTCGTGCTCGACGAATGTCAATCCCGATGCCGGCCTGCCCCGCCACGGACTGTCTTTCGGCACTGCCTTCCAGCACACGCAGGGGGATGGGCCGGCCGGGAGGGACTACGCCTTTGGCTGCGTCCGCGTCGGCGGCCGCTGGTATGTCGAGCTTGGTCTTCCCGGCCTTCTCTGAGGAGGACGGCGCCCGCAGGCCGGGGTGCGTTACTGGGGCGCGTCGGCGGTGCCCAGGTCGCGCTGGTACCAGGTACCGGGCTTGCCGCCGAGGTGGGCGGGGTCGGCCGGGCCGGCCGGGACGAACCCGGCGTTGGCCAGCACCTTCTGGGACGCGATGTTCTCGCTTGAGGTGCCAGCCGTGAGCGTGCGCAGCCCGTGCCGCGTCGCGGCCAGCTGGCACAGCTCCCGCACGGTCGCGGTCGTGACGCCG
>DASYBB010000244.1:0-26115 GCA_036501025.1 Streptosporangiaceae bacterium
CGGCTGCCACGACCGGCAGGATGGGGGCGTGCGGGTTGTCGTGGTGTCCGATACTCATGCACCGCGGCGGTGGAAGTCCTGCCCGCCCGCGGTGGCCCTGCGCCTGCGCGGCGCCGACCTCATCCTGCACGCCGGCGACGCCTGCACCGCCTCCGTCCTGGACGAGCTGAGCGCCTACGCGCCCGTCCGCGCCGTGCTCGGCAACAACGACGGAGAAGACGTCGCCGCCTGGGGCGCGCCGCCGGCCGCCGAGTTCGGCCTCGGCGGCCTGCCCGCCGCGATGATCCACGACAGCGGGGCCAAGGCCGGCCGGCTGCCGCGCCTCCGGCGCCGGTTCCCGGCCGCCCGCCTGATCGTCTTCGGCCACTCCCACATTCCCTGGCACGAGTCGGACGCCGGCGTGACCGTCTTCAACCCCGGCTCGCCGACCGACCGGCGGGCTCAGCCCCAGGGCACCATCGGCATCCTGCGGATCGAGGACGGCCGCCTGCTGGCGGCGCAGATCGTGCCGGTGACGTGACGCTCCCGATCCCGCTGCTGGTCCTGGTGCTGGCCGGAACCGGGATCCTCGCCGGGATCGTCAGCACCGTCGCCAGCCTGGCCTCGCTCGTGTCCTACCCCGCCCTCCTGGCCCTCGGCCTGCCGCCGGTCAGCGCGAACGTCACGAACACCGTGGCGCTGGTGTGCGTCGGTGCCGGCTCCGTGGCCGGCTCCCAGCCCGAGCTGGCCGGCCAGGGCCGCCGGGTCGCCCGCTTCGGCGTGCTGACCGCCGCAGGCGGGGCCGCCGGGGCCGCCCTGCTCCTGGCCACCCCGTCCCGGTGGTTCGCCTACGTGGCCCCCGTCCTGGTCGCCGCGGGGGCCGTCGCCATCTTCCGCCCGCCCGCTCGGCTGGCCGTCGCGCAGCCCGGCGATGATGCGCCGCCCGCGACCCGCGAGAACGGCTGGGGTGCCCGGCTCATCGTGTTCGCCGTGGCGGTCTACATCGGCTACTTCGGCGCGGCCGGGGGCATCGTGCTGCTCGCCGTGCTCATCCGGATCATTGCCGAGCCGCTGGCCCGGGTGAACGCGGTGAAGAACGCGGTCTCCGGCCTGGCCAACGGCGTCGCCGGAATCGGCTTCGCAATCTTCGGCCCGGTCCGCTGGGCGGCGGTGCTGCCGCTGGCGGCCGGCTTCCTGATCGGCGGCTGGATCGGCCCGGCCCTCGTGCGCCGCCTGCCGGCCGGGCCGCTGCGGATCTTCATAGGCTGCTGCGGATTGGCCCTGGCCGTCCGCCTCGGCCTCAGCGCCTACCGGTTACGGGCGGACGGCCGTCGCCTTGGCGAAGGTGTAGTGGAAGGTCCCGCCCTCGGTCCGGCGCAGGTCCGCGAGGCCCCGGTCGAACTCGGCCGCGATCATCAGCCCCGCGGCCACCGCCTCGTCCCGCACCCCCGCGACCATGGCCGTGAAGGTGTTCCGGGTGAACCCCTCGACCAGCGCCGGCCGGGTCGCGTCGACGTACACCGTCCGCGGCGTGACCTGGATGTCCCGGTACCCGGCTGCGGCCAGCAGCGGCTGCAGCTGCCGCCCCAGCAGCCCGTTCCCGCCCGCCGCGGCCTGCAGCGCGACCAGGCACCCGATCGCGGCCCGCGCGGCCGGGCTGTCGGGATGGAAGAACGCGGATCCGTGGTCGCCCTCGATCACGGTGATGGTGCCGCCGGGCGCCAGCACCCGGCGCAGCCCGGCCGCGGCGGCGACCGGATCGGCCAGGTGCTCCAGCACGAAGCAGACGAAGAGGTGGTCGAACGCGCCGTCCGCGAACGGCAGGTCGAACAGGTCCGCCTGCTGCCACCGCACCACCGCGCCCGGCGCGCTGGCTGTCACCGCGGCGCGGGCCCGGGCCAGCGACGCGGCCGAGATGTCGACGGCCGTGAGGCGGGCCGCCGGGCTGCCCGCGACCAGGTGGACGGTCTGCGCGCCGACCCCGCAGCCGACTTCCAGCACCCCGCTCCCGGCCGGGTAGGCCGTGCCGGCGTGCAGCAGCCCGGCCAGCGTGTCCGCCTGGTCGCCGAGCCGCCGCGCCTCGACCGGCGAGTAGCCGTGCACATAGCCCGGAGCGCTTATCACCTTGCTCATGACCCCACCCTGCCGGGCACAATGGCCCGGTGGACAGGTCCAATCGGGCTCGTGCTGAGGGGTCCAAACCGGGCTCGGACTTTCTCCAGCTCAGCATCGGCGACGCGCCCGCCGGCGGCCGCGCCGACTGGCTGGCCCGCCAGCTCCGGCTGGCCGTGTCGGACGGCCGGCTGCCGGTCGGGACCCGGCTGCCGGCCAGCCGGGTCCTCGCCGCCGACCTCGGCGTGTCGCGCGGCGTCGTGACCGAGGCCTACCAGCGGCTGAGCGAGGACGGCCACCTCGCCGGCCGCGGCCGGGCCGGGACCACCGTCGTGACCGCCCCGGTCGCCCCCGTGCCGCCGGCCCCGCCGGCCCGGCCCGCCCCGCCGCCCGACCTGTTCACCGCCGATCCCGGAGTGGCGATCTTCGACTCGATGCGCGCCGTGCCGGCCCGGCTCGACCTGTCGCCCGGCCTGCCCGACCTGGCCGCCTTCCCGCGGGCCGCCTGGCTCCGGGCCGAACGCGCCGTCCTGGACGACCTGGCCCCGTCCGCTCTCGCCTACGGTGACCCGCAGGGCATGCCCGCCCTGCGCCGCGCCGTGGCCGGCTGGCTGGCCCGCACCCGGGGCATCCGCGCCGACCCCGCCGAGGTCATCATCACCGCCGGCGTCTCCCAGGCGATCGGCCTGCTGAGCCAGGTCCTGCGCGCCGACGGCGGCACCGCCGTGGCCGTCGAGGAGCCCGGCTCGCTCGGCGTCCGCCAGCACCTGCGCAACTGGGGACTGGCCACCCCGCCGGTCGCGGTCGACGCCGAGGGCCTGCGGGTCGACCGGCTCCGGGCCACCGGCGCCCGGGCGGTCATGGTCACGCCGGCGCACCAGTTCCCGACCGGGGCCGTGCTCAGCGGCCCGCGGCGCCAGGAGCTCATGGCGTGGGCCCGCGACGGCGGGCTGGTCATCGAGGACGACTACGACGCCGAGCACCGCTACGACCGGCCGCCGGTCCCGGCCCTGCGCGGCATGCTGGCCGGCCACGTCTGCTACGCCGGCAGCGTCTCCAAGCTGCTCGCCCCGGCGCTCCGGCTGGGCTGGGTGCTGCCGCCGCCGCGGTACCGCACCGCGCTCATGACGGCCAAGCGAAACGCTGACCTGGGCAACGCGGCCCTGCCCCAGCTGGCCCTGGCCCGCCTGATCGACACCGGCGAGCTCGAGCGCCAGCTGCGCTTCCTGCGCCGCCGCCACCGGCGTCGCCGCGACGCGATGATCGAGGCGATCGGCGCGCACCTGCCGGGCGCCGTCGTGCACGGCGCCGCCGCCGGCCTGCACCTGATGATCACGTTCCCCGGGGCCGGCTTCGCCGACACCGCGCTGGCCGCCGCCGCGCTGGCGCGCGGCGTGAAGGTCCAGCCCCTGTCCTGGCACACCCAGCTGCGCCGCGAGCCGGGCCTCATCCTCGGCTACGCCGCCCGGCCCCCGTCCGAGGTCAGGGAGGCGGTGGCCATCCTCGGCGAGATCGCCGACCGCCTCCGCTGATCCTCGGGCGGCCGCTATCGTCTCCGGGATGACCTGGCACCGCGCCCGCGCCCTGATGGCCTGCGCTCTCGGCGTCCTGGCCGTGCTCCCGCTGGCCGCGCGGACCGCCGGGCGCCGGGCACCCCGCGGGCCGGGGCGCCTCGCGGCCGCGCCCGCCCAGACGGCGGCCCTGTCCCCGGCGGCCGCCGCGGCCGGCCTGGGGGCTGTCGCCCTGGCCGCGTCTGTCGCCTGGTGGCTGGCCGGCCTGCTGGCCATCCCGGCGGCCGTGCTCGCCGCCGGGCAGCTGCCCCGGCGCCGGCGGACCGCCCGCCGCGACCCGCCCGCCCCGCCCGCCGCCGAGCTCCGGGTCCTGACCCTCAACGCCCTGTTCGGCGGGGCCGACCCGGCCGCCACGGTCGACGCCATCCGGCAGCTCCGGGTCGATGTCCTGGCCGTCCAGGAGCTGACCCCCGGGCTGGTCCGCGGCCTGGCCCGGGCCGGCCTGGCCGAGCTGCTGCCGTTCCGGCACGTCGACCCCGATCCGGGCGCGGCCGGGGCCGGGCTGTGGTCCCGGTGGGAGCTCACGCCGCTGCCGTCGGCGGCCGGACTGCTCTTCGTCGCGCCCAGCGCCCGCATCACGGTGGCCGGCCGGCCGCTCATCGTGCGCGCCGTGCACCCGGTGGCGCCGATCATGGGCCGCCAGTGCGACTGGCACCGGGACCTGGGCCGCCTGCGGGATGCCATGATGACGGCGCAGGCGGACGGGCCGCAGGTCGTCGCCGGCGACTTCAACGCCAGCCGGGATCATCGCCCGTTTCGTGACATCCTCGCCGCCGGGTTCGCCGACAGCGCCGACATTGCCCGCCGGCGGCCGTGGCCCGGATTCACCTGGCCCGCCAACCGGCGGTGGCCGCCCCTCATGCGGCTGGACCACATCCTGGTCTCGCCCGGCATTACCGTCAGCGAGGCCCGCACGGTGCAGATCCCCGGCACCGACCACCGCGCCGTCCTCGCCGTCCTGGAGCTGCCCGCCCCGGCCCGCCGCCTGGCCGAGACCCTCCCCGCGGCGCGGGCCGCCCGCTAGCCGAGCGGCGATGAATCGGCGCGCCGGCGGCCGTCTTACCGGAGCCGCCGCTGCCGGGCCGGCGGCCGGGTAGCCCCTAGCGGGCGTCCTCCGGGGTGAGCCACAGCGCGGCCAGCGGCGGAATCGAGATCTCCGCCGAGGCCGGCAGCCCGTGCCACGGCACCGGCTCGGCCAGCACCCCGCCCAGGTTCCCGACGTTGCTGCCGCCGTACACCGCGGCGTCGGTGTTGACCAGCTCGTGCCACCGCCCTGGCTGGGGCAGCCCGACCCGGTACCCGTGGTGCGGTTCCCCGGAGAAGTTGATGATGCAGGCCAGCACGCCCTCCGGCGGCGCCCCGACCAGCAGCCCGCCCGACTGCGCCAGGTACTCGGGCGCGGACCCGGCCCGCCGCACGAACGACAGCACGTTGTTGGCCGTGTCATTGGCGTCGATCCAGCTGAACCCGGCCGGCACCGCGTCCTGCCGCCACAGCGCCGGATGCTCGGCATAAGCCCGGTTCAGGTCGGTGACCAGCCGCTGCACGCCGCTGTGGCCGGGGTAGTCGAGCAGGTGCCACTGGATCCCGGTCTGCTCCGACCACTCGTCCCCCTGGGCGATCTCCCCGCCCATGAACAGCAACTGCTTGCCCGGGTGCGCCCACATGTAGGCCAGCAGCGCGCGGAGCCCGGCGAACTGCTTCCACTCGTCGCCGGCCATCTTGCGCAGCAGCGACCGCTTGCCGTGCACGACCTCGTCGTGCGACAGCGGCAGCACGTAGTTCTCGCTGTAGGCGTAGATCATCGAGAACGTGATCTCGTCGTGGTGGAAGCTGCGGTACACCGGGTCGCGGGCCAGGTAGGCCAGCGTGTCGTGCATCCAGCCCATGTTCCACTTCAGGCCGAAGCCCAGCCCGCCGAGGTACACCGGCCGGGTCACCCCCGGCCAGGCGGTGGACTCCTCGGCGATCATCATGGTGCCCGGCGCCACCCGGTAGCAGGCGGCGTTGGCCTCGCGCAGGAAGGCCACCGCGTCGAGGTTCTCCCGGCCGCCCTCGGAGTTCGGCACCCACTCGCCGGCCTTCCGCGAGTAGTCCAGGTAGAGCATGGACGCCACGGCGTCGACCCGCAGCCCGTCGATGTGGTACTCCCGCAGCCAGAACAGGGCGTTGGCGACCAGGAAGTTGCGGACCTCGAGGCGCCCGTAGTTGAAGATCAGCGTGCCCCAGTCCGGGTGCTCGCCGCGGCGCGGGTCGGGGTGCTCGTACAGCGGGGTGCCGTCGAACCGGGCCAGCGCCCAGATGTCGCGCGGGAAGTGCGCGGGCACCCAGTCCACGAGCACGCCGATGCCGGCCCGGTGCAGCGCGTCGATCAGGTACCGGAACTCATCGGGCGAGCCGAACCGCGACGTCGGCGCGTAGTACGAGGTGACCTGGTAGCCCCAGGACCCGCCGAACGGGTGCTCGGCCACCGGCAGGAACTCCACGTGGGTGAAGCCCAGCTCGCGCACGTAGGCGGTCAGCTGGTCGGCCAGCTCGGTGTAGGACAGCCCCGGCCGCCAGGAGCCGAGGTGAACCTCGTAGATGCTCATCGGGCTGGTCAGCGGGTCGCGCTCGGCCCGCCGGTCCAGCCACTCCTGGTCGCCCCACTCGTGCTGGGAGGCGAACACCACCGACGCGGTGGCCGGCGGCACCTGGGCCCGCTTGGCCAGCGGGTCGGCCTTGGCCTGCCAGGTTCCGTCCGGAGCGCAGATGTCGTACTTATAGGTCATGCCGGGGCCGACGCCGGGAATGTACAGCTCCCAGACGCCGGACCGGCCCAGCGACCGCATCGGGTGGGCGCGGCCGTCCCAGTGGTTGAACTCGCCGATCACCCGGACGCCGCGCGCGTTGGGCGCCCACACGGCGAACGATGTGCCGGCCTCGCCCCGGACCTGCGCGCCCAGGGCCTGCCACAGCTCCTCGTGGCGGCCCTCGCCGATCAGGTGCAGGTCGATGTCGCCCAGGGTGGGCAGGTGCCGGTACGGGTCATCGGTGATGACCTCCGGCCCGGCGATCCCCGACCCCGCCGGATAGCGGGCGGCGACCAGGTAGTCCGGCACCTCCTCCTTCTCGACCGCGGCGCCGGGCAGGGTGACGGCGAAGACGCCCTCGTGCAGGTGGGGCATGGGCACGCGGCGGCCGTCGGGGAGCAGCGCCGCGACGGACTCGGCCAGCGGCCGGAGCGCCCGGATCGTCACCCCGTCCGGGCCGGGATGGGCGCCCAGGATCGCGTGCGGGTCGTGGGTCTGGCCCGCCACGATCGCGTCGATCCCGGCGATCAGGGCTGCGTCCGGGCCGGGCGGGCCTGCGTCGGCGCCCATCAGGCGGCCGCGATGTAGTCGAGCGGGATCGGCAGCCAGGATGGCCGGTGCCGCGCCTCGTAGGTCACCTCGTAGACCGCCTTCTCCAGCGTCAGGGCGCGCAGCAGCACTGAGTTGGCCTCCGGGTCCTGCCCGCCAGCCCGCGCGTAGCCGGCGCAGAAGGCCTGCTGGCACTGCTCTACCCAGTTGTCGGCCGGTTCGCGCAGCTGAGGGGCGTCGGGATGGCCCAGCAGCTGGTGGCGGGCCGCGTAGTCGAACGAGCGCAGCATGCCGGCCACATCGCGCAGTGCCGGGAACAGCCCGGTGCGCTGCTCCAGCGGGACCAGCGGCTCGCCCTCGAAGTCCAGGGCGACCCAGCCCGCCTCGGTGCGCAGCACCTGGCCCAGGTGGTAGTCGCCGTGGATCCGCTGGACGGTGACCGGCGTGGTCAGGCAGGCCAGCTCGGCGTAGCTGGACCGGACCTTCCCGGCGAAGTCCCGCAGCTCGGGGCAGTCGGCGGCGGCCGCGTCCAGCTTGGCCGTCATCTGCCCGGCCAGGTCCTCGAGCTGCTGCTTGGTCAGCTGCTCCGTCCCGAACGCCGCGGCCAGGTCGGCATGCAGCTCGGCGGTGGCCCGCCCGAGCTGGTGGGCCTCCTCGGCGAAACTCGGCCCCGGGTGCCCGGGTCCGGCCCGCGGCACCGGGGCCATCAGGTACTCGCGCCCGTAGTCCCCGTGCAGCGCGGACAGGCGCCCGATGCTGGCCGCGGCCAGCGACCAGCCGTCACTGGCCCGGGCCAGGTAGCGGGACAGCACCCCGAGCAGGACCGGGTCGCCGTCCAGCTCGGTCTCGATCCAGCCGTAGGGCGGTGCCACGTGCACCGAGCCGAGCCGGGCCAGGGCCGCGGCCACCTCCAGGTCGGGGTTCGCGCCGGGGAACAGCCGGCGGAGCACCTTGAGGATGGCGGCCTCGCCGAAGACCACGCTGGTGTTGCTCTGCTCGGCGGCGATCACGCGGCTGCCGGCCCAGGTCCCGAACGGCACGCCCGGCTCGCGCCGGAACTCCAGCGGGCCGGCCGTCCGCTGCTCCGCCATGCCCGCCAGCAGGCAGCTGACCAGGTCGGGGTCGTGCAGGGCGTCGTAGGCGGCGGTGCCGTCCGGCAGCTCCCCGATGACCGCGTGCGCCAGCCCGTCCGGGACCTCCCGCCGCAGCCCGACCAGCACCTGGTACCGGGCGTCGGGCGTGACTCCGGCCTGGCCGACGGTGATGATCAGGTGCCGCAGGGCCGCTTCGCCCTCCGCCACGTCACCCGCGGCCAGCGTGGCGTCGGTCGTGATGGTCAGGCTGCCGACCGGCGCGCCCTTGCCGGCGAACCAGCGCTGCCGCGGCAGCCACGCAGCCAGCAGGCCGGCCAGGGGGTCGACGGTCATCGTGGCGTTCGCTCCCTTCCCCGAAGTCCCGATTAGCTAGTACTCCCCGAGGGACCCGCAGCGAACCATCACGTTCCGTTACAGATGTGTCAAACAGTCAAACAGCTCCCGGGGACGGCGGTTCATCTTACGGCGCAGAACGGGTCAGACGCATGGCCCGGAACCGGGCTACTTGACGATCAGCATGCCCACCATGAAGTGATGCACGAGGCAGAAGAACGGGTACCTCCCGGCCTTCTTCGGCGCGATGAAGAACCCGGTCTTGCCCTGGGCCAGCAGGCCGGTGTCGAACAGGCTGGAGTCCTTCGGCGGGACGCCGGAGCTGACCGAGTGCGGGGCCGCGTCGAAGTTCGTCACCTCGACCCGCTCGCCCGGCTGCACCTCCGGGTTGGCCGGGAAGAACTTGAAGTTCTTCATGGTCATCTTGAGCACCGGCCCGGAGCTGGCCGCGCCTGCCGCCGCGGTGACCGACGGCCCGCTCGACGGGGCAGTCGCGGTGGCCAGCGAGAGTCCGAGGACGATGACGGCCACGACCGACACCGCCGAGATGACCGCGGCGGCGCCGCCGGGCAGGCTGGCGTGGACCTTGTGCAGCGGGGCCAGCGGCCCGGCCTGGGGCAGCCCGTGCAGGGTGACGTAGCCCAGGACGGCCAGCGCGGCGACCTCGATGACCCCGGCCACCAGGCCGGCCGTGGTCCGGGTCTCGGTGAAGCCGAACAGGCCGATCCACATCGACACCAGGTAGCCCAGCAGCGTCGAGGCCGCGTACCCGGCGCCGAGGAAGGCGGTGAGCGTGCCGAGCCCGCCGCGGGTGACGGCGACCGCCGCGGCCAGCACGAACCCGCCGATGACCTGGAGCAGGAACAGCCAGCCGATCACCGGGATCAGCTTGTACCCGGTTGCGTACAGGTCCAGGTGAATTCCCGCCGTGGCGGCGAGAAGGGCGGCACCCGCCAGCCGTGGTGCGAGCAGACGGCGCGGCCCGGGCGGGGAGACGAGCGCGTCGTCTGTCTGCTTTGCTGTATTTGCCATGGTATTTCTTTACGTCAGCGTAAAGCTCGGGTTCAGTACCCCCGGAGTGACAGTGCTCTTCCCCCCAGGGGGTTCACCCCTCGGGGGGCGGCTGCAGGACGAACCAGTAGAAGCCGTGCCCCGGCAGCGTCAGCAGGTAGTTCAGCTCCCCGATCGGCGGGAACGTCACGCCGCCCGTGCACTCGACCGGAATCGACCCCTCAAACCGGCTCAGGTCGAGCTCCACCGGCTGCGGGAATCGTGACAGATTATTAACGCAGAGTATCCGGTCGAACGTGCTCGAGGACGGATCCTGACTTTCCCGGACGTAGGCCAGGACGCTGGGGTTGGACGAGCCCAGCTCGTCGTAGTTGCCCAGCGCGAAGACCGGGTGGCGCTTGCGGATCTCGATCATGCGCCGGGTCCAGTGCAGCAGGGAGCCGGGGCTCTTCTCCTGGGCCTCGACGTTGAGCGCCTGGAAGCCGTAGATGGGGTCCATCAGGACCGGCAGGTAGAGCCGGGCCGGGTCGCACAGGGAGAAGCCGGCATTGCGGTCCGGGGTCCACTGCATCGGGGTCCGGACGCCGTCCCGGTCGCCCAGCCAGATGTTGTCGCCCATCCCGATCTCGTCGCCGTAGTACAGGACCGGCGAGCCGGGCAGCGACAGCAGCAGGGCGGTGAACAGCTCAAGCTGGTTGCGGTCGTTGTCCAGCAGCGGGGCCAGCCGCCGCCGGATCCCGATGTTGGCCTTCATCCGGGAGTCCCGCGCGTACTCGGCGTACATGTAGTCGCGCTCGTCGTCGGTGACCATCTCGAGGGTCAGCTCGTCGTGGTTGCGCAGGAAGATGCCCCACTGGCAGCCCGACGGGATCGGCGGGGTCTGGGCCATGATCTCCGAGATCGGGTAGCGCTGCTCGCGGCGGACGGCCATGAAGATGCGCGGCATGAGCGGGAAGTGGAACGCCATGTGGCACTCGTCGCCGCCCACGCTGGTGTCGCCGAAGTACTCGACCACGTCGGCGGGCCACTGGTTGGCCTCGGCCAGGAGCACCCGGTCGGGGTAGAGCCGGTCGACCTCGGAGCGGACCCGCTTCAGGTACTCGTGGGTCTCCTTCAGGTTCTCGCAGTTGGTGCCCTCGCGCTCGTACAGGTAGGGCACCGCGTCCAGCCGGAAGCCGTCGATCCCGAGGTCGAGCCAGAACCGCAGCACCTCGATGATGGCGTCCTGGACGTGCGGGTTCTCGTAGTTCAGGTCGGGCTGGTGGGAGAAGAACCGGTGCCAGTAGTACTGGCCCCGGACCTGGTCGTAGGTCCAGTTGGACTGCTCGGTGTCCACGAAGATGATCCGGGCGTCGGCGTACCGGTCATCGGTGTCGGACCACACGTAGAAGTCCCCGAACGGGCCGTCCGGCTCGGAGCGGGATGCCTGGAACCACGGGTGCTGATCGCTGGTGTGGTTGATGACCAGGTCGGCGATGACCCGGATGCCGCGCTGGTGGGCCTGCTCGACGAGCTCGACGAAGTCCCCGATCGTGCCGTATTCGGGCAGGATGGCGGTGAAGTCGGAGATGTCGTACCCGCCGTCGCGCAGCGGGGAGTTGTAGATGGGCAGCAGCCAGATGCAGTCGATCCCCAGCCACTGCAGGTAGTCCAGCCGGGAGATCAGGCCCCGCAGGTCGCCGGTGCCGTCGCCGGTGGCGTCCTGGAAGCCGCGGATCAGGACCTCGTAAAACACGGCGCGCTTGTACCACTGCGGATCACGCGGCTTCTCAAAGGAGAAGGAATCCGGGACGGGCTCGGCCGGGACCGTGCCCGAACTGGCGTGGAACTCCGGCGGCTGCGGCTGCGATCCGCTGAGGGCATCATGCGTGGGCTGCGTCACGCAGTTCTCCTGCTGCTTGCGATGGACTGCTACCTTTCCGCCCGGATGGCGCAGCGTGACGGTAGCTAACTGCTGTGGCAAGACGATGGCTGAGTTACGTGTCTGTTACGTTACGCGCCCATCAATACGAGACAGACAAAATATGCGCGGGCGCTGCGGCTGGATCCAGCCGCACGTAGTTTGCCTGTCCCCAGCGGTACTGCTCGCCAGTGAGCTCGTCGGTCACGGAGAAACCCGCGGCTACGTCAAGGCCGAGGGCCGGGCCGTCCAGCCAGACAGTCGCCTCCCGCGGCTGGCTCGGGTCGAGGTTTACCACCACGATCACGGTATCTCCGCCGCGCCCCGCCGGCGAGACCCGGCTCTTGGAGAAGCACAGGATCTGCGGGTCATCGGGGTAGTGGAAGCGCAGGTTGCGGAGCTGGTGCAGCGCGGGGTGGGCGCGCCGGATGGCGTTCAGCCGGGTCAGCAGCGGGGCCAGGCCCAGCCCGAGCTGGCGGGCGCGGTCCCAGTCCCGGGGCCGGTAGGCGTACTTCTCCGAGTCCAGGTACTCCTCGCTGCCCGGCACGACCGGCACGTTCTCGCCCAGCTCGAAGCCCGCGTACACCCCCCAGGACGGAGCCAGCATCGCGGCCAGCACCGCGCGCACCCGAAAGGCGGGCAGGCCGGCGTGGGCCAGGGAGGGGGACAGGATGTCGGGCGTATTGACGAAGAAATTCGGCCGCATGTAGGCCGACGCCGGACCGGCCAGCTCCTGCAGGTACTCGGTGATCTCGGGCCGGTCATTGCGCCAGGTGAAGTACGTGTAGGACTGGTGAAATCCGATCGTGGCCAGGCCCCGCATCATGGCGGGCCGGGTAAAGGCCTCGGCCAGGAAGAGCACGTCCGGGTCGGTGCTCGCCACCTGCGCCAGCAGCCTTTCCCAGAACGGAAGCGGCTTGGTGTGCGGGTTGTCGACCCGGAAAATCCGGACGCCGTGATCCATCCAGTGCCGGACGACCCGCAGGACCTCGGCGTAAATTCCCGCCGGGTCGTTATCGAAGTTAAGCGGGTAAATATCCTGGTATTTCTTCGGCGGGTTCTCGGCATAGGCGATCGTGCCGTCGGCCTTGGTGGTGAACCATTCCGGGTGCTCGGTGACCCACGGGTGGTCGGGCGCCGTCTGCAGCGCCAGGTCCAGGGCGACCTCCAGGCCCAGCTCGTGCGCGCGGCTCACGAAGGCGTCGAAGTCGGCCATGGTCCCGAGGTCGGGGTGGATGGCGTCATGGCCGCCCTCGGCCGAGCCGATGGCCCAGGGCGAGCCGGGATCGTCGGAGCTCGCGGTGAGGGTGTTGTTGGCCCCCTTGCGGTTGACGTAGCCGATCGGGTGGACCGGCGGCAGGTAGACGACGTCGAAGCCCATCTCGGCGACCGCGTCCAGCCGCCCCGCGGCCGTCTTCAGCGTCCCGGACTCCGGCGGCCGGAGCCGCCCGGGGTCGACCCTGGCCCCCTCGGAGCGGGGGAAGAACTCATACCAGGCTCCGTACAGCGCCCGCTCGCGGTGCACGATCAGCGGGGCGAACCTCGACCGGGTGACCAGGTCCCGCAGCGGGTAGCGCCGCAGCGCGTCCGTGACCTGCGGCCGGGTCGCGGCGGCCAGCCGGTCCATGGGCGTCATCCGCTCGTCGGTGAGCAGCCGCGCGGTGTCGTTCAGCACGACCCGGGCCGCGCGGGCCGCGTGGACCTGGGCCGGGACGGCCCGCGGCGGCAACCGGATGCTGCCGGCCGCCCGGCGCAGCAGCAGCGCGCCGTCGGCCATCGTGACCTCGACGTCCTGGCCGATCGGCACCTTGATGCCCGCGTCGTGGTACCACTTCGCGACCGGGTCGCTCCACGCCTCGACGCGGAAGTGCCACCGGCCCTCGGTGTCGGGCGCCACCTCGGCGCCGTAGCTGTCGGTGCCCGGCGCCAGCTCGCGCATGAGCACGGGCGGGCGGGTGCCGCCCCGCGGATCCCGCAGCACCACCCCGGCGCCCAGCATCTCGTGGCCCTCGCGGAAGACCGTCGCGGTGACCAGCACCTGCTCACCGGGGACGGCCTTGGCCGGATACCGGCCGCACTGGACGACGGGCTGGACATCGAGGATGGGGATTCTGCCGATCACGATCCAGAAGCTACCCGGCGCGCGCCCGGCAAAGCAGGCGGGACACCTGAAAGTCACCCAGGCCTCTCCGCCGCGACCTCTCCGGCCCGGTGTCGCGGGCCCGCGACACCGGGCCTTGGTTCCGTTAGGTATCCGCGGGCATTAGGGTCACTGCACGTGAGAGCCATCCGCCGATTCACGATCAACCCCGTCCTCCCCGAGCCGCTGGCCCCGCTGCGCGGCCTGATGCTGAACCTGCGCTGGTCATGGCATGCGGAGACGCGGGCGGTCTTCGCCGCGATCGACCCGGCCGCCTGGGCGCGGGCCGGCGGCGAGCCGGCCGGGCTGCTGGCCCGGGTATCACAGGAACGGCTCGGCAGAATCGCCGCCGACCGCAAGTTCCTGCGCGAGCTGGACGACGCCGGGCACGACCTCCGCGACTACCTGACCGGCCCGCGCTGGTACCAGGCCCAGGACGGGTCCTGGCCGGCGGCGGTGGCCTACTTCTCCCCGGAGTACGGGATCACCGCGGCGCTGCCGCAGTACTCCGGCGGGCTGGGCATCCTGGCCGGCGACCACCTGAAGGCGGCCAGCGACCTCGGCGTCCCGCTGATCGGCGTCGGCCTGCTGTACCGGCACGGGTACTTCACCCAGTCCCTGTCGGCCGAGGGCTGGCAGGCCGAGCGCTACCCGGCCAGCGACCCGAACGGCCTGCCGCTGACCCTGCTGCGCGACGCCGCGGGCAACCCGGTCCGGATCTGGGTCGCGCTGGCCGACGGCGCGGCGCTGGCCGCCCAGGTCTGGATCGCCCAGGTCGGGCGGGTGCCGCTGCTGCTGCTGGACTCGTACGTGGAGGAGAACGAGCCGTCCCTGCGGGAGGTGACCGACCGGCTCTACGGCGGCGGCACCGAGCACCGGCTGCGCCAGGAGCTGCTGCTCGGCATCGGCGGCGTGCGGGCCGTCCGGGCCTACTGCGCCGCCACCGGGCACGCCGAGCCGGACGTCTTCCACACCAACGAGGGCCACGCGGGCTTCCTGGGCGTGGAGCGCATCCGGGAGTACGTCGAGCGGGGCCTGCACTTCGACGAGGCCCTCGAGATGTGCCGGGCGGGCACGGTGTTCACCACCCACACCCCGGTGCCGGCGGGCATCGACCGGTTCCCCATCGACCTGGTCCGGCGCCAGTTCGGGGGCCAGGGCGAGACGGAGCGGATCCTGGCCCTCGGCGCCGAGTCGTTCGCCGGCGGCGACCCCGAGGTGTTCAACATGGCCGTCATGGGCATGCGGCTGGCCCAGCGGGTCAACGGCGTCAGCGTGCTGCACGGCCAGGTCAGCCGCGAGATGTTCACCGGGCTGTGGCCCGGCTTCGACACCGCCGAGGTGCCGATCGGGTCGGTGACCAACGGCGTGCACGCGCCCAGCTGGGTGGCCCCGGAGATCCTCAGCCTGGCCCGCGGCGGCGCGGACGCGGCCGAGAGGGCCGGGCCGGCGCCGGGCGCTGACCTGGCCGACGACGCAGCCGCCTGGGAGCAGGTGGCCGCCGATACCGGCCGCATCTGGGAGATCCGGCGGCTGCTGCGCGCCCGGCTGGTGGCGCAGGCGCGCGAGCGCCTGCGGACTTCCTGGCGGCAGCGCGGCGCCTCCGATGCCGAGCTCATCTGGATCGACAGCGTTCTGGATGAAAACATCCTGACCATCGGGTTCGCCCGCCGGGTCCCGTCCTACAAGCGGCTGACGCTGATGCTGCACGACCCGGTGCGCCTCACTGAGCTGCTGCTGGACCCCGACCGGCCGGTGCAGATCGTCATCGCGGGCAAGGCCCACCCGGCCGATGAGGGCGGCAAGCTGCTGATCCAGCAGATGGTCAAGTTCGCTGACGACCCGCGAGTCCGGCACCGGATCGTGTTCCTGCCCGACTACGACATGGCCATGGCCACGTCACTCGTGCAGGGGTGTGATATCTGGCTCAACAACCCGCTGCGGCCGCTGGAGGCGTGCGGCACCTCCGGGATGAAGGCCGCGCTCAACGGCGGCCTCAACCTGTCGGTGCTGGACGGCTGGTGGGACGAGTGGTTCGACGGGGCCAACGGCTGGGCCATCCCCTCGGCCGACGGCGTGAGCGACCCGGCCCGGCGCGACGAGCTGGAGGCCGCGGCGCTGTATGACCTGCTGGGCCAGTCGGTGGCGCCGCTGTTCTACGACGGAGCGGGGGCGGACGGCCCGCACCGGTGGCTGGAGATGGTGGCGCACACGCTGCGCACCCTCGGGCCCAAGGCCCAGGCCACCCGGATGGTCCGCGAGTACGTGACCCGGCTGTACGGCCCGGCCGCGCGGGCGTCGGCGGCCCTGGCCGCGCCCGTCAAGCCGGCCGAGGACGGCGCCCCGGCGGACGGCGGCGCCGTGGCCGAGGGAGCGCGCGAGCTGGCGGCCTGGAAGCGGCGGGTCACGGACGCGTGGCCGGGCGTCCGCGTCGAGCACGTCGAGGCCGACGACGCCCAGCTTGTCCCCGGCGGGCGGCTGGCCATCCGGGCCAGCGTCGCCCTCGGCGGGCTGACCCCGGACGACGTGACCGTCGAGGTCGTCTACGGGCCGGCCGCGGACTCCGACGAGATCATCGACCCGGTGCGGCGCCCGCTGGCGCTGGACGGCCGGTCCGCGCCCGACGGCGTGGCCCGCTACGTCGGCGAGGCGGAGCTCGGCGAGCCCGGCCCGTTCGGCTACACCGTCCGGGCGCTGCCCTGTCACCCGCTGCTGAGCAACCCGGCCGAGCTCGGCCTGGTCTCGGTGCCGGCCGCCACGGCCGGGATGGTCAACGGCGACCTCCGCTGACGCGGGCCAGCTGACCCGGCCAGCTGGCCCGGCCAGCTGACCTGGCCAGCCACGGGCGCCCCTGACTCAGGGGTTGCGTTCCGGCCTGCACCGTGATCGCGGCGTGCTTGCAGGCGGTTGACCTCCGGTTACGGAGGGGCGCGACATTAGCGCGCCTTAACTGCGACATTGCGTGTCCAACATGACACGCTGCGCGAGTAAACCACCGGACTGCACGGAGCGTCCTGCTACCAAAGGCATTCCGCTGGGGGGCGAAGAATTTCTTCCCCTGTTAGCCGGAAGGTCGGCAAATCCGAGGGGGGTGTGACATCCTGTGATTGAGCGTTCTCGGTCAGTAACGCTCACCTATCGTCACTTTCAGTGAACTGACCGCTACCCCCGAGTGCGAGAGGACCTGCAGTCGTGCGAACCCAGATCAAGCCGGACAACCGCCTGCTTACCCCGGCCGAGGTCGCCGCGATGCTTCGCGTGGACCCCAAGACCGTCACCCGGTGGGCGCGGGGGGGCAAGCTTTCATCGATCCGCACCCCTGGCGGCCACCGTCGCTACAGCGAGAGCGAGGTGCGGAGCTTCCTGAACGGATGGCAGGGCGTCTCCCTGCCGCGCGCGTCAGGGGAGTGACGCGCACTAACGGCGCCGCCGGGGGGAGCGGAAACGCCTTCCCCGGCGGCTTAGCCGGGCCCGGGTAATTCCCGGTCCTGCCCGCCGTGTCCGTTCCGCCTAGGGGTTCCCTCGCCCCTAGGCCCGAGTTCCCCGTTTCCGCGTCTGCGTGTTCCTAGGTCCCGTACCTCGGCTCATCGGCCGAGTCATCGTCTTGCGCCTCGCCCCGGCCGGCGCCGGCCTCGCCGGCCACGGAGTCGAACAGCGCCGCCGTGACCAGGGCCAGCAGTTCGCGGGCCCGGTCGCTGTCCAGCGTGGCGATCCGCCGCAGCAGCAACTCGTCCAGGGTCCCGCCCTGCGCGGCCAGCAGCCGCGCCGCGTCGTCGCGCCCGGTCGCGCGCAGCTGCGCCGGGGTCAGCCCGGCCACCGCGGCCATCCGGGCCACGGTGGGCGCCGGCCCGCGGACCGGCGCGTACACGCCGGGGCTGACGACCTGGTAGCCGCTGGTGATCTGGCGCCACCGGCCCTCGCTGAGGCCCGCCTCGCGGGCCGCGGCCCGGGCCGACCGGCCAGCCGCCCGGCAGGCTGCGGCGATGGCGGCGCCCCACGGCGTCGGCTCGGGCCGGAAAGGATCGGCGGGTTCCGACATGGTTGTCACCTTCGCAGTTGTTTCACGCTGCCGGGCAGCGGGTGGTTACGTCCGCGATCTGTACGTATATCAGGACTATCCGCAGGCGGAAGGCTTTTGGCCAGGCCGGTACGGCGGAGAAGACACGTCCCGGGAAGTTGTTGAACCTTCGCGGGCCTTCGCAGTACGTTGCTGCGCGAAGGTCGACATCTGTGGTCTGTCCGAGGGGGGACGGTAATGGGAGTGATGCTGGCTCTTGACAAGCCGAGGGCTCGGCTGAGAAGGCGCGGGCAGCACTCGCGGACGCCGGACGAGCAGGCCTGCTTAGACGCCTTCGCGGCGTTCCTGCGCTACGACGCGCCGAGTGCCGGGCGCTCGCTCAGCCGGCTGGCCGCCACCGTGCTGGAGTCGCGGCTGCTGCCGGCCGCCCGCGCGCTGGCCGATGCCGTCGACCTGGTACTGGCTGAGCAGACGCTGGCCGCGCCGGTCACCTACGACACGGCCGTCGGCACCATCGCCCGGGACAGCCCGGTCGGCCGCACCGGGCCGCCGGGCGCGCGGACCGTCGCGCTGAACTTCACGGTGTCGCCGGCCTGCCTGCTCGGGGCGTGCCGCGACGAGGGCTGCCGCTCCCCGTTGTGCGAGCACGCCTGCCACTCCCGGCCCGCGTAGGATCGGGGCTGGCCCGGGACCGGGCACGGAGGTGGTGCATGGGCGAGTTTGTCCGCGTGGAAGCGGCGCCGGGAGCGGCCGGGCAACAGATCGCGACGATCCGGCTGGACCGGCCGCCGATGAACGCGCTGAGCACGGCGGTGCAGGCCGAGATCGCGGCCGCGGCAGCCCAGGTCTCGGCCGACCCGGAGGTCCGCGCCGTGGTCATCTACGGCGGCGAGAAGGTGTTCGCGGCCGGCGCTGACGTCAAGGAGATGTCGGGCCTGAGCTATGCCGACATGGCGGCCCGGTCCAGGGCGCTGCAGGACTCGTTCACCGCGGTGGCCAAGATCGGCAAGCCCGTGATCGCGGCCATCACCGGCTACGCGCTCGGCGGCGGCCTCGAACTCGCGCTGTGCGCCGACTTCCGGGTCGCCGGCGCGGGCGCCCGGGTCGGCCAGCCCGAGATCCTGCTCGGCCTCATCCCGGGCGCCGGCGGGACCCAGCGGCTGCCCCGGCTGATCGGCCCGGCCCGGGCCAAGGACCTGGTCTTCACAGGCCGGTTCGTCCGCGCGGAGGAGGCCCTGGCCATCGGCCTGGTCGATCAGGTCGTCCCCGACGCCGAGGTGGAGACGGCCGCCGTCGCGCTCGCCGAGCGCTTCGCGGCCGGGCCGGCGGTGGCGCTGCGGGCGGCCAAGCTGGCCATCGACGCGGGGCTGGAGACCGACCTCGACACCGGCCTGGAGATCGAGCGGCTGCACTTCTCGGGCCTGTTCGCCACCGAGGACGCCCAGGCCGGCATGCGCAGCTTCGTCGAGAACGGCCCCGGGAAGGCCCGCTTTGCCGGGCGGTGAGCCGGCCGTTCCCGGCTCGGAGCCCGCCGTGCCCGGCGACGACCTGTCCCTGGACATGCTCATGGCCGCCCTGCGGGCGGACAGCACCGATGTCGCCATCTACGCCCAGGTCCTGACTCAGTCCCTCAGCGAGGCGATGCCGCCGGGCAGCGTCGCCGTCGACCGGGAGCGGTCGGTATCTGACCGCATGCGCGGCCGTCCCGGCACCGTCTCGAAGGTCACCGTCCGCCTCGGCGACACGGTGATGTCCCTCGGCGTGGAGCGCGGCGCGCCGGCCGCGGAAATCTGCCGGGAAGTGCGCGGGGTGGTCCTGTCCCGGCAGCCGGTCCCGCTCAATCAGTGGATCACCGAGCTGGCCAGGGCACTTATGGTGCACGCGGAACAGAACGCCGCCGCGGCGGCCGCCCTGCGGCGGCTGGTCACCGGCGGCCCCGGCGTGGGGACGGGCTAATCGCCGCCGCCACGTCGTACATGCTCCTCAGCACGGCCGTCGGTCCGTAGGCTTTGGGGCATGGCCGTCCCCGGGGAAGGACTACCTGAGCGTCTCGGACCGTATCGGGTCCGGGACCGGCTCGGCGAGGGCGGCATGGGCGTGGTCTACCTGGCCACCGACCCGGTGCTGCGGCTGGTGGCGGTCAAGGCGCTGCGGCACGGGGTCACCGGCGAGACGTCCCGGCGGCGGCTGACCCGCGAGTTCGAGACGATGCGCCTGGTGCACAGCCCGTTCGTGGCCGAGGTCATCGACGCCAACGTGGAGCACGAGCCGCCCTACATCGTCACCCGGTACGTGCCCGGCCGCACCGTGGAGGACGTGGTCGCCCAGGACGGCCCCCTGACCGGCCGCGCGCTGATGCGGCTGGCCGGCGGCCTGGCCAATGCCCTGACCGCCGTGCACGGGGCGGGCATCGTGCACCGGGACCTCAAGCCCGCCAACGTCATGCTCGTCTCCGGCGAGCCGGTCGTGATCGACTTCGGCATCGCCCAGGCCCTGGACTCGACCCGGCTGACCCAGAGCGGGATGCTCATGGGCACTCCCGGCTACCTGGCCCCGGAGGTCATCGAGGGCAGCCCCAGCGGCCCCGCCGCCGACGTGCACTCGTGGGCGGCCACGATCGCGTTCGCGGCCACCGGGCGGCCGCCGTTCGGGTCAGGGTCGTATGAGGCGATCTTCTACCGGATCGTGAACGGCCAGCCCGACCTGGCCACGATGCCCGCCACGCTGCTCCCGGTGGTCCTGCACGCCCTGGCCCGCGACCCGTCCCGGCGGCCCTCCGCGGCCGAGCTGGCCGAGCGCATCGCCGGCCTCGACCCGGCCGCCCTGGTGCCCGACCTGGCCCCCACTATCCCGCCGGGGATGTCCCAGCCCGACCCGCGGACCCAGACCTACGTCGACCCCCGGCAGGCGCCCGGCGCCGCCTGGGGCGGCGCGGGCCCGGTCGGGGCCGGCGCGGGCGGGCTCGGTGCGGGCGCGGGCGGGCTGGGGGTGGCCGGGGCCGCCGGCGGGCTGGGCGCGGCCCGGCCCGCGGCCGGCGTCGCGGTGGGCGGCGGCCGGCCCTACCCCGACAACTTCGCTGACCTGCTGCCGCCGGTCCAGTACCAGCCGCCGCCTGCGTTCACCGGCGCCGCGGGCGTGGTGCTGCCGCCCGGCGCGCAGCCCTGGCCCGGCGCGCCCGGGTCCGGGCCGCTGGGTCCCGGCCCGCCCGGCCAGGGCCAGCCGTGGCCCGGGCCCGCCGGAACCGGGCTGCGCGGCTCCGGCACGGCGGCCAGCCCGGCGTCGCAGGCGCGCTCGGCCCGGACGCCGCTGGTGCTCGCGGTGATGGCCACGGTCGTGGCCGTGAGCATCCTGCTGCCCGTGGCCGGGACCGCCGCGGCCCTGGCCCTGCTGGTCGCGCTCCGCTCGACCGACCTGACCGGCACCTGGCTGGCCGGGCGCCGATCGCGGCCGGGCCGCACGGCGGGCGTGGCCGCCGCCATCGCCTTCATGCCGGTCGCGGTGCTGCGCTCGCTGCTCAACCTGGTCTTCAAGCTGCCGCTGGCCCTGCTGTTCGCCGCGACGGCCGCCGCCATCAGCCTGCTGGCGGTGCAGAACGGGACCCGGGCCGGCGGGTTCGCGGCCGGGGCGTTTGTCGCCTGCTACGGCCTGGGGCCGGGATCGGCGCGCTGCCGCCGGCCGCTGAGCAAGTTCTTCGGGGCGGTCACCCGCAGCGGGCCGAGCACGGTGGTCGTGTTCATCGGGATGACCGCCCTCGCGGTCGGCACGGTGGCCACGGCGTTCTCGGTGCCGCCGGTCATCTGGCCCGTCGTCCACCTGAGCCAGTACGTGGAGCACCTGCCGATCGTCCGGGCCATCACGGGGCTGCCGGGGGACTTCGCGCGGTGGCGGATCCGGCTCGGCCCGGTTACCAGGTGGCTGGGCTTATAGCTCCGGGCGCGGCCTCGGCCTGAGGCGAGGCGGCCTGCGACGGCGCCGGCTGGTGCGGCACGGCCTGCGGTGGCGCGGCCTGCTGCGGGATGGCCTGCTGCGGCACGGCCTGCGGCGGCACGGCCTGCGGCGGCACGGCCTGGTGGGGCAGGACCGGTACCGGCGCGGCCTGAGGCGGCGCGGACGCGGCGGACAGGGCGGCGGCCGTCCCGGACTGGGCGGGCGGGGCGGCCGGGGCGGGGCGCTGGGGCAGCATGGCCTGGGGCAGCGGCCGGACCAGGCCGAGCGCGACCACCTCGTTGGCCAGCCGGACCCGGCGGTTGGGCCCCTCGGCGATGCGGAGCTTCTGGTACAGCCGGAGCAGGTGCTGCTTGACCGCGGCCTCGGTGACGACCAGGTCCACGGCGATCTCGCGGGCGGCGGCCGGGGCCACGAAGGCCTCGTCGGACAGCGCCGGCCGGCACAGGGAGGTGACCACGTCGAGCTCGCGCCTCGTCAGCTCGGGCGTGGCCGGCCTGCGCAGGTCAGAATCGGCGCTGAGCTCCTCGCCCGCCACCCCGCCGATCCGGCAGCGGGCGGAGCCGAAGGTCACCACGTCGCCGTCGGCCAGCAGCCTCCTGGCCACCAGGCGCCCGTTGACCCGGGTGCCGTTGCGGGATAACCCCAGGTCGGTGACGTAGACGTAGGGGCCGCGGCGGATGAGCTCGGCATGCAGCATCGAGACGCTGGGGTCGGCCAGCTGGACGTCGACGTACTTGCCGCGGCCCACCGTGGTCACCTCCCCGAGCAGCTCCACGACCCCGCCGCTTTCCTCCACACGGATGAAGGGGCACTCCATCACCGATTCTCCCGCCTGTCGTGACAGCCACCGATATGTCACCAGTGAGTTACCCTCCTGGCGGGTCCTTGTATCCTCCCGCAGCGTCCCGCCCGGGTGCCGCCAGTACACTTCCGAAACGAGCCGTCCGGGAGGTACATATGGCGGGAAAGCCGTCCAGAGGACTGGCTGACGTGGTGGTCGCCTCGACGGCGATCAGTGACATCGACGGCCGGGACGGCCGCCTGTCCTACCGCGGCTACGACATCCGCCAGCTGGCCGGGACGGTGACCTTCGAGGAGATCGCCTTCCTGCTGCAGCGCGGCGCGCCGCCGGACCGGGCCGAGCTGGCCGCCTACCGCGCCGAGCTCGCCGCGGGCCGGGCGCTCGGCCCGGCGGTCCGCGCCAGCCTGCCCGCCGTGGCCCGCGCCCAGCCGCCGATGGCCGCCCTGCGGACCCTGGTCTCGCTGGCCGGGGCGGACGGCCCCGGGGCGGGTCCCGGCATCCCGGCGGACGGTGCGGCCGACACGGAGGCGGCCCTCGGCGGCCGCAACGGCGACGGCCCGGCCGCGGCCCCCGGCGGCCTCGCCACGGGTGACGCCGGCCTGCGCACCGCGGCCCGGCTGACCGCCCAGCAGCCCGTCCTGGTCGCGGCGATCGAGGCCGCGCGCCGCCGCGCGCCGCTGCCCGACCCCGATCCCGGCCTCGGGCTGGCCGCGAACTTCCTGCTCCAGCTCAGCGGGTCCGCCCCGGAGCCGCGGACGGCCCAGATCCTCGACGCCTGCCTGGTGCTGCAGGCCGATCACCTGATGACCGCGTCCACGTTCGCGGCCCGGGTCTGCGCCGCCACCAGGGCTGGCCTGCACGCGGCCGTGACCGCGGCCCTGGCCGCCCTGTCGGGCCCCTTGCACGGCGGCGCCAGCGACGCGGTCAGGGACGAGCTGGAGGCGGCCAGGGCCGCGGGCGGCGACCCGGTCGAGGCGGCGGCCGAGCAGGTCAGCGCGCGGCTGCGGCGCGGCGAGCCGATCACCGGCTTCGGGCACCGGGCGTACCGGGGCCGCGATCCGCGCGCTGAGCTGCTGCGCGAGCTGTCGGCCGAGCTGGCCGGCCGCGGCGACGATACCTACCACCGGATGGCCGGCCGGGTCGAGGACATCGTCCTGGCTGAGCGCGGCCTGTACCCGAACGCCGACTTCTACGCGGCCACCGCCTATCACTACCTGGGCATCCCGGCCGGCCTGGCCACGCCGGTCCTGTCGGTGGCGCGGATGGCCGGCTGGACCGCGCACGTGCTCGAGCAGTACGCCGACAACCGGCTGATCCGGCCGGGCAGCGCCTATATCGGCGAGTCCGGGCTGACCTGGATCCCGGTGGCGGACCGGTGACGCACTCCGCCCGCGGGTCGGCCCGCCAGGAGCGCCGGCACCGGGGTCCGCAGCCGCCGCCGGGGCAGTCCGGCGGCGGTTCCTGGCTCAGCCGGGTGCCCTACTGGATCGTCGTCTGCGGCGTCGCTGCGGGCTTGCTGTGGATGCGCGGCGGTCAGGCGGATGTACGTAGCGGTACTTTGGTGATGGCAGGTGTCTTGCTGGCGGGCGCCGCGGCCAGGCTAGCGCTGCCAGAGCGGCGGGCAGGATTGCTCGGTTCGCGGCGGCGCCTGGCCGACGCGGCCGCATTCGCCGCGCTGGGCGTCGGCCTCCTCGTGGCGGGACTGATCTTCCCGGTGTAGGCCTGACCTGGTCAGCCTGGGTCAGCATCGGGCAAGTGCGGCCCCGCGACGCGGAATCGGGAGCAGCGGCGGGAACCCCGCCCGGAACTAACGCCAGGCAATGACGCAGGCGTGCGGAAGGAACACAGCGGCATGTCCAAGATCAAGGTAGAGAATCCCGTCGTAGAGCTCGACGGCGACGAGATGACCAGGATTATCTGGCAGTTCATCAAGGACAAGTTGATCCTGCCCTACCTGGATATCGACCTCAAGTACTACGACCTGTCCATCCAGCAGCGCGATGCCACCGACGACCAGATCACCGTGGACGCCGCGAACGCGATCAAGCAGTACGGCGTGGGTGTGAAATGCGCCACGATCACGCCCGACGAGGACCGGGTCGCCGAGTTCGGGCTCAAGAAGATGTGGCGCTCGCCCAACGGCACGATCCGCAACATCCTCGGCGGCGTGGTCTTCCGCGAGCCGATCGTGGTCTCCAGCATCCCCCGGTTCGTGCCGGGCTGGACCCAGCCCATCATCATCGGCCGCCACGCCCACGGCGACCAGTACCGGGCCACCGACTTCGTCGTCCCCGGCGCGGGCCGGGTCAAGATCAGCTTCACCCCGGACGCCGCCGACGGCCAGCCGCTGGACCTCGAGGTCGCGAAGTTCGAAGGCGGCGGGGTCGCCATGGGCATGTACAACTTCGACGACTCGATCGCCGACTTCGCCCGGGCCACCATGCGGTACGCCCTCGACCGCCAGTACCCGCTGTACCTGTCGACCAAGAACACGATCCTGAAGGCCTACGACGGGCGCTTCAAGGACATCTTCGCCGAGATCTTCGAGTCCGAGTTCAAGGCCGACTTCGAGGCGGCCGGGGTGATCTACGAGCACCGGCTCATCGACGACATGGTGGCCCAGGTCATCAAGGGCAACGGCGGCATCGTGTGGGTAGGAGTACCACCAGTTGGAGCACCAATGCCTGACCCACCCGAAGAGCTGCCAACGACAGGCGAACTGAAAACCGTGACCATAACGACAACCGTGACGAACCGGCCTTCAACAACAGCAACATCAACTTTACCACCGTCCTCGTCTCTAAACGGCACTTTCAGTGGGACGGCATCCGTGGACCAGGCACCGTCTGACTTCGCAGATATTCAGAAGGCCCCACCGCAAGTTCAAGTTCCCTGGATGGACCTGACTTGCGCAAAAGGAGGTGTCGACACTCTCATGCTCAACCGAACTCTAGCACTTCCAAGAGTCGTCGGCGTTTGCGAAGTCTTTGCCGGCCAAAACGTTTCACCCGCAAGTCCCAAAGTTTTACCAGTTCCAATTGGCCTCGGAGAGAAGGTGGATTTCAGGATCGGTGCCAATACAGCGTGCTCAAAGTTAGACAACCCATAAAACATCTCCAGCGCGGACTGTAACGATCATCTTACTGAGATCCTGTCTTGCGATCGTGGCGGTAATCTGGCCAGCGGATGCTTTGTGTACAAAGTCTCTCCTGAAATCAATCCTGGCGTTTTGACTTGTGCGAAGCCGCCACCGGGGACGGGATTCAATCGAGATGACGCAATGGTAAGAACCACTTGTCGATAGCTGAGAAGAATGCCGCGACTAACCAAACCGCAGACCCACATTCGACAATTTTGTTCCAGATTCGGACAATCTCCGGGTAATTTCGTATCGCCCCAGATCCATGCACACCAGGTTTTCCGTCCAACTGTGAACACCGGAGGCTCCGCTTTGAAGTTTTCGTTGGATTATAACACCAACGATGAACTATGTCCCACGCATAGCCGAACTCGAAGTTTACTTCCTCCGTTCAACAAATATTTCTTCAACGTTGAGACATGCGTGAGGATGTTAAGCCGCACCATCGACGACTGCGATATCCACTACTCAGGCCTCGCCGGCAAATTCGGTGGTACCATCATTGAACAATGTGGCGTGTACAAAGTTGAGACCCTGGATGCTGAGCGAGTCGAATGCGAATTTTATCCAGTCTCCAGCGGCGCGGCAGGCAAGTCGAATTACACCGATTCTCAAGTAAAATACGCGGCCAGATTGTTTTGCGATAACCGCATACAGCTAGATTCGAAGGGCAAGTCCAGTTACACCACCTTCGTGGTTCCAAACACGGAGAAGGCTAAAGATAAGG
>DASYBB010000245.1:0-21147 GCA_036501025.1 Streptosporangiaceae bacterium
CGGATGCCCAGGCCGCTGACCTGGAGCGCATCGCTCTGGTGGGTGGTCTGGGCGCCGTAGGTGTCGAGCAGCCGAGCGAACTCGGCCGCCGCCGGCGTCCGGACCAGCACCGATCGAGGCGCGTAACGGTCGATGAACTCGCCGGTGCCGCAGTCAGCGATCAGCCGACCTCGGCCGATGACGACCAGATGAGCTGCGGTGAGGGCCATTTCCTGCATCAGGTGGCTCGAGAGCAGGACGGTCCGCCCCTCGGCGGCCAGGCCCTGGAGGAGCAGGCGAATCCACCGGACGCCTTCGGGGTCGAGCCCGTTGACGGGTTCGTCGAGCATCAGCACGCCTGGATCTCCCAGCAACGCCGCAGCAATGCCGAGGCGCTGGCCCATGCCGAGCGAGAAGCCCTTGGACCGCTTCCGGGCCACGCCGCTGAGGCCGACGAGCTCGAGTACCTCGCCGATCCGGCGTTCGGGCAGGTTGTTGGCCTGCGCCAGGCATTTCAGGTGGCTGTAGGCGCTGCGGCCGCCGTGCACGGCCCGCGCGTCGAGGAGCGCGCCGACCTCGCGCATCGGGTACGCGGCCTGCCGGAACGGGCGGCCGTTGACCGTGACCGTGCCCGCCGTGGGGCGGTCCAGGCCGAGGATCATCCGCATGGTGGTCGTCTTGCCCGCCCCGTTGGGGCCGAGGAAGCCGGTGATCTTCCCCGGCTCCGCCCGGAAGGACAGGCCGTCCACGGCGGTGGTATCGCCGTACCGCTTGGTGAGGCTATCGGCCTCGATCATGAGGGAGAACTCCTTTTTTCCGGAACGGTTGTGCTACAGCTCGCGTCGCTCGAAGGAGGCCACGCTGAGCGCCAGGACGAGGACGAACCAGAAGGCCGCCCAGGCCAGGTAGGCCCAGGACGGCGCGGCGGCGGCGAAGAACGGGTCGCCGCGGTCGGCCGTCGTGGAAATCTGCAGGCTCACGTAGGACGGCGGCTCCAGGTAGAAGATGGCGCCGTGCCACAGCCCGTCGGTGGGCACGATGTACTGGCTGACCACGCTCGCGGTGTGCAGGGCCGAGATGTTGAAGCTCTGCCCGAGCGCCCCGACCACGCCGGCCAGCCAGGCGATGCCGAACAGGGCCACGCCGGCCACGCCCGCGGCCAGGGCCGACAGCCGGGTGCTGAGCAGCAGCACCGCGGTGAGCAGCACGGCGCCCTCGGCGAACAGGTAGGCCGCGGCGGTGACCGGCTGCGGCGGCATGAAGCCGCTGACGGCGCGGACGACGGCGACCTGCAGGCCGACCACGACCGCGGTGTAGACGGCCAGGATGGCGGCCAGCCCGAGCCACTTGCCCAGGATGACGTCGCGGCGGCGGACCGGCCGGGTGACGACGGCCTGCAGCACGCCCGACTCGATCTCGGCCGAGACCGACGGGGAGGCGACGGCCGACGCGCTGAGGGCCACGATGAAGCTGAACATGAACATGAACAGGATGAAGGCCGTGGGCAGCGCGCCGTTGACCTCGCCCGAGGTCATCGAGCCGTTGTGGCCGAGCCGGTAGAAGCCCCACGAGCTCAGCCCGACGAGGGCCAGGCAGATCACGGCCAGCGCCGCGACCAGGCGGCGGCGCAGGGCCTCGCGCATGGTCAGCGCCGCGATCGTCGCTACCGCGCTCATGACTCCCCCAGCAGCTTGAGGAAGCTGGCTTCCAGGCTGGCCTGCTCGGGGACGACGGCCTCGACCCGGCCGCCGCGCGCGACGACCGCCGCGACCAGGTCGGGCACCTGCCCGGGCGGCAGGTCCTGGCCGCGGACCCAGTCCCCCTCGGCGCTCCACCGGCCGCCGGTACTCAGCGTCTGCCACCAGCGGTCCGGCAGGCCGGTGACGCGCAGCCGGACGCTGGACTGGCGGCCGCGCAGCTCGCTCAGCGTGCCGGTGGCCAGGCAGCGGCCCTTGCTGATCACGGTCACCCGGTCGCAGACGTGCTCGGCCTCCTCCAGCAGGTGGGTGTTCAGGAAGACGGTGGCGCCGCGCTCGCGCAGCCCGCGGATGACGGCCCGGACCTGATGCCGGCCGACCGGGTCCAGGGCGCTGGTCGGCTCGTCGAGGATGACCAGGGCGGGCTCGCCGAGCAGCGCGACCCCGAGGCCGAGGCGCTGCTGCATGCCCTTGGAGAACGTGCCGACCTTGTCGTCGCCGCGCCCGGCCAGGCCGACGGTGTCCAGGGCGTCGGCGGCGGCCGCCGCCTGGCGGGCGCGGGCCAGGCCGAGCAGGCGGCCGTGCAGGACGAGCACCTCGCGGGCGGTCAGCCAGGCCTGGAAGCGGAACAGCTCGGGCAGGTAGCCGATCTGCCGCCGGGTCTCCCGGTCGCCGGCCGGGGCGCCGA
The DNA here is from genome assembly GCA_036501025.1 of Streptosporangiaceae bacterium. Classification (GTDB taxonomy): domain Bacteria; phylum Actinomycetota; class Actinomycetes; order Streptosporangiales; family Streptosporangiaceae; genus DASUBV01. The sequence goes on from DASYBB010000245.1 coordinate 2,365, forward strand.
GGACCATGGCCTCGCCGCTGGTCGGGCGGGACAGGCCCAGCAGCAGCTTCACGGCCGTGGTCTTGCCCGCCCCGTTCGGGCCGAGGAACCCGAACACCTCGCCCCGGCCGACCGTCATCGACAGGCCGGCCAGCGCGACCGTGCGGCGGAATTCCTTGCGCAGCTCGACCGCGTACACCGCCGGGGACGCCGGCCCGTGCGGGCCGCCGTCCCCGGCCGCCCCGGGCCGCGCCCCCGCCAGCGGCCCGGGACGCGGCTCGGTGTGCGGCACGGCTTGCTGGTCAGCCGAGCTGGCGGGCGACATTCAGCACGTCCTCCCGGTCGAGCAGGCCGCCGACGCCGTGCACCACGCCGTCGCGGCCCTCCCAGATCACGCCGGCCGCCGCGCCGGACGGGTCGGCCAGGAGCACCCCGGCCGAGCCGCCCACCCGGACGTGCTGCTCGGCGATCCCGGCCGGGACGGGCACCGGCAGGGCGGCGGTGCCGAGCAGCTTGATCTCCTGGGCCAGACTGGCCGGCAGGTGCCCCCGGGCCAGCAGGAAGGCCTCCAGCTGGGCGGCGGTGGCCCCGGTCGAGGTGGCCACCGGCCGCTGCATCTCGGCGATGACCATGGTGGTGACCTGCGACCGCCCGGGCGCGGTGCCGCCGTACCGGACCAGCGCGCCGGGGCCGCCGGTGATGACCAGCGTGCTGCCGGCCACCCCCGCGCCGGCGCTGGCGCTGAAGTTGACCGTGACGGTCACCTTCGGCTGGACGACCACGCCCGCGGGCGCGCCCACGCCGGCCGGCCGGGTGCGCGGGGCGGCCAGCGGCAGCCCGGTCAGCGCCCGGGCCTGGGCGACCGAGCTCACCGGCGTCGCCTTCCCGGCGGTCCAGCTCAGCTCGCCGAAGGGCAGCTGCTGGTGGCCCGCGGGCGGCAGGCCGTCGGTCAGCTGGCCCTGGCCGATGCTGGCGATGGTCGAGATGGCGTGGAAGTCGTCCTGGCTGACCCGGACCGGGGCCACGTGGGTGGGCGCGTAGACGGTGGTCAGGGCCACGGCAGCGCCGGTGCCCGCGACCAGGACGCCGGCCACGGCGATGGTTCCGGTGCCGAGCGACATGCCGGCCAGGCGCGGCCGCGGGCGGGGCACCCGGACGGCGGCCCGGCGGGTCGCCGGCCGGCCGGCCTGCTCGCTGGCCTGCTCGCGCTGCTGCAGGCGGGCCCAGGCCCGGCTGGTGTCGTCGGGGGCGACCGCCGGGGCGGCGAGCAGCCGGGCGGCCAGCGCCGCGTTCTGCGCGATCTGGCTGTTGCTGGCCTGGCAGCGGGCGCACGTGGCGAGGTGGCGGCGGGCGGCGTCCGGCACCGCCAGCGGCTCGTCCTGGAGCCGGCGCAGCTCCGGGCTAGTGACGTGACTCATCGGAAAGCTCCTTCCGTAGTGCTGACTCAGCCCGGCGGAGCATCGTCCCGACGTGCCCCGCCTTGATGTTCATGGCCTCGGCGACTTCGGCGTAGCTCAGGCCGCTGTGCCGGAGGACCAGCACGGCGGCCGACCGCCGGGGCAGCCGGGCGAGGGCGCGGCGGACCTCCGCGGCCGACTCGCGGTCCAGGGCCGCCTCCTCCGGGCCGGCCGGGGCTACCTCGACGCCGCTGAGCTGCTGCCGCCGGCCGCGACGGCGTTCGCCGCGGATGGCGTTCAGCCCGGTGTGCGCGGCCGCGGCCCGGACCCAGGCGGCGGCGTGCTCCGACCCGTCGGGATCGGGGAACCGGCGCAGCGCGGAGATGAAGACGTCCTGCGCCACGTCCTCGGCGGCCTGGGCCTCGCCGACGACGCCGTAGGCGATCCGGACGACTGCGGAGTAGTGCTCGCGGAAGAACCGCTCGAACGCGTGCTCCGCGTTGGGAGCGGCCCGCGCGCGGGTCATGAAGCTGGCTTCCATGTCATCCTCTCCGCCAGCTAAGCACCGCCCGGGCGGCCGATGTGACAGGTCGCGGGCGACGATCCGCGGGCCGGAGGGCCGTCGGGGCACAATGCTCGCATGGATCTTGGACTGCGGGACCGGGCCTACCTGGTGACCGGCGGCAGCCGCGGACTCGGCTTCGCGGCCGCGCAGGCGCTGGTCGCCGAAGGCGCCCGCGTGCTCATCAGCGCGCCGCACGAGGCCACGGCGGCCGCGGCGGTGGCCCGGCTCGCGGAGGGCGGCCCGCCGGGGGCGGCGGGCTGGGTCGTCGCCGACAACGCCGACCCGGGTGCCCCCGGCCAGCTGATCGCGGCCGCCCGGGAGCGGTTCGGCCGCCTGGACGGCGCGCTGATCAGCGTGGGCGGCTCGCCGGGCGGGACCATCGCCAGCCTCACCGACGACCAGTGGCGGTCGGCCTTCGACAGCGTCTTCCTCGGCGCCGTCCGGCTGGCCCGGACCCTGGCGGCCGACCTGGTCGCCGAGCGCGAACCCGGGCCCGGGGCTGAGGGCGGAAGCGGGGCCGGGGCCGGCCAGACCGGGACGCACGGCTCCATCGTGTTCGTGCTGGCCGCCTCGGTGCGGGCGCCGCTGCCCGGCCTGGGCATCTCCAACGGGCTGTTCCCGGGCCTGGCCGGCGTGGTGAAGGCGCTCGCCGACGAACACGGCCCGGCCGGGGTCCGGGTCAACGGCGTGCTGCCCGTCCGGATCGCCACCGACCGGGTCCGCCAGCTCGATGCCCTCGTCGGCGATCCCGACGAGGTGCGGGCCCGCCTGTCGCAGGACATCCCGCTGCGGCGGTACGGCGAGCCCGAGGAGTTCGGCCGGACGGCCGCGTTCCTGCTCTCGCCGGCCGCGTCCTACACCACCGGCGCTATGATCCCGGTCGACGGCGGCGCCATTCGCTCGTTCTGACCCAGGCCGCCCGCATTGGGGTCAGTAGCCTTTCCGGAGGAATGCCCGACTCGCTGAAGGAGTCCTCGTGTCAGACCCGATCGACCTCCACACGGACGTCCCGCACTCCGCGCGGGTCTGGAACTACTGGCTGGGCGGCAAGGACAACTTCGCGGCCGACCGGGAGCTCGGCGACAAGGTGGCCGCGCTCCATCCCGAGATCGTGGACATCGCCCGCCAGGCCCGGCAGTTCCTGGTCCGGGTGGTGACATTCCTCGCGGGCGAGGCCGGCATCGACCAGTTCCTCGACATCGGCACCGGCCTGCCGACCATGCAGAACACCCACGAGATCGCCCAGCAGATCCGGCCGGCCGCCAGCATCGTCTATGCCGACAACGACGTGCTGGTGCTGACGCACGCCAACGCGCTGCTCACGAACACGTCGCCGGAGGGCAGCACCTCCTACGTCCACGCCGACGTCCGGGACCCGGAGCAGGTCATCGCGGAGGCCAGCGCCGTGCTGGACTTCTCCCGGCCGGTCGCGGTCATGCTGCTGGGCATCCTGGGACACGCCACCCCGGAGTTCGCCGACATGCTCCGGGTCGTCCGCACGCTGATGGCCGCCGTCCCGTCGGGGAGCTACCTCGTGCTGGTGGACGGCAGCAACACCAGCGAGAGCGTCCGCGCGGGCGCGAAGATCAACAACGGCTACATCCTGCGGTCGCCGGAGGAGTTCCAGGAGTGCTTCGCCGGCCTCGAGCTGGTCGAGCCGGGCGTCGTTCCGACGCCGTTCTGGCGCCCGGCGCCCGCCGACATCGGCGCGCCCAAGCAGATCGACTCCTACGGCGCGGTCGGCCGGAAGCCGTAGGTCCGCCCGGGCTCCTGCTTACTTGCCCAGGCCGACCAGGAAGTCGGTGAGGCCGGCGAAGTAGGCCCGCTGGTCGTCGTACATGGCCATGTGGCTGCCGTCGGGGCAGTACAGGTACCGGCCGGCCGGCAGCCTTTCGGCCATCATCTGCATGTGAGCCGGGTCCATGGTGTCGTGGCGCGCGCCGATGACCAGGGCCGGCACCTCGATCGAGGCCAGTTCCTCGGTGCGGTCCCAGTGCGCGAGCTTGGCATCCGCGCTGATGCCGAGCTCGCTCGGCCCCTGCATGGAGACGTAGATGGCCGGGTTGATGTGGGCCAGGCCGCGCACGGCCGGGTCGGGCCAGTCCGCGACGGGCATCCGCAGCACGTGGTGAATGTAGTGCTGCTCGTTCAGCAGCTCCATGTAGCGGGGGTTCTCGATGTCGCCGCTGGCCTCCAGGGCCTTGATCTCGGCCAGCGCCGCCTGGTCCATCCCCGGCATCAGCGCCTGCTCGGCGTAGGCGTTGTAGGCCGGCACGCTGGACATCATGTTGGAGATGACCAGGCCGCGCAGGTGCTGCTGGTACCGCAGGGCGTACTCGATGGCCAGGATCCCGCCCCACGAGTGACCGAACAGCACGAAGTTGTCCCGGCTGAGCCCGAGCGCCTGGCGGACCTGCTCGACCTCGTCGACGAAGCGGTCGGCCTCCCACAGCGACGGCTCCTCGGGCTGGTCGCTGAAGCCGGACCCGAGCTGGTCGTAGTAGTAGTACTCGACGCCCGCGGCGGGAAGGTAGCTGTCGCACGCCTCCAGGTACTCATGGGTCGCGCCGGGACCCCCGTGCAGCAGGAGAACCCGCAGGTCCGGGTTGTTGCCGACCCGCTTCACCCAGACCCGGAACTCGCCGGCCGGGGTGGCCACCGGGATCAGCCGCGCGCCGCCGCCGAGAACGTCATCCCGGCCGGAGTAGTCAAGGTAGCTTCCGCCTGACGGCATGTCGTCCGCCTTCCTCCGCGGACGCGCTGACGCGGGCCGGGATCTTGATGTCATCAGGCACGACTCTAAAGCCCGCCGCGCCGCCTCTCGACGCCGCCTGCCGCCCCGCCCGCCCCGCACTTCACACCCGTTCTGTCCCGATCTTGATCGTGGGAAGGCTGCTCACATCAGGGTGTGAGCGATCTTCCCACGATCATGATGAGGAGCCGGGCGCAGCCGTGGCCGACGGTGCCCGTCCGTGGCCGGCCCGGGCGGGTGATGAGCCGGCCACCGACGGCTACTCGACGTCGTAGAGCTCTACGACACGGCTGTCCAGGCGCGGCACGATCTGGCCGAGGACGAGGTCCTTGAAGTGCGCGGTCTCGCGATGGGCGGCGAGCGCCTCGCGGGAGGCGTAGCGCTCGAGCAGGACGACCTCGCGGTCCTCGCCGAGCTGGCGGTAGGCGGTGAAGGCGAGGTTGCCCGGCTCCTCCCGGACGGCGGCGATGAGCGTGGCCAGCAGGGACAGGACTTCGTCCTCCTGGCCGGGGGAAATGGTGTAGCGGGCTATTACCTGCAGTTCGGTCATCGGCTGCCTTCTCGTGTCGGGCTGATCGCTCGACGGTATCCGGGAAACACTTCGCCGACGGCCGGGTGGGTGCGTGCTTGGTCAGCGGCCCGGTCGGAGGCCGGGGGCGCCGAGGTCGTCGGAGCGGCCGGCCCGCAGGCGGGACCACTGGGCGGTGGGACGGCCGTCCGTGCTGGCCGGTTGCCCGATCACCTGCGGCTGCGGCCAGCCCGCGGGCGAGCTCTCCCAGAACTCCTGCCGGCCGTAGACGGTCATGTCCAGCAGCCCGTAGCTCGGGGCCATGACCTCGACGCCGCGGCCGGTGGTCCAGTACGTCTCGAACACCCGGTCGCCGCGCCGCAGGTAGGACGCCAGCATGAACGGGCCGCGCCCGGCCAGCAGGGCGCCGGCGGACTCCCGCACCGAGTACCAGGGCACGTCCCAGCCCATGAAGTCGCGGTAGCGGACGCTCTCGTCGTAGGGGCCCTGGCAGAGCGTGGCGTAGGTGACGTCGCGGGAATGCAGGTAGGACAGCTCGCGGACCTGCCCGTTGTAGAAGGTGCAGCCCTCGCACTGGGCGGCGGCGGGCTGCCCGGCGTGCCACATGTGGAAGTAGGCGATCAGCTGCGCGCGGCCCTCGAACACCTGCAGCAGCGTGACCGGACCGTCCGGGCCGGTCAGCGGCGTGGCGGAGTCCACCTCCACCATGGGCAGCCGCCGCCGGGCCGCCGCGATCGCGTCGCCCTCGTGCGTGTGCGCCTTCTCCCGCACCCGCAGCGCATCGACCTCGGCCTGCCAGGCGGCCCGGTCGGCCACCGCCGGCATCCCCGGCGGGCCGGACGGGGCCGGGCCGGCCTCGACGGGAGTGGTGATGCCCTGGTCACTCATGAGTCCTCCTGGGTTGTTGTGCGGGTTACTGGCTGAGGTGGTCGCGCAGCGCGTCGAGCGGGCCGTCCCAGTCACGGGCCAGCGCGGCCAGGAACTGCTGCGCCACCTGCATCGGGCCGGACCGCAGCCGGTACCGGACCCGGCGCCGCTCCCCCGGCTCGGCCCGCACCAGGCCGGCCTCGGCCAGCAGGGCCAGGTGCTTGGCGATGGCCTGCCGCGTGATCGGCATCCGCGCGGCCAGGTCGGTGGCCGTGGCCGGGCCGCCCGCGGCCAGCGCGGCCAGGATGGCGCGCCGGGTCGGGTCAGCCAGGGCGACGAAGACCTGCTCGGCGACCGCCTCGTGGTCAGGCGGCATCGAGGTAGGCCACCAGCTCGCCCAGCTCGCTGGCCCAGCCGCGGGTGTTGCCGTCGTACGCCGTGCCGTGAGCCTCTCCCGGCACCTGGGCGAAGCCGGTCTCGACCACGGTCAGCCGCGTTCCCGCGCCGGCCGGCTCGAGCGTGAACTCGACGTAGGTGCGCCGCGGGTCGTCGTCGGGCAGGCCGTAGATCGGCCAGGTGAACCCGAACACCGACGGCTCGTCGACCCGCTCCACCCGCATGCGGGCGACGTCGCCGCCGTCCCACGTCATCAGCGCTGATCCGCCGGGGCGCAGGTCGATCGTCGCCTGATTGCCGAACCAGCCGCTCAGGCCCTCGGCCGTGGTCAGCGCCGCCCACACCCGCGCCGGCGGGTGCGGGAGCTCGAGGACGCGCTCGATCCGATCGGGGAATCCCATGACGACCTCCGCGTAAGTAGCAACTGAACGGTTGCCACATTATGGCAACCAGACGATTGCGTCAACCACCAGCGGCCGTGCCCCCAACCGAGCCCTGTCACCCGGCCCGGGCCTGGCCAGCCCGGCCGGCTCGTTATCCGGATGCGGCCCCTGGCCCCCGGGCGGCAGGATCGGGGCATGGCCGCCGATCCCTGTGGGCCGCCGCGGTCGCCCCGGTCGCCCCGGGACCGGGCGCTGGCCCACGTCGCCGCCCGGTCGGCCGGGGCACCGCTGGACCCGCGGCTGCGGGTGACGCTGAACTTCCATCCCGACCGGGCGGCGGGCGGCGCGCTGACGCTGGACCGGCTGGCCGCCGACGGCGCCTACCGGTCGCAGTTCGTCACGGGCACGAGCAACGGCGGGCTGACCGCCTACCCGGGCGGGGACCGGTGGCGCTGGGAGAGCCGGATCTTCGGCACGGCCTACGACGCGGCCCCGGCCGCCGGCCGCCCGGTCTACGGGGCGCTGGACTTCCGGCACAAGCCGGCCGGCGCGGCGCCGCGGTTCGGGTCGGCGCACTTCCGGCTGACCGCGGCCACCCTGCCGCGCACGACGTTCTGCTATCCGGACAGCGTCCTGGAGCCGTCGGACTTCGGCGTCGCGTCGGCCCTGCGGCTGATCGAGCTGGCCCGGGCCGACGACCGCGATGACCTGGACGACTACGTGGAGGCTCAGGTGCACGGGCCGGTCCGGCTCGACGCCGACGTGGAGGCGCTGGTGCTGGACCGGTGCTACCGCGGCACGGCCGTCGAGGCGGCGGCCGCGCGGCTGGGCTGCCCGGTGGAGTGGCACGCCGGCTTCCGGCTGACGGTGGCCGAGCTGCGGCGCCACCCCGGCTACCGCGGGCCGGAGTTCGTCGATCTCGGGGCCGAGATCGCGGTGGACGGCTGCCTCGACCCCGCGATCATCGGCGCGGCCGCGCTTACCGGCCGCTACGACCCCCAGGCGCTCAAGCGGGTGTGGCACTGCGTGGCCCGCTTCGGCCCGCCGCCGACCGGCGAGATTCTCCTCCCGGCTAGTTGACACTGACTATTCAGTCATGGATAGTTAGTGGTGAACATTCGCTGATACCCGCGAAGGAGCCCGAGGATGAACACCCAGCTCGCCACCACCACCAGCCCCGTCCAGGTGCACGCCGATCACGGCCAGCGCAAGCTGCTCGGCAGCTGGACCGGCTCCGGCGCGTTCGAGGTCCGCGCGCGGCGCAGCCGGGTCGTGATCGACCTGCGCTCGCCGCAGATCCCGGCCGGGGACATCGAGCTCGACCTGAGCCTCGACCACGCCGCGCTCACCCTGCTGGTCGCGCCGGATATGGTCATCGACCAGTGGGACCTGGCCTTCGACGGCCGCGGGAAGGTCAAGCAGGCCTTTCACCAGCAGGCGCCGGGCGCGAGCCGGCGGGTCCGGCTGGCCGGGCGCGTCCGCGGCGGCGAGGTCCGCGTGCACAGCGGCGGGATCGCGCAGCTGACCGCGATGTGCTCGCGCGAGTACCTGGCCGACGCCCGGCGCGCGCACGCGGCGGGCGGCGTGCCCATGCTGGACGACCCGGCCCGCATCGGCTGACCCGCCCGCGCCAGTAACCGTGACCGAGACCGACCCGGAGCCGCTCATGCCCGCCAAGCGGAAGGTCAGCAACCTGCTCGCTTTGGCCGTGCTGTCCAACCTGTCCCAGCAGCCCATGCACCCCTATGAGCTCGGCCGGAACCTGCGCGAGCACGGCGACGACCGCAGCATCAAGTTCAACCACGGGTCGCTGTACATGGTGGTGGGCCAGCTGGCCAAGGCCGGCCTGGTGACCGAGCAGGAGACCAGCCGCGGCGGCCAGCGGCCCGAGCGCACCGTCTACGCCATCACCGACGCGGGGCGCGCCGAGCTGCGCGACTGGCTCGCCGAGCTGGTCGGGCAGCCCCGGCACGAGTTCCCGGCCTTCGTGGCCGCGCTGTCGCTGATCAGCGCGCTGCCGCCGAGCGAGGTGACCGGCCTGCTACGGCAGCGCCTGGGCCACCTGGCCCGGCAGCGGGCCGAGAGCCAGGCGCTGATCGACACCTCGCTGGCCGCCGGGGTGCCGGGGCTCTTCCTGATCGAGGAGGAGTACCGGATCGCCCTGCTGGCCGCCGACGAGGCCTTCACCGGCCAGCTCATCACGCGCATCTCCGACCCGGTCACGGACTGGACGGGCCGGTGGGCGCAGTTCCACGGAGAGCGCCCACCCCGCGCAGGAGGAGAGTGACATGAACACCGCCCGGGCCGCCGCCGGCCTGACGGCCGGCTCGGCCACGTCGGCCGACGGCACGGAGATCGGCTACCTCCGGGTCGGGACCGGCCCGGCCGTGGTCCTGCTGCACGGCGGCAACGAGTCGGCCCGCAGCCACACCCAGCTCGCGCTGGCCCTGGCCGGCGCGTTCACCGTGTACCTGCCCGACCGGCGAGGCCGCGGCCGGTCCGGCCCGCACCGGCCCGGTCACGGGCTGCGGACCGAGGTCGAGGACCTGTCCGCCGTGATGGCCCGGGCCGGCGCCGAGCTGGTCTTCGGGGTCAGCACCGGCGCGGTCATCGCGCTGAGCGCGGCCCGGGCCGGGTCGGGCATCCGCCGCGTCGCCGCGTACGAGCCCGCGCTGCTGCTCGGCGACGCCCGCCGGCACACCGGCTGGATCGGCCGGTTCGACCGGGAGCTGGCCGCCGGGAAGGTGGGCGCCGGGCTCATCACCAGCCTGCACGGGCTGGACCTGGCCCCGCCCGCGTTCAGGCTCATGCCACGGCCGCTGGCCGAGGCGCTGACCAGCGCGGCCATGAAGGCCGAGGACGGCAAGGCCGGCCCGGACGCCGTGACCATGCGCCAGCTGGCCCCGACCGTGCGCTACGAGGGGCTGCTGCTGGCCGAGACGGCCGGCACGCTCGCCGCCTTCGCGGACGTCGCCGCCGAGGTCCTGCTGCTGGGCGGGGAGATGAAGCGGCCCGGCTTCATCCGGCCCGCGTTCGACGCGCTCGGCCAGACGCTGCCGCGCAGCCGCCAGGCCGTGTTCGCGGGGCTGGACCACGGCGGGTCGAGCGACCCCGGCCCGTCCAACCGGGCGGGGAAGCCCGCCGTCGTCGCGCCGCAGATCCGCGCGTTTTTCGCCCAGCGGTGACCGGCGGCGGGCCGTGTCGCGGGCCGGTGCCGGTGCCGCCGGGTCCCTAGACTCCTGCCATGGATACGCGAAAGGCCGCGCAGCGGTGGGCGGACGTCTGGCAGCGGGGCTGGCGGGAGCACGACGCCGCCGCGATCACGGCCCTGTACGCCGAGGGCGCGTTCTGGCAGCAGGACCCCTTCCGCGAGCCGGAGGCAGGCTACCTGAGCCGGGTCTTCACCGAGGAAGAGTCCTGCGAGTGCCAGTTCGACAAGCCGATCGTCGACGGCGACCAGGCCGCGGTCCGCTGGAGCGCGCGGACCCGGCTGGCCAACGGCGAGAGCGAGAACCTGGCCGGGGTGTCCCTGCTGCGCTTCAACGCCAGCGGCCTTGTCGTCGAGCATCTCGACTTCTCGGTCTTCGGCTAGGAGCCGGGTCCTTCCCTCACCGGGTCACGCCCGGGCACACATCAGAATTTGTGATGCTGTCAAATGTGGCCAGGTGATTCGGATGAATGCCGCCGTCGAGCAATATCTGATCGGTCTGGGCGGCGGTCTGGCCGTCCGACCAATCGCTGCACAGCCGGTTTCCCGTGCTGGTCAGCCACCCCGGGGGGGCCACTATGCCGGCGTTGGCGATGTCCTGCGCGTAATTCGACGCCCCGGTCCCGGGGACACCGGTCGTCCCGGCGCTCCCGGCCGGGGCCTGCGGTTCGGGCACCGTGGTCGTGGCCTGCGGGGCGGGGGCGGAACTGGGCGTCACCGTCACGGTCGGGGTGGCCGCTGACGGGATGACAACTGTCCGGGTTCCGCAGGCCGCAATGGCCAGGCCGCCAGCGATAATCAAAATCGCGAGAATGAGCTTATTCTTCATGATGCCCCCGCCTCCCTGGCCTCATGTCGAATTTCCACCCTAAGGCCGATGCTTTGCAGAGGCAAATGTCCGCCCTGCATACCCGCGTTATACGCGCATGTCGTAGGAACTGGCCGGGCGGCGACATGAGAGCATATGACGATGACGGCGCCCGGGTACCAGGTCCGGCCGGCCTGATCGACGGCGTTCGACCGGGCGGCCCTTGACCGCAGCTTCCCGGCCGTGCTGGCGGGCGGCGGGGCGCGACTGCCGCCTGGTGGCGCTGGCGACCCGGCGGGCGGCCGCGTCCTGCCTGGCTATCGGCTACGAGGTGTCAGCCGTCTACCTGCGCAAGATCCTGCCGGACGGCGGCCAGGCGGTGCGCCCGGTTTCGCCGGGCATCGGCGGCCGGCCGGCGTTCCTTCCATGATCGTGGGAAGGTTGCTCACCATGGGGTGTGAGTGATCTTCCCACGATCAAGATCCCGGGGGCCTGGCGGAGAACCGCAGCGGCGCCTGGGGTCCCTGTGACGGGGCGGCCGGGTCCCCCGCCTGGCCAGCCGGGCCGGGCGACCGGGCATACATTGCGGCCGGGCGGTGCTGACTCAAGGGCGGGCGGGTACGGGGATCCGCGCGGGTGCGGGATCCGGGCGGCGGGCCGATGGACGGACGGGCTCGGCGACGGACGGGCTCCGGGCGGCCGGACCGGCGCGCCGGCCGCCATGCGGGGCGGACGATCAGCGGGCCGGTACGGTGGGCCTGCTCGGGCCGCGCCGTCGGACAGCCGCCGAATGCCGATGAATATCGCCGGGAGAAACACCATGAATGATGTCGCCGACAGCATCGTCGTCACCAACGACGCGAACGCGCGGACCTATCAGGCCTCCCTGAACGGCGAGGTCGTGGGGACCCTCATTTACGAGGATGAGGGCCCGCGGACGGTCCTGACGCACACGATCGTGGAGCCCGCGGTCCGGGAGCACGGGATCGGCAGCGCGCTGGTCCGCGAGGCCCTGGACGACGTGCGCCGCGAGGGGAAGACGGCCACGGTCATGTGCCCGTTCGTGACCGACTTCATCAAGGCCAACCAGGAGTACGCCGACCTGGTCGACCGCGAGCACCCCGGCGTGCCCTACCGGAAGTAACGAGTTTGCGCGCCAGTTGGGCGGCCCGGCCTTATGCAATGCCGGAGGGCTAGTCCGGAGTCCCTTCGGGCGCACAGTACGCTGGACGATCTTCTCTTCCTTCCGAATGGGGTAACGAAACCGTGGCACAGCGCACCGAGATTGTCTTTACCGATGACCTGGACGGCGGTCCCGCCGATGAGACGGTCCGGTTCGGCATCGATGGCACGCAGTACGAGATTGACCTGAGCAAGGCCCACGCCCTCGAGCTGCGGTCGGTCCTGGAGCCATTCGTGGCCTCGGCGCGCCGGGTGACGGCCGGCGGCGCGGGCGCGGGCGCGGGCCGGCGCGCCAGCCGGCCGGCGGCCCGGCGCGGGCCGAACCCGTCGGATGTCCGGGCCTGGGCGCGGAGCGAGGGCATCGAGGTCAAGGACAAGGGCCGGGTCCCGTCCGAGCTGGTCGTCAAGTTCCAGGCCGCCGGCCAGTAACCAGGCCGCGCGCCGGCGCACGCCGGCCGGCCCTACTGGCCGCCGTCGTCCTGCCGCGCGATCCCGCCGTCGTCCTGCCGCGCGATCCCGTCGGCGAGCAGCCCGGCGATCTCAGCCTCGCCGAGCCCGGCCGCGGCGAGCACGGCCCGCGTGTCGGCGCCGAGCCCGGGCACCACGTCACGCAGCGGCCCGGGCCCCGGGCCCGCTCCCATCCGGAACGGCGGGGCCGGGACACTCGCCTGCCCCCCGCCCGGCAGCCGGGCCGGGATCCACCGCTGGCCGGCCGCGAGCTGCGGGTGCTCCGCCACGCCGGCCACGCCGTTGAGCAGGCCCCAGGGGATGCCGCCGGTGTCCAGCGCGGCGGTCAGGGTGTCGCGGGTGTGCCGGGCGGCGGCCGCCGCCACCGCGGCCTCGACCAGGTCACGGTGGGCCAGCCGGCCGGCGTTGTGCTCGACCCGGGGGTCGTCGGCCAGCTCGGTCAGCCCGAGCACCGCGCACAGCCGCTGCCACTGCCGGTCGTTCTGCACGGCGATGTTGACCGTGGCGCCGTCCCCGGCGGTGAACGGGCCGTACGGCGTGATGGTGGCGTGCCGGGTGCCGGCTGGCGGGAGCTCGATGCCCGCCTCGCGGTAGGCCAGCAGCAGCGGCGCCATCCACTCGACCAGGACGTCGAACATGGCGATGTGCACCTGCTCGCCGCGGCCGCTGCGCTCGCGGGCGTGCAGGGCGGCCAGGATCCCGGTCGCCGCGTAGATGCCGCCCGCCAGGTCGGCCAGGGACACCCCCGGCTTGGCCGGGTGGCCCGGCTCGCCGGTGCTGGCCGTCACGCCGGCCTCGCCCTGGACGATCAGGTCGTAGGCCTTGCGCTCGGCATAGGGGCCGGACGGCCCGTACCCGCTGATCGCGCACCGGATCAGCCGCGGGTTGCGGGCGGTCAGCTCGGCGTCGGGGACGATGCGGTCCAGGGCGCCGGCACCGAGGTTGGACACCAGCACGTCGGCGCTGTCGGTCAGCGCCAGCAGCGCCGCGCGGCCGCGGGCCGCCTTGAGGTCCAGCGCCACGCTGCGCTTGCCCCGGTTGAGCCAGACGAAGTGCGACGCCATGCCGTGCACGAAGCTGTCGTAGCCGCGGGCGAAGTCGCCGCCGTCGACCCGCTCGACCTTGATCACGTCCGCGCCGAGGTCGGCCAGGTGCCGCGAGCACAGCGGGGCGGCCACGGCCTGCTCGAGCGCGACCACCCGGAGCCCGGCCAGCGGGAGAGTGTCCGTCATCGGCCAGCCCGCCTACCGGCCGCCCGCGACGTCGAGCACGCTGCCCGTGCAGTACGACGCCTCGTCGCTGAGCAGCCACACCACCGCGGCGGCGATCTCCCCGGCCCGGCCCGCCCGGCCGATCGGCACGCTCGGGCCGAGCCGGGCCGCGCGGTCGGGCTGCCCGCCGCTGGCGTGGATGTCGGTCTCGATGATCCCCGGGCGGACGACGTTGACCCGGATGCCCTCGCCGGACACCTCGCGGGCCAGCCCGAGGCCGAGGGTGTCGACCGCGCCCTTGGACGCGGCGTAGTCGACGTACTCGCCCGGCGAGCCCAGGCGGCTGGCCGCAGAGGACAGCAGCACGACTGAGCCGCCGCGCCCGCCGTGCCGGGTCGACAGCCGCCGCACCGCCTCCCGGCAGCACAGGATCGGGCCCAGCACGTTGACGGCCAGGATCCGCTGCACCCGCTCGGCGGTCAGCTCGTCCACCCGGGCCCTGGCCGCGCTGATGCCGGCGTTGGCCACCAGCGCGCCGACCGGGCCCATCGCGTCGGCGGCGGCGAAGGCGGCGAGGACGTCGGCCTCGGCCGCCATGTCGGCCCGCACCGCGGCCGCGGTGCCGCCGGCCGCCTCGATGCCGGCCACGACCGAGGCGGCCGCCGCCTGCTCAGTGCGGTAGGTCAGGCACACCGCCCAGCCGGCCGCCGCCGCCTGCTGCGCCGTCGCGGCGCCGATGCCCCGGCTCCCGCCCGTCACCAGTACCACGCCGCGTTCCACCCGATGACGGTACCGAACCGGCGCCGGCCCGCGCCCGCCAGCATCGCGGCCGGGCTACTTCCAGGCGAACACCGGCTGCTCGTAGTGCGACACCCGGGTCGCCAGGCCATGCAGCCCGACCTGGCAGAACTGGTAGATGATGGCTGCCGTAGGCGCGTTGACCCAGTTGCCCAGCAGCGGCAGCTGCAGGACCGGCTGGTCCGACTCGGGGATGCGCAGCAGCCGCGGCGGCACGTCGAAGTCGGCCAGCGGGATGACGTAGATCCGGGCCACCTCCGAGGCGTTGCGCCGCATCTGCGGGCTGACCGGGCCACCCCACATCACCACCGGCGTGATCAGGTACCCCGACCGCGTCGCGAAGTCGTCCAGCACGCCCAGGACATCGGCCGCGCCGACCGTCACCCCGGTCTCCTCGAGCAGCTCGCGGCGGGCCGCCTCCTCGATGGTCTCGCCCGGGTCCCGGCGCCCGCCGGGCAGCGCCCATTGGCCCGCGTGGCTGCGCAGGGTGGGCGCGCGGCGGGTGATCAGCAGGCACGGCACGCTGTCCCGGTACACCACGCACAGGGCCACCGACGCGGGCTTGAGGCCGTCGCCGGGCAGCGCCACGCTGTCGAAGGCCGCCACGTGCGCCGTGACGGCAGCCCGCAGCTCGGCGGGCGAGGAGGCAGTCATCGCGCTTCTCCTCCGCATCCGCCGCGTGAACCGGGCCTGCCAGCAGGATATCGCCCGTCGCGGGAAGCCCGGCCGGCGCCGGCCGTGCCGGGGACGGCAACGCTCATTCGTAGATGCGGAACTCCGCGGTCCCGAACCTGACATGATCGCCCGCCTGCACCGTGAAGCCGGCGCCGGCCTGCCAGCCGTTCACGTGCGTCCCGTTGCGCGAGCCCAGGTCGGACAGGACCCACCCGTCCGCGGAATGCCGCAGCTCGGCGTGCCGCCACGACACGGTCATGTTGAGCAGGGTCAGGTCGCATTCCGGCGCGCGGCCGATCACGAAGACGCGGTCCCCGCGCGGCAGGGTCAGGTTCTCCAGCCGCGGCCGCCGCCACGCCCACTGCAGCCGGGCGGCGCGCTGCGACCACCACTGCGTCCAGCGGTCGAGCCGCCCGGCCACCTCCGGTTCCTGGGACGCCGGCGGCAGGTCGCGGACCAGGCCGGCCAGCTCCTCCACGCCCTGGGCGCGCATGGCGGCGTCCATCCGGTGCAGGAAGGTCTGATGCGAGATCCGGCCCTCCACGGACCCGTGCCGCAGCAGTTCGATCGCCTGCTCGCGATCGGCATCCGAGGCGCGAAGCGCCGGCGGCACCGTGTCCTGGACTGCCACGCCATAAAGATACGCCCGCCGGGCGCCGCCCTTCCATACTGAACGATTGCGCCCGCCGAAAGGAAGCTCCGCCGGCGTCAATGCCGATCCGGGCGCGGCCGGCTCCCTAGCCTGTTCCGGACGAGGGGATTCTCGCTCGCGGTTTCTTGATCACATCGGGGGGATGGCATGGCGGAAAACGGGTTCGGGTCGGTGGGCGAGTACATCGCCTCATTCCCGGCTGACGTCCGGCCGGTCCTGGAGGCCGTCCGCGACGCGATCCTCGGCGCCGTGCCCGGCGCCGGGGAGGCGATCAGTTACGGCATCGCCGCGATCACGCTGGACGGCGCGCCGCTGGTGTACTTCGCGGGCTGGAAGCGGCACGTCAGCCTGTACCCGGTGCCCGCGGGCGACGCCGACTTCGAGCGGCGGCTCGAGCCGTACCGCTCGGCCAAGAGCACGCTGAAGTTCCCGCTGGGCCAGCCGCTCCCCGCCGACCTCATCGCCGAGGTCGCCCGCCGCCACGCCGAGGCCCGCGGAGGCCGCTAGCAGCGCACCGGGGCGCGCGCCTCGGGCGCCAGCCGCGCGCCAGACGGCAGCTGCGCGCCGGGGCGCCGACCCGGGCCGGCCGCTAGCCCGCGGCCGGGCTGGCCGCGACGAGCAGCAGCGCGTCGAGCAGCCGCCACCAGTCGGCCTCGGCCAGGTCGCGGCGCAGCGTCGTCGCGATCGCGGCCAGCACGCTGACCAGCTGCGCGCTGACCTCGGCCTCGTCCGCGCCGAGCGGGCCGGCCATCTGCCGGGCCGTGCGCCGGAAGCGGTCGGTGCGGCCGAGCCGGACCAGCGAGGCCGGCACGCCCCCGGCGCGCGGCCCGGCGGCGTCGCCGTCCGCCGCGTCACCGTCCGCCGCGTCGGCGGCCGGGACCAGCGAGATCGCCAGCCGCATGCCGTGCGCCGCCGCGAGCTGGCCGAGCGCCGCGACCGTCGGGTTGCCCCGGCCGTTCTCCAGGTTGGCGATGTAGGGGACCGACAGGCCGGCGTCCGCCGCGACCGAGGCCACGGTCCGCCCGGACGCGGTGCGCAGCGCGCGCAGCTGACGGCCGACCTCCGGAGCGCCCATCGTTCCTCCTGTCTTGACAGAACACATCCTCGCGAAACTATTCTGTCAGAATAGATATCTCATCGCGGAGGACATCATGTTCCAGGCTCTGCGCATCCGTGATTTCCGCTGGCTGTGGGTCGGCGGGAGCATCAGCTCCCTCGGCTCGTGGCTGCTGGTCCTGGCCGTCCCCGCGCACCTGTTCATCGTGACCGGATCGCTGGCCAAGACCGGGCTCTCGCTGGCCGCAGGATACCTGCCGCAGCTCCTGCTCGGCCCGGTCGCGGGCGCGCTGGCCGACCGGTGGGACCGGCGCAGGCTCATGATCACGGCCAGCCTGGGCCAGGCCGCCGCGGTGGCCACGATGCTGCTGGCCCTCTCCCCCGGCCGGTACTGGATCATCTACGCCGCACTGGCCGCCGAGAGCAGCGGCGCCGTGCTCTTCGCGCCCGCCGTCCAGGCCCGCACCCCGGCCATGGTCGGCACCGGGCCGATGCTGACCAGCGCGAACTCCCTCAACGCCCTGCGCGACGGCGTCGTCCGGCTGGTCGGCGGCCCGCTCGGCGGGATCCTGCTGGCGGCCCTCGGCATCCGGGCGCTGATCTGCGCCGACGTCGTCAGCTACCTGGTCGGCGCCGGGGCGGGCGTGATGACCTCGCGGGTCGCGGGCGACCGGCACGGCCGTCCCGGCAGCACCGCCCCGGACCGTCCCGGCAGCACCGCCGCGGACCGTCCCGGCGGCACGGCCGCGGACCGTCCCGGCAGCACCGACCCGGATCGTCCCGGCAGCACGGCCAAGGACGCCGGGCCGGGGGCCGTCCGGGAGGTCGGGCGGGACCTGCGCGCGGGGCTGGGCATCCTGGCCCGGTCGCCCGCGGCCCGCGCGCTGCTCCCGGTCACCGTCATCTTCCTGGCCGCCAACGCCTCGCTGACCGCCGTCCTCATCCCGTTCGGCATCCAGCACCTCGGCGGCAGCCGCCCGACCGGCTTTCTGCTGGCCGCGCTCGGCGTCGGGTTCCTGCTCGGCGCCCCGGCCCTGCGCGCCCTGCTCGACCGCTGCCCGGCCCGGACCCTGCTGGCCGCCGCCCTGTCGGCCAGCGCCGCCGGCTACTGGCTGCTGTGGCACTCCGGGTCCCTGGCCGCGGCCCTGCCCGCCGCCGTCGCGGTGGGCATGTCCGGGTCGATGGCGCTGGTCATCCCGCAGGTCACCGTGCAGCGGGTGATCCCCAACGCGGCGCTCGGCCGGATCAGCGCCGTGTTCCTCACCGGCGAGGCCGCCGCCACGCTGGCCGGCGCCGTCACCGGGCCCCTGCTGGCCCAGTCCCTGGGCATGACCGGCCTGGCCGCCACCGTCAGCCTGGCCACCCTGGCCGCGGCCGTCCTCGCCTTCACCCTCGTCCCGCCGGCCCAGCCGGCCCTGCCTGCCCCGCAGACCCCGTAGGCCCCTTGGCCGCGGGGATAGGGTGCAGCGGTGACGACTCCCGGTCCCGAGAGCGGCCTCATCGTGGAGATCCCCCAGGCCGAGGCGGTCGTCGGCCCGCACCGGGAGCGGCTTGACGCCAGCGCCGCGCTGGGGGTCCCGGCCCACATCACCGTGCTCTACCCGTTCATCCCGCCCGGCCAGCTGGACGCGGGCGTGCTCAGCGAGCTCGGGCAGCTGTTCGCGGCCGTCCCGCGGTTCGGGTTCCGGCTCGACCGCACCAGCTGGTTCGGCGAGGAGGTGGTCTGGCTCGCGCCGAGCGACCCCGGCCCGTTCCGGGCCCTGACCCAGCACGTCGTCGAGGCCTTCCCGGCCTACCCCCCGTACGGCGGGGACTTCGCCGACTCCGTGCCCCACCTGACCATCGGCGACACCCCGT